>NZ_ALJC01000115.1 GCF_000282975.1 Pseudomonas psychrophila HA-4
CCCTGCTCCCCCGGCGCCGTAGGCCAAAAAGGCCGGTGTGTGCAACAGCGCCACCAAGTCCAGGTCGGCACGCTCGCTGACCAGTACCAGATCAAAGGCGTAGGGCGTGCTGAGGGATTCTTTACCGCTAAAGGACAAGACCTGAAGGTCGCCGTTAAAGCCATCAAAGGTCAGGCTGAAACGAAACGTGGGCTGTGAGCGTGACATCCGCGATTCCTTGCGCTGCGGTCGTCCTGATGTAACAAAACATCAGGGCTTTATAAGTGCGCAAGTGTGCAAGGGCGGCGTGGAGGCTTGATGTAGGGCGAGTCTTTGCCTGCCAAGGCTTTAGGCGAATATCGGGTAGGAGTTTGGGCGTGTTAGATGTAGTCCGTATTTGCGCAAGCGCTGAGACATGAAGACCTACGACTTTTTGCGGTCAAGGTTCTCCCGGCATCCGTGCCAGGAGAACCCTTCTGTAGAACCTCCGTTCGGCATTGTGAAAGCTGCGACATTCAATGCCTTGATCGATACCACGGCTGTTCGATAACAAGCACCGGCCTAGATCGCGATTTTCCACAGCTGCGATTCATCGAATAGCCACGCCGTGCTTTCCGCTTCAAGGGGCGGCACGACCAGTTCGCTGCCGGCTCCCGGCAGGCGTGGCACGGCACCCAACAGGCGCTGGGTGTAGGCGTGCTGGGGATTCTCGAACAGTACGTCGACCGGCGCGCTTTCCACCACCTTGCCGTGGCGCATCACTAAGACTTGGTCGCTGACGTGGCGAATCACACCTAGGTCATGGGAAATAAACAGATACGCCAGCCCCAGCGCCGCTTGCAGGTCTGCGAGCAAATCCAACACCTGCGCCTGCACCGAGACGTCGAGTGCGGAGACTGGCTCATCGCAAATAATCACCTTCGGGTTGCTGGCAATTGCTCGGGCGATGGCCACGCGTTGGCGTTGCCCACCTGACAATTGCAAGGGCCTGCGCGTGGCCAGATCGGCAGGCAGGCGTACCTGCTCCAACAATTCACTGATCCGTGCTGGCTGTTGCGATGCGCTGACACCTGCTACATCCAACGCATCCGCGAGGATCTGGCCGATGCTCCAGCGCGGGTCGAACGAACTGAGGGGGTCTTGATAGATCACACTGATGTCACGCCGATGCAATCGGCGGTCCTTTTCCAGCACCCGATCAGCTCCCACGCCCGACCACGCATGGCCAAGAAACTGCACCTGACCGGCATCCGGCTCCAGCAGCCCGAGGACGATACGCGCAACGGTGGTTTTGCCCGAACCGGACTCTCCAACGATGCCGAGTGTGCGCCCCGCCCGTAGTTCAAAGCTGACGTCATCGACTACCTGACGCGGTTGCTGATCAGGGGCTGTGTAGCGCTTGCCCAGCCCCGTGGCTTTGAGCAACACCGGCGAGTCGGCTGCGGGACGAGGTGCCACCGCCTGAGCACTGCCTTGTGGGGACAGGCGCGTACCCCGCGCATGCTCGGCGGGCACCGCGTCCAACAACGCTTGGGTGTAGGGGTGACGCGGGTTACGTAACACCTGCTGCATAGGCCCTTGCTCGACCACCACGCCGTGGCGCAGCACCAGCACTTCATCCGCCAATTGCGCGACCACGGCCAAGTCATGGCTGATGATTAGCAGCGAGTCGCCGCGCGCCTTGATCTCTTGCAGCACTTGCAGAATCTGCGCCTGTACCGTGGCGTCCAGCGCGGTGGTCGGTTCGTCGGCGATCACCAGGCCTGGGCTCATCGCCAACGCACTGGCAATCAATGCCCGCTGACGCAGACCGCCAGACAGCTGATCGGGACGCTGGCGAGCACGCAGTTCAGGCTCGGGCACGCCGACTTTCTCAAGCAATTCGATGACCCGCTCGCGGCGGCTGCGCCGATCACCCCAGTTGTGGGTCTTGAGGACTTCGAGAATTTCCTTGCCCACCGGCCGCAAGGGGTCGAGTGAGACCAGTGCATCCTGCAACACAAAGCCAATGCCTTTGCCCCGTAACCCGCGCCAGCCGCGTTCGGACAACGCGAGCAAGTCTTGGCCGCCATAACTTAAGGTGCGTGCAGTCACCCGCGCCCCCGCACCGGCCAAGCCAATCAGGCTGCGGGCTGTCACGCTTTTGCCTGAGCCCGACTCCCCCACCAACGCCAGGGTCTTGCCGGGGGCCAGGGTGAAAGACACATTGCGCACCACAGACTGGCCGCCAAATTCGATGGACAAGCCCTCGACGATCAAATGTTTATCGCTCATGACAGACGACCCTCCAGGCGTTGTTGCAGATAACGACCGGCGACTGTGGTCGACAGCGTGGTAAGTACGATGAATAGCCCGGGGAAGAAGGTCAGCCACCAAGCGTTTGCCACAAAGTCGCGGCCCATGGACAGCATGGTCCCCCACTCCGGCGCTGGCGGTGGTGCGCCTAAGCCCAGAAAACTCAGGGCCGAGGCCCAGACAATTGCCTGGCCGACGCCCATGGTCAGGGTCACAATCAGCGGGCGCATGGCATTGGGCAACAGTTGGCGCACAATAATCCGCCACGTCGGGTGACCAAGGGCGACAGCCGCCTCGATGTAGCCCGAATGACGCACTGCCAACACCTGACCGCGCACCATCCGCGCATAGCCGGGTGCCGTACCCAATCCGGTGGCGACAATCAGCGGCCCGATACCGCTGCCAAATACCGCGACAAACAGCAGCGCGAGTATCAGGCTGGGGAACGCGAATAGAATTTCCAGCAGCCAATTAACCCCGCGATCCAGCCGAGGGCCGCCCAGCCCGCCCAGTAACCCCAGAGCAATCGCGACAGACATGGCCAGCGCAGTGGCCGCCAAACCGATCAACAATGACTGGCGTGTGCCGTAAATCACCCGCGAGAAAATATCGCGCCCCGACTGATCGGTGCCGAACCAGTGGCCCCACCCCGGAGGGTGAAACGCGTCATTGGGCACAATCGCCAAGGGGTTGCTGTGGGCGAAGAGTTGCGGCACCAGCGCCGCGATGATCACAAACAGCAAAAATCCAAACGCCAACAAAGGCCCCAGTCGTACGTTGCGGGCTACACGCTGCACCCGAATACCGGGCAGTTGGGTCTCCAACGTCAATGCGCTCATGCTGTTTTCCCCTGTTGACGAGGGTCGACCCACAGGTACAACAGGTCGACCACAATGTTGGCCAGCACATAGACGGCGGCGACCGCCAGACTGATGCCGATGGTCAGCGGCAAATCCTGCGCCTGCACCGCCTGATACAGCTGGCGGCCCAGCCCCTTGCGCGAAAAGATCACTTCAATCACCACTGCACCGCTGATCAAGGCGCCGATGGCCCAACCCGATAATGAAATACCGGGCAATACCGCATGCCGCAGCGCGTGCTTGAAACGCACAGCCGTCTCACTCAAACCGCGCGTGCGGGCGGTCAGGACGAAGGGTTGTTCCAAGGTAAATTCCAGTGACTCGCGGGTCACTTGAGCGATAAACCCCGCGAGCGGAATCGCCAGCGCTAAAGACGGCAATACCAACGTGCGCCAGCCATCGCTACCAGCAGGTGGGAACCAGCGCAAACCAAAGGCAAACACCGCCAGCAGTAAAATACCGATCCAGAAATGCGGCAATGCGGCTGAGAGGGTTTCGGCCAGCGATGCCAGATTGGACACCCAGCGCCGCCGCCCCGCGGTGAGTACGGTCAGCAACAACACCAGCAGCCATGCCAATAGCAGCGAGGTGAAGGTCAGTTGCAGCGTCGCCCAAGACTGTTCAGCAAGCACCTTGGTGACAGGTAAATGTTGAGAGTAAGAAACCCCCAAATCGCCCTGGACCAGGCGCCCCAGATACAGCCCATATTGAACCGCCAGAGGCTTGTCCAAACCGTATTCACGGGTAGCTTCGGCGATGGTTTCAGGGGTGGGATTGGCGCTTTGGCCGCCGAGGATCGCCAGCACCGGATCACCCGGTATCAGGCGCAGGGCAAAAAAGGTCAGGGTCGCCACAGCCCACAGCACAAGCACCCCACCGGCCAGCCGCCACACGGCTCGCCGGCCCAATTGTGCCCAGCGTTCGTGTTGTGGGTTCACCGCTTTTATTTGGCTCATTTGTTCACCCTTTTCATTTGTTGACCCAAGCGTCATACAGATACGTCACCGCCAGAGACGGCTCCAGTCGCACACCTTGGGTGGTCTTGTAGATCCCCAGACGCGAGCTTTGCGGGTAAGTGGTCAGTTGCAGGTACTGGTTCGAGGCAATCTGTTGAGCGTTGTAATACAGCGCACGCCGCTGTTCAGGATCTTGCGTAGCCAAGGCTTGCTGGATCAGCGCGTCAAACGACGCGTCGTTGAAGCCTGCGGTGTTCTGGTGATAACCGCCGACACCGGCAGGGCGAATGAACTCAGAGCCAAAAATGATCCGCAGCACGTCGGCAGTATTGGTATTCCAATACCCGAGCCGCACGTCATAGTCCCAGTCAGCCTGGCGTTTTGTGGCTTGAACATCACTCATCAGCTCGACAATCAGCTGAAAACCGGCTTGGCGTGTGGTGGCCTGAACCTGCTCCCAGAGCGTGACTTCCGAGGGCGGCGTTCGGTTGCCCATCACCACATGCACTTGCAGGCGTTTGCCGTCACGGGTTCGGTAACCGTCGGCATCGCGCCCGGTCCAACCGGCTTCATCCAGCAGTTGGGCAGCGCGAGCCGGGGCGTACTCCTGAGCGTGTTCGAAATCCGGACTGTAGAAGCGAGTCGCCGAACTCAGCGGACCACCTGCCCGCGGGAACTCATTGAAATACACACTTTTGAGGGCGCCCACGACATCGGCACTGCGCACAAAGGCTTCACGCACTTTGAGATCATCGAACGGGGCGCGGGTAATGTTCAGTGTGCCGTTGGTAGGGTTGCCGGGACGCAACGCCACCAGCAGGGTGAGATCGGGATTGCGCCGCGCAGCCTCGTGGGACTCAGGAGGTAATGACTCAATCACATCCACCTCCCCTGCTTGCAACGAGGCGAATCGAACGGAAGGTTCTTGAATGAACTTCCAGACGATCCGTTCCAGCCAAGCTGGGCCTTGATGCTTGGCGGTCGGCGGCGCCCAGTTGTAATCAGCGTTGCGCACCAGTTCGACCTGGCTTTGACGGTCCCAACGGACGATTTTGAACGGGCCGCTGCCAACTGGACTTTCACAGTTTTCGTCTCGCGAGCGCAGCAAAGCGGTGGGCGACTCGATACCGAGAAAGCCCTGCGCCAGTACTTCCAAAAAGGCCGCGTAGGGGGTGGCCAGATGGACCACCGCCGTGTGCTCATCGATCACGTCAGTGCTGCGGTATTGGCGGATATAGCCGCCAGCCGTGCTCGACTGGGTTTTGGGGTTGGCCATGTGATCAAGGTTGGCCTTGACCGCAGCAGCGTTGAACGGTGTGCCGTCGGTGAAGTGCACGTCATCGCGCAAATGGAAGGTGTAATCCAAGCCATCGGCAGACACCTCCCAACGCGTGGCCAGCCACGGGCCGATTTGGCCTTGCGCGTCCATCGAGACCAGCGAGTCGAGGTATTGCTGGCCGATGAATACCTGCGGCATATCACCTGACACGTGAGGGTCGAGGCAGGTAGGTTCACGGTCGGTGGCATAAATCAGGGTGCCGCCGCTGACCGGCTTGTCGCTGCGCGTGACGGTTGACGTTTGCTGACCACAGCCGATCAACACAGAGCACAGGGCCGCGATACCGAGCAATGGGAGGTGTCGAATAGAAGATAAGTTATCGCGCATGAGGGCCTGCTGCCTTAAGTCCGGGAATAAGGCTGTTGCACAAGGCATGCCGGGTTTTTAGCCCAGTAAATAGGCGTGAATGGGTTTGGGAAGGGGGTTAAAAGCAACAGTGTGTGCAGCGACTGTTGGAGGGCCAACAGTTGCCGCAAAGCTCGGCAACTGCTACGCCGTCTCGGTTTACCGGGTAAATCGCAAGGGTTTAGCCGGCTGCTGTAACAGCGCAGGGTCGCGATAACGGGCGCCGAAATGGTCATCTGGCAAGCGCGTCTGCCCAGCCCCAAACAAGCGCTCGCGGAGGGTTTCGCCTTCGTTGTAGCGCTCGCGAAAACGACCCCGACGACGCAGTTCCGGGATCACCAGTTCGATAAAGTCCCGGGCGGTTTCGAACGACAGGTACTGGCGCAAGTTAATCCCGTCGATGCCGTCGACATCCAGCCACTTTTCGATTTCGTCCGCCACCACCGTCGGTGTCCCCGCCACGAAGAATCGCTCCCGGTTAAACCCAGAAAACTGGGCCAACACCGTACCCACGGTCCACTCGGGTTTGTAGCGCTGCAAGCTCTCCCAGCCTTCAACTTTGAGTTCGAGCAAATCACTGATCAGCGCATCCTTGGGGTAGGCCGTCAGGTCAATGGCCGACTGCGCATGGGCCAGGGATGCTTCAACGCTCATCAATTTGCGATAGCTGTCGAGCTTGCGACTGACCTCTTCGTCGGTGCGCCCCACAATCACGCCGGCCATGACGATGAACTTTAAACCCGCCGGGTCCCGTTCATGGGCGACGGCCTTGTTACGCATGGCCTGGATGTTGGCGCGTACCTCTTGGGCATCCAGTCCGCCGGTGAAGACCACTTCGGCATGTCGACCTGCAAACTCGATACCCGCCGGTGAACCGGTTGCCTGAAACAACACGGGGGTGCGCTGTCGCGAGGGCTGGCACAGGTGTGGCCCAGCAACGCGAAAGTGCTCGCCGACGTGGTTGATGTAACGCACTTTTTGCGGGTCGGTGTACACACGCTGTTCGCGGTCCTGGATCACCGCATCATCGTCCCAGGAGCCCTCCCACAGTTTGTAGAGCACATCCAGGTACTCATCAGCGATTTCATAGCGATGATCGTGTACCACCTCGGTGGCATGCCCGAAATTGCGGGCTGCATTGGGCAGGTAGGAGGTGACGATGTTCCAGCCCACCCGGCCCTTGGTCAGGTGATCAAGGGTGCTCATGCGCCGGGCAAAGGCGAACGGCGGTTCGTAAGTGGTCGAAAACGTCGCGCCAAAGCCCAGGTTCTTGGTCACTGCGGCCATGGCTGGAATCACCATCAGCGGGTCGTTGCTGGGGATCTGCATGGCTTCGCGCAATGACGTTTGCGGGCCATCACGAAAACGGTCGTAAGTACCGATGACGTCTGCCAGAAACACCCCGTCAAACGTCCCGTACTCCAACAGTTGAGCGAGTTCAGTCCAGTAATCAAGGTCGTTAAAGCGGTGCCGATTGTTCTCGGGGTGAACCCACAAGCCGTGAACGATATGGCTCACGCAATTCATTTCAAACAGGTTGACGTGCAGTTGCTTGGGCATCGCCCGTACTCCTTCCTATGGCGCCGGGTTAGGGATGCGCTGATGGATGGCCTCAATCCGGGCCAATATCTCTTCACTGAGGGTGACATGGAGCGCACTGAGGTTGTCGCGCAGTTGAACCAGGCTGGTCTGCCCGGTCAGGGCGCTGGCAACAAAGGGTTTGTTGATGACAAATGCCAAGGCCAATTGCGCAGGCGTCAGGTTGTGCTCTTGGGCGATCTGCACATAACCGGCGATGGCTTCTTGCGCCAGCTCGCTGTCGTAGCGACTGAAGGTTCGATACACCGCTGCCAAGCGCGAGCCTTCGGGACGCGCACCGCCCAGGTACTTACCCGTCAATGTGCCGAACGCCAACGGCGAGTACGCCAGCAGCCCCACACCTTCGCGATGGGTGAATTCCGACAGGCCGCCCTCATACAGGCGATTGAGCAAGCTGTAGGGGTTTTGCACGCTGACAATTCGCGGCAGCCCCAGGCGCTCGCTCTGCTTGATAAATTCGGCCACGCCCCACGGTGTTTCGTTGGAGACACCGATGTGCCGCACCTTGCCCGCCTTGACCTGATCGGCCAGCACCGACAAGGTTTCTTCGATGGCCACGCTTTGCGTGTCTTCGACATACGGGTATTCGCGCTGCCCGAAAAAATTCGTCGGGCGATCTGGCCAGTGCAGTTGATAAAGATCGAGGTAGTCAGTGTTGAGGCGCTTAAGGCTGCCGTCCAGGGCTTCGACGATGTTGCGCCGGTCATGGCGGGTTAGGCCGTCACGAATGTGCAACTGGCCACCGGGTTCCCGGGCCGGACCGGCAATTTTGCTCGCCAGCACGATGTCTGCACGGCGCGCACTGTTCGCCGCCAGCCAGTTACCTAAGTAACGTTCGGTGGTGCGCCAGGTTTCGCCGCGCGTGGGCGTGGGGTACATCTCGGCGGTGTCGATCAGGTTGACGCCTTCGGCCAGCGCCAGATCGATCTGCTGGTGGGCATCGCTTTCGCTGTTCTGATGGCCCCAGGTCATGGTGCCAAGGCCCAGAACACTGACATTGATGTCGCTGTTGCCCAGTTGACGGTAATACATGGGAAGTCCTTTTAGCAGGCAGTAATGCAATCACGTTAAACACTTGAGGTGTTTGTCACTGCCAAAGACTTATGCACCGAACATGCCACGGGCACTAACGTAATAACGGGCAACTGCCACTGCGGGTTAACGGTTTATTCTCGTGCGACGCACGTGTTGAGCGCCATGCAATGTGTTTATCAACTGTTGAATCACCAACAACACACCCTTGCTCGCGCTCTTTTTAAAAGATCAGAAGATCGCGAGTAAGCTCGCTCCTACGGGGTTTGTGTGGGCTTGCGGGTCAGTTCCTCAATCAGCAATTGGGTTGGCGCGCTCAGTGCAACGCCCTGGCGGGTGACGATTTCATAGGGCTCGCTGCGTGATTTCAGTTCCAGCGCCAAGCGCGTCAACATGCCATGACTCACGGCCATTTGCGCGACGTCTATGGGCATTACGGCGACCAGTTGCGGGTCTTGGCGCAACAGCGAGAGCGTGGTGAAGGTCGACGAGGTTTCTATCGGGTAGGTCGGAAAGCTAAGCCCGGCCTCTCTGAACTCGCGCTCCAGGGTCAAGCGCATGGGCATGTTGACCGGGAACACCACCCACGAAGAGTCCGCCAGTTCACTTAACGACAAGGTGCTCCGGTCAGCAAAGCGGTGCGCGGTATTGGCCACCACAATCAACGGTTCCTGGTCACGAAAGCGGCAGTCATACGCTGCTGGGTGTTTGCTGACACTGGTACGGCAGATTGCTACGTCCAGCCGCCCTTGATCGAGCAACGCCAACAGTCGGGCGCTGGTGTCTTCGACGATTTCGACCGATAACTGCGGCTGCTTGGCGCGCAATTGCGCCAGGCACTCCACCAGCGCCGGCACTGCGCCCATGATCACCCCCACCGATAACCGCCCGCCATGGCCTTGCATGATGCCAAGCATTTCTTCGCGCAGGTGCGCCACGTCGGTGTGGATCAAACGCGCATAGCGAATTACGCAACGCCCCAGGTCATTGGGGGTCAGGCCTTTGGTCGTGCGCTCGAACAGAGTTGAGCCCAGGGTCGATTCTATTTCGTGCAGCGCCTTGGTCGCGCCGGGCTGGGTAATCGCTACCGACTCTGCCGCCTTGTGCAGCGAGCCGAATTCGTCCAGCGCAATCAGCAACCGCAGTTGCTTGAGGCGCAGTCGAGAAATAATGGTAGTGAGGGATGGCAGCATAGGGGATGACTATTGGTTATCGCTCAATCAGCATCTGTCATTAGGCAGCATCCCTCACAAAATTTAAAGTGAACGCCAGATGGAGCTAACTAGCTGCACCCTAAAAATTAATTGCGAAGAGTTCACGTCATGCGTTTGATCCAATTTGAAACAGCTCAAGGCCAGCGCCATGTCGCCGTGGTCGAGGGTGATCAGATCCACATCGTGCTGGGCACCGAAAACACGCGTGAATTAGCCCTTAGCGCCATTCGCAAAGGCCAGGGTCTGGTCGCAGAAGTGCTGGCCCGAGGCACTCAGGAAAGCCCGCTAAGCTATCGCCAGCTACTCGAAGAACGCCGCGTGCTGCCGCCACTGGACCATCAAGACCCGGCCCACTGCCTAATCAGCGGTACGGGTTTGACCCACTTGGGCAGCGCCTCGACGCGCGACAAAATGCACCAGCAAAATGCTGCGGATCAATCCGCCATGACCGATACCGCGCGTATTTTCCAGTGGGGCATTGAGGGCGGCCGTCCGGCATCCGGCACGGTGGGCGTTCAACCAGAATGGTTCTATAAGGGTGACGGCTCAATCGTAGTACGCCCTGGCAGCGCTTTTGACAAACCTCCCTTCGCAGAAGATGCCGGCGAAGAGCCCGAACTGACCGGCCTGTACGTGATCGGTGACGACGCCAAGCCGTATCGTGTGGGCTTCGCCTTGGGTAACGAGTTTTCTGACCATGTGATGGAGCGCCGTAACTACCTGTACCTCGCGCACTCCAAACTGCGCAATTGCAGTTTCGGCCCTGAATTGCGTGTGGGTGAATTGCCGCGCAACCTGACCGGCATGAGCCGCATCCTGCGCGACAACGAAGTGGTCTGGGAAAAAGAGTTTTTGAGCGGTGAGGACAACATGTGCCACAGCCTAGAAAACCTTGAATACCACCACTTCAAGTACACCCAGTTCCTGCGTCCCGGCGATGTGCACGTGCATTTCTTTGGCACCGCCACGCTGTCGGTGGCCGACAATATTCAGACTCAGGAAGGCGACCGGTTCGAAATCAGCATGCCTGAATTCGGCGCACCGCTGATCAACGGCATTCAGGCAGGCGCCGCTGAACTGCCTGCCGGCACGGTCACAACGCTGTAGAAGTACTTAGCGGGGGTGTACCAAGGCCCGCTTCCCGCTGGATAAAAAACATAAAAAGGCGAGATGAACATGAACAGTAAAACTGCATCCGCATCTGCGCCTCAAGCCGCTGAAGTCGCAGATGCCATACGGCTGACCACTGTGGCCTGAGGCTCTGCATTTCACTGAGGTAACTGTGATGCAACTTATAACTAAAATAGGCAGCGAAAATGCTGCCAATGCCGTGATCCGACTCAACCCGCTAGACGATGTGCTGATTGCTCGTCAGCCCATCCCCAAGGGCCTCGTGCTAGAAGCCGAAGGGCTTGAAGCATTGAATGCGATTCCGTCTGGCCACAAGATCGCAACCCGCGACCTAGAGGTAGGCGAACCGCTGCGCCGCTACGGTCAGATCATTGGTTTCGCCAGCCAACCGATCAAGGCCGGTGAGCATGTACACGTGCATAACCTGGCCATGGGTGACTTCTCTCGTGACTACGCCTTTGGCGTTGACGCGCGCGGTATCGAGACCCCGGCCAACGATACGTTTATGGGCATCGTGCGGGCAGATGGCCGCGTGGCCACCCGCAACTACGTGGGCATTCTGACATCAGTGAACTGCTCGGCAACGGTGGCCAAGGCCATCGCTGATCACTTTCGCCGCGACATCAACCCCCAAGCGCTAATCGACTACCCCAATGTCGATGGTGTGGTGGCCCTGACCCACAGCTTTGGCTGCGCGGTCGATCCGGGCGGTGAAGCCCTAGCCATGTTGCGCCGGACCTTGGGCGGCTATGCCATCCACTCCAACTTCGCCTCGGTGCTGATGATCGGCCTGGGCTGCGAAACCAACCAGATCGCTGATTTGCTAGCAGCACAAGGGCTGGAAAAAGGCGAGTTCCTGCGCGCATTCACCATTCAGGGCACCGGCGGCACGTCTAAAACCATTGCCAGCGGCATCGAACAGGTTAAGTCGCTGTTAGCCGACGCTAACCGCGTAGAGCGTAAGCCGGTGAGCGCCAAGCACTTGATCATCGGCCTACAGTGCGGCGGTTCGGATGGTTATTCGGGCATCACCGCCAACCCCGCATTGGGCAATGCGGTGGACCGTCTGGTTGCCGCAGGCGGCACCGCTATTCTGTCCGAAACCCCGGAGATCTATGGCGCCGAGCACTTGCTCACGCGCCGTGCGGTCAGCCGCGAAGTGGGCGAGAAACTGATCAAGCGTATTCACTGGTGGGAAGACTACTGCACGCGCATGAACGCCGAGTTGAACAACAACCCGTCAGCGGGCAACAAGGCCGGTGGGTTGACCACCATCCTTGAAAAATCCCTTGGCGCGGTAGCCAAAGCAGGCTCCAGCGATCTGGTCGACGTTTACGAATATGCCGAAACGGTACGCGCCCATGGACTGGTGTTTATGGACACACCAGGGTACGACCCGATTTCTGCCACCGGACAAGTCGCGGGCGGCGCCAACCTGATTGCCTTTACCACCGGGCGCGGCTCGGCTTACGGCTGCGCGCCCTCGCCATCGATCAAGTTGGCCACCAACACCCGTCTATGGGAAACCCAAGAAGAAGACATGGACGTGAACTGCGGCGGGATTGCTGACGGCAGCATGACCATCGAAGAACGTGGCGAATACATCTACCGCATGATGCTGCGCATCGCCTCTGGCGAGCGCAGTAAAAGCGAGCAGCACGGTTACGGCCAAAACGAGTTTGTGCCGTGGCAGATCGGGGCGATTACCTGAGTAATCGCCAAATCATCGTCCCGTGGGAACTGCCGAAGGCTGCGATTTTTTTGATTTTCAACATCAAAAGATCGCGGCCTGCGCCAGTTCCTACAGTGATTTTTAAATGCCTGACTATTTAAGGACGCTTACATGACCCAGATTACCGGCCAAAACTTTATTGGCGGCCAGCGCAGCGGCGCTGGCTCTGTTCATCTGCAAAGCTTGGACGCCACCACCGGTGAGGCGCTGCCTTATCAGTTCATTCAAGCTACCGACGCTGAAGTCGACGCTGCCGCCCATGCTGCCAGCACTGCATTCACAGCCTTTCGCGGCCTGCCAGCCAGCCGCCGCGCCGAGTTTTTAGACGCCATTGCCGAAGAAATCGACGCGCTGGGTGACGAATTCGTGGCCATCGTCTGCCGCGAAACAGCCTTGCCTGCCGGGCGGATTCAGGGCGAGCGCGGGCGAACCAGTGGCCAGATGCGCCTGTTCGCCCAAGTACTGCGTCGCGGCGATTTTTATGGTGCCCGCATCGACCAGGCCCTGCCCGACCGTCAGCCTCTGCCGCGCGTAGACCTGCGCCAATACCGCATCGGCGTCGGTCCAGTGGCGGTGTTTGGCGCCAGTAACTTTCCGCTGGCATTCTCGACCGCAGGGGGTGATACCGCCGCTGCGCTCGCCGCAGGTTGCCCTGTGGTGTTCAAAGCGCACAGCGGGCACATGGCGACTGCCGAATGGGTGGCGCAAGCCATCGTGCGTGCCGCAGAACGCACGAACATGCCTGCCGGGGTGTTCAACATGATCTACGGCGCCGGAGTTGGCGCAACACTGGTTAAGCACCCGTTGATTCAAGCGGTCGGTTTTACCGGTTCACTGTCGGGTGGTCGCGCTCTGTGCGACATGGCCGCTGCACGGCCACAACCGATTCCGGTGTTTGCCGAGATGTCGAGCATCAACCCGGTCGTGCTGCTGCCGGAAGCCTTGAAACAGCGCGGCGCACACATCGCCAAGGACTTGGGCGGCTCAGTGATGCTGGGCGCCGGTCAGTTTTGCACCAGCCCAGGTCTGGTGCTGGGGATTGCCTCGCCTGAGTTCAGCGCATTTGTCGATGCGCTGGGCCAGTTTTTCAGCGCGCAACCGGCACATACCCTGCTCAATGCCGGGGGCCTGAAGAGCTACGCCAAAGGGGTCAGCCACTTGGCCTCGGTCGACGGCATCCGCCATCTTGCAGGTTCGCCGCAACAGGGCAATCAGGCCAATCCACAGCTGTTCCAAGCCGATGTAAGCCTGCTGATCAATGGCGCAGAAGTGTTACAGGAAGAAGTCTTCGGCCCGACCACCATTGTCGTTGAAGTAGCCGACAAGGCGCAGTTGCTACAAGCGCTGCACAGCCTGCATGGCCAACTGACTGCGACGCTGATTAGCGAACCGGCCGATTTGCAGGCGTTCGCTGACGTAGTGCCGGTACTTGAGCACAAGGCAGGTCGCCTGTTGATCAACGGCTACCCGACTGGGGTTGAGGTGAGTGATGCAATGGTGCACGGCGGGCCATACCCGGCAACGTCAGATGCCCGTGGGACATCGGTGGGCAGTCTGGCTATCGACCGCTTTTTGCGCCCTATCTGCTTCCAGAACTACCCGGACAGCCTGCTGCCCGACGCGCTCAAAAACGCCAACCCGCTGGGTATCCAGCGTTTGCTCAACGGTCAGCCTAGCCGCGAGGCGTTGAACTGACCGTTACTGCTCAGCCGCGTCAATAACCGTTTGCGCGCTGTTCGCGGCCACGGACTTGAGGGTGACGTTTGTCACCCTCATCCGTGCGGTTCTCGTTCTACAGAAGCACGGTCGCCAACATTCCCAATGCGCCCAAGCAAAACCCGATCAGCGCACCGCGAGCGGGAGCCTCGTGAAACAGCCACCACACCACTATCGGCTCCAGTAACAGCAAGGAGGTGACCGACACCACCGTCACCACCCAAATATCACCGACCACGACATAGCCCAACCAGTAAGCACCCAACAAGCAAAGACCGGCAAAACACATCAACACCACGGGCACGGCAAACGCTTCCCATGAGTGACTGCCTGTTTGCGCGAGTTTGGCAGTGACGACTTCACTGTAGATTGCGCAAAACTCGCCAAGCACCATCAACCCTAGAGCAGATACTCCGAGTAGTTCTTTGGACATATCAAAAATTCCTTCGTATTCAGAGCAAGATTTTTCAGCTCCCAGGCAGCCACAGCGCTCCCCAGTGATCCACTTCGTGCCAACGAAGCAGCCTTAAATAACCCTGAATTATCGAAGTACTTATCCATGCTTGTGCCCTTCTCGGGATAGTTTTTAACGGGTTTGACGTGTGCACCAATCGACACTCACGTCCGGCGCAGCATCCTGCATTAGGGAGTTTTGTTCAATACGCGCGCTGTCCAGCCCCGCACTCTACAGGCTCACTCACAAGAAGGAGCTCAGCAATGAGCGTGTTTATTGCTATGGCCACATTTGCCTTGGCGGCCTCTATTTCACCTGGGCCGGTAAATATCGTGGCCTTGAGCAGCGGCAGGCAATTGGGGTTTGGCCCCAGTCTGAAGCATGTTCTGGGCGCCACCGTGGGGTTTGTGGTGCTGCTGTTGTTCACCGGTTTCGGCCTGCATGAGGTATTGAAACAGTGGCCACTGCTGACCGACTTAATTCGCTGGGGCGGGATGGCTTTTCTGCTTTATTTGGCCTGGAAGTTGGCCGCCGATAACGGTCGAATCGATGTCGATGGCACGGCAACACTGCAACCGTCGTTCATCAATGGCCTGATCATGCAGTGGCTTAACCCTAAAGCCTGGCTGGCAGCAGTCGCGGGCATGGGAGCGTTTGTCGCCAGCGGTGAGGCCATGCTGATCTGGTCGTTCGCGTTGATTTACTTTGTGGTCTGTTATGTGTCGATCGCCTGCTGGGCCTATGCCGGGGCTTTTCTAAACCGCTACCTGCACAACCCACCACGCATTCGCCTGTTCAATCGCTGCATGGCAGTCATGCTTTCAGGTTGCGCAGTCTCATTACTGTGGTTTTAAACCTTGTATTGGCCGGGCGTGGCGGCAAGATGCTTTTTAAACACCCGCTGCAAATGTGCCTGATCAGAAAAACCGCTCTGTTGTGCGATGGCAGCGATAGTTGCGCCCTCCCGCAGCAGCGTCTGGGCGTACTGAACCCGCCGGTTGGTCAGGTAAGCGTGGGGCGTCATGTGGTAGCGCTGTTCAAACGCACGAATCAGGTAAGCCTCTGACAAGCTGGCAACTGCACACATGTGCCCAAGGCGAATCGAACGCATGAAATGTGCATCGATGTACTCAGCAACCCGTTCAACTCGCAGGTTGGCGGTCTTGGGCAGCGCCGTTGAGCTGCCCAGTGACCGTTGCATCATTGAGAAAAAACCAACGGCTGCTTCATGCTTGGCCAAGGTCTCACCCACCGGATCAATCAGTTGTGCATACAGATTAATCAGGCCATTAAACAGTGCTGGCGATTGGGTATGAGTCGCAGAAACTGGCTGAGCTCCCTGCTCTCCTTCGCCTTGAAGGCTGGCCAGCCAGTGTGGATCGACATACAACAGCATCAGGTAGGACCACGGCTCGTCCTCAATGGGGTTACAGGCATGCACCTCGCCCGGATTCATCAACACCACAGTGCCGGTGCTGACTGTATGACGGGTTTTCTCATGCACGTAAGTACAACGCCCCGAAGTGATGGCGCCGATGGAGAATTCTTCGTGGGAATGCCGGGTATAACAAATCTTTCGACCATCGCCGATTGAGCGTGCCTCGATGAAAGGCAAGTGAGGATCTCTCCAAAACCGGGGGATTGCGCTCGTAGCATCGCTGGGCATGGTGTTTACCTGATATCGAAGTAGAACCTGCACGAAATGTATCTGCGTTCAGAGACATTGCGCACAGTTTAGCCACAAGACCTCACCTAGACAGAAACCGACTTACAAGAACCAGCGATATTCACGCGCACTGATTTCCTGCATGAAGGCCAGATGGTCCTGACGTTTGTTCTCGCAATAAACGTCTACGAATTCCGCCCCCAGGCCTGCACGCAGTGACGGCTGATGTTGCATCACGCGCACCGCTTCAAGCATGTCCAGCGGGAAGTCGATGCCGCTGTTACGGTCTTCGTTAAGCGGCGGGATAGGCTCTTTAGCGGTTTCAAGCCCGTGCTCGAGCCCAACCAGAATTGCCGCCAGCACCAAATACGGGTTGGCATCGGCCCCTGCCAGACGGTATTCAACCCGCAGGTTTTTAGCGTCCGACTCAGGAATCCGTAAGCATGCGTCGCGGTCTTCAAACCCCCAACTCGCTCGGGTGGCGATATTGGTGGTGCCACCCAGACGGCGAAAGGCGTTGTGGTTCGGGGCGAAGATCGGCATGCACGCGGGCAACAGGTCAAGACAGCCAGCAATGGCATGGCGCAGCGGTTGCTGCTGATTGGCCGCGAGCAGGTTGTTGCCTGCCGCGTCGTACAGGCTGACATGCACATGCATGCCACTGCCCGGCTGCTGCAAGTAGGGCTTGGCCATAAAGCTGGCGCGATAGCCATGTTTCAAGGCAACACCCCGGGTGCTGCGACAGAACAGCGCCGACCAGTCTGCGGCACGCAAGCCGTCATCCAGGTGACCAAAATTTATTTCAAACTGACCCGGCCCTAGCTCGGCGGTGATCACCGTCGCATCAATGCCCTGAATCTGCGCCGCCTCAACCATCTCATTAAGCACCGGCGCAAAACGCGAAAGACGCTCGATGTGCATATTGGGTTGGTCATCGGCATCGTCGGTCTGCTGATCCCGCGGGAACTGCGGCAAGCCATCGCGCAGTTGCCTGTCGAACAGATAAAACTCCAGTTCAAACGCCACCACCGGGTGAATGCCTTTGTCCGCCAGTCGGTTCAGCACTTGCGCCAGCACTTCACGCGGCTCGAATTCGATGGGCTTCTCTGTGCCGTCCGAGGTAATCAACATCTGCCCCAACGGTTGCCCTTCCCACGTCACCGGCTTGAGTGTGCCCGGCACCAAGCGCCGCACGGCATCCGGGTCGCCATCGTTGAAACAATAATCACCGATCTTGAACAGCCCGCCCTGTACGCCCAAGAGCACACAGTTTTGCGGCAATTTGAGGACGCTGCCAGCCGCGACCTTTTCGAGCATGTCGATGGGGTAACGCTTGCCGTAGAAATGCCCCGGGATGTCTAGGGAGATCAGGTCAACGTACCGCACATCGGGGTGGCGCTGGCGAAAGGCACGCACTTCAGCCAGCAAATCAGAGCAGGCAGCATCCATCATTGTTCATCCTTAATCAGGTGTAGACCCAAAGCACTCGCGCGAGATGCTCGGTCAGGTTGGCGTAACGGCAAAGGGTGTGGCTGTCGAACTGAAAGCTGTCGCCTGCCCGCAGGGTCACCGGGGCATCGTCATCGCCAAGCCATAGGGTCAATTCGCCTTCAAGCACATAACCGCCCTGCTCCGAGCTGTCGAGCATGTGCCGCTCGCCGCTAGTAGCTCCCGCCTCCAGCACACTTTCGAGCATGGAAAACGAAGCCCTAATCTTCGGCGATACCAAAATGTCGGTAATACCATTGGCCAGATGCAAGGTACGGCGTTCGTCCGGGCGGGTGACCCACGATAATTGCTTAGGCTTGGGCATGTTGTAGAAATAGGTTGTCGGCACGCCCAATGTTTCGCTGATGGCTGTCAGATCGGCCACCGTAGGCCGCGACAAACCACGCTCAACCTGCGACAGAAAACCCACCGAGCGGCCAATGTTATCGGCTAGCTCCTTCAGGGTGATTTTCTTGTGCTTACGCAGATCGTGGATGAGGATCGCTAGCGCGGCGATTTCTTCTTGTTTGTTCACGCGCTGAATCCGGGAAATAACCCACTGGGGAGTTTGAACATCTAGATCGCCATGAAATTTAATACATTTAATTTCATGAAAAAATACGCTTTAAATTTCACGCACGCAAGGTCATTTTTTCACGGTGTAACCGAACCCAGGGCCAAAATGCTTTCGACATGGCCTTAAATGGCAGTAAGCGGCTGTTTTTACGTGATTTTTTAAGTTGAGGGGTTCCCAGATGGAGAAAATGTTGATAAATTCTCGCGCACTCTTACAGCAGACCTCAAAAACCTCGCAGTAAGCAGCGTCACACAGAGTGCCAAGCACTCTCGCAACAGATACAGGGGCGTCGCCAAGCGGTAAGGCAGCAGGTTTTGATCCTGCCATGCGTTGGTTCAAATCCAGCCGCCCCTGCCATTTTCAAGATTCAAATCCTCGTTATTCTGCCGCCAGGCACTACACGAATAACCACTTCATCGTTTTTTACCTAAGCCTTTTATAACGCTCTGCCGCATGCGCTTGTCGCAGTTCGCCAGACAGCCCTGACGCGCCCCTTAAAAGCATCACAGCGCCCCCAGATTCCCGTGTGCGATGCGGCCAGCAGAACCTGTCAAGCTCTCAGTAACTCCCTCTCAAGTGAGCACCCTGATGTGCGAGGCGCGGGCCGCACGATGACGGTTCTTTTCGCTGACGCCGTCCGCAGCAGCCCCTAAACGGCGTGCAAGCCTCGCCCCGGATTTACTTCGCCCACTGAATCGCTTCGCTGTATGGCGTCTGAATATCACGCTCGGGAATTTCCCAGATCAACAGTTTGGGCGGAGTGTCTTTGAACGCCAGGTTTTTGAAGTAGTTATTCGCCCCCCCGGAAAACTCGCCGCCATCCTTGGAGAAGTCAGTCACCGGCGCGCCAAGCGCCTTCTCCAAAAAGCCAAGGAAATTGGAGTTGCGTGAAAAGGAGGTGCCGACCAACGCGACGCTGGGCAGGTTGGTATCACCGAACAGATCATCGAGGCTGTTTGCGTCACTCTGGGTGTCGACTTTATTGGCAGTGATCTGGCTCGACGCGACAGTTTCCGGCGCGGGTTGCGAGGTCAGCGGCAACCACTCAAGTCCGGCCAGACGCACCAGGTCGCCCGGGCGGCGCGCCGGGCTCTGAACGGTCAGATCGTACTCGGTGTGCGGCGTGGCGCTGATGCCCATCGCCTGCACTTGCTGCGCGATCGCCTTTGCGGCCGCCGACGAGCCGATTTCACTCCAGTGGGTGTCGGTGCGCAAGAACGCTTCGGCCCCCAACGGTTGCAGTGCCGGTGCAAGGTCAATCGCCTTGACGCCCGCTTTGTTCAATGCGTCGACCCACTCCACGGCGCGGTTTTGCAATTGCGCCGGACGCCGCAGATCGCACAGTTGATCGCTGGCAATACGGCTCTTGTCTGGCACTACAGCCACCAGCAACGCAATGCCGCGTTTGGCTAAACGTTGCTGAGTATCGAGTATCGCCGCAGCCTTGGCGTCAGCATTGTCTTGCGCGTGCCGGTTTATGCGCATTTCGTCAGTCAAAAACAACCAGCCATCACACCCCGGACGCACCCGCGCTCCAGTGTCGTGAAACGTCAGCCAACTCGCTGCGCGCTCTAGGTCTGCGGCGCGTTCAGGCACAGCCGCCATCGACAATTGCTTGGCAATTTTGTGCGTTACTTCGCCATGCAACACCGCGTCACGGGTCAGATTAGGCGGCAACAGTTCCACCTTGCCGCTGAGCAACAGCCAAACAGCCGAGGCAAAACTTACCAGCAGAAACGCGGCGAATATCCAGCCGGAAAGCTTGCTGATTCGGGCAGTGAATTCACTCGGCATGGCCGGTTTTGGGGATGAGTCAGGCATGGGCTCGGCCATCAGAACTGGAAGTACAGGAAAGGCACCGCTTCACGACTCGCGATCAACGCGAACGAAAGCAGAAAACCCGCCACCGGCCACACGGCCGCTATCGGTGCATACAGCGCTGAGCCGCCGAAGCGTTGCTCATACCGGCTTTTAAAGGCCGGCGCGAGGATGCAGGCGATGCCCAGCAAAGCCGCCAGGCCATGGGCTGAACGCAGGGTCACGGCCAGCGCATCGCCCAGTGCAAAGTCGTGCAAACCAATCTGCCCGGCGTACATGTTCAACGCCGAATGAAAGTCCGGCGCGCGGAACAACGTCCAGGCCATAAACACAAAGAGCAGGGTCAAGGTATGCGCCAGCACCGGCGGGATGCTCGGCAAGGTCGAGCGTGACCACAGGCGGTCCACACACAGGGCAATACCGTGCGCAGCGCCCCACAGCAGGTAGTTCCAGCTGTCGCCGCCATGCCACAGACCGGCGATGGCCATGGTCAGGAACAAGTTGCGATAGGTTTTCCAGGCGCCTTTGCGATTGCCACCAAGGGCGATGTACAAGTAGTCACGCAACCAACTGGACAGCGACATGTGCCAGCGCCGCCAGAAATCCTGGATGCTGCGAGCCAGATACGGTTGGTTAAAGTTTTCTGGGAAGTGAAAGCCCAGCATCAAGCCCAGGCCGATGGCCATGGCGCTGTAGCCGGCAAAGTCGAAAAACAGTTGCAGCGAATACGCCAGGCAACCGATCCAGGCATCGACAAAGGACGGATTGTCCAAGTGAAACGCCACGTCCACCAGCGGCGACAGGGTGTCGGCCACCAGCACTTTCATACACATGCCGATCATGAAACGGCGCGCACCTAGCGAAAAATTCTGCCAGTCGAAGTAACGCTTGACCAGCTCGCGACGCACCCAGTCATAACGAATGATCGGACCGGCAATCGAGTGGCCGAACATTGAGATGTAAGTGGCGTAATTGATGAAGCTACGCTCCACCGGCACGGTATGCCGGTGGACGTCCACCAAATAGGAAATCGCCTGTAGCACAATAAACGACAACCCGGCCGGCAACGCGACACGCTGCCACTCCAGCGGCATGGCTCCTGGGTAAGTAATCCACTCCATCCAAGTAGCGGCCAGAATGTTGGCGTATTTGTACCAGCACAACACCGCCGTGTTGAACACAATCAGACCAATCAACAGCCGCACGCGCCCCTTGGAGTCCTCCCGCGAGCGGTCGATCAACAGCCCGCCAACCCATGCCACCACGGTCAACGCCATGTGCAGCGCAAGAAACATCGGGTTCAGCCAGCCGTAAAACAACCAGCTGCCGATCAACAAAATGACGTTACGCCACTGCGGCTTGCCCAATGCGTAAATCAGCAAAAAGGCAGGCAGAAACAGCGTCAGGAACTCAAGGGAGGCGAAGACCATGGCGGCGATAGAATCCGATCAGTGGGATTGCAATGGAATATCCGATGCTTGCAACAGCTGTGGCCCGTTGGCTGAAGGCACCAACAGCACGCTGAAGCGATCGCCTGCCTTAAGAGTCCCCAGGTCCAGCGGCGCACCGACATTGGCATTCGCACACACCAGTTGCACTGACAGACCGACCGGATTGATCGAGCGTCGTTGCGCACTGTTGACCGGCACTGCCGTGAACAGATCTGCGTTACGCCCGGCAGGACGCAACGTGGCATCGGCGCAGGAAGTGTCTGCGTTCAAGAACCCCAACGACACCTTGTTTGCGTTGAAGTCATCCGGTGTCTCGCGCACCACGGCCTGCTCGATACCGGCGCCCGACGGCAGAGTAAAGACACTGACAAACTCACCCGGTCCGACTTTCAGGTCGATGGCCAAATTCTGATCACCACTGCTCAACGTACCCGTGATCGGCTTGCTTGAGTCCACCGAAAACGTATCCGATACCGGGTTAGCAGCTTCCAGACGCAACGGCGGTTGACCAGCTTGCGCAGTCACCTCCAGCGGCGCCGTGCTGGCGTTGACGAAACGAATGAACGCCGAATCTGCGGCTGGGCCTGTTGGGTATAGGGCTGGAGCAGCGCCCGCCAAGGCGCTAAATGCCAAAACGGGAACAACCACTAACGCCGAAAGCTGTTTAATCATTTTTTGACTTCCTTGACGACAGGGGCGTTTTCCAAGGCGCCGCTAATGGCGTCGCCCCAGACCTTATAGCCAGGCGCAGTCATGTGCTGGCCATCGACTGTTGCCCATTGCCCTGGTTTGGAAAACGCCAATGAATCAATGTAGTTACATGGTGCAACGTTACTCTTGAGAAACTCGGAGACAGCCTGAACACGCTCCGGGGTCTTGTTGTACTTACCGCCCGGGGAACCCCAATTTGGGCCAACCCAAACACAATGTGTGCCACTTGCGGCTATTGCCTTAGTCAACGCCCCAGTCTGCTGCCACGCCCAGGCTTTGGGAAACGCCGGTTTATCGTAACCGGCCATGGTGTCGCCCAGCACAACCAATACGATGTCCGGCTTTTCGGCAGCCAGTAACTCACTGATCGGTGTCGTCGCGGTCTTATCGCTCAACACCACAACTTTGCCCGAGTCACGTCGCTCAGCAGCGCCACACTGGCCTGCCGGCGATGCTTTAAGCCAATCACTAGGGTTTGAACCACAAACGCCCAGGGTGTGCACTTTTGCACCCTTGGCAACAAGGTCATCGTGCAACGAAGAAATCAAATACCCAGGCGTCGCTAAGTGGCTGTCGCCAATCATTAAAATCGTCATGCCCGCCAAAAGAGATGCTGCCATGATAAAAGCTCCTGCTTACTGATTCGAATACGGGGAAAGATACGGGCTGACCGGCATTGGCATGCGCCCAGTGAAGTCTTCAAGCGTGTAACGCAGGTATAACCCCCCGGTCCATTGCTTGTAGTCCTGGGCGTTGTCCATCCCGAAGCTGCCGCCCAGAATCATGTTACTGCCCAGTCGATACTCGGCCGCCGCACCAAGGTTGTAACCGATGCCTGTTTTATTCTGGCTTGAGTACTGGGTCAGCAATGAAGAGCCAGCAGCTGCATAACCCGCTGACGCCTGCTCCAGAGCGCCCTGCATAGCATTGTCGTTAGCGAAGTATGGTGTTGAATCCTGTTCGATGTGCTGCAGCCCCACCGAACCGCGCAGCGTGTAACTCAAGCGATCAGTGCGTTGCGACCAACTGACAGGCACCCCGATGGAGAAGTAGTTCTGCGGGCTGAAGTAGCCGCCGCTGCCATAGGTGTAGACGCCCTGGTTGTTGTCGTATGTCATGGCCGTAGCACCCAGACCCGCAGTCAACTGGCGGGTGTCATCTTTGACCAGGTACCAATAGATTCCGGCGCCGCCTTCGGCAAGGGTGTTGTCTTTAACGTTGTTGCCCAGCAGTTTGTACAAACCGCCATAGCCGTACGCGCCGTACTCACCGTTGTCATAGCCCAGTTTCACGCGCGCACCATTAGCGGTAACGCCGCCCCATTTAAGCCCGCTGCGAGCATCTTGAGCGCCGGCAAAGGACACCAGACTGTCGTTGACAGCCCGACGCGAAAGTGTGACTCCGTAGCGGAACAGGCTGTCTTCGCTGAACGCACGATCAAGGCTCACGCCGCCCACTGCGGTGTTGTACAAGAAGCCCAGCGGAGTAACACCGATGTCAGCCTTGAGGCCTTCGGAGGGCATTTCGTAACCCACCGCCACACCAACGCCAGAGTCTTTTTGACGACCTGTCGAACCATTGACACCGCTGGCCGCCGCCAAGCTGGCTGGGGTTGGATTGGCCCCGGCCAGTACCGTTTGTACTGCTGCTATTTGTGCAGCGTTAGGCCCACCGAACCGGGTTTTAGCGTCGTCGCCCACGCTGCCAGCGTTCAACGACACCGGCGTCACGCGTAAGGCGACGCGGTCATCGCCCACCGGCAGACTGATCTCCAGAGGAGCCTCAACGTCAGTCATTTTGCTCAGACCCGACTCGCTGTCATTGCTGCGAATGGCTATGCCCTGGGTGATACGCGGACTACGCTCCTGTTTGATCTCGCTCAAAGCAGTTTCCATCGCCTGACGCGCATCTTCCTGCGGATCGATTGGCGGGGCTGCTGCTACACGGCGAGTATCACCGTAATCATCATCCAGCGGCGGGATCGCATACCGCCCTTGGCTAGCACCCGGTGCCGGCGCTATACGCGCTGAGCTGCCCGGATTGCCCGCGTAAAAGCGCGGGGCTGGCTCAATCACATCATCCGCTGCAACAAGTTGTGCCTGCGCGGGCTCCGGAATCTGAGAAGTGTTCTGCGACAAGCGCGACTGACGACGCTGACCGGCAGCCCCGACAAATGGGTTAGCAGACGCCGTGCTCGCGAATGGATTAGCTTCTTGCTTGTTGACCGGCGCCTGCAATGCCAACGCGCGCGTATACAGGTCCTGAGCTTTGGCATTCTTACCCTGAGCACGGAAAATGCCTGCCGCGCTGGCAAGAATCTGCGCATCATTAGGCGCCAGTTCCAAGGCCTTATCCGCCGCGTCAGCAGCCCCGCTCTTATCACCCGCTTTGCTTAAGGCCTGAGCCATGCCGATTTGCAATTGGGGGTCATTTGGCGCGTTTCGAAGCAAGGGTTTGTAAAGCGCGATGGCTTTGGCACTGTCGCCGTTGGCCAGGTACATACGGGCCAAAGCACCGTTGGCCAACGGGTCATTTGGTCGCTGGGCCAATGCCGGGGCCAACGTGTCGTAGGCAGCAACCAAGTCGCCCTTCTCTCGCAATACATCAGCTTGACGCACGGTGTACAAGAACAGCACTTCGTCGTAGGTGCGTTGATCAGCAGCGGTCAGAGGCTGACTCTGCAACTCGTGCAAGAGCTGGTTGACCTGCGCATCGTCACCCGTTTTCAGCAGCAAACCGGCGTAAGCAAGACGCAACGACATCGGCGGGTTGCTACTTTGCGCAATAGCGTTGCGCAACATAGACAGCGCGTGATCGGGGTAACCGGCATCCACGTAAGCCGACGCCAGCATCCCCATGGTTTGAGGTCTACCATTGGCTGCCAGCTCAGCACGACGCAACAAGCTCAGCGCCTGGGCGCGGTCGCCCTGCTTGGCCAGCACAGAGGCCTGACTCACCAACGACTGCACCTGAGCTTCATTGGCCAGTTGCTGCATCGGGGCAGTTCGCTGACTGAAAGGAATTCGATCCAGAGTGGTTTGCGCCGCAGGCCATTCACCTAACTGACTTGAAAGCAAGGCGCTGGCGTACAAAGCCTCTGCGCTTTGCGGGTTCGCCTTGAGCAGGTCAGCCATGGTTTGTCGAGCTTTATCCGGCGTCTTGGCTTGCAGGTAATAAAGCGCCAGGTCGTAGTTAGTCCAGACGCTACCCGGATCATTGCGCACCGCGTCTTGCTGAGCCGCAATCGCGCCCTTGAGGTCGCCACTGCGAGCGGCATTTTTAGCCTTACCAACCGCCACTGCCGCTTTCAACGGACGCAGATCACCCAGACGCGCCTGCTGGGCCGGCGTCATTCGATCGACCATTTGCATGGCCTGACTGGCCTGACCGTTTTGCGACATCACCGTGATAAGGCCCAACAAGGCGTCAGGGTTGTCGTTGTCTAAGTTCAGGGCCTGGCGATAGCTGGTCTCGGCGTTGTTTAACTGATTTTGCTCTGCCTGAATCCCGCCAAGAGCGATGTAGCCTTCAGGCTGGCGCGGTTTGCTGGCAATGGCTTGCTGCAATAGGTTACGAGCACGGGGCAGGTCTTGACTGGCTTGCGCCTTTTCAGCCTGGCTGAGTAGGCTCCAGTAGCGGTTACTGTCGAGTGCCGTTTGCCAACGCTTATCTGAACCGCGAGAGGCCGCACGGGTCAGCAATTCATTGGCATCGCTTAAACGCCCCTGGCGTTGGCGCACCAGACCTAGGCCACCCAGCGCATCCGGGTCTTGCGACTGCTCTTTTAGACGCGCCAGAAATGCCTGCTCGGCGACGCCCAACTGATTGTTTTGGAGGGCCTTGAACCCACGCGCCAGATTTGGGTTCATGTTGGCAGTTGTGCCCGCAGTAGCACGACGTTGCATTTGTGTACGAATTTCAGCGTCGTTCGGATTGGCCTTGAGATAAGCCTCAAACAATGGAATGTCCGATGGACGTGGCGTACCTAGCCAAACCAGACCCTGACGCCAGCTCTCGGTGGCTTCTCCACTCACCTCAGGCAGCGTGGACAGTTGCGCAAGACGATTCAAACCCTCAGGACGGGTGCCTTCATTGCGAATCAGTAACTTGGCCAGCACCAGCTTGGCCTGAACGTTGTTCGGGTTCTGTTGCAGCAAACGCTCCAACCCCTGACGCGCTTCATTGGCACCACCGGGGGTATAGCTCAAGTAGTTGTAGAACTCTAGGCCCAACTCGCCTTGCGGCGCCTTGCCTGCAAACGCCTGTCGATACAACGCTACCGATTTTTCCAGATCGCCACTTCGGGCCTGAGTGCGCGCTTGGTCCAGCAGGTCCGGGTTATTACCAGCCTGCAACGCTATGGCCTGCTCCAACTGCAAAGTCAGTGGATCGCCAGCATGGGACTGCTTCATCTGCGCCAGGTAATTGCTGGCACCCGAAAGCCGTTTTGCTTTGAGTTCAAGCAAACCCAAACCATAGAGCGCATCAACTTGTTGCGGATCAATCAACAACAGCTTTTTCCAGACCTCTGAGGCCCGAGCCGGATCATTTTGAGTCTGCCAATATTTACCCTGTTGCAGCAGTGCCTTGCCCGCATCATCCAGTGCGGCAAAACTGCTGCTGCTAATCAAGGCTGCAAATATCCCAAAGGCTATTGCGTGAGGGCGCGCTGGCATTTCATCTCCCACATCGGTTGCAACTTCCCGTCATCGAGGAAGTGGTAGCGGTTGTCCATATAGCCCAGCGAAAACAGGCTCAGTACAAAAAAGTAATATGGCGGCTGGGCGATTTTGATCGCTTCAGGCGTCAGGCTTTGCGCCATAAGTTGCTCGACTCGCAAGGCTTCTTGCTGTTGCAGTGTCGTTTTGCCCAAGGCATTGAAATACGGGAGCAGCGCAGCGGAAAAACCAAACGGCCCCGCCCCACTACGCTCGCCACTCACGACCCGAACTTTTTCCGGGGGTACGCCATCGTCAATAGTGGCTTGAAGCATGCCGCCCAGATTATCGAGCATAGCTTTGCGCAGGCGATCACGTGCAGGCATCAGACCAGCCCACATATACGTACGAATCGCGTCGTAACTGCCCAGGTCACCCTTGGTCGGATCAACAATGAATTCGCCGGTTTTAGGCCCGGTAGCCCGATAAGTGACCCAATCCGCAACAAAACCGTTGTGAGAAACGGCTTTGATCATAGTTGCAGTATTTTTCGCTATCTGTGCCCACGGTCCTTTGGGATCGACTTCTGCAAAACGTCGAAGTATCGGAATCGGCATGTAACTAGGGTTAAGTTGCCATTGATCCGGCGTGGTCAGGTCAGGCTTGATAAAACCGAACTTGCCCGGCATGAGCATCTTGCCTAAACCCGGCAAGATGGCAACTTCCTGCTCCGCGACGTTACGCAGAAGATGCCGACCCGCGTCTATGTAGTCAGGGCGATGCCACAGACGACCGGCTTCAAGTAACGCGTAGGCAAACCACAAGTCACCATCAGAAGCCGAATTGCTGTCCAGCAATACCCACTCACCTTTCTCGTCTAGCCCCCAGAACCAGCCGGGCAAGTGCGTCTTGATGTCACCTTGCGCCAAGTTGTTCTCGCTCCAGCGCCAGAGCTTTTCAAAGGTTTCACGATCGTTGGCCACCAACGCAAAAAACATGGCATACGACTGCCCCTCTGAAGAGCTGTGACGCTGCGGCGTGCTGGCATCCATGACACGTCCGTCCGGCTGCACAAAGTACTCGACAAAGGTCTCCCATAGCGGCCAGGGCGAGTTGCATGTGTCGGCGCGAGCTGTGACCGGCAACAGCCAGGTCAACAGCAACGCCAACAGCGCTAGCCCTTGCAAGCGCAGAGCCCCTCCCTTCACACGCGTTATCAAAGGCACGAAGGCTTATCCTTTAAGACGTTTGTTAGCACGTGCACGCAACGCCAAGTAAGCCAGGCCACTGAGCAGCACCACGCCCAATCCGGTCAGTACCAACACCCACAGCACATGGCGCGACATCAGCCATTGCAGGTATTTAACTGTGCCCAAGCTACCCACGTAATAGTCCTCGTCCGCCACCAGTGGCTCGATGGTTTTACCGCGTACCACGACCAGACTGCCCTGAATGGATTGAGCGTAGTCATCACCGCCAATCAAGGCATTGGTTACGTCAGCGAGGCCTTCAGGTTGGCCGCTGGCGATCACGACCACACTGCGACCGCTCTTGAGTGGTGACTCAAAGCCGGTCAGGTAAGTGCTGCGAGCACCACCGGAGAACGCCATGGCCAGTTTGGTTCTACGCAGATTCGCTTCCGGGTCAGGGCTGAACCAGTCACGAAGGCGCATTGGCAAGTCAGACAAATGAAATTTCTGCTGACCATTCGCATCGTAGGCAGGCAAACGATCGGCCCACTGCGTCAGCAATGGCTGATTGTTGCCCGAGCCGAATACCAGCAGATCCTTGTCTGCGGCGCTTGCTACCTGAGCGGCCTCGATAACCTGCACACCGACTGCTGGATAACCGGTGGACTGACCAAAACGGCCGAGTACGGTCAAGAAAGCATCCAACTCAGCGATGCCTG
This sequence comes from Pseudomonas psychrophila HA-4, assembly GCF_000282975.1. GTDB lineage: Bacteria > Pseudomonadota > Gammaproteobacteria > Pseudomonadales > Pseudomonadaceae > Aquipseudomonas > Aquipseudomonas psychrophila_A. Next base: position 28,931 of record NZ_ALJC01000115.1, read on the forward strand.
GATGGTCCGGCAGCACTACTGCGGTTTCTGACAAGTCAGCCATACGGGTGAACGGGAAGCCGGCGTCTTTGAACACACCTAGGTTAGGCATCGCCATAAAGTGATCATAGCCGGTCAAATCCAAGGTCGACTCAGGGTCGATTGAGCCGCGCATGTTATCAATAATGATGTCGCGGCATTCACCTTGCTTGATGTAGTCGAACATGTAACGCAGTTGCAGACGTGACTGCAGGGCGACCGAGTTCAGAGGCAGACGCACACTGATCTCGCGATCAAGATTGCCATCATTGGCTTTCAAGGCACTGAGCACGCCGCTGTCGAGCTTGTCTTCGGACGGCAGACTCTGCGACTTAATCAACGCGTCGTTGAAACTAACAATGAACGACGAGTTGTTGGATTTTTCTTGTGGCGTGTAGCGGTACTTGAGGTCCAGCGGGGCCCCGTCATCGCGCCAAGTGAACAGATCCGGCGGGAGGTTCAGTGGCACGGTGATGTCGCCCGGGTTGTAGCCGGACACATTGAATTGCTGTGCAGGCAACAGTTCGCCGAGCTTGACCTTGCGATCCGTTGGCAACCAGTTTGGCGCGTCATAGGGTTTGCGCGGCTGCACGACAGTGAGGCTGTCAATGACCACATTGTTGCCCGACAACGCCTGGCTTCCAAGAACCAGTGCTGTAGCGGCACGCTTAAGCTCGGCACTGTCACGTCCGCTGATCACCAACAGCTTGCCATTTGGGTCGTTAGGGTTAGTGATGATGCTCAGGGTCGGCCCCTTGGCCGCTGGCAGAGCCACCCCACCCACTTGAAGATCACCCGAGCCGCTAACCAAAACCACGGCATTACCCGAGGCGGGGATTTGATTCAAACTCGACGAAAACCGTGCCCCGCGATAGCTGGCCAAGGCGCCAAACCAGGAAGACAGCGCACCGGCAGCCTCCAGCGTGACGTTGTCCGGCGAGTTCACAAATACGAACGGCAGGTTTAATGGTCGCGCATCCCGACGGTCGAAGAACGGTAACGGCAAAATCGACAAATCGTTCGGCAATAACAAGGGCGCCACGTCAATCTTTAAGTTGGTGTCATTGCTGATTTTGGCCCACAAGCTTGAGTGCTGCGGGTCTTCACAACTCATTGTGTAGTGCCCGATAAATTGCAGGCTCAAACGGTTGAACTCAGTGATGAGGTGCGCAGGAATATCAATCGTCTGCTGCTGAGGTTGCCCCGCCTTGTCTTTGGGCAATGGCAGGCTAGCTGCAACCTCATCGTTGACCAGAACGTTGATCTGCGACAGATCCGCCAACAAGGCTGGCGAATACGCGTATTCCAGATTCAACTTGGCACCGGTAACAATGGAGTCGGCACGCACGTTGAAACTGACGCTGTCGGTCGAATCAACACCGCGCAACGTCATGGGGTAATTACGCCCCAATTGCTTGAGGGTCACCGTGTAACTGTTGGGACTGGCTGCCGGAGCAACTGGCGCGGGAGCTGTCTCGGCGAATGCAGTGCCGCCACTCAACGCCAGCCAGGCACATGTCAGGCCTGCCAGTGCACGACGTGAGTCGCGCAGATTACCGAAAGCGAAAGAATTTAAATTCATCACTTGTCCATTACGTTTTCTAGAGTGGATGGGGCGACACGACGACGGTGCAAATGACTGCTCACTTCCATGGTCGTGGCTTTAAAGAGTGCGCAGACACCGCGCCAACCGATACGGGTGACCGCACGCAAGGCTGTCAACGGAGTATCGACCTGCCCGTGCCCCCAGGTTGAGGCCCAGGTATCGGCACGCGAGAACGTGAGGCGTATCAAGTCGCTTTGCTGATGCAAGGTCAAATGTTCGAACTGCACGCCCAACAATGAGCCACGGCTAAAGGCGATGACGGCGGGGAAGACACTCGGCTGATCGTTGCGAAACAAAGACAGTTGCACCCGTGTGCCTTGAGGCACGTTAACGCCTTCTGGCAAACGCAGGCCCATGCCTTTTTGCGAGAAGTCTTGGGTCACGCCCCGAATCACGCGACCGTCGTCAAGCGTCAGCAGCGCGGGTAACTCTGCCGCAACCCGCGGCTCGGAGCGAACCTGACGGGTTTCACTCGCTACCGCCACGGCTGCGCTGGTGATAATCAGGTTGTAGATGGTCCATACCAGGTTGATGAGCAACGTGGTAACAGCGGATTCATCGCCTTGTGCCAGCCGTACGAAGCCGAAAATCATTCCTGCCACGTTGAGCGCAAGCAAGATGATGTACGGACGGGCCAGCTTCCAGTCGAAGAAGGTCTGGTCGATGATGCCGCCCTTGTCCGTTACGTTGAAACCACCGAACTTGGGATTGACCAGCGCCATCAACACCGGACCCATGATGTACCAGGCCAACACTGTCTCGTAGACCTCGTTCCAGAACGAATGTCGGAAACGCCCCTGAATACTGGAGTTGGTCAAACTGGCGTGAAAAATGTGCGGCAATGCATAGGCACTGATCATCAGCCCCGTGGCATGGAAGATTTGCGCATCAAAAAACAGGTATGCCAGCGGTGCGGTCAAGAACACCAGACGCGGCAAGCCATAGAAGAAGTGCAACATGGCGTTGAGGTAGCACAAGCGCTGCCCCATGTGCAGGCCCCTGCCAACCAACGGGTTATCGGTACGGAAAATCTGTGCCATGCCCCGAGCCCAGCGAATCCGCTGGCTGATATGGCGCGACAGGCTTTCTGTCGCCAAACCGGCCGCCTGCGGGATCGCCAGATAGGCCGTGTTGTAACCCGCGCGGTTGAGTTTCAGTGCGGTGTGGGCATCCTCGGTCACGGTTTCTACCGCAACGCCGCCCACTTCCAGCAGCGGCTCACGGCGTAGCACTGCGCAAGAACCGCAGAAGAACGTCGCATTCCACAAGTCGTTACCGTCTTGCACCAGGCCGTAAAACAACTCGCCTTCGTTCGGCACTGAACGGAAAGTGTTGAGGTTTTTCTCGAACGGGTCCGGAGAAAAGAAGAAGTGCGGCGTTTGCAACATCGCAAGCTTGGGGTCTTTCAAAAACCAGCCAATGCTCACCTGCAGAAATGAACGGGTCGGTACGTGGTCAGCGTCGAAAAAGGCCACGAATTCGCCACTGGTGACCTTCAAGGCTTCGTTGAGGTTACCGGCCTTGGCGTGGCGGTTGTTGTCACGCGTGATGTAGTTGACGCCGATCTGCTCGCAGAAGTCGCGGAAGTCTTCACGGCGGCCGTCGTCGAGCACGTGGACACGCAATTTGTCTTTGGGCCAGTCAATGGCTTGGGCGGCAAAAATCGTCAGTTTTACGATATCGAGGGCTTCGTTGTATGACGGGATAAACACGTCAACTACAGGCCATTCACTCGGTGGCCCCTTGAGCAGAACCGGTTGCCGACGAAGCGGCCAGGCCGTTTGCAAGTAGCCGAATACCAGCACCACCAACGCGTAGATTTCTGCCAGCACCAAGCCGTAACCAAATGCCATGTCGACCCAGCTTTCGAACCCCAAGGTCGCGGTCAGACGCCAGTACATATAACGCAACGAGGCCGTTAACGAGAGGCCGATCATGATCAGCACGGTCAGACGCCCCGGGATCTTGCGCAAAATCATCGCTACCGTGAAGCAGCCCAACGCGAAGATGCACTGCGCGTACAACTCGAACGGCGCAATGATGATAAAAACTGCCAACACGCTACAAATCAGCATGGTGCTAATAATGAGCGTGCGACGTGCCATATCCGGCCATTGATCAAAGCGATCGGAAAACGCCTGAGCTAAACGCTGGATGCGCGTTGGCTCGGCTGCTGCTTCAGATTCCGGCGTTGTGTTTATCACTGGGCTTCAATCCCTTGAGCGCGCGAGGTTTCGAATCGGGCCTTGAGTTGCTCTCCCAGCAGCAGCACGTCCTGACACGCAACTGAGGTTTCAGCCATGGCCAATGGGTTACGCCCATAAGCCAGTGCTTCACCCAGTGTGTTGTCCAAAGAAACAACTGCCATCAATTGCTCCCCCAGACGTCGTTTTAGTACCTGGAGCATGTCTCGGGAAAACTCACGGCTGCCGTCGAACTGATTAACCACATAATTGCAGTGCGAATACGCCGGGCGCACATCAGAGGCGCCCAGCACGCGATCTATTTGATCCAGAGTGATGAAACTGGCGGCATCGGCGGTGGTGACCACAATCACTTCATCGGCCACATCCAGCGCCTGCTCTAAGTACTGCGTAGATCCGGTCGGCGTATCAATGATCACCACATCGTGCTCACCCAAATCCATGCTATCTAAATGACGCGCCAGCCAATGCCGGTCCTCAGCCATTTCGCGAGTGAGAGAGTGACACTCGTCGTCACTTAAAACGCCGTAAGGCAGCAACAGCGAACCATCAAAGCCATGCTGTAACCTGTCGTTCCAATTCTGCCCGGCCATATTGGCACTGCCGATACCCGAAACACTTTGTTCGACACCGAGGTGAAATTGCAAAGCGTTTTGCGGATCAAGGTCGATGGCCAGCGTTCGACCACCACCCATGCGCAAACTGCTAGCAAGACCAGCACTCAGCGTGGTTTTACCAACGCCGCCCTTGAGTGAGACCAACACCACAATGTGCGCCTTGCACTTCGCCGGACGCGCCTTGGTAGCCACATGACGCAGTGCGTCATCGCTCAAGACTTGCGCCTCGACCTGACGAGCCTGAATCACCTCTGCGAGTAAGTTACGCAGTTTGGCTGGAGCCGTTGCAGCAGCAACGTGCAGCAACTGTTCTTCAGGGACCACTGGCGCCGCCAGACTTTCGGGTGCAGCAACCACAGTTGGGATTTCTGGTGTGGCAGGAGAGGCTAATACCGACGCAACCTCTGGAACAACCAAAGGCTCTACGACCGGCGCACTGGCCGACAACTCAAGAGGGACCGGTTCAACAGCCGCTTGCGGCTCAACCTTCACAGCCTCGACTCTCTCTTCGACGGGTTCGACCACCGGTGCAGGCGCGGTCTCAACGATAACTTCAGGCACAGCCTCAGCCACAGGCGCGGCCACTACGTCAGGTTCAGGCAAAGCTTCAAGCGTAACCACTGTCTTTTCCAGCTCAAGCGTCTCTTGCTTCTCTTTGTAATCGAACTGACTTTCGAACTCGTGATAACTGTCCGAGCTAGCTCCGAACCTGCTGAAAAGATTCGATATGTCGTCTGTACGATTCATAGAGAATTCCCGTGACGCTGACTTTTTATTAAGGACATATGCCTCGCGACATTACGGACGTCAAAATAAGCTATCAAAATGACATCGTCAATATTTTGAATGCGTCAGGCATTAAATCTTTTATCCAATGTGTTTCGCCATAATTTTGACTTTTTGCGATTTTTTTAAATTGACGCTACTGAGTCGATTCAGCTAAATCACCACCACCCGCCGTGTTGAAACCCCCTATCTACAGGTCTCAAAGGCCAAACCGTAGGATTATGCATAAAATCTTAAGGGTTTACAGGATCGTTATCCATGTCGGCATTGAATTGACGCCCCCATACTTCGCCATAAGGGGCTGCACACAGCAATTCACGGACCATATCCCCGAACAGAGATTAAATCCGCACAACTACATTCATTTGAATATCACCGCCCCAATAAAGGGTAAAACAACATCACTCAAAAGCCTTAAATCGCCCACAGCATTAATATCGCCCCACCATCTGACTCTAGCTGGTAATCACCAAACACCAATGTCCTACAGAATATTTCCTTTCGCTTACCAACCAATCGCGCCTAGAACTACAGGAAATCAAGCCCCCCAGGCTTGACCTGCGACAAAGCCAACTTTGATCTCCCGGCCCCTAACTCGCTGCCCGCAATCAATTTGCTTGCGTTTCATGGTCTTTTCATCAGGTATTAAAAACCCGCCAAAGCGGGTTGATAAGCCATGCTGTAGTCAGAGAGAAAACGCTTGCGCGCCTTCCTGCACGACCTCGTTCCCGCTCCGCGGGCAGCTCTAGCGAATAAGTCGGATCACCGAAGTGCTTAAGCGGCCAGCCGAGCAACCACAGACCCGGCAACACTCGGCAAGAAGCTCCATAACTTTCTTTCCACTCATTGGCCAGCTTTTGCATCTCGCCAAGACTGCAAAGCAATTAAAGAATTAGCGGGGCGATATAACTCGACATAACACGCTACAGCCACCCAAGAGATAAAAATGAATTGTCCAACCTGCATTGAATCGGGTGGCGAGAACAGCGTGAAAGGCATCAAGCCAAGACACTCCCGGCGCCATCTCTATTGATGGCAAGCGCTGGCCTGACACTCTCAGACTGGAGCTTTGCAAATCGCAAACAACAAAAAAGGGCCCACCTTTCGGTGAGCCCTTCTAGACCGCCCAGCAGAGCGGATTTTGTTTGGTAGGCGCGATTGGACTCGAACCAACGACCCCCACCATGTCAAGGTGGTGCTCTAACCAACTGAGCTACGTGCCTGCTGTGGGGTCGCATTCTATAGATTTGCGGAGGTGTGTCAACACCTTTTTTGCAGCTAACCCTATGAATAGTCGAATTATTTATTTGAAGCCTAAAAATACGCTGCGGGCGCTGGCTAGCGGGTGGATTTCAACTCAGGTAGCATCGGCTGCACTCGTAAAAAATATAAAACAGAGGTTCCAGAATGGCGAACACACCTTATCCCCAGTCTTACTATGCCGCCTCGGCTAACACGGCCCCGGAGCGCCCTGCCCTGCAGGATGAGGTTGAAACCGATGTCTGCGTCATCGGCGCTGGCTATACCGGGCTGTCGAGTGCTCTGTTTCTGCTGGAGAACGGCTTTAAAGTCACCGTTCTAGAAGCGGCCAAAGTTGGTTTTGGCGCCTCAGGGCGTAACGGCGGGCAAATCGTTAACAGTTATAGCCGCGACATTGATGTGATTGAGCGCACTGTCGGCGCCAAGCAGGCACAACTGTTAGGCCAGATGGCGTTTGAAGGCGGCAAGATTATCCGCGACCGCGTCGCCAAGTATCAGATCCAGTGCGACTTGAAAGACGGCGGCGTGTTTGCAGCGATCACCAGCAAGCAGATGGGCCATCTCGAAGCTCAGAAAAAGCTGTGGGAGCGTTATGGCAATACTCAGTTGGAGTTGCTAGACCAACGCCGAATTCGTGAAGTGGTGGCCTGCGATCACTATCAGGGCGGCCTGCTGGACATGAGCGGCGGGCATATTCACCCGCTTAACCTGGCGTTGGGCGAGGCCGCGGCAGTCGAGTCATTAGGCGGCACTATTTACGAACAGTCGCCAGCCGTGCGCATTGAGCGTGGCGCCAACCCGGTGGTGCATACACCGCAAGGTAAGGTCAGAGCTAAGTTCATCATCGTTGCGGGCAATGCGTATCTGGGCAATCTGGTACCGGAACTGGCCTCTAAATCGATGCCGTGCGGCACGCAAGTCATCACCACTGAACCGCTAAGTGATGAGCTGGCCAAAACGCTGCTGCCGCAAGATTATTGCGTCGAGGACTGTAACTATTTGCTCGACTACTATCGCCTCTCAGGCGACAAGCGCCTGATCTTTGGTGGCGGCGTAGTGTATGGCGCACGTGATCCGGCAAACATTGAAGCGATCATTCGTCCGAAAATGCTCAAGGCCTTCCCGCAACTCAAGGACGTGAAGATTGACTACGCATGGACGGGTAACTTCCTATTGACGCTGTCACGCTTGCCTCAAGTTGGGCGTATCGGTGACAACATTTATTACTCGCAAGGGTGCAGTGGGCATGGGGTGACATATACCCACTTGGCCGGCAAGGTACTGGCGCAGGCCCTGCGTGGACAGGCTGAACGCTTCGATGCATTTGCTGATCTGCCGCACTATCCCTTCCCAGGCGGGCAGTTGTTGCGCACGCCGCTGACTGCGCTCGGCGCTTGGTATTACAGCCTTCGGGACAAATTCGGGCTCTAAGGTATTGGATGCCGCCTGAGAGCCATCCCGTTTAACGCACGCAGGCTGCGATCTTTATTGATCGCAGCCTGCGTCTTGTTATTTGTGCGCTTGCAGCGTCTTAATTGCCTTGGACCCAGCCTGCTCTTGCCCAGAACGAGACAGTTCGTTGGCGACTTTTAACCAGCGCGCATTGTCGACGTTGGCCGGTAATTGGTCCGGCGACATAATCAACACGGCCCAACCACCAGCGTCTTTCCAGCTAGACTCGAATTTTTTGAAGTCCATGAGTCGCCGCCGGTCCATCCCCGCCCGCAATAATACGGTCTGCTTGGTGCGGTTATAGCCCGCCAGTACCGCATAACGCGGTTCGGTCCAGATACTGCCGTCCATGAAGCGAACCATCACTGGGTGCCCCGCCGCCACCTGAGTCAATAATGCTGGAAGTGATGAGTCCAGCGGATAAACCATGAGCCCGTACTGCCCGGCCAGTTGCTCCATGTTGCCTTGCAGTGACGCTTCTGCCTCGGGCAGTTTCAACGGTTTGGTCAAAAGGCCCGGCGTGATTCTGATGTGTTGTTCGCCCAGCATGCTGGCCAGTACTTGTGGACCGCTTTGATAGGCATTGCCACGGAAAAAGGGCACACCATTAAGCTCGACTCTTTCTGGCAAACGGCGCATTTCAGTCTGATCAACACTGGCACAGCCTACGACGGCCAAGGCCAACGCGGCCATCAGCCATAGTCGCGCAGCTTTTAATACAATCACTCCCTGCATATTCCCTCGCTTAGAATGAGCGCCAAACCTTGAGGTCCGACATGGCCGTCGATCATAGGGCGCCAATAAGGCAAGGTATAGCCTGAAACCACAGTGAGGGCGCATCCATAGAGCCAATCAGTTAGTTAATCACGACCTTTGGTCAATAGACTGCAACACGGCTAACGCTAGACTGTGACCTGCAGAGTGTTTATGCCCACCACGGGCAAAGGAGGCACTTATGAGCCCTACATTGACGATAATCCTGCTGATCACTGGCTGGTTAACCGTCGCCGCCGCGATGTTCTGGGGGCTGATGCGCATTAGCCGCCATCATCATCCGCAGGTAGAGCCAAAAAAGGAAGAAACACCCGAACAACCGGCAACTACGACTGCCAGCGCCCACTAAAGCCTTTAGCAAAAAAAACCGTCCATCCCGAAAGGTTGGACGGTTTTCAGTGACTACCCGCGCTTACTTCGCCAACAACGCTTGGCGTTTTTCCCGCACCCGCCGCGCCAGAATATTCAATGTTTCAACCGTGGCGGAGAACGCCATGGCCGCATACACATAGCCTTTTGGCACATGAGCACCAAAGCCTTCAGCGATCAACGTCATGCCAATCATGATCAGGAACGCCAGGGCCAACATCACCACGGTTGGGTTTTCATTGATGAACTTGGCCAAAGGCTCCGAAGCCAGCAGCATCACCAACACCGCCACCACTACCGCAATCACCATGATCGGCAAATGCTCGGTCATGCCGACCGCGGTTACGATGCTGTCGATGGAAAACACCAAGTCCAGCATCAAAATCTGACCAATCGCAGCAGCAAAGCCAATGGCTACTTTGGAAGACACATCTTCAGCTTTGTCTTCTGATTCCGGAGTCATGCTGTGGTGAATTTCACTGGTGGCTTTCCAGACTAGAAACAAACCACCCGCAATCAAGATCATGTCCTTCCAGGAGAAGGCCTGACCCAACACTTCAAACACCGGCGTGGTCAGTTGCACGATGTAGGCGATGGTACTAAGCAGGCCCAAACGCAGAATCAGCGCTAGGCCGATACCGATACGTCGGGCCTTGGTGCGAAATTGCGCCGGCAACTTATTGGTCAAGATGGAAATAAAGATCAAGTTGTCTATCCCGAGCACAACTTCCATCACGATCAGCGTGGCCAGGGCGATCCAGGCCGTAGGGCTGACAGCCAGTTCTAAAAGGTATTCCATAAGTGCGTTCTGACTCTGCAGTAAGACAATTTAAATAGTATGCGTTGAATCTTTGTTTTCTTGCGCTGGCTTTTCTTTCTCGATCAAGCGACCACCTGTGGCGTCGTTCAGTGCCTGCTCGGCCGCTTTGTGCGTGTCATCAATCGCCTGCTTAGCCGTTTCAGCCGTTTTACTGAGCATTTGCTGCGCGGCTTTTTCAGCCTGATCACAACCACTCATCAGCAACAAGGCCGACGCCAGCAGCGCTACACAACCTGCGTTTTTAATGTTCATTGTGATTTACCCTCTTTAAAACTAGCAGCCAGCGAAGTGACCAGCGAGTGACGCGAGATTTTAAACAGACAAACACTTCAGTAAAATTCGTTTTTACAAGCGCTATACTTCGATTTTTACGAAGTGTTGCTGACCTAATGCTTAATTACCGCCAACTGCATTATTTTTGGGTCGTTGCCAAAACCGGCAGTATCGTTCGTGCTTGCGAGCAATTGAACCTCACCCCGCAGACCATCAGCGGGCAAATCAGCCTGCTAGAAGAAACCTATGGTTTGCCGTTGTTCCGCCGGGTCGGCCGACAATTGGAATTGACTGAAACCGGGCGCCAGGTCCTGCCTTATGCCGAACAGATCTTTCAGGTCGGCAGCGACCTGGAAAGCATGCTGCGCATGGCGCCCAAGGAGCAGCAGGTTTTATTCCGGGTGGGTGTTGCCGATGTGGTTCCCAAGTCGATTGTCTACCGTTTGATCGCGCCTACGATGGAGCTGGACAAGCCGATGCGTATCACCTGCCGAGAAGACAAGCTAGATCGGCTACTGGCAGATCTGGCTATTCAGCGCCTTGATTTGGTGATTTCCGACAGCCCGATGCCACCTCACCTCGACATTAAAGGTCTGAGCCAAAAACTGGGCGAATGCGGCATCAGTTTTTTTGCCACCTCGGCCTTGGCCCGGGAATATGCAGAGAATTTCCCGCAGTGCCTGCACAATGCACCACTGCTGATCCCGGGCCCTGAAACGGTGATTCGCAGTCGCTTGCTGCGCTGGTTGGCAGAACTGAAAATCCAGCCGCGTATTGTCGGCGAATTCGATGACAGCGCCTTAATGCAGGCCTTTGGTCAATCAGGTATCGGGGTATTTATTGCCCCCAGCGTGATCGCCCAAGAAGTCATGCGCCAATTCGACGTTGAACTGATCGGCCAGACCGAGGCCGTCACCGAGTCGTTTTACGCCATCACCGTGGAGCGCAAGAGCCGTCACCCCGGCATCATTGCGATCACCGAGGGAGCCCGACGCGAGTTGTTTAGCGACGCAAGCGACTAGGCGCTGGCCACACGCGGCTTCATCGTCATCAACAACAGCGCCAACATGATTGATACCAGAATAAAACCGGCACCGGCAAAACCGAGGCTGCCCAAGCCATAGCTGTCAATCACATGCCCACCGAACAAGGCCCCTAGGCCAATGCCCAGGTTGCCCCCCGAAATATTCAGTGACGCCGCAAACGCCGGAGCCTGAGGCGCGGCCTTCATCAATCGCACGTGGCTGACCAAAAACAATGCAGCCTGAGTGATGCCCCACACGGCCATTGTTGCCGCCAGCCCCAGCGTGGAATGAATGCTTGGCACCAAGGCCACCATCCCGCCAATCATAAAGGCGCAAAACACCATCGAGGCAATCAGCGGATGACGGTCCACCATGCGTCCGCCCAACGAGTTGCCAATCAAGCCGACAGCGCCAAAGCCCATCAGGCACCAGCCCACCAACGTGCCGTCAAAACCCGCAAGGCGCTCAAGGATGTCAGCCAAATAGGTGTAGGCGGTAAACATGCCGCTGAACACCAACACGGACAGCGCGATGTGACCAATCATCAGCGGGCTGTGCAGCAGGACGAACTGTGAACGCAGCGTGATGCCGTCTTTGACGCCCTTGACCGCAGGCAAATACACCCACAGCAACAGAGCCTTAGCCAACGCAACCGCAGCCAGAATCGCGAAGGCGCTACGCCAACCCCATGCATTAGAGATCAACGTACCGACAGGGATACCAAATACCGTGGCACAGACGATGCCGAAACCGATTTTCGCAATCGCACGCCCCGCATATTCCGGCCCTACGATGCCCACCGCTGTTTCACTGGCCAACGCCCAGAACACTGGCAAGCCCAGCGCCGGCAGCAAGCGCGCAAAGGCCATCACCCAAATGTTCGGTGCCAAAGCGGCCACGGTATTGGCGAAGGCAAACATCAACAAAATGCTAATAAACAGACGTTTACGCTCAAAACGCGCGAAATAAGCCGTTAAGAACGGCCCCAGCGCTGCCACGGTGAACGCAAACAAAGTGACCAGCAAGCCTGCCTGGGACACGCTGACCTCAAGATCGCGGGCAATCGCAGGTAGCAGGCCGACAATAATGAACTCAGTCGTCAGCACGGTAAAACCGGCCGCCGACAGGAGCAGGATGGGCAACAGCATGAATAACTCCAAAACAACGGCATCAGCGAAAGCCCAAAAGGCCCGCTGACTTGAAGAAAAGTAGGGATGCACAATAGTAACAGAATGATTCAACTCGAGAGCAGGTGACCAAAACGCACGCCGCATCCAGGTGTGGCAGATTGCCCGGCGTAGGAAAGCACCTACTTGTCTATGGTAAAGTCCGCCCCCCGCTCAGGCCTTAGTCAGACAGTCGTGTTAGCACCCATGACTTAAATCGCCCCTTCCACTCGGCTTGACTCATTACGTTTAAGCGCTCTTTTGGCTTAACCAAGGTCTTGAATGCGCTACCCACAACAACTAGAGACATTTTAATGACTGACGCTCCGCCTACTCTGATGCAGAAGCTCAAACGCACCAGCCTAGTGACTCAGATTGTCATTGGCCTGATCGCCGGCATTTTACTGGCCTGGCTTTTCCCTGCTGCGGCACTTTCAGTGGCCTTTATCGGCAAGGTGTTCGTCAGCGCTTTGAAAGCCGTCGCGCCGATTCTGGTGTTTGTTTTGGTCATGGCTTCCATTGCCAACCACAAACACGGGCAAGAAACTCACATTCGTCCGATCTTGGTGCTGTACTTGCTCGGCACCTTTGCCGCCGCTGTGGTGGCGGTAATCGCCAGCATGCTGTTTCCGTCCAGCCTGGTATTGGCCACTGAAAATATCACTGTGTCCGCGCCCGGCGGCATTACCGAAGTTCTGCAAAGCCTGCTGTTAAGCGTGGTCGACAACCCGGTCAGCGCGTTGATGAACGCTAACTTTATTGGCATTTTGGCTTGGGCCATCGGCATCGGCATTGCCATTCGCCATGCAGGAGACACCACCCGCACCGTAATCAGCGACTTATCGAACGGCGTCACCTTGATTGTGCGCGTGGTCATTCGCCTCGCACCGCTGGGCATCTTCGGCCTGGTTGCATCGACGCTGGCGACTTCGGGATTCGGCGCGCTGCTGGGCTACCTGCACCTGCTCACGGTGCTGATTGGCTGCATGTTGTTCGTAGCGCTGGTGGTCAACCCGCTGATCGTGTTCTGGAAGCTGCGTCGCAACCCTTATCCGCTGGTGCTCTTGTGCTTGCGTGAAAGCGGAATTACCGCGTTTTTCACCCGCAGCTCGGCGGCCAACATTCCGGTAAACATGGCATTGAGCGAGCGTTTGGGCTTGCATGAAGACACCTATTCAGTGTCGATCCCGCTGGGCGCAACCATCAACATGGCGGGCGCTGCAATCACTATCACCGTCTTGAGCCTGGCAGCTGTTCACACACTGGGCATTCACGTTGACCTGCCAACCGCTATTTTGCTCAGCGTGGTGGCTGCCGTGTGCGCCTGTGGCGCATCGGGTGTAGCGGGCGGTTCGCTATTATTGATCCCGCTGGCGTGCAGCCTGTTTGGAATCCCAAGCGAGATTGCGATGCAAGTTGTGGCGGTGGGTTTCATCATCGGCATCCTACAGGACTCAGCCGAAACCGCGCTCAACTCCTCCACCGATGTGCTATTCACTGCTGCGGTCTGCTTGGCCCAGGAAGAGCAAACCACCCAACAAGGCTAAGCCTTGGCAGTTTCAGGAGCGCCCGGGCGGGCAGCTCCTGAAGCTGACGTCTGCCGCGCTATATCGCGCAGGCAATCAACTCAATCAGAACGCACCCATGTAATCGCGCTTGCCGATTTCAACGCCGTTGTGGCGCAGAATGGCGTAAGCGGTGGTCACGTGGAAGAAGAACTGCGGCAGACCGTAGGTCAGCAGGTAAGCCTGGCCAGTGAAGCGTTTTTCTTTCGGGGTGCCCTCACGGGTGATGATTTCGATGCCTTCCTTGCCATCGATTTGCTCAGGTTTGATCGCGTCTAGGTGTGCCAGAACCTTGCTGATCAGTGCCTGCAAATCAGCAAATGTGACTTCGCTGTCTTCATATTTAGGCACTTCGATTTCAGCCAGACGGCTCGAAACACCCTTGGCGAAATCAACGGCGATTTGCACCTGACGCACCAACGAGAACATATCCGGCGCCAAACGCGCCTGCAGGAATACGCTTGGTTCAATGTTCTTGGCAGTCGCGTGGGCTTCGGCTTTGCTCAGGACACCGCTCAGGGCATTGAGCATTTGCTTGAAGACAGGAACGGAAGCAGCGTACAGAGAGATAGTCATGAAAGTCTCGACAGTCTGTGGGCAGGAAGTTAGTGCGCGCAGATTATAGGCATACAGCGCACATGAAGCGGCTTGTCTTTTAACAACAGATGAACCTAGGCTAGCCACCTTAACAACGCACAAGGAAAGCGTGATGAGCACTGAACACGATACCGGGCCTCAGCTCAACAGCACCGAGATCCGCATCCTCGGTTCCTTGATCGAGAAGCAAGCCACCCATCCTGAAACCTATCCGCTGACACTTAATGCACTGGTGCTGGCCTGCAATCAGAAAACCAGCCGCGAGCCGGTTATGAACCTCACCCAGGGTCAGGTCGGCCAAAGCCTGCGCGCCCTCGAAGGGCGTGGCTTTACCCGATTGGTCATGGGCAGTCGCGCTGATCGCTGGGAACACAAGGTCGACAAGGCTCTGGAGTTAGTGCCTGCACAGGTAGTGCTGTTGGGGTTGTTGTTTCTACGCGGCCCGCAAACCTTGAGCGAACTACTGACCCGCAGCAGCCGCATGCATGGTTTTGAAGACACGGAGCAAGTCCAGCATCAGCTCGAACGTCTGATTGCCCGCAATTTGGCGTTGTTAATACCGCGTCAGTCCGGCCAGCGTGAGGATCGCTACACCCACGCCCTGGGCGACCCAGCAGATATCGACGCGATCATGGCGGCCCGCCAGAACCCAAGCGAACGCAGCAGTGCGCCTGGGGTATCGCTAGAACGCTTTGAAGCGCTGGAGGCGCGTATCGCAGCCCTCGAAGCTCGCCTGGCGGAACTCGAATAAGATACTGAACAGGGCGAGCTCCCTCGCCCTGCCCCCTTACTCAACTGCGCGCAAACGCCACAGCAGCCTGGAACTGCTCAAGGGTCGGGCGGACACCGGTGTACAACACAAATTGCTCAAGCGCCTGAATCGCAATGACCTCAAGGCCCGTAATCACGCGCTTGCCTTGTGCTCTACCACGAATAATCAGCGGGGTCTCGACTGGAATCGCCACCACATCGAAGAGAATCTCGGCGTGATCTATCGCCGCTTCTGAAAACGCCAGATCATCCGCCTCCGCCCCACCCGCCATGCCCACCGGCGTTACGTTGATCAGCATCTGCGGCCTGTGCTGCCCCAGTTCTGCTTGCCATTGATAGCCACAGCTTTGAGCCAGTGCCGAGCCCGTCGTCTCATTGCGCGCCACGATCAGACCGTTGCGATAACCGCCATCACGTAAGGCCGATGCAACTGCCTTGGCCATGCCGCCGCTGCCGAGTACGGCAAACGTAGTGTCCGGGGCAACCTTGTGATCGCGCAGCAATTGCGCGATGGCGATGTAATCAGTGTTGTAAGCCTTAAGGTGGCCGTCAGTGTTGACGATGGTGTTCATCGACGCGATAGCCTGCGCCGATGCGTCCAGTTCATCGACCAGCGCAATGCAGGCTTCTTTAAACGGCATCGACACCCCGCATCCGCGAATCCCCAGAGCCCGAATACCGGTCACGGCACCTGCAAGGTCCTTGCTAGCGAAGGCTTTGTAATAAAAATTCAGACCCAACTGTTCGTAGAGATGATTATGAAAACGCAGTCCGAAATTTCCGGGTCTGCCTGACAGCGAGATACACAGGCGGGTGTCTTTATTCGGATTCATTTGCATACTCATCTCCTTGCAATGTGCTTTCGGATAAACGGATCAAGCCGCCACCGTAATTTGTTGGATCATCGCTCGACACGCCACGCTGAAACGTGTCAGCCCGCAGCAGACCTTACACAATATTTACCGACACACTTTGCAATTTTTTCGAAAAAGGCGGTCTTAGTGTTATCCCCGCTATTTATGTGGCCTGGCGCAGGCCAAGACGTGGGGCTGAAATCAGAGGATTCTCATGATGCTTACCTTCCCCAAAGTTGCTTTGCTTATCGGCGCACTGGCAGTCGCTGGACAGGCATCGGCCCATGGTGGCGGTTGGGGTGCTGGCCCGGCGATATTAGGCGCAGTGGTCGGTGCTACAGTTGTTGGTTCTATAGTCGCCAGCCAACAGCACCCGGCTTACGTTCAGCAACCCGTTTATGTGCAGCCTCAACCGGTATATGTACAAGCACCGCCTGTGTACTACCAGCCGCAGCCAGTGTACGTACAAACGCAAACCGTTTATGAACCTGCCTATTACGGGCGGCCACACCCGGTGTACTACGGTCCACCACGCGGTTATTACGGCCCGCCGCGTTGGTAATCACTGCTCCTCGGCACCGGCAGGCTTGTAAAGCTGCCGGCAGGTCTAATTATTAAAGGTTGCGAATGTCACGGCCAATACACAGTATTGACTCAAACTACGGCATCACCCATGCACGAATATTTGGCGATCTGACCGTCACCATTGGCACGTTATAAAAATAAGGACGCCCTGTATGCCGACACAAAACCCCCACCACACTGCAGGACTGTGCACGTCGAGCAAGGTTTACAACACGCTGACCGAACTCAAACAGCTCGAAGGTCATCGCACGGCAAAGCTCGTTTCACTCTTGGCCCAGCACCTTGTCAACGAAGGCTTGTTGAGCGACCAGGAAGTGATGCACATGCTCGATCAAGTCGTCGATTGAGCAGTGCGCAAATAACCTCATCAGCATCAATGGCAACTATCAAGCGTAATGATTTTTTGCGCTGCGGCTCAGGCCGTAAGGTAGCCACATTGTTTGCAGGAGGCTCCTATGCCCAAGGTCCATATCATGTCTGTTATCGGCAGCGCAGTTCCCGCCCCGCTTCGCGCAGACGGCCTGTTGGCGTGCTGGTACGTGGTCAGCGACGGCGTTCCCGTTAGCGGCCCTTTTACTTCTCGCGCCGCAGCCCAGCTCAAAGCCACCAACGAAATAGATAAAACACCGCCACACTTAACACAACACTGAGCAAGACATTGCGGGTCCAGAGCATCAACCCTATCGCACACAGCCCTGCTAGCAGGTAGGGGTTGGCCAAGCTCAAATCGAGCGTGTGATCTTTGATAAAAATGATCGGCCCGCAAATCGCAGTCAACATGCCCGGCACCGCGAATCCCAGAAACTCCCGAACCCCGCGATTCAGGCGAAGCGGCAAGCGCGGCTCTAGAAACAGGTAACGGTTGAAAAATAGAATCAGCGTCATCCCGCCAATGATCAGCCATATCATCATGCGAAGTATGCTCCTGCTCGTTTGCAAAGATACCCGGCCGCCATGCCTGCCAGCCCGGCCAGCACAATCGCCGACTCCCACTGCCAATAACTGAACAGCACCACGCTCAACAGCGAAACAGCCACGCAGATAACCGTTGGCTTATCGCGCACAATCGGCGTGATCAGTGCAATAAACGTCGCCGCAATCGAAAATTCCAGCCCCAGTTGATCCAGCCCCGGAATGCTCTTACCGACAATCACGCCCAAGCAAGTAAACAGGTTCCAGCCCACATACATGCACAGGCCGACGCCCAGCGCGTACCACCGGTTGAACGTTTGTTGGTCATAGGGGCTTACCAGCGCAAAGAACTCATCCGTCAGTAAGAAACCAAGTCCTAAGCGCCACTTAGGCTCCATAGGCGATACCAGCGGCCGCAAATGCATTGCATAAAGCAAATGCTGCGAGGTGAGCAGTAAGGTCGTCAGCAAAATAGACAGCGCACTGGCGCCGCCCTTGATCATGCCAATGGCTACTAACTGGGCCGCACCGGCAAACACAAACAGCGACAGGCCCTGGCTTTGCATTGGAGTCAGCTGAGCATCAATCGCGGTCGACCCGGCCAGTAGCCCCCAAGGCGCGCACGCCAGCGTCAGTGGCAGGCAAGCAATCGCGCCACGTATAAAAGCGACGCGAGGAAGCAAAGTAGGCATCAAAAAACATCCTGGCAGTAAACAGTGACAAAGAGTCGCAACTTGACCAGGGAATGTCTTGAACGATCTTGCTCTTCACCCAGTCGTAACCATTAGCCGCCTCTGTTGAGCGACTCGTCGGGTTTGACGGACCACAGAACGTGGTCTTTAGTCAGCCCCACAATTCATTCGTTTTAGCCCATTCACAGCCAACACGAGGAACGACCATGAAAGATCTGAAATCCGCCAAGGAAAGCAGAAAGGCCGATCTGCGGACACCTTCGGCGCTGAGCGAAGAAGCTTGCATCAACATTGCTGCAGAAGTGAATGCACTGCTGGCAGACACCTTTGCCATCTACATCAAAACCAAGAATTTTCACTGGCACATGTCCGGCCCGCACTTTCGTGACTTCCACCTGCTGCTGGACGAGCAATCCGATCAGATTTTTGCCACCACCGACGCCATTGCCGAACGCGTGCGCAAGCTGGGGCGCACCACAATTCGTTCGATAGGCCACATCAAGAAACTGCAACGCCTGCTGGACAACGATGCTGACTTCGTGACCCCAGAAGACATGCTGGCAGAATTGCGAGAAGACAACATCCAATTGGCTGCCTACATGCGAACCACCCACGACATGTGCTCTGAACTGGGCGACGTAGCGACCACCAGCCTACTGGAAAACTGGATTGACGAAGCTGAACGTCGCGTCTGGTTCCTGTTTGAGTCCTCGCGCAGCAAGTAAATCGAGCACGCTGTAGCCCCTGCAACAGGCGGCGATGGGACGCGCAGCATCTCTAAAGCCGACAGTCCTTAGATCGTCATCGCAGTCTGCAGCAGTGGTCACAGAATGATGAATTTTGTTTCACCGTCATTACAGACTGCGACTTGTATATTAGCCCTGCTCTTTCAATGAACCCTTTGCCCGCACTCTCCCCCGCGGGCTTTTTTTCGCCCATCAAACGCCTTGCTTAAATACCAGAGCTTTCAAACCGCACTCAGCATCAGCGTCCGGGAACTCCGGCGGGTTATCCAGTCGCTGCTCAAAACGCAGGCTCGGGGCATCGAGGGTCACGCCATCAATCAGAAAATCCGCCCCCAGCGACGGATCATTCATGCACGCGAGTACCGTGCCGTTCTCACTGAGCAGCTCGGGCAAGCGGCGTACCACACGCTGGTAATCCTTGGTCAGCAAAAAGCTGCCCTTCTGGAAGGAAGGCGGATCGATGATAACCATGTCGTAAGGCCCCATGCTCTTAACCTTGCCCCACGACTTGAACAACTCATGCCCGAGAAAGCTCACTTTGCTCATGTCATGCCCGTTCAGCCGGTGGTTATCCCGGCCACGGCTCAACGCCGCCCGTGACATATCGAGGTTGACCACGTGCTGCGCACCGCCTTCAATGGCGGCAACCGAAAAGCCGCAGGTGTAGGCAAACAAATTCAAGATCCGCTTGCCCTCGGCATTGGCTCGCACCCAGTCACGGCCGTAGCGCATGTCGAGAAACAGGCCGTTGTTCTGTTTGCGGCCTAAGTCGACTTGATAGCGCAACCCGCCCTCGGTGAGGGTCCACTCATCAATCACCTCACCGACCAGCCACTCGGTATCACTTTGCAACGTATAGCGATGTTGCAACACCAGGGTGTGTGCTCCACTGGCTTGCCACACCGGCGACTGCGCGAGATTGAGCAGCAACTGCTTCAGCGCTTCAAGCTGCGAGGGCTCTGGCTCTTTGAACAACGAAACCAGGACCACGCCCTGTAGCCAGTCCACCGTCAACTGCTCCAGGCCCGGCCAACAGCGCCCTCGCCCATGGAAAATACGCCGGGTTTCACTGGGCGCAGTCTCCAAGGCCGTTAATAAGTGCAGATTCAGGGTGGTTAACGCTTCAGGGTTCATCGGGCTGGCCGGTAATTTCAAGGACCGGCATTTTACACAATTGCAGAGACCCACCTAACAGCACACAGCAGCGGCCTGACGGTTTCAAATGACCCAAGCGCAAAGCCCATCTGCAAGGCTTAATGGCATTGCGCAATGTGTTTGAGAGGCCAAAATGCCGATAGATATAAAGCTGAGGGGACTTGCTGCACTATTGACCAGAGTCATAGACCGTTCAGGCCACCTCCATTCAACTGCTATCAAACCCTTGAGATAGACACCTCACGGGCGCTTTACGTCGCACTGAAACAGCAAGATTTGTTCAGCCAGCAAACAGCATTGCGCTGCTAGGCTGGTGCGTTGCATGCTTCATTGGCAGGGGAACCTGCAGCGCTCAAGCCCAAAAGGACAAAAAAACCGCTCATCACCTATAGCGCGAAATATCTCAGCTAAACCCATGCTAAATCAGGCATTTTTGACGTTATTAATCCATACTCAAAAAATGTAACGTTATATGTATGCGAACGGTTACAGCCAGGCATTCCCTAACCTCCATTGAGTCAATCTGCGTGAAAATTCATCTTTCGATTTTGAGCCTATTTTTAGTTCTCACAGGCACAGCCGCTCCCTCAATCGCCGCAGCGACTGAAAGCACTTCGTCCCCACGGGACAGCTCCAAATTGCACATTGCTTCGGGCAGTGCACTGTTGATCGACCTGCAAACCAATAAAGTCATTTACGCCAGCAACCCGGACGTGATCGTACCTATCGCTTCAGTTTCCAAGCTGATGACCGCGATGGTAGTACTGGACGCCAAGCAATCGATGGACGAGTACATCTCGGTCAATATCAGCGACACCCCGGAAATGAAGGGTGTGTTTTCACGTGTAAAACTCGGCAGCGAGCTGTCGCGTCACGAAATGATGCTGATCACCCTCATGTCATCGGAAAACCGCGCTGCGGCCAGCCTGGCGCACCACTATCCAGGCGGCTATGTAAAGTTTATTGCAGCAATGAATGCCAAGGCCAAGAGCTTGGGCATGATGAATACGCATTATGTTGAGCCGACCGGGCTGTCGCCTCGCAACGTCTCTACCGCACGCGACTTGAGCAAACTGCTGGCCGCCACCCGCCACTACCCGATGCTCAGCCAGTTGAGCACCACCAAAGAAAAATCCGTCACATTCCGTAAACCCAACTACACACTGGGCTTCCATAACACCGACCACTTGGTCAACAAAGACAAATGGAACATCAAAATTACCAAAACCGGCTTCACCAATCAGGCCGGCCACTGCTTGGTACTGGTGACCGAAATGGGCAATCGCCCTGTATCGCTGGTCATTCTGGATGCGTTCGGCAAATACACCCACTTTGCAGATGCAGGACGGATCCGCAACTGGGTTGAAACCGGCAAGACCGGCAGCGTGCCTGACGTAGCCCTGCGCTACAAAGCGGACAAAAACCTGCAACATCGCCAGGGCAATGTGGCTCAAGCCGCAAAGTAATCCTTGAGACTCAGGCCCGTCATGCCGGGCCTGGCTTAACGTATCTCAAGTGTTTATTTATGCCTGCGCATGGCCCAGTCAGCAGCGCGACGCTGGCCTGCAATCGGGATGTGCTTTATTGGCTGCTATTTGGGCTTGAGCGCGCCAATACTCGTTAATAACAGGCGAAAAAAAAGCAGGCACTTGCTCCGGGGAGAGAGTCGGAAGCAAATGCCTGCGTGCTGCTCTTTAACGCTTGGGTGCAGGCTTTGGCGTTTTTTTGATGGTTTCGACGGTGGTTTCTTTCGGACGACGCTTAGCCTCATCCAACGGAATAAAAAGACCTGTTTCTGAATCACGTGCGCGTTTGTTTTTCATCTTACGTTCCAGTGAAAGACCCTCCAATGAGGTCAGTCCCTGCAGACTAGTCGACGTTAGACTTCCTCTCGCGCCATAGAAACACGTGCTTGCAGATCTATTTAATTACCCCTCTCCCTCTAACAAGAACCCCGCCTAAAAGACGGGGTTCTTGACTCGCACAGACTTACATCAGTTTTGCAGAGCAGTCTGTGGATCCCCATTGATCGGGATACGCTTGGCTTTGGCCTCTTCTGGCACCACCCGCTGCAGGTCGATGCTCAGCAAGCCATTGCTCAAGTTCGCGCCTTTGATCTCGATGTGATCATCGAGACGGAACGACAGTTTAAATGCCCGCTGCGCGATGCCTTGATGCAAGTAAGTCACGCCTGATGCACTTTTCTCAGTGCCGCTCTCGGTGTTGTCACCGAAGGTTTCACGTTTGCTACCACTGACGCTCAAAACGCCTTTTTCCACTTGCAGGTCTAGATCTTCCTGAGTGAAACCTGCCGCCGCGATCACGATGCGATAGCTGTCTTCACCGTACTTCTCGACGTTGTAAGGCGGATAGCTGCTGCCTGGCTCATTGCGCAGCGCGGTCTCAAACAAATCACTAAAACGGTCAAAGCCGACAGAATTACGGAACAGTGGCGCCATCGAAAATGCGTTGCTCATAATTAAGCCTCCTGATTTCAGCGAGATTTTTTCTCCGCGACCCGGTTTCGGCATCGCTTAACCCCTAAATAGGGACCGGCAACACCATTTCAAGGGTTTATTTTGAATTTTTTTCAGACGCTTCAGGCAGCGTCCACAGGTGGGTCATTGACCATATGCCGGACCTTCTCGCAGTCGGTCTCACGGCGCATGGCATTAAACAGCACCACCGCTTCAGGATAGTTGCGGGTCAGCATGGCCAGCCATTGCTTGAGCCGCCCTGGCGCTGAGCGGGGCGTCAGTTGCGCTTCGGCTTGGGCCCAGAAATCGCGAATCATCGGCTGCAAATCTGCCCAGGTCATCTCGACCACTTCTTCGCCCGCACGCGCGGCAGCAATTTGCCGGGCCAGGTCGGGACGCGAAACCAATCCGCGACCGAGCATGATGTCTTCTGCACCGCTAATTTCGCGGCAACGACGCCAATCTTCAACCGACCAGATATCGCCATTGGCGAACACCGGCACCTTGACCACATCTTGTACCTGAGCGATGTACTCCCAGTGCGCAGGCGGCTTGTAGCCGTCCATCTTAGTCCTCGCATGCACCACGATCTGACTCGCGCCGCCCTCTGCCAGTGCAATCGCGCACTCATTGGCGCTGTCAGGCGTATCAAAACCCAAGCGCATTTTGGCAGTGACCGGAATATGCGCAGGTACCGTGCGCCGAACCTGCAGCAAGATCGCGTGCAGCAGCTCGGGTTCTTTAAGCAGCACCGCACCGCCACGGGATTTATTCACCGTCTTGGCCGGACAACCAAAGTTGAGGTCAATGACCCCAGAACCCAACTCACAGGCCAACGCCGCGTTATCGGCCAGACAGGCCGGATCGGAGCCCAGCAATTGCACGCGCAACGGCACGCCGGAGCGGGTTTGCGCGCCATGCTTGAGTTCTGGGGCGAATTTGTGGAAGTACGCTTCTGGCAATACTCGCTCGGTGACCCGAATAAATTCGGTCACGCACCAATCAATACCGCCGGTGCGGGTCAGGACATCACGCAGGATGTTGTCGACCAACCCTTCCATCGGCGCCAAAGCAATTTGCATGGGTGACTCTCATAAAAAACGTGCCGCAGTTTACGGGGTTCTGCGGCCAATCGGTATCTTGATCAAGCCGTCACGACCGCCGGGCCGTAGCCTTCAATGAACTCGGGGGGCAGACGCTTGGGCTTGCCTGTCGACAATTCAATGCAGACGAACGTGGTTTGCGCACGCAGCAAGGTGGTGCCGTCAGCAGGCCGGACCAATTGAAAGTGCCGCGTCATGCGTAGGCGCTTATCGCAATCGACAATCCAGGTTGCCAATTGCAACTCATCATCTTCATAGGCGCTGGCCAGGTAATCGATCTCATGTCGTGCAACGGCCATTGCCCGATCGAGTCTTCGGTACTCGGTCAAATCCAGCCCAAGACGCTGGGAGTGGCGCCAAGCGCAACGCTCCAGCCACACCACATAGGCGGCGTTATTGGCATGACCAAAGCCGTCAATGTCTTCGGCCTGCACGTGCAGATCAATGATGAACGGCGTTGCCAGATCCCAACTCATGCGTGTCTTCCTGCACAAAAATGAAGCACGCAGTGTAACGCACCCCATCCGCACAAAGGCAGGGCCGGATGGAAGCGAGGGGGAAAGGGGATGGATTTGGCAAACGCCAGACAAACAAAAGGGCCATTCAATAATTGAATGACCCTTAAAAATCCCGCAAAGCGGGTAATCGTGGCGTCCCCTAGGGGACTCGAACCCCTGTTACCGCCGTGAAAGGGCGGTGTCCTAGGCCACTAGACGAAGGGGACACAAACCCTTCTAACAGTGATCAGCGCTTAGCGATGATCGATCCAATACCAGTGTGGCCCGGCATTGAACTGTAAATTGGTGGAGCTAAACGGGATCGAACCGTTGACCTCTTGCATGCCATGCAAGCGCTCTCCCAGCTGAGCTATAGCCCCGATTTATCGCCTGGCGGCGGAGCAACACCGAAATGCTGCTTCTGTAAAACTGGCGTCCCCTAGGGGACTCGAACCCCTGTTACCGCCGTGAAAGGGCGGTGTCCTAGGCCACTAGACGAAGGGGACACAAACCTTCTAACTGATCAGCGCTGAGTGCTGATCGATTCAATGCCGGTGTGGCCAAGCATTGAACTGTAAATTTGGTGGAGCTAAACGGGATCGAACCGTTGACCTCTTGCATGCCATGCAAGCGCTCTCCCAGCTGAGCTATAGCCCCAAACAGTCAGTGTTGCGTGTTGCTGTGTGGACGGGGCGCATATTAAGACTGCATCGGTAAGCTGTCAAACTTAT
This sequence comes from Pseudomonas psychrophila HA-4, assembly GCF_000282975.1. Taxonomy (GTDB): domain Bacteria; phylum Pseudomonadota; class Gammaproteobacteria; order Pseudomonadales; family Pseudomonadaceae; genus Aquipseudomonas; species Aquipseudomonas psychrophila_A. The sequence goes on from NZ_ALJC01000115.1 coordinate 53,986, forward strand.
TTTCAAAGTTTATTAAAAAAATCTGTCGAGAGAACAACCACTTACCCTCAAAACCCCGAAAACACGGCCTTTGGCAGGCCGACTCACCCGTAGCATCTGCCGCAGGCTGCGTCCGATTGCGCAGCGATCGTAAATTCAGCACTCGCGGTCTTTGAGTAAAACCGCGCCATCAGCATTTACGACGGCTACGCCGCCGAACGCAGCCTTCGGCAGCTGCTACGGGTGTTTCAACGCGTATTAGCTGATTGCGTTAAACAGCTTTTCCCACTCTTTGTTCTCTTTCTTCGACACGCCGCCCAGCAGATCCAGCGCCTGACGCAGACGGAAACGGGTCAAGTCCGGCCCCAGAATCTCCATCGCATCCAGCACCGATACCGAGCTGGCCTGGCCTGTGATCGACGCAAACATCAGCGGCATGGCATCACGCAGTTTCAGCTCAAGCGACTCAACCACGGCCTGAATGCAGGCGGTAATCGGGTCTTTTTCCCATTGGCGCAGGCTTTCGAGCTTCCACAGAATCAGTTGCATCAACTGACGCACTTGCTCGTTGGACAGCTTCTTGTGCTCAAACAACTTGGCATCCAGTTGCAGGCCACCCGCGAAGAAAAACCCGGCCAGTGGCGCGATCTGGCTGAACGTTTCAACCCGGCCCTGCACCAGCGGCGCGATCTTCATCATGTACTCAGGGTTCAACGCCCAGTGCTGAACGCGGCTGGCGAACTCTTCCAGCGGTAGATCACGCAACCATTGGCCATTAAGCCACGACAGCTTCTCGATATCGAAGATCGGCCCGCCCAGCGACACGCGAGACAAGTCAAAGTTATCGACCATTTCTTGCAGCGAGAACTTCTCGCGCTCGTCCGGCATCGACCAGCCCATGCGGCCCAGGTAGTTGAGCATGGCTTCAGGCATAAAGCCCATGCGCTCGTAGAACGTCACTGAGGTCGGGTTCTTGCGCTTGGACAGCTTGCTCTTGTCCGGGTTACGCAACAGCGGCATGTAGCACAGCTGCGGCTGCTCCCAGCCAAAGTATTCGTACAGCAGGATCAGTTTTGGCGCCGATGGCAGCCACTCTTCGCCACGCAATACGTGGGTGATGCCCATTAAGTGGTCATCGACCACGTTGGCCAGAAAGTACGTCGGCAGACCATCGGTCTTCATCAGCACTTGCATGTCCATGCGGTCCCACGGGATCTCAACGTCACCGCGCAACAGGTCAGGCACAACGCACACGCCTTCGGTCGGCACCTTCATGCGGATGACGTGCGGTTCGCCAGCGGCCAGACGGCGGGCCACTTCTTCTTTGGACAGCAACAAGGCACGGCCGTCATAACGCGGCGTTTCGCCTTTGGCCATTTGCTCGGCGCGCATCTGGTCCAACTCTTCGCTGGTGCAGAAGCACGGGAAGGCGTGACCCATATCGACCAGTTGCTGGGTGTACTGCTTATAAATGTCGCTACGTTCGCTTTGGCGATAAGGACCGTGCGGGCCGCCGACGTCCGGGCCTTCGCTCCAGGTGATCCCCAACCAGCGCAGGGCATCGTAAATCTGCTGCTCAGACTCACGAGTCGAGCGCAGTTGGTCGGTGTCTTCGATCCGCAGGATGAACTCGCCGCCATGCTGCTTGGCAAAGCAGTAGTTGAACAAAGCGATGTAGGCAGTGCCTACGTGAGGGTCGCCGGTAGGCGATGGCGCGATGCGTGTGCGAACGGTGGTCATGGGCGGTCTCGAAGTAGAGATAAAAACAAAGGGCGAATGTTAACAGGCCGACCCGGCTTGGCTCCAGCGCAGTAGGCCGCCAAAGACAGATGACCCGACGCATAGATGAAAAAACCTTAAATAGAGCGGTTGTATCGAATTGATACAGGGAAACCCTCAAGGCATAGATGCTAATCTCGGCCCATTCCCGGTTTTCCCTGTCAGGAGTCACGCAATGACCCACGTAGTGCTGGTGCTGGTTGAGACCGTTGATGATTATTTGCACTTGCTGGAGCACCAGGGTTACCAGTTGATCCTTGCACCCACCCCCGCCAGCCGCGCCGACGCTATCGCCCAACACGCTGACCGCATCGACGTGGTCCTGACCCGAGGCCCGCTAGGCTTGCGCGCGGATGAAATAGCCGCCCTGCCCTTGCTCAAAATCATCTGCGTGATCGGCGCCGGTTATGAGGCCGTGGATCTGCAAGCCGCCAGCAATCGCGGCATTACCGTCACCAACGGCGCAGGCGCCAACGCCTCCTCCGTGGCCGACCATGCCATGGCCTTGCTGTTTTCAGCCGTTCGCGGCATTCCCCAGGCCGACGCCAGCATCCGCCGCAACGAATGGGTCAAAGTGCGTCAACCCTCGCTGACCGGCAAGCGCCTGGGCATCATCGGCTTGGGTGCCATTGGCCAGGCCATCGCCAAACGCGCCGCGCTCGGCTTTGAGATGCACATCAGCTACCACACCCGCCAGCCACGCGAAGACTCACCCTACACCTACTGCGCCAACGTGCTCGAACTGGCCAGCGCGGTCGATTTTCTGATCATCGCCGCCCCCGGTGGCAACTCCACCCACCATTTAGTCAACGCGAGCGTGCTCGATGCGCTAGGCCGTGACGGCTATTTGGTCAATATCGCGCGCGGCAGCGTGGTCGACACCGACGCCCTGATCGCCGCCCTTACCACTGGCCGAATCGCCGGGGCCGGGCTGGATGTCTTTGAAACTGAGCCACAGGTACCCGACGCCCTCAAAACTCTCGGCAATGTGGTCATGACCCCGCACGTCGCCGGGCAATCGCCTGAAGCGGTCGAAGGCACCGTGCAGCTAGTCGTCAAAAACCTGCTGGCGTTTTTTGCCGACCAGCCCGTACTGACGCCCGTGGCGCTGCCTGAGCCCGTCTGATTCTTAAACCTGCGGAGCCCACGCTTGAAATTCAGCCTGCCAAAAATTGCCACTGCACCCTTCTGCCCACCAGAAGTCAGTGGCAGCGTCCCCGTCAACGCAAGTGCACCCTTCTGGAAGCGCGTACTGCGTTTTGCCGGCCCTGGCCTGCTGATCAGCATCGGCTACATGGACCCCGGCAACTGGGCCACTGCCATCGAAGCGGGTTCACGTTACGGCTACAACCTGCTGTTCGTGGTGCTGCTCGCCAGCTTGGCCGGGATGGCCGTGCAATGCCTGTGTTCACGGCTGGGCATCGCCACCGGCCGAGACCTCGCGCAGTTGTGCCGCGAGCGCTACAGCAAACGTTCGGCGCGGGTGCAATGGTTGCTGGCGGAAATCTCGATCATCGCCACCGACCTTGCCGAAGTACTCGGCTGTGCACTGGCCTTCCACCTGCTGCTGGGCTGCTCGATGACCTTCGGCATCGCCCTCACCGCCTTCGACACCCTGCTAATCCTGGCCCTGCAAGGCAAAGGCTTCCGTCGCCTCGAAGCCATCATGCTGGCACTGGTCATGACCATCGCCGCGTGCTTCTTTGTCGAACTGGTCTTGATCAAACCGTACTGGCCGGCCGTGTTCGAAGGCTTCAAGCCTTCACTCGCAGCCATCAGTGACGCGGCGCCGCTGTACATCGCAATCGGCATCGTTGGCGCCACCGTCATGCCGCACAACCTGTACCTGCACACCTCCATCGTGCAAACCCGCCTGACCGGCACCGACTACGCCAGCAAACTCGACGCCGTGCGCCTGTCGCGCATCGACACCATCGGCTCGCTGGCACTGGCCTTACTGGTCAACGCGGCCATCCTGATCCTCGCTGCGGCCGCCTTCCACCAGACCGGCCACGCCGACGTGGTCGAAATACAAGACGCCTACCGCATGCTCGACCCACTGGTCGGCGGCGCAATGGCCAGCGTCCTGTTCGGCGTAGCACTACTGGCCTCAGGGCAAAGCTCGACCTTCACCGGCACCATTGCCGGGCAAGTGATCATGGAAGGCTACTTAGACCTGCGAATCCCTTGCTGGCAGCGCCGCCTGATCACCCGAGGGCTGGCCTTAATCCCAGCGTTTCTCGGCGTGTGGCTGATGGGCGACGGCGCGGTAGGCAAACTGCTGATCCTCAGCCAAGTGGTGCTTAGCCTGCAACTGCCCTTTGCGCTGTACCCACTGATCCGCATGACCAGCGACAAAAAGCTCATGGGCCCATTCGCCAACCGCCTGCCAACACGGCTGCTGGCGTGGTTTCTGTTTGCGGTAATCAGCGCGGCGAATGTGTGGTTGATTGCGCAGATTGGGTTTGGGGATTAGCCGATAACGCCGTGTAGCCGCAGCTTCCGGCAGCGGCTACACAATTCAATTCAGTTGAGCATTCAACCACCCCGCCACCCGCGCATGGATTACCGGCACTTCCTCCAGCAAGCCGCTCATGCGCATAAAGTCGTGGGTCATGCCCGGTTCTTCCAGCAATAACACGTCGTTGCCTGCGATTTTAAGCTGCTCGGCATAGGCCAGCCCTTCGTCATACAACGGGTCGTACCCCGCCAAGTACACCAGCGCCGGGGCTAAACCACTGAGGTCGGCCGCCAGTAATGGCGAAATCCGCCAGTCACGCAAATCCTCCTCGCCACTGGCGTAATGCCCATAGAAACAGTCCATGGTCGCGGTTTCGAGCAAGTAGCCTTCGGCATAGCGCACATGGGAGTCACGTTTGCAGCTGCCATCGGTCACTGGGTACAGCAGCACTTGCGCACGCGGGACGATGGTGACTGCTTGCGGCTCACGCGCCGCCAGAATCGATAACACGGTACTCAAGGTTCCGCCTGCGCTGTCTCCGGCAAACGCCACACGTGAGGCATCCAGCCCATGTTTGATGCCGTCTTGCAGTAGCCAGTTCACGGCATCGCAGGCGTCATGCACCGCTGTCGGAAACACCCATTCGGGGGCCAGCCGATAATCCACCGCCAGCAGCGCAAAATCTCCGAGCGCGGCTAATCGTCGACACAACGCGTCGTGACTGTCGAGGCTGCCAATCACATAGCCGCCGCCATGAAAATACACCACCACCGGCACAGGACTGACTTCAAGTTCAGGTCGACGATACAGCCGTGCCCGCAGGCTAAAGCCATCGCGCGCCTGGATGCGCAGGTCGTAGCTGTCAACCTGCGGCACCGGCACATCAAACACGCTGGCGCTTTGTTCAAACTCACTGCGGGCCTGGGCCGGGGTCAGCGCATGCATCGGCAGATTCTTGCCAGTCATGCGGCCCATGTGGGCCAAGTCCAAAAAATCTTCAAGATCCGCTATCAACGACATCGCAATTTCCTAGTAGTCAAAAAGAGAAGGCCTTGTGGTCGCTGCCGAGGTACGAGGCGGTATCTGCCAACACCTCATCCAGTTGCGCCAGCAAGGTTGCATGGCGCAGCAACTCATAATGGCCACTCGTCAACACCGTGTGGCTGGCTCCGGCACCGATTTGCGCTGCATGCACCCGGCGCTCGTCCTCGCGCCCGGCCACCCACCAGTGATGCGCCTGCACGCGGGTCTGCGGCAATGAGCGCTGAGCCAACGCCAAGTGCTTGAGCCGTGCACCGACTGCAAAGATATGACTCAACTCCGCAGCCCCCAATACGCCGTGCTCATTGAGCGCCGTCGCCGCCTCAATCACCTGCTCCGCGCCCCTCTGTTCATCGCGCACCAGCGCCTGCGCCTCGGCCTCGCTCACGCCCAGCACAAAGCGCAAAAAGTCCTGCACATCTTCACGCTCATCACTGGCCTCGGCCGTCCCGGCCACATAACTGTCAACTAAGCCTGCAAAAGCCACCTCTTGGCCCTGGGCCTCAAGCGCCTGCGCCACCAGCAAGGTCAACGCCCCGCCGAGCGACCAGCCGAGCAGGTGATACGGGCCATGCGCCTGCTGCTGACGAATGCGCTCGGCGTACGCCTGCGCCATCGCGTGCAACGAATCGTCGTGCCACGCCGGGTCCAACAACATGCGGCACTGCACGCCATAGACGCTGCGGCGCCCGTCTAATTTACGGGCCAGCGGCTCATAGTCGAACACCGTGCCAAACCCGGCGTGCAGGCAAAACAACGGCGGTACCTCACTCACCCGACTGTTCAGCGCCAGCAGCGGGTCGGGCGCGCTTACCGCCACCAACGGTTCATACCCACTCAGCTCGGCAATACACGGCTTTTGCATCAGGTCGCGCAGCTTGAGGCTTACACCCAACTCAGGTTGATTGCGCACCCGCGAGATGACTTTCAGCACCTGCAGCGAATCGCCGCCCAGCTCGAAGAAGTTATCGTCGATGCCCACCCGATCCAGCCCCAACACGTCTTGCCAGATCTTAACCAGCGCCCGTTCCAGCGCATTGCGCGGCGCACGGTAATGGCCCTGGGCTAGTTGCGGTTCGGGCAAGGCGCGGCGATCCAATTTGCCGTTGGCAGACAACGGCAAGCGCGCCAATTGCACCATATGCGCAGGCACCATGTAATCCGGCAGATGCGCCTGCACGTGCGCTTTCAACTCGCGTTCCAGCGCCGCACCGGCCGGGGCGACCACATAACCCACCAACTGCTTGCCGGTCGCGCCCTCAATCACGTTGACCGCCGCGTCCTGCACGCCTTCACATTGACGCAGGCACGCTTCGATTTCGCCCAGTTCAATACGGAAACCGCGAATTTTCACCTGCTGGTCTAAACGTCCCAGGTAGTCGATCACCCCATCTGCACGCTGGCGCACCCGATCACCGGTGCGGTACATGCGCCCGCCCGTGCCATCGAACGGGTCCGGCACAAAGCGCTCGGCGCTCAAACCTGGCTGCTGATGATAGCCGCGAGCCAGGCATTCACCGCCCAGATACAACTCGCCACTGACACCCGCAGGCAACGGGTTCATGTCCGCATCCAGCACATACACCCCACGCCCCGCCACCCGACGACCAATCGGCGCATAGGCCGCGTCACAACACTCAGTCACTTCGGCGCGCCACAACAGCGGCGTGACCACGGTTTCAGTTGGGCCGTAACCATTCACCAATCGCTGCGGTCGCAAAGCGCGCTTGACCCACTCAAAGCTTGCCTCCGGCACCGCATCCCCGCCAAAGCAGTACGTATGAACCGCCGGGGGATTGCCCTGCACCAGCGCCACTTCAGCCAGTTGTTGCAGGTAGGCAGGCGGAAAGCACGCCACCGTCACCTGCTGCTGATGCAGCACCTGCAAGGTCTGCTCCGGGGTCCACAGGTTGTCGTCACGAATCACCAAGCTGCCACCGGCCAGCAACACGCTCAGCCAGCGCTCTTGCGCGCCATCGAAGGCGAACGACATAAAGTGCAGTTCGCGGCTCGCCGGGCTCAGCTCGTAGAGCTCAATAATGCCCTGACAATGCCGCGCAATCGGCTCACGGGCCACCGCCACACCTTTGGGCTTGCCCGTGGAACCCGAGGTGTAAATCAGGTAGGCCAAGTGCGCGGGCAGTGACTCGACCTCATGAGGCACGCCTTGCAGCTCTGCCCACGGATCGAGCACCAAGCGTGGGATTGCCGTATCAAAGGCCACGCGCTGATCAACATCGCGGTGGCACAGCAGCAGGTTCGCGCCCGAATCCGCCAGCATGAATGCCAGTCGCTCAGCTGGATAATCCAGGTCCAACGGTAGATAGGCCGCCCCCGCCTTGAGCACCGCCAAAAACGCCACAATCGTTTGCTCCGAACGAGGTAACGCCACCGCCACCACCTGTTCCGGGCCGATACCCCGCGCTTGCAACTGCACGGCCAAGCCATTGGCTTGCCGCTCCAACTCGGCGTAGCTCAGCTCGCGGCCATCACAGCTAAGCGCTCTGGCGTGAGGTTGACGTGTCACCTGATGACTAAAACCCTGCACAAGATCAGCGACCGGCGTGGCCGCTTGCGCCAACTCGACACGGCCGTTCGGCAAGCCGATTTCACCGAGCACACAGTCAGCGTCGTTTGGCAGCCGCGCCAACACGCCTTCCAGTTGTTCTCTAATACGCTCAACCGAAACCGTATCAAACCGTTCGCGCAGGTACAGGTACTCCACTTCCAGCCCTTGATCGGTGGCGCTGACCATCAAGTCCATCGGGAAGTTGGTCACGCCGCCGCTGCCAACTTCGGCAAATTTCAGCTCACCCTCCTGCTCGCCACGCAAGGCCCGGTCCACCGGATGGTTCTCGAACACGATGATGCTGTCGAACAGCCCTTGCCCGCCCTGCCCGGCCCAACGCTGTATATCCGCCAGCGGCGTGTGTTCGAAATCACGAATCGCCAAGTTGTAGTCCTGCAACTGGCGTAGCCAATCGCCCAACGCCTGCTGCGGATCAAGGGTCTGGATCACCGGCAAGGTGTTGATAAACAGCCCCAACATGTCTTGCGCCCCGGCCAACTGGGTCGGGCGCCCTGCCACCGTTGCACCGAAGGCCACGCTGCGTTGCCCGGTGTGACGCTGTAACAGCAGCAACCAGGCCGCCTGAATCACCGTGTTCAAGGTCACGCGCTGGGCATTGGCGAAACGATGCAAACGCAGGGTCGCTTCGCTGTCGAGATAGCTATAAAGCACCCCATGCCCACTGCCTTGGGTATTAGCGGCATTGGCCAACATGCACGGGGCGTCCAGCGCCTGCAAACGCTCGCGCCAGAAGCCTTCGGCGGCGGTGGCGTCTTGGCGCCGCAACCAACTGATGTAATCGGCATAACGCCCGCTCAGCAGCGGCAGAGGCTGTTTGGCATACACACGCAACATTTCACCCAGCAAGCGCGAAGCGCTCCAACCATCGAGCAATAAGTGGTGATACGTCCAGATCATGTGGAACTGCGACTCACCCACGCGCACCAGAGTAAAACGCATCAACGGCGGGCAACTCAGGTCAAACCCTCGTGCCTGATCATCCGCCGCCAGCGCCTGCAAGGCCGATTCGGGCGTCACATGCTCACGCCAGTCCAGCTCAACTATTGGCAGTTGGGCGCGCAGGTACACCGCCTGCAGCGGGTCTGCCAAGCCATCGCGCCACATAAAGGCGGCGCGCAACACCTCGTGGCGCTCGAACAAGGTGTGCCAAGCGGCGCGGAAGCGCTCCACCTGCAAACCCTCGACCGCCACGCTGAGCTGATTGACGTACAGGTTCAGTTCCGGCGACTCGATGCAATGGAACAGCATGCCCTGCTGCATCGGTGACAGCGGGTACAGATCCGCCAACTGGCTGCGATCCACCTTCAGGGTGTCGGGCACCTGAACAAATGCCGGTGTTTCGAACACGTCCAGCACCTGCGGCTCGGCATTGATCGCCAGTGCCGCCAAGGCGCGAATGGTCTGCGCGGTGAACAATTGCTTCGGTGTAAAGGCCAGCCCGCGCACCCCGGCGCGGCTCACCGCTTGCAGGGAGATAATCGAATCGCCGCCCAGTTCGAAGAAGTTCTCAGTGACCCCAATCGCATCCAGCCCCAGCAGTTCCTGCCAGATCTCCACCAGCAGCGTTTCGGCAGCCGTACTCGGTGGCACACGCTCTGCGGCCTGTCGACTGGCCGCAGGCGCGGGCAGCGCCTGACGGTCCAGCTTGCCATTAGGGGTCAACGGCAGCGCCGCCAGACACATCACGTGCGCGGGCAACATATGCGCCGGCAAACGGCTGCGCAGATGCGTCATCAACCCTTCACGCAGCAGCGCTTCGTCGGTCAGCGGATCGCGGGCCACCACGTAACCCACCAATTGGCGACTGACCGGGCCTTCGCGGTCTATCACACAGGCTTCGCGAACGCCTTCGTGTTCCAGCAAACAGGCTTCAATTTCGCCCAGCTCGATGCGGAAACCGCGAATCTTCACTTGCTGATCAATCCGCCCCAAGTACTCGACCACGCCGTCTTCGCGCAGGCGCGCTAAATCACCGCTGCGGTACAGCCGCGCACCGGGCACAAACGGATCGGGCACAAAGCGTTCAGCCGTCAGTTCCGGGCGTTGGTGATAGCCGCGAGCGATGCCTTCGCCGCCCAAGTACAGTTCACCGGCGACCCCAACCGGCAGCGGCTGCAAGCTGGCGTCGAGCACATACGCGCTGCGCTCGCCTACCGGTCGCCCGATGGGCAAGAACGCCGAGTCAAACTGGGTGTCCGGGTAAGCGCACCAAATCAGCGGCGTAATCACGGTTTCGGTCGGGCCGTAGCCGTTGATGATGCGCGGCGGTTGCAGCACCCGCTGCACCTCATCAAACGCATGCTTGGGCATGCCCTCGCCGCCCACGGTGTAGGAACGAATCGGCAACCGGCGCCCTGCTTCACCGATGTAGTCGGCCATTTGCAGCAGGTAACTGGGGGTAAAACAGGCGATGGTGATGCCGTGGCGCTCGATTTCTTCGCAAGTGCGCTGCGCACTCCAAACCTCATCGTCACGCGGCATCAGCGCCGAACCGAACACCAGCGGGGTCAACCAGCGTTCGTGAGCCCCATCAAAGCTGATGGAGGCAAATTGCAGCTCACGGTCGTCCGGGGTCATGCCGTACAGCGCCCCAATCGACAAGCAATGCATGGCCAGCGGGCCGTGGGCAACGCTCACGCCCTTAGGGCGCCCGGTCGAACCCGAGGTGTAAATCAGGTACGCAAGGTTCTGTGCATCGGCCACGTTGACGGGGTTGTTGCTGGATTGATAGCTGACGTCTTCGCGGTCCAGTTCCAGCACCGGCAAACCGTCAATGTGCGGCAAGGTCGGGCGTAACCACGACTGGCTCAGCAGCAACGCAATGCCGCTGTCGTGCATCAGGTAACTCAGGCGTTCAGCCGGGTATGCCGGGTCCAGCGGCACATAGGCGCCACCGGCCTTGAGAATCGCCAACAGGCCGACAATCATTTGCGGCGAACGCTCTACCGCCAGCCCGACCCGCACTTCGGGGCCAATCCCCAGCTCCCGCAGGCGGTGGGCCAGCCGGTTGGCACGCTGGTTGAGATCAGCGTAGGTGAAGCGGCTGGTGTCAAAGATCAGCGCCGTGGCCTCAGGGCGAATCGCCGCCTGCGCCTCGATCAGCTGATGCACACACTGTTCGGTCGCGGCGCCTGCTGGCGGGTTCCAGTCGTGCAATTGGCGGGTTTTCTCGGCAGCGCTCAATAATGGCTGCTCACCCAAGCTGACCTGCGGCGCAGCGACCATTGCGTGCAGCAAGCACGCCAAATGCTCGCTCATGCGCGCAATCGCGGCCGGGTCAAAATGGCTGAGCAAGAAACTCCAGGTCAGGCTCAATTGACCTTCACTGACGGCCGCTAAGGTCAGCGGATAGTTGGTGCGCTCGTGATTGTCCGGCACGGCAAAGCTCAAGCCGTCTGGCGCACCCTGCTGCAAGGCTTCACCCATCGGGAAGTTCTCAAACACCAGCAAGCTATCGAACAGCGGCTCACCGGCGCGTCCGGCCCAGCGCTGCACGTCGCTCAAGGCAGTAAACTCATGCTCACGCAGTGCCAGGTTGTGCGCCTGCAAACGGTTCAACCACTGCGCCACACGTTCGGCCGCGTGCGGCTGGGTGATCACCGGCAAGGTATTGATAAACAGCCCGAGCTGGTTTTCTGCGCCCGGCAAATCCACCGGGCGCCCCGACACGGTGGCGCCAAACGCAACCGTCTGCTGACCGCTGTAACGCTGCAACAACAACGCCCACGCGCCCTGCACCAAGGTATTGAGGGTGATGCTGTGCTGACGCGCAAACGCATTGAAAGCCTGGCTGCTGGCGGCATCGAACACCTGCCGATGATCTGCGTAATCGCCGCTGTCCGATGAAACATGCGCCAGGCTCTGCGCCAGCAGGGTCGGGTTGTCCAGCGTCGCCAGTTGTGTGCGCCAAAACGCTTCATCGGCCTGAGCGTCTTGGGTTTGTAGCCAGCCAATGTAGTCGGCAAAACGCCCCTGATGAGTCGTCACCTGCACGGCGGCATAGCGCTGCAACACCTCACCCAACAACAGCGCATTGCTCCAGCCATCGAGCAGCAAATGGTGATGGGTGTAGATCAGTTGCTGACGCTGCTCATCGAGGCGCACCAAGGCCAAACGTAGCAGCGGCGGCTGCGCTGGGTCGAACTGCAACCGCTCACTGCGCGCCAGCAACTCAAGCTCGGCGGTTTGATCGGCACGACCGCGCCAATCAAGCACCGTCAGCGGCAACTCCAGCGCTCGCTGCACCACCTGAACCGGCTCGCTGGCGCCTTGAGGCCAATGGAAACCGCTGCGCAAAATCGGGTGCGCGTCCAGCGTGGCCTGCCACGCGCGCGCCAATCGGTCGACATCCAGCCCGTTCGCTTCAACGCTGAGTTGGTTGACGTACGCCCCGGCCTGCGGCTCGTACAGGCTGTGGAATAACAAACCGCGTTGCATCGGCGACAGCGGGTACAGGTCTTCAATCTGCCGGGGCGCCACGGGCAATTGGTCGAGTTGAGCTTGGCTCAAGCTGGCCAGCGGGAAGTCTGCCGGGGTCACGCCGCTGTGTTGCGGGTTCAGACAATGCTCAATCAGCACGTGTAGCTGCACCTTGATCCCAGCGGCCAGGGCTTCAATATCTGCCTTGTTGAAGCATTCCTGGCTGAAGCTCAGGTCCAGTTTTAGCTCACCGCCAAACACTTGGCCGTCCACCGACAACCAGTTGGCCAACGGTGAGTCCAAGCTCTGCGCCGCACCGCTCGCCTCTTTAGCCGGGACAAACAACGCGTCTTCGCTGAAGCTCTGGTCGAACTGGCCCAAGTAGTTAAACGTGACCCGCGCCTGCGGCAAGGCCGCGAGGCTGGCTTGGGTGCGCGCATCGCCCTGATAGCGCAACAACCCAAAGCCCAAGCCTTTACCCGGCACATCGCGCAATTGCTGCTTGATCGCTTTGATGGACTCGGCCACGCCTGCCGCTGGGGTCAGCTTGACCGGGAACAGGCTGGTGAACCAGCCCACGGTGCGGGTCAGGTCGATGCCGGCAAACAGCTCTTCACGGCCGTGGCCTTCGAGTTGAATCAGCGCCGCAGACTCGCCGGTCCAGTCACACACGGCACGGGCCAGAGCCGTCAGCAACAGATCATTAATCTGCGTGCGATAGGCCGCAGGTGCTTGTTGTAGCAACTGCCGGGTCTGTTCGCGGTCCAGCCCCAAACTGACCACGTGACGATGGCGCAACGCTTGGCTGGCACCGGCTCGAGCATGGGGCAACGTAGCGCTCACGCCCTGCAAGTGCGCCAGCCACCAGCGCTGTTCAGTTGCCAGTGCTTCACTGCTCGCATAGGCCGACAGCTGCGTGGCCCAGTCTTGCAGCGCGCTGGTTTTTTGCGCCAGTGCCTGCCCAGCGTAGGCCGCCTGCAAGTCTTCAAGCAGCACCCGCCACGACACGCCATCCACGACCAAATGGTGGATCACCAGCAACAAACGCTGAACGCCATCTTCATGGTCAATCAGCACGCAACGCAGCAATTTCCCGTCGTGCAGCGACAGACTGCGTTGCGCTTCATCACACAAGGCTTGCAGCGCTTGATCACTTTGCACCTGGGCGGTCCACAGCAAATCGGTGGCCGCAGTGCTGTCCAGCGGCACATAGCACGCGGTCCATTGCCCGGCCTGCTCGCGAAACTGCAAGCGCAGCGCGTCATGCTGCACCAGTACCTGATGCAAGGCGCTTTGCAGGCGCTGCAAGTCCAGCGGCTCGCGCACCTCAAGCAACACCGACTGATTCCAGTGCTGCGGGTGCACGGTCTGATTGGCGAAGAACCAGTGCTGCACCGGGGTCAGGGTTTGCGTACCCACCACCGGCCCTTGCGCGATCTGCGGCGCCAGTTCGTGGCTGGCCACAGCCGCCAGCGCCTGCAAGGTCGGCTGCTGAAACAGATCACGCGGCTGCAAGCGCAGACCCACACGCCGCGCCCGGCTGACCACCTGAATCGAGATGATCGAATCGCCGCCCAGCTCAAAGAAATTGTCCTGACGGCCGACCTGCTCCAGCCCCAGCACGTCTTGCCAAATCGCCGCCAACTGACGTTCGTTGTCGCTACGCGGGGCCTCGAACATCCGCTGACTGACGCTGGCCTGCGGCGCTGGCAGCCGTTTGCGGTCCAACTTGCCATTAGGGCTGAGCGGCATGTGCTCGATCAGCACCAGGTGCGTCGGCACCATGTAATCCGGCAGGCTAGCCAGCAAATGCGCGTTCAGGGTTTCACGCCATCCCGTCTGCACCTCGCTGGGCACCAAATACGCCACCAACTGATTGTCCAGCGCAAGCACCACGGCTTCCAGCACCTGCGGGTGCTCTTGCAGGCGCGCTTCGATTTCACCCAACTCGATGCGCAAACCGCGAATTTTTACCTGATGGTCGATGCGACCGCAGTATTCAATGGCGCCGTCTGCCCGATAACGCGCCAGGTCGCCGGTGCGGTACACGCGCTCACCGCTGCCAAACGGGTCGACCACAAAGCGCTCAGCGGTCAACCCCGGACGAGCGTGATAGCCCCGCGCCAGCCCTGACCCCGCCAGGTACAACTCGCCAATCGCACCGCTCGGCAACGGCAACAGTTCAGGGCTAAGAATGTAGGTGCGCAGGTTAGCGATTGGCCGCCCGATCGGCACACTGTCGCGGCCTTCTTCCACGCATGTCCAGTGGGTCACGTCGATGGCCGCTTCGGTCGGGCCGTACAAGTTGTACAGCGTCGCCTGCGGCAGGCTGCGCAGGGTTTGACGCTGTAACGCCATCGGTAACGCTTCGCCGCTGCACACAATCCGTCGTAACGAACGGCACTCCACCGCTTCATCTGCGTTGATAAAGGCGTGCAGCATCGACGGCACAAAATGCAGCGTGGTGATGGCGTGCTTAACGATCAGCGCGGCCAATTGCTGCGGGTCTCGATGGGCGCCGGGAGCGGCCACTACCAACGTCGCGCCGTGCATCAATGGCCAGAAAAACTCCCACACCGAGACGTCAAAACTGAACGGGGTTTTCTGCAACACCCGGTCTGCGGTGTTCAGGCCATACGCGTCTTGCATCCATGCCAAACGGTTGTACAACGCGCCATGGCTGTTGCCCGCGCCTTTCGGGCGCCCCGTGGAACCCGAGGTATAAATCAGATACGCCAAGTTCTCAGGCTGCGTCAGATTTGGCAGGTTGTGATCACTGTAGGAGCGGGCTTGCCCCGCGATCTTTTGATCTTCAATTTCCAGGCACACCACCGGCAAACTCTCTGACAGCGGCAACCCCGCCTGCACATGTGCCTGGGTCAGCAGCAAACTGATGCCACTGTCTTCAACCATATACGCCAGCCGCTCGGTCGGGTATTCGGGGTCGAGCGGCACATAAGCGCCCCCGGCCTTGAGTATCGCCAGCAAGCCAACCACCAACTCCAGAGAGCGTTCACAAGCAACGCCCACCCGCACTTCCGGGCCAACCCCCAGATCGCGCAACTGCCACGCCAGGCGATTGGCCCGTTGGTTCAATTCGCGGTAGCTCAACGCGTGCTCGCCAAACACCAACGCGCACGTGTCTGGCGAAGCCGCCGCTTGCGCCTCGATGTGCAGGTGCACGCATTCAGGGCCGGGGTAAGCCTGCTGCGTGGTATTCAACCCATACAACGTCGCTTCAACTTGATGAGGCGCCAGCATCGGCAACTCGCCAATCGCGCACTCAGGACTCGCCACAATGCCCACCAACAGCGTGCGCCAATGCTCGGCCATGCCTTCGATGCGTGCGGCATCAAACAGGTCGGTGGCGTAGGTCAGGCTGGCCAGCAGGTGCTCGCCTTCTTCGTGGGTATCGAGTTGCAGGTCAAATTGCGCGGTACGGCCTTGCCATTCCAGGCGTTCGACCTGTAACCCGGCGAGCATCCCGCCCAGCGCACCGGGGCGGCTTTGCTGGTGATTGAACATCACTTGAAACAACGGGCTGTGGCTCAAGCTGCGTTCGCCTTGCAACGCGTTGACCAAGCGTTCGAAGGGCAGGTCTTGATAGCCTTGGGCATCCAGCGAACGGTCGCGGGTTTGGCTCAGCAACTGGCTAAAGGGCATCCGCCCATCCAGCTCGGCGCGCATGACCTGGGTGTTGACGAAAAAACCAATCAAACCAAGGGTTTCGGCCCGATTGCGGTTCGCCACCGGCACCCCGATGCGCAGGTCTTGTTGACCGCTGTAGCGGTACAAAAGCACTTGAAAACTGGCGAGCAGCAACATAAAGGGCGTGACCCCGCGCTGTTTGGCCAGCGCCAGCAAGCCTTTGGCCAATGCGGGTTGCAGGGCGAAGTCCAAGCGTGCGCCTTGTTGCGTTGGCTGGGCCGGGCGCGAACGGTCGCCGGGCAATTCGAGCACCGGTTGCTCACTGCCCAATTGCTCGCGCCACCAGCCCAGTTGGCGCTCCAGCTCTCCGGCCTCCATCCAGCGCCGTTGCCATAGGGCATAGTCGGCGTACTGAATCGGCAATACCGGGAGTTCAAGAGTCCGGCCTTGCGCGTGGGCCGCATACAGCTGTGAAAACTCTTCGATCAGCACGCCCATCGACCAACCATCAGCGACGATGTGGTGCAAGGTCAGCACCAGCACGTGGTCGTCCGTATCCAGTTGCAACAGACTGACTCGCAGCAGCGGGCCGTGTTGCAAATCGAAGGGTTGGGCGATGTCTTGCTCAACCTGATGCAGCGCCAGGTTCAGGCGCTCGGATTGCGCAAAGCCGCGTAAATCGTGCAGCGCCATTAACACCCTGCTGCCGCTGGCTTCGATAAGGGCCGCAGGGCCTTCAAAAGCGGCTACAGGTTCATCAATAAACACACTGCGCAAGCTGTGATGGCGCTCAACCAGTGCATCAAAACTGCGCTGTAAGGCAGGTACATTCAGCGCACCGCGCAAACGCAAGGCCGCCGGGATGTGATACGCGGCGCCTGCTGGGTCGAGTTGCCATAAAAACCATTGCCGTTGCTGGGCATACGACAGTTCACACGGCGCGTCCTGGGACGTGGTCGCCGGGATGGGGAGCTGGCCGAAGCTGACGCCTTGTTCCTGCATCTTGTGCAAAAACTCACGGCGCTGATGGGGCGCAAGGCTGGCGAAACGGTTGGCAATGCGCCACGCGGTTGAGTGTTCCATCAGTTGATCTCCATCTCGTCGAGCAGCGATTCAAGGGCGCTCAGACGAACATCGTTATCCGCAGGCGTTTGTACCTGTGCCAGAGCGGCATAGGCTTGCAGGTCAGGCGCTTCGAACAGCGCACGCAACGCCACGTCGAGGCCTAATTCAAGTTCGACCCGCGCATTGGCCTGGGCCGCGAGCAGCGAATGCCCGCCCAATTCAAAGAAGTTGTCGTAACGACCTATGCGCTCGACCTCCAGCACCTGCGCCCAGATCGCTGCCAGCCGGGTTTCTAAATCCCCCACTGGCGCGCTGTACGGGCGTTGATGCAGGTCGGTTTCAGGCAGGGGCAAGGCTTTGCGGTCCAGCTTGCCGTTGCTGGTCAGGGGCAACGCATCGAGTAGCAACCACTGGGTCGGCACCATGTAATCCGGCAAATCGACCTTGAGCGCTGCACGTAATTGCTCACGCCACGCCAGCGCATCAGCGGGCGCCACATCAGCCACCACATAGGCGCAGAGCTGGCCTTGATGCACGCTCAACACCGCATCGCTGACGCCCAGTTGCTGCTTGAGGCAGGTTTCGATTTCGCCCAGCTCGATACGGAACCCGCGAATTTTTACTTGCTGGTCGATACGCCCCAGGTAGTCGATGTTGCCGTCAGCGCGCTGACGAGCCAGATCGCCGCTGCGGTACAGGCGCGCACCCGGCACAAACGGGCTCGGCACAAAGCGTTCGGCACTCAGCCCGGCGCGCCCGTGATAGCCCCGCGCCAAGCCCGCCCCGGCAATGTACAGCTCCCCCGCACAGCCCGGCGCCACCGGCTGCAACTGGCTGTCGAGCACGTACCAACTCAAGTCGCTGACAGGCCGCCCGATCGGGCTTTGCACGTTGGCGTCGAGATCACTCGGGCTCAAGGCGCGGTAGGTCACATGCACCGTGGTTTCAGTGATGCCGTACATATTGACTAAGGTGGTCGGGTCGTTGCCAAAACGCTCGTACCACGGGCGCAGGCTTGCCACGTCCAGCGCCTCACCACCGAAGATTACCCAGCGCAAGGCCAGCGTTTGCGGGCTGTTGCAGGCAATGGGCAGTAGTTGCCGGAAAGCGGTCGGGGTCTGGTTGAGCACCGTCACCTGTTCATCGCACAGCAACTGATGGAACGCCTGCGGCTCGCGGCTGATGAAGTACGGCACGATCACCAGACGCCCGCCGGTGCACAGCGCGCCAAACAACTCCCACACCGAGAAATCGAACGCGTAGGAATGGAACAGCGTCCACACATCGCTTGGACCAAAGGCAAATTCATCGGCCGTGGCGCTGAGCAAACGGGTGACGTTGGCATGGGTCAGCAGCGCCCCTTTCGGCCGCCCGGTGGAGCCAGAGGTGTAGATCACATAGGCCAGATTGTCCGGCTGGGTGAGGTTAGGCACGTTGTCCACGCTAAACGCGTCCAGCGCCACATGCTCTAGGCACAACGTCTGCACCCCGACCCGTGGTGGCAGGTTTTCCAACAGGTGCGCCTGAGTCAGCAACAACTGAATGCCGCTGTCTTCGATCATGTAGCTCAAGCGTTCGGCGGGGTATTGCGGGTCCAGCGGCACATAAGCGCCCCCGGCCTTGAGAATCGCCAACACGCTGATCACTAACGCCAGCGAGCGTTCACAAGCAACGCCCACCCGTACTTCGGGGCCGACCTTGCGTTCACGCAGTGTGTGCGCCAGACGATTGGCCTGCGCGTTGAGTTCGCTGTAGGTCAGCGAATCATTGCCGCAGCGCAACGCCACCGCCTGCGGGTGCAAGGCGGCCTGCGCTTCGAACAACTGATGCAGCGCGGGCGCTACCGGCTGCACCTGCACGCGGGGGTTCCATTGCGCAATCAACGCCTGTTGCTCGGCACTGCCCAGCATTGGTAGCTCAGCAATACGTTGCTGCGGCTCGCGGACTACGGCACGCAGCAGGTTCAGCCAATGCCCGGCCAGGCGCTCGATGGTCGCGGCGTCATACACCTCGCAGGCGTAAGTCAGGCTGGCGTGCAACTGCTCGCCCTGCTCTTCGGTGTCGAGCGCCAGATCGAATTGCGCCGTGTGCTGCTGCCAGTCCATGCGTTCAATGCTCAGGCCCGGCAAAGACCGCTCAACAGTGTCACCCATCTGCCGCTGATGATTGAACAGCACTTGAAACAACGGGCTGTGGCTCAGGCTGCGTTGCGGCTGCAGGGCGTCAACCAATTGCTCAAACGGCAGGTCCTGATGCGCCTGCGCCCACAGGGCATCGCGCTTGACCTGGTGTAACAGGCTGGCAAAGGTCTGCTGGCCGTCGATCTCAGCGCGCAGCACCTGGGTGTTAATAAAGAAGCCGATCAAGCCTTCGGTTTCAAGACGCCCGCGCCCGGCATTCGGCACCCCGACATTGATCGCCGACTGGCCGCTGTAGCGATGCAACAGGGTCTGGAAACTGGCCAGCAGTAGCATAAACAGGGTCACGTTGTGCTGCTGCGCCACCTGCCGCAACTCGCCCGCCAGCCCAGGTTCAATCGCCACGTCAAGGCGTGCGCCGCGCTCGCTGCGGATCGTCGGGCGCGTTAGCTCACTGGGCAACTGCAACGGAGGATGCTGGCACCCCAGTTTTTCGCGCCAAGCGTTCAACTGGCGCTCGCCCTCGCCCGCGTTTAGCCATTCACGCTGCCAGGCGGCGTAATCGGCATAGCTCACGGCCAACGGCGGCAGGTCACGGCCCAAGTACAACTCACAAAATTCATCGACCATGACCTGCATCGACCAACCGTCAGCGGCAATGTGATGCACCGTCAGCACCAGCACATGCTCATCGGTTGCGACCTTGAGCAACAACACCCGCAGCAGCGGGCCGTCGCACAGGTCGAAAGGCTGACGCATTTCTTCGGCCACCAACGCTTCAATCCGCCCCGAATCGGCAGGTTCGAGGGTCAACTCGCGCAACGCCAGCGGCAAGCTGGCGTGCAACACACCACGGGCTTGTTCACCGTCTTGCGTGAAAGTGGTGCGCAAGGTCGCGTGACGCGATTGCAGCGCATTGAAACTGCGCAGCAACGCCTCGCGATTCAGCGAGCCTTTAAGCCGCAGTGCCGCGGGGATGTTGTACGCGGCGCTGTGCGGATCAAGCTGCCAGAGAATCCATTGGCGCTGTTGCGCGTACGACAACACGCTCGGTTCATCAACTGCCCGTGGGCGCAAGGGTGGCTGGCTGACGCTCGGCGGCTGGGCCGCGCAACGGGCGGCAAAGTCACTGAGCACGCTGCTTTCAAACAGGCTGCTCAGGGGCAACTCGATGTTCAGTTGCTGACGCACGCGTGACACCACTTGTGCCACCAGCAACGAATGCCCGCCCAGTTCAAAGAAGTTGTCGTCGCGGCTCAGCACGTCGACTTTTAACACCGCTTGCCAGATCGTGGCGATGCGGGTTTCGATCCCGGCGTGCGGGGCAATCACCTCGCGCTGCCAATCAGCCGTTTGTGCCTGTGGCAACGCCTTGCGGTCGACCTTGCCGTTGGCATTCAACGGCAGCGTATCCAGCGGCACCCATTGCAACGGCAGCATGTAGTCCGGCAGTTGCGCCTTAAGCCCGGCCTTGAGTTGTTCGCGCAACTCGGCCCACAGCTGTGCTTGATCGTCTGCCACCACAAAGGCAACCAGCGCCTTGCCGGTCGGGCCGTCTTGCACCACCACTGCGGCTTCACGCACGCCTGCCAGATCGCGTAGACGCGACTCGATTTCGCCCAGTTCGATGCGGAATCCGCGCACTTTGACCTGCTGATCGATGCGGCCCACGTACTCCAGTGGGCCGTCGTTGCGGCGCCGGGCCAAATCGCCGGTGCGGTACAACCGCTCCCCCGCCTGCTCGGCGTAGGGGTTGGGCATAAACACCGTCGCCGTGCGCAGCGGATCGCTGAAATAACCGCGCCCCACACCGGTGCCCGCGACGTACAACTCACCGATCACGCCCATCGGCACGGGCTGCAAGTCGGCGTCCAGCACATACAAGCGGTTGTTGTCGGTAGCCAGGCCAATCGGCAAATACGCACCCTCCGCCGAGGCCGCGTCGACACGGAACAACGCCACGTCGTCCGAGCATTCGGCTGGCCCATAAGCATTGACCAGGCCGATCTCGGGGTAACGCTGCAGCCAGCGGCGCGCCAGCTCAGGCGGCATGGCTTCGCCGGTCGGAAGCATCCAGCGCAGCGTGGCCAGCGAGCCATTGAGTTCATCGAGCAGGCTGTGGATCAGCGACGGCACACTTTCGAGCACGCTGATACCGCGCGCGGCGACATGCGCCAGCAGCGCAGCCGGGTCATGGGCGATAGCGTTCGGCACGATATCGACTTGCGCGCCAAACAGCGGCGCCGCGAGGAACTGCCACACCGAAATGTCGAAACTCTGGGACGCGGTCTGCGCGATCACGTCTGCCGGGCTCAGGTCCAGGTACGGTTTTTTGCTCAGTTGGTTATTGAGCATCCCGGCCTGTTCAACCATCACCCCTTTGGGCGTACCGGTCGAACCCGAGGTGAAGATCACATAGGCCAAGTTGTTCGGCCCGGTGTAGATGCCGGGTTGGTCACTGGAATAACCCGCAGTCTGCACTTCGTCCCAAATCAGCAACTGCGGACGCTGTTGCGGGTTGAGCAGCGCCAGCAAGCAGTAGGCTTGCTCACGGCACGCGGCGCTGGCCACCAGCATCGGCACCTGGCCCAACTGCAACAACGCCAGCAGGCGTTGGGCGGGTAATTGCGGGTCGAGCGGCAAGTAGGCGGCCCCGGCCTTGAAGCTGCCGAGCATCATGCCCAACAGGGCCAGGCTGCGATCCGCCAGCAAGGCCACTGGCTGATCGCAGCTCACGCCTGCCGCGAGCAGCGCATGGCCCAGGCGATTGGCGCGGCGGTCGAGGTCGCGGTAGGTCCAGCGCTGTTCCAGGCACGTGGCCACCACCTGCTCTGGCTGCGCCGCCACCTGCGCCTCAAACAAACGCACATAGCCCTGCGCCAGCGGGTAATCACAGGCGGTCTGGTTGCCCGTCTGCAACAGGTGCTCACGCTCGGTCGCAGCCACCAATGGCAGGTCAGAGAAATCACCTTCGGCGTGTTCGCCAATCGCCAACAGCAGGCGTTTGAAGTCGGCCAGTAAGCGCTCGACCGTGGCTTGATCAAAGAAGCGCTTGTCATACGACAGGTGTAAGCCCAGCGCATCGCCGGGGTACACCACCACGGTCATTGGGTAGTTGGTGTGGGTGCGGGCGCTGTCCGACTTGGCGCTGATCTGCTCGGCGCCACTGACCACCGCGCTTTCGACCGGGGCGTTCTCGTAGACAAATAAGCTGTCGAAAATCGGCTGGCCTTTTTCCAGCGCGCTGCACGCCTGAATCTTCAGCAGCGGCAAATGTTCGTGCTCACGCAGCGCCAAGTTGTGCTCAAACAGGTCTTGCAGCCACTCGCGCACGCTGACGCACTGCCCGGCACGCGGCAAACGCATGCGCAGCGGGATGCTGTTGATGAACAGGCCCACGGTGTCCTGCATTTGCGGGCGACTGATCGGGCGACCAGCCACCGTGACGCCGAACAGCACATCGTCGAGCCCGCTGTAACGCTGCAACACCAGCGCCCACGCAGCTTGAGTCAGGGTGTTGACGGTCAACTGAAAACGCTGGGCCAGTTCGCGCAGGGCCCGGCCTTGGCTGACGTCGAGGTCGGCGTAGCAATCGCCGATCTGCGAAACCCCGCCCTGGCGGCGTACCGCACGGTCAAACGGCAAGGGCGTCGGCTGCTCAAACCCGGCCAGTTCAAGGGTCCAGGCGTGCAGCGCCTCGCGCTCGCCCTGTTCTTGCAGCCACTGGATAAAGTCGCGATAACGCGCTGCGGGCGGCAAGCTGCGCTGCCCGCTGTACAGGGCAAAGAAGTCTTGCAGCAACAGCGAGCGGCACCAGGCATCGATCAGGATGTGGTGGTTGCTGAGAATGAACCAGTAATGCCCGGCGCTGCGGCGAATCAGGCGCAGGCTCAAAGGCGGCGTGTTGAGCAGGTCAAACCCTTGCGCCCGGTCCTCACTCAGCAGCGCTTGCAACGCGGCTTCATGCTCGCTTTGCGCACGCTCCGTCCAGTCGTGAACCTGCACGTTTGGCGCGGCATCGCGGTGAATGATTTGCAGCATGCGGCCGTCATCGTCGAGGCTGAATGATGCGCGCAACGCATCATGACGCTGCACGACCGCGTGCCAAGCTGCCGTAAAGCGCGGCAGGTCGATTTCACTGTCGATGATGTAGCGGTCTTGCATGAAATAAATGCCCGAGCCCGGTTCGAGCAAGGTGTGCACCAACAAGCCTTGCTGCATGGGAGACAGTGGGTAAATGTCTTCGATGGCGTTGGCCGGGACGTTGAGGTTATCCAGTTGCGCCTGAGTCAACTGCGCCAGTGGGAAATCGGACGGGGTCATGCCGCCCTGCTCACAGTTCACGCAATGGGTGATCAGCGCTGACAACTCGCGCTGATAATCATCGACCAGCGCCTGCACAGTGGCGTCATCAAACATCTCGTGGCTGTACGTCCATTGCAGGTTCAGCTCACCGCCGTACACCTGCCCTTCAATGCTCAACCAGTTGGTCAGCGGCGCGTTTTCATCCTGTGCTACGCCAGCACTTTCCACCGCCGGGGCAAACAGCGCACGTTCATCAAACTGACGGTCAAACTGGCCCAAGTAGTTAAAGGTGATGCGCGGCGTGGCCAGACGGGCCAGTTGAGCGCCCACCTCGTCACCGGCCAGATAGCGCAACAGGCCATAACCCACCCCCTTGTCCGGCACGCTGCGCAGTTGCTCCTTGATCGACTTGATCGAGGCGCCCATGTCGGTTGCCGGGGTCAGTTGCACCGGGAACAGGCTGGTAAACCACCCCACGGTGCGCGACAGGTCGAGCTCGGCAAACAGCTCTTCGCGGCCATGGCCTTCCAGTTGAATCAAGCTGCTGGCCTGCCCGCTCCAGCGGCAGATCACCCGCGCCAACGCGCTGAGCAGCAGGTCGTTGACCTGTGTGCGGTAGGTGGCGGGCGCGACGTGCAATAACTGGCGGGTCAGCGCGCTGTCGAGCGTGAGTGCCAGCCTGCGCCCATGCCGATTTAGCAGCCCGGCGTTGGGCCGATCACACGGCAAATCGCTGGCCGCTCCGGCCAATTGCCGTTGCCACAGCGCCAGCTCATCGACGCGTGCCAACGCGGCATCCGCCAAACGTGCCGTCCACGCTTGGTAGGCACTGGTTTTAGCCTGTGGCGCCTGTGCTGGCTGGGAGTAGAACTGCTGTAAGTCTTCGAGCAATACGCGCCACGACACGCCGTCCACCGCCAAGTGGTGAACCACCAGCAACAGCCGCTGGCTGTAATCGGGCATTTCCACCAGCAGCGCGCGCAGCAGCGGGCCTGTTTGCAAATCGAGGCTGAGTTGGGTCTGTTCGCACAGGGTGTTGAGTTCATCGGTTGAAGCCGCCTGCCGTCGCCACAGCAGGCTCTCGCTCGGCAGTTCGGCGTAGGCTTGCTGCCACGTGCCGTCACGCTGTTCGAAGCGCAAACGCAACGCATCGTGATGGCTCAGCAGCCTGTTTAGCGCGTGCTCCAGCCGTGCGGGGTCAATCGGCTGACGCGGGTGCAGCAACAGCGATTGGTTCCAATGCTGGCGCTGGGGCATGTCTTGGGCAAAAAACCACTGTTGAACTGGGGCCAACGCCACTGCACCGCGGGCCAGACCTTGATCGATCAGGGTTTGGGTACTCAATGCTGCCACCCGCGCCAGGCTGCGAATGGTTTGATGCTGGAAGAGATCGCGTGGGCTAAAGGCGATCCCGGTTTGCCGCGCGCGGCTGACCACTTGAATCGAGATGATCGAGTCGCCGCCCAAGGCAAAGAAGTTGTCATCAACGCCGACCTGCGCCACGCCCAGCACCTGTTGCCAGATATCGGCCAAACGCTGCTCTAGCTCATTAGCCGGGGCCACGTAACCGTGCTGCACGGTGTTCAGGTCCGGGCGCGGCAAGGCGTTACGTTGCAGCTTGCCGTTGGGCGACAGCGGCAAGCTCTCAAGGCTGATCCAATGGCTGGGCACCATGTATTCCGGCAGCCCGCGCTGTAAGTGGCTGACCAACGCCGCTTGCCAGTCATCGTTAGCGGTCGGGGCTTGAAGTACCACGTAAGCCACCAATTGCTTGTCATCAAGCACCTGCACCACGGCTTCGCGTACTGCTGGTAGCTCGGCCAGACGCGCCTCGATTTCCCCCAGTTCGATGCGCAACCCGCGCAGTTTGACCTGATGGTCGAGGCGGCCTAAGTACTCGATTACCCCGTCGACGCGCTGGCGCACTAAATCGCCTGTGCGGTACAGGCGCTCGCCCTGGTTAAACGGACACGGCACAAAACGCTCGGCAGTAAGCCCAGGGCGCCGATGGTAACTGCGTGCCAGTCCGGCACCGCCCAGGTACAGCTCACCGGCCACACCCAGCGCCACTGGCGACAGGTCTGCGTCGAGGACCAGGGTGCGCAGATTGGCGATGGGCAAACCAATCGGCACGCTGTTCGCGCCTTCATCGACACAGGTCCAATGGGTGACGTCGATGGCCGCTTCCGTCGGGCCGTACAGGTTGTACAACTCGGCAGCGGGCAACGTGGCGAACACCTGCTGCTGGGCGTCTACCGGCAATGCTTCGCCGCTGCACACGATCCGTCGCAGGCTGCTGCACTGCGCGACCCCGGCCTCATGAATAAACGCCTGCAACATCGACGGCACAAAGTGAACGGTAGTGATCTGTTGCGCGCGAATGGTCTCGATCAAGCGCAATGGCTCGCGGTGTTCAGCGGGTTGCGCCACGACCAAGCGTGCGCCAGTCAGCAATGGCCAGAAAAACTCCCACACCGACACGTCAAAACTGAACGGGGTCTTTTGCAGCACTGCGTCGTCGGCGCCCAAGGGGTAAGCCTGTTGCATCCAGCTCAGGCGGTTGACCAACGCTGCATGGGTATTGCCTGCGCCTTTGGGCTTGCCTGTGGAACCCGAGGTGTAGATCACATAGGCCAGATTCTCAGGCTGCGTCAGATTTGGCAGGTTGTGATCACTGTAGGA
>NZ_ALJC01000116.1 GCF_000282975.1 Pseudomonas psychrophila HA-4
GCTGTTCTTCTACGGCAAGGTGCTGTGCACGGATCTGCCCTGGCAGGGCATCAACGAAGACCAGAACCTGGGCATCGCCATCACCCGCCGTGCGCTGGAAGCCCCGCTGCGCGCCATCGTGGCCAACGCCGGTGAAGAACCGAGCGTGATCGTGGCCAACGTCAAGGCCGGCGAAGGCAGCTACGGCTACAACGCCGCCACCGGCGAGTTCGGCGACATGATCGCCATGGGCATCCTGGACCCGACCAAGGTGACCCGCTCGGCCCTGCAGCACGCCGCTTCCGTCGCCGGCCTTGCGATCACGACCGAAGTGGTCGTGGCCGAAGTGCCGAAGAAGGAAGAGCCGGCCATGCCGGGTGCTGGCGGTATGGGCGGCATGGGCGGCATGGATTTCTGATCCGGTTGGCCCGGTCGTCAGGGAACCGGACCGCGCCAGCGCGGTCCGATCCCGGCAACGACCCGACATCAAGGCCCCAAGGACGGGGCCGGAGCCCGGCAGCGATGCCGGGCTTTTTGTTGTGCCCGCGCCGCGGCAATGTCTGACGCGAAGATCAGAACGCACCGATACGAACGTGCGAACACAGGCGCAACACTGAGCAGCCGTCCCCGCACCGGAGCGCTGCGTGCCGCGCCTCGCCACATCCCGGCGGCAAGCCGCGGGATGCGCGCCACTGCCGTCCGCCCACACCGGTTCGCGGTACGCGCGCCACGCGCCCGAGCGCACGCTGCTGTACGCGTTGGTAGAGGCGCACTACCCGGACTTCATTGCACGGATCGAAGCGGAGGGCCGCTCGCTGCCCGGGTATGTCCGCGAGGCGTTCGATGCCTACCTGCGTTGCGGCGTACTCGAGCACGGCTTCCTGCGGGTGGTGTGCGAGCACTGCCGTGCAGAGAGGCTGGTGGCCTTCTCCTGCAAGAAGCGCGGGTTCTGCCCGAGTTGCGGCGCGCGACGCATGGCCGAGAGTGCGCGGCACCTGGTCGAGGAGGTGTTCGGCCCGCGGCCTGTGCGGCAATGGGTGCTGAGCTTTCCGTACCCCTTGCGTTTCCTGTTCGCCAGCAAGCCAGAAGCCATTGGCCCGGTGCTGGGCATCGTGCAGCGCGTGATCGCCGGCTGGTTGGCCGATCAAGCCGGCATCGACCGCGCCAGCGCCCAGTGCGGCGCGGTGACGCTGATCCAGCGTTTCGGCAGCGCGCTGAACCTGAACATCCACTTCCACATGCTGTGGCTCGACGGCGTGTACGTGGAAGCCACCGAGCTGCCGCGGCGCGAACTGCGCCTGCACCGCGCCCGTGCGCCCACCACCGCGCAGTTGACCCAGCTGGCAGCTACCATCGCGCACCGGGTGTGTCGGCACCTGACGCGCAAAGGCTGGCTCGAAGGGGAGGGCGAATCGGCCTTCCTGGCAGACAGCGCTGCAGGCGACGACAGCATGGATGGGCTGCGGATGAGTTCGATCACCTACCGCATCGCCACCGGCCGCGACGCTGGCTGCAAGGTCGTCACGCTGCAAACGCTGCCCGGTGACGCCGGTTCGCTGGAGGGCGAAGCCGGCAAGGTCGGCGGCTTCTCACTGCATGCCGGCGTGGCGGCCGAAGCACACGAAAGCCACAAGCTGGAAAAGCTGTGCCGCTACATCACGCGCCCGGCGATCAGCGAGAAGCGGCTGTCGATAGCGCTCCAGGGCAGGGTGCGTTACCAGCTCAAGACCCCGTGGCGCAATGGCACCACGCATGTGGAATGGGATCCGGTGGATTTCATCGCCAAGCTGGCGGCGCTGGTCCCGCCACCTCGCGCGCATCTCACCCGCTTCCACGGCGTATTCGCCCCGAATGCAAACCTGCGTGCGCAGCTGACGCCCTCGGGGCGCGGCAAGCGGCCTGCGGGCGATGCGGCGCCAGTGGACGTCAGCGCCCACGACGCGCCGCGCAGCCCCGAGGAGAAGCGCCGTGCGATGAGCTGGGCGCAACGGCTCAAGCGGGTCTTTTCCATCGACGTCACCGCCTGCGTCCACTGCGGTGGCACCGTGCGGATCGTCGCCAGCATCGAGGAACCCACCGCCATCCGCGCCATCCTCGCCCACTTCGAGAAGCACGGCGCGCGGGAAGAAGCGCACTACAGGCCCGCAGCGCGCGCGCCGCCAGTGCAAGCCGCGTGACGATCTGCCGGCTGCACAGCCGACGGCGAAACCGGAATCCGAGCCGATGCGGCCACGATCCGCAGGGCGGCGCTCGGCCCGCTGTCGGGAATCAGCGAAGCATGGCTGCTGACAACGCCGCTGCGTGGCCCCGCGATGCCGAAATCCCACTCACAGACGTCCGATCCGTGCCCAAAACGGGGCTTGCGCGACCGCCGCCTACCCAGCAGACTGCCCGAAAAGGGCGTTTGAACTTCCTATACGCAAGGAACGTCTCGCCTGCCAAATCGGGCCATGTGACGGCTGACCGCTTGGCGAGCGGATGCCGTTCCGGTAGCACCGCCAAGAGCGGTTCGGTCCATGTGCGACGGGAATGGCAGTCGGGTGGTTGGGGCGTGCCCGCGACGAACGCCACGTCCAACCTGCCGGCGCGAAGCTGCACCACCGCTTCACGGGCCGGGCCTTCGGCGATCTCGACTTCAACATCGGGGTAATCCTTGCGGTATTGGCCGATCAGCTTTGCGAGGAAGCTATGCGGAATCAGGGCATGGATACCGATACGAAGCCGGCCGCTTTCTCCGGCTGCCGCCATGCCGGCGGTTTTCACCGCATGGTCGAGTTGGTCAATACCTACGGCTATCCGCTCGACGAAATGGCGTCCGGCCTCGGTCAGCCGAACGCCGCGCGCATGACGCTCGAACAAGAGGATGCCGAGGTCTTCTTCCAGTGCCTTCACGCGGGCGCTGACGCTGGACTGTGCAACGCCGAGCGCGTTGGCGGCGTGACGGAAGTTGAGATATTCGGCGACAGCGAGAGTGTGAACTAAGGTCATCATTGGCACTCGCCCCGAAAGGAGATGATTGCTCAACAGATTTAATCCGTCATTTCTCCTAAGTCTACGCATGCCAAATCGCCATGACTAAATCACAATGAAGTTGCGAATGGTCTGCGTAGTATTGGCAGACATATTAAATAGAGGATCGCGCCGACAATCCAAACCCAACCGTTCCATGCCCCGGCGGTGGCAGAATAGAGTGCTGTGAAGCCAAGCGGTCCTGCGATAGAGCTTAGATTGGTGAGGCTCGTTAGCGTTCCTTGCAAAGCCCCTTGCTTGTTACTGCTGACATTGTTTGAGAGCATTGCCTGCAAGGCCGGCATGCCAACACCCCCGGCGGCAAGCAGCAACAGAATCGGGAACACCATCCATCCCTGCGTGGCAAAAGCCAGAAGAACGAAGCCAGTCGCATCCGCAGCCATGCCAAACAGCAGCGTGCGCCGCTCTCCAAGCCGGCTTGAAAGCGGGCCGGTAACAAACGCTTGGAAGATCGCATGTGTTGCCCCAAACGCCGCGAGCGACAAACCAACGGTCGCGGTGTTCCACTGAAAACGGTCCTCGCCATATATGACCCATAGGGCTGCAGGCACTTGGCCGATCAGTTGAATAATGAAGAAAACTGCGAAAAGCGCACCTAGCCCGCGCAATGCATCATCCAGCCGTAACAGAACGAATGGTTTGATGCGAACCGGCTTTCCGGTCCCGCCATGGCTGTGATGAGTCTCCTTGAGGAAAATGCAGGCAAGCAGGAACGCGAACCCGTTGAGAAGGGCGGCGGCGATAAACGGGGCATGAGCAGAGATACCACCGAGCATGCCACCAAGTGCTGGCCCGGCAATCATGCCCGCCCCATAACAGGCCCCCATGTAGCCGAACCAGCGTGCGCGAGAACCTTCCCCCGTCGAATCGGCAATGGTTGAGGCTGCTACAGCTCCGGTTGCGCCCGTGACGCCGGACACGAGTCGGCCGATATAGAGCACCCATAAGACCGGCGCTGATGCCATAATCGTGTAATCGACTGCGGCTCCTGCAAGAGAAGCCAGAAGTACCGGACGCCGACCGTAAGAATCCGAAAGCTGTCCAAGCATGGGCGCGAAGACGACCTGCATCAATGCATAGAGCGACAGCAAGGCACCATAGTGTCCAGCGACCTGCTCTGCTGGCACAAGCTCACGCAGAAGCGTCGGAAGGACGGGCATGATGAGGCCGAGACCCATGGCGTCAAGACCCACGATCAGCAGGGCAATGATGGCAGAGCTGCGCACCTGAAACTCCAGCGCCGCTCAATGGAGCGACTTTATCAACGATAAGGAGATGGACATATAACTTATCGGTGATAAATTGTCAAGCACTGGCGAAGGAACGTGAATGACCAAACTGGACAAGGGCACCGTGATCGCGGCGGCGCTAGAGCTGTTGAACGAGGTTGGCATGGACAGCCTGACGACGCGGAAGCTCGCTGAACGCCTCAAGGTTCAGCAGCCTGCGCTTTACTGGCATTTCCAGAACAAGCGAGCGCTGCTTGATGCGCTCGCCGAGGCGATGCTGGCGGAACGCCATACCCGCTCGCTACCCGAAGAGAATGAGGACTGGCGGGTGTTCCTGAAAGAGAATGCCCTGAGCTTCAGAACGGCGTTGCTCTCTTATCGGGACGGCGCGCGTATCCATGCCGGCACTCGACCGACAGAACCGAATTTTGGCACCGCCGAGACGCAAATACGCTTTCTCTGCGCGGAGGGCTTTTGTCCGAAGCGCGCCGTTTGGGCGCTCCGGGCGGTCAGTCACTATGTGGTCGGTTCCGTTCTCGAGCAGCAGGCATCTGATGCCGATGAGAGAGTTCCGGACAGGCCAGATGTGTCCGAGCAAGCACCGTCGTCCTTCCTGCACGATCTGTTTCACGAGTTGGAAACAGACGGCATGGATGCTGCGTTCAACTTCGGACTCGACAGCCTCATCGCTGGTTTCGAGCGGCTGCGTTCATCTACAACAGATTAGAGGCTTATGCCCCTTTGCCGCCCCAACTGCCACGACACCGATCCGCTTTGCACGATGCCCATGACCTCACGGCCGAGCTGGCGGTCGATGACCGGCCGCCACGGGACAAGGGAAATGAGCGGTATCTTGCCAGACAGGATACCGCCATTCACGAGGTTTCGAAGATTATTGCGCCGCATCGGAGCGGGCTTGCTTCCAGTCGTCGGCTAGACGACTGGCGACTTCTCGGTGGCAGCATCACGGGATCGAAGGAGCGCCAGCCCCAACGACACCAGCACTGCCATTGCCGTGGCGTAACAAATCACGGGCCACGCTGTATCGCCGTTTAACAGCGTCACCGCCAATGTCCCGACGATACTGACTATCAGGCTTTGGATGCAGAAGTAGAACGCAACCGCTGATCCAGCGATGTCGTCGAACTGCGCAAGTGCGCCGTTGGCGGTAACGGACACCGTGAAGACAATGCCGACCGCGACAACCCACATCGGCAGGATGAAGCTGAAAAATGACGGCGATCCGAAAAGTTGGCCGATCCCCAACAGGATCGCGCCGGAAACGAGCAACGCCATCCCGCGCGCTACGCATCCCGCGATACCCCATTTGGCAACGAAGGACTTTGCGAAGCGGGTTGTCGTGACCATGACCAGCGCGACAGTCGCGAAGGCCAAGCTAAATCCGATCTCGGAATAGCCGGCTTGGCCTATGAGAACACGGGGGGCTGTCGAGAAGAAAACGAAGAATGTGCCCATGCCGGCACTAAATCCGACCGTGTAAACCCAAAAGGCCGGACTCGCGAAGATCGGCAAAACAGATCGTTGCGTTCTGGCCTGATCCAACGGTCGGGTTTCATGCCACCTGAAACTGGCGTTTAAGAGTGCGAGCGAAGCCAGTGCAGCCAGTGTGATGAAGATCGCCTGCCATCCCCAAAACTCGCCGATCAGCGCACCGGCTATAGGGCCGAGCGCAGGCACGAACGCCAGCATCGAACTGAAAAGGCCGTAGATGACGGCACCTTCGGGACGATTGGCATATACGTCGCGCACGGTCGCGAAGGTGGCCACCAGCATGGCCGATGCTCCAACAGCCTGAACCAGACGAAACGCAACAAAGGCTAATGCAGTTGAAGAACAAGCCGCTCCCAGAGACGCAGCAACGAAAGCCGTTGCGCCTACAAGCAGGATCGGCCGTCGCCCGACGCGATCGGAGAGTGGCCCAAAGATCACTTGGCCCACACCGAGCATCACCATGTAGAGGCTCAACGTGAGTTGGATTATGGATGGAGTCGTGTTCAGGACGCCCGGCATCGCCGGAACGACTGGAAGATAAATATCCATCGCCAGCGAGGCGAGGATGTCGAAGGGAGCCATAAGCAGCAAGGCTGCCGGCAGCGTATAGGCCCACGCGGGGCGTGTGGTGGTCATGACGAATCAACCGCTCGATTAAGGATACCGGGCAGCGTCTGCTCGTCAGCAATCAGATGGGATTGGTCTTACAGAGCGCCGCAACAACAATTCTGATGTTGCGGCTTACTTGTCTGCTGACTTGGAATTTCCCATGCTGATGGCTCCACGATTACGAAATTGAATAGCAGCTCTTATCGAATTAGTTGTTGCGTTGCAATGCGGTATCGTTGGCTCCTATAGCCCCAACCCCCGCTGCCGCCCTAACTGCCACGACACCGAACCGCCCTGCATGATACCCGCGACCTCGCGGCCGAGCTGGCGGTCGATGATCGGCCGCCACGGGACAAGGGTGAACTCGTGGCTCTTTTCCACGATGGCGAACTTGCCGCTCGTTAGCTGGACAGTCCCGGTGAACTTGCCGCTGACACTCTCACCATCCTTGGCGGCGCGGAACGGCAGCGCCTTGCCCTCGGCCATCTCCGCACCGGCGCGCGCAACTTCCCGCTCGCGCAGGGTGGCGAGAAGATTGCGCCGGTAGAAGATTCGGCCGTCCCTGTTGCGCGTGGCGTCGCGCTGTTCGATATGATGCTCGCGGCGCTGGTCCATGGCTTCGCGGACCTGTTGCCCGAAGCCGGTCGGCGCAAGGTCGGCCGTTTCGCCATGGACCAATCGCCGGTCCATCCCCGGATCGAGGATGAGCCGGTCGGCAGCGACCCCGCTC
>NZ_ALJC01000117.1 GCF_000282975.1 Pseudomonas psychrophila HA-4
GCCCCCCTCGCTCCTACCGTTAAAAACCTTTCTTCAACCGAACGCTTGCTGCAACGCCACGCCTGCGCCAATCAGACCTGAATACGGCGCCGTCACCAGCCAAACCGGGATGCCGTTGAGGTAGTCACTCATGCAACCTTTATCAGCAAAGCTTTTGGCAAACCCGCTGCTCAAGAAAATATCGGCAAAGCGCGGTACCACGCCGCCGACAATGTACACACCGCCACGCCCGCCGACAGTTAATACGTTGTTGCCCGCGACCCGTCCCAGCCAGCAACTGAAATGTTCCAGTACCTGCAATGCCAGCGGATCACCGTCCAGCGCTGCTGCCGTAATGGCACGGTCGCTGTCCAGCACCGGAGTATGCCCACCGACCGCGCAGATTGCCCGATAGACGCGCGGCAAGCCGCTACCACTCAGAATGCTTTCGGCACTGACATGGCCGATTTCGTTATAAATGTGCTGCCACAATTGAACCTCGCGCGGGTTGCTCATCGGCAGATCGACGTGGCCGCCCTCCCCCGGTAAGGCCATCCATTGGTCCTCGCCCAGATTGAGCAAGGTGCCCACGCCAAGCCCTGTACCCGGCCCGATTACCACCGCAGGGCGCGTCGGATCGGCAATACCGGGGCATACCTGAAGCACATCTGCGAGCTCAAGGCGAGTCATGCCCAAGGCCATGGCGCTGAAGTCATTGATCAACAGCAAATTGTCGACGTGCAATGTTTTGCAAAACGCTGTGCGGCTCAAGCGCCAATGGTTGTTGGTAAAACGAAACTCATCACCGCTCACTGGCCCGGCTACCGACAGGCACACCGAGCCTACAGCCCCAAGGCTTATGTCCAGATGTTGCAGGTAAACCTTAATCGCGTCTTCCGGGCATGCATAATCGGCGGTGGCCAGTACGCTGACGGAGCGTAACTGATCGTTTTCCCACAGTGCAAAACGTGCGTTGGTGCCACCAATATCACCGACAAGGGCGAGCTTCATTTAAGGTTTTCCAGAGCCGAGGTAAAGGTACTCGCGCCCTGCTCAGCCGAACTGAAAGCCTGACGCATAAACGCAAACAACTCACGCCCGGTACCTACGGCATTACTCAAGGTGCCGACGGCCGGGGTGCGTGCCGCGAATTCTGCCTCATCTACCAACAGTTGCAACGTACCTTTAACGCCATCGACCCGAATCAGATCGCCATCCTGAACTCGCGCCAGTGCGCCGCCAATCGAAGCTTCTGGGCTGACATGAATGGCTGCCGGAATTTTGCCCGACGCGCCGGACATACGGCCATCAGTAATCAGCGCCACTTTGAAGCCGCGATCCTGCAACACACCGAGGAACGGCGTCATTTTATGCAGCTCGGGCATGCCGTTCGAACGCGGGCCTTGAAAGCGCATAACCGCGACAAAGTCGTGCTCCAACTCACCGGCCTTGAAGGCATCGGCCAATTGCTGCTGGTCCTGGAAAACCCGCGCCGGGGCTTCAACAATCTGGTGTTCTGGCGCAACCGCCGAGACCTTCATCACCCCGCGTCCCAGATTACCTTCCATCACCCGCAATCCACCCTCAGGCGAGAACGCACGGGCCACCGGACGCAAGATCGATTCGTCGAGACTTTCAATCGGACCATCACGCCATACCAAGTTGCCATCCACAAGGAACGGTTCACGGGTGTACCGGCTCAGTCCATGACCGGCCACGGTGTTGACGTTTTCATGCAGCAGGCCAGCCTCAAGCAATTCACGAATCAGGAACGCCATACCGCCCGCAGCCTGAAAGTGGTTGATGTCGGCTTTGCCGTTTGGATACACATGGGACAGGGTTGGCACCACCTCGGACAGATCGGCCATGTCTTGCCAGGTCAGTTGAATACCGGCCGCCATGGCAATCGCAGGCATGTGCAAGGTGTGGTTGGTAGAGCCGCCAGTGGCATGCAGCGCGACGATGGAGTTGACCAGTGAACGCTCGTCCACGATCTCGCCCAACGGCATAAAGTCGCCACTTTGCTTAGTCAGGCGGGTCACTTGGTGCGCCGCTTCACGAGTCAGTGCATCGCGTAGCGGTGTGTAAGGATTGACGAAAGACGC
The DNA here is from genome assembly GCF_000282975.1 of Pseudomonas psychrophila HA-4. Classification (GTDB taxonomy): domain Bacteria; phylum Pseudomonadota; class Gammaproteobacteria; order Pseudomonadales; family Pseudomonadaceae; genus Aquipseudomonas; species Aquipseudomonas psychrophila_A. The sequence goes on from NZ_ALJC01000117.1 coordinate 2,085, forward strand.
GCCCGGCAAGTGCAGGCCCATCACCTCCATCAGCAACTGGTTGGTGTTGGCGGTGCCATAAAACGTGCAGGTACCAGGGCTATGGTAGGACTTCATTTCCGATTCCAGCAGCTCTTCACGGCTGGCTTTGCCTTCAGCGTAGCGTTGGCGTACGTCGGCTTTTTCCTTGTTGGAAATGCCTGACGGCATTGGCCCGCCCGGTACAAAGATCGTTGGCAGATGGCCAAAGCGCAGCGCGCCCATCAACAGGCCAGGAACGATCTTGTCGCAGATCCCCAGCATCAATGCGGCATCAAACATGTTGTGCGACAGCGCAACGGCGGTCGACAGCGCGATGACTTCGCGGCTCAACAGGCTCAGTTCCATCCCCGCTTCACCTTGGGTCACACCATCGCACATGGCGGGCGTGCCACCGGCGAATTGGCCCACGGAGCCCATTTCACGCAGCGCTTGTTTGATTTGCTCGGGGAAGTGCTCGTAGGGCTGGTGTGCCGAGAGCATGTCGTTATATGACGAAACAATTGCCACGTTGGCAGCGTTCATCAGTTTCAGGCTGTTTTTATCTTCCGTGCCACACCCGGCCACGCCATGGGCGAAGTTGGCACATTGCAGCTTGCCGCGTTGCGGGCCGTCGCTGGCGGCACCGCGAATAAGCGTCAGATACGCCTCGCGGGTTCCACGACTGCGGGCAATAAGACGCTCGGTGACTTCAAGAACGCGGGGATGCATGTGTTGAACTCCAGGCTAACGGATGTGGCGACCTGTGCGTGTCCTATGCTGACGGAGGCTCGCAGACGCGGCTTCAGTCATTTGGACCCGTTGATTCAGGTCACTCGTTGTAGATAAAACAAAATATTGCCACTTAAATGGCTTGTTTTCTATTTTTATGAGAATAATCTTGTAATTCCAACAACAAATTGATGACAGGTGCTTTCCATGACACTACGAATCGCAATCAATGGTTTTGGCCGGATCGGCCGTAACGTCCTGCGAGCACTGTATACCCAAGGCTACCGACAGGACTTGCAGATCGTCGCCGTCAACGATTTGGGCGACAGCTCGATCAACGCTCACCTGCTCAAGTACGACACGGTTCATGGCACATTCGACGCGACGGTTGAACATGATCAAGAAAGCCTGACCGTCAATGGTGACCGCATCAGCGTGACCGCCATTCGTAACCCGGCTGAGCTGCCATGGGCTGCGCTGAAGATTGATGTGGTGTTTGAATGCACCGGTTTCTTCACGGAGCGCAGCAAGGCCGAAGCACACATTACCGCTGGCGCCCGTAAGGTGATTATCTCCGCTCCGGGTAAAAACGCCGATGCGACGGTGGTCTATGGCGTTAACCACGACATTCTGCGCCAATCGCATCAGATTATTTCCAATGCGTCCTGCACCACCAACTGCTTGGCGCCGGTGGCACAAATTCTGAACCGTGAATTTGGCATTGAAAATGGCTTGATGACCACCATCCACGCCTACACCAATGACCAAAACCTGACCGACGTGTATCACACCGACCCGTACCGCGCGCGTTCGGCCACCCACAACATGATCCCGAGCAAAACAGGCGCCGCCGAAGCTGTGGGTCTGGTGTTGCCAGAATTGGCCGGCAAGTTGACGGGCATGGCGGTACGCGTACCGGTGATCAACGTGTCACTGGTCGACCTTACCGTTGAACTGAAACGCGACGTCACAGCGGCCGAAGTCAACGCCGTGTTCAAAGAAGCCAGCCAACACTCCAAAGTCCTGGGTTACAACAGCTTGCCGCTGGTTTCCAGCGACTTTAACCACAACCCGCTGTCGTCGATCTTTGACGCCAACCACACTAAAGTCAGCGGCAAACTGCTGAAAGTGCTGGCGTGGTACGACAATGAGTGGGGCTTCTCCAACCGTATGCTCGACAACTGCCTGGCGCTGCACAACGCGGAGTAACGCGATGATCGGTATCAGCTTCACCATGGCTACCTTGGCGGCGCGCAAGCGTATCGCCCTGGTGGCCCACGATCACTGCAAGGGTTTCCTGCTGGACTGGGCCGAACGCCACAAGGCAGAACTCAGCCAGCACGACCTGTGCGCAACGGGCACCACAGGCCTTTTATTGAGCAAACGCCTGGGGTTGCCGATCGAAAGCATGATCAGCGGCCCCTTGGGCGGCGATCAGCAGGTGGGCGCGCAGATCGCCGAGCAGAAAATCGACATGCTGGTGTTTTTCTGGGACCCGTTCGAGCCACAGCCCCACGACCCGGACATAAAGGCCCTGCTGCGCGTGGCAGCGGTGTGGAACATTCCCATCGCGAGCAATGAATGCACCGCTGACTATTTGCTCAGCAGCCCATTGATGGGCCAGCCGCACGAGCACCGTATTCCAGATTACGCAGCGTATTTAAAAGGCCGGGCATAAAACAACGCTCCTGCAGGATCACAAATCCTTAGGAGCGAGCTTGCATCGCAATCTTTTGATCTAAACCGCCCCCGCTTATTGGCGCTTATTCAAAAACATCACTTGACCAACAGTACAGATGATAAGCATTATCATTCGCTCAAAATCGGTCGGGTAGCACTGTGAGTCAGTCCCACTTCAATCAAGTCTTCCTTACTCAGCGAGTGATCTTGCTGCGTACCTTGCAGCGAATGGTACATAACCCCAGCACCGCAGAGGATTTGCTGCAAGAGACTTACCTGCGGGTAACCCGCGCCCTGAGCGAGCGCACGGTCGAGCATCTGGAACCTTTTGTCTTTCAGACAGCGCGCAATCTGGCGCTCGATCATCTGCGTGCCCGTCGTATTCAGGCGCGCACGGTGGTTGAAGATGTACCGATGGAAGTCATTGAAGGGGTTGCCTCCCCGCTCAGCACCCCGGAAGAAGCCCATCAAGCCGCGCAATTACTGGAGCGTTTGAGTGTGAGCCTAAGCCAGTTGAGCGCTCGCCAGCAGCGTATTTTTATTCTCAGTCGCCTGCATGGTTGCAGTTATCAAGAAATTGCCCAAGAGCTTGACGTCTCATTGAGTACGGTTCAGAAGGAACTGAAATTGATCATGGCAATCTGCATTGGTGTAGCCGACAGGCTTAATCGGCCTTAATCTTTAGCGCCGATGCCCACAAGCCAGCCCTGAAATTGCCAAGGAACACCCGTGACGGACACTCACAAATCTGCTGCGCCTGAACCGGCGCACAAGGTGCTGCCAGACAGCATCATGGATCAGGCACTGGACTGGCTGATTACCCTTGAGTGTGCGAGCGACGAACAAAGAGCCGATTTCAAGACCTGGCTAAACGCCGACCCGGCGCATGCCCAAGCCTTTGCCAAAGCCAACGCCATCTGGAACGGGCAACCGGTGCTGGATGCGGCCCAAACCCTACAAACGCGCCGAGCGCCTAGCCTGTTGCGCCGTATCAGTCAGCACTGGAAACACGTGGCTGCAGCGGCAGTATTGATACTCACGGTCGGTGGTTACAGCAATGTGCCGTTACGTCTGCAAGCGGATCACCTGACCGTGATAGGCGAGCGCCAGCGTCTGCAACTCGAAGACGGCTCAAAAGTGCTGCTCAATACCAATTCGGCATTTTCCAGCAAAGTGGTTAACGCTCAATCCAGCGCCCGCCTCTATAAAGGCGAAGCGTTTTTTGAGGTCCCGGCAAATCTTGAGCTTCCGATGATTCTGGATGCCGGGCCGGTGCGCGTCAGTGTGCGCGACACCGCCTTTGCCGTGAGTTACCTCAATGGCGAAGCACAGGTTCGCGTGCAGCGCGGTGATGTCGATTTGCGAGTGAGCAGTGTTGGCGCGCAGATGCGCTTGTCGGCCGGTAACAGCGTAAACATCGGCCCCAACGGTTTCAGCCGCACCACCAAACTCAACCCCCAGACCGACCTGGCCTGGGTTCAAGGGCGGCTGGTGTTTGAGAACTGCCCCATGAGCAAAGTGTTGGATGAAGTTCGGCGCTATTACCCCGGCTGGATCATCAACAAAAACGAGAAGTTGGCCAACGTAGCTGTGACGGGAAACTACCGTCTCGACCAGCCGCTGGACATCGTGCGCTCCCTCGCCCACATCACGTCAAGCAGCGTCTCTGAGTTCCCGGCGCTGGTTATTCTTAATTAGTTAACTATTTTTTTACTCGATAGCCTTTCGTCGTTCGTCTCGTTGTAGTCAATGCAACTGATTCGCATTTTGAGTCAGCTTCGCAACTATAAGATTCGTTCACCACGGAGCGCTATCAATGCCCACACGTTTCAACAACCGGTCTTCATCCAACGCCCGCACTGGCACTGGCGGCTTGCACCAGTGCACTTTGTCGTTGTTGACCGTTGCTATGCTTTTGGCCGGCGTTCAAGCGGTGCCGGCCATGGCCGCGACCGATGCACCGAGCACTAATCGCTCCGTGGGCAATTACAAATTTGCAATCTCTCAGCAGCCCCTCGCGTCTGCCTTGAACGACTTCATCGCCGTGACCGGTTGGCAGGTCGGCTTGCCTGCCGAGTTGGCGCAGGACGTGTCTTCTCCTGGTGTTCGCGGCTCCTTGGCCCCGGAAAAAGCCCTCGACCGCCTGCTCATCGGCACCAACCTGAGCTATCGCAAACTGGGCAGCAACAACATCGTCCTCGAAAAACGCGGCGCTACCAGTGGCACCCTGGCCTTGCAGCAAGTGACCATCAGTGCCACGCGCCAAGAACAAGACGTGACGTCGGTACCCAGTACCGTCACCGTCCATGACCGTAAAGATCTAGACCGCGAGAACGTCAATACCATTAAGGATCTGGTGCGTTATGAGCCGGGGGTATCGGTAGGTGGCGCGGGCTTACGCGGCGGGATCAGTGGCTACAACATCCGCGGCATCGACGGTGACCGGATCCTCACCCAGATTGATGGCGTTGAGATTCCAGACTCCTTCTTCAACGGCCCTTACGCACAGACCCAACGTAACTACGTTGACCCTGAAATCATCAAAAGCGTTGAAATCCTCCGTGGCCCAGCGTCCGTGCTGTACGGCAGTAACGCCATAGGCGGTGCCGTCAGCTACTTCACCCTGGATCCGGATGACATCATCAAACCGGGCCAGGATGTCGGCGCCCGCCTCAAGACCGGTTATAGCTCAGCCGATCGCAGCTGGCTCAAATCAGGCACTGTGGCCGGTCGCTCGGGTGACTTTGACGGTTTGCTGCACTTTAGTCAGCGCGACGGCCATGACACCGAGTCTTACGGCAACCGTGGCGGCAATGGCCTGGCACGTACCGCGGCTAACCCGGAAGACGTAAGAACTACAAGCGTGCTGGCCAAGGCAGGCTGGAACTACAACGACGACGACCGTCTGGCCCTCACTTACGAGAAGTACAAAAGCCACGACGACGTCAATGTGAAGAGCGCTGTGGGCGGGCCGTTCGGCAATGGAGTAGGACAAAACATGTACCGTTCGCGCACGGGCACCGACACGGTGAGCCGTGAACGCTTCGGCCTGGTCAACACCATGGTTGTCGACAGCCTGGTTGCCGATCACATCAAGACCAGCCTTAACTACCAAATCGCCAAAACAGATGAGAGCACGCTGGAAGATTACTTTCCATACACCCGCAATGTCATGCGGTCACGTGACACCACGTATCAAGAGAAGCAATGGATACTCGACGCCCAAGCGGACAAGGCCTTCAACATCGGTGAAACCGATCATTTGCTGACCTATGGCGCCACCCTTAAAAATCAGAAAGTCACCAGCTCGCGCAGCGGCTCCGGCACTTGCCTCGCTGTGGGCAAAGGCTGTACGGCAGTCGGCGCTGACAGCCCGTCCGATTACCTGGTCAAGTCCAGCGACTTCCCTAACCCAACCATCAACACCTACAGCCTGTTCGCACAAGATCAGATCAGTTGGAACGACTGGACCTTCATGCCGAGCCTGCGTTACGACTACACCAAGCTGACGCCGCACATCACTCAAGACTTTCTCAATACCCTTCCCGTCGCTGAGCGCACAAATGTCCCCGACGATAAAAAAGTCTGGCACCGTGTCTCGCCAAAATTCGGCCTGACTTACGCATTGACCGAGCAATACACTTGGTACGGCCAATATGCGGAAGGTTTCCGTACACCTAGCGCCAAAGCGCTGTATGGCACCTTCGAGAACCTGGCAGCCGGTTACAAAGTGGCAGCCAACCCGAACCTGGAACCGGAAAAAAGCAAAAGCTTCGAAACCGGCCTGCGTGGCAAGTTTGATGCAGGTTCATTCGATGTAGCGGTGTTCTACAACAAATACCGCGACTTCATCAACGAAGACGCTATTAAGCCCGGTTACAACGAGACCACCTTCCAGAGCAACAACATTAAACGCGCCACCATCAAGGGTGCCGAGGTTAAAGGTCTGTTGAATCTGGATGCGTTCGGCGCACCAAAAGGCCTGTACACACGCGGTTCGGTTGCATATGCCCATGGCGAAAACGAAGACAACGGCGAGCCAATCAACAGCGTAAACCCCCTCAAAGCCGTCATAGGCCTAGGTTACGATCAGGAAGCCTACGGTGCTCTGGTCAGTTGGACACTGGTCAAGCGCAAGGACCAAGTGGATAACACCACCTTCTTCGCTCCAGACGGCACCAGCAAACAATTCAAATCGCCGGGTTATGGCGTGCTCGACCTGAGCGGTTTCTACAAAGTCACCAAGGACGTTACCGTCAATGCTGGCCTGTACAACCTGACCGACAAGAAATACTGGAACTGGGATGACGTGCGCGGTTACGACAGCGTCGGTGAAGCGGGCGTGCTCAACCCTGCCAACATGGAACGTTTGACCGCTCCCGGCCGTAACTTCTCAGTCAATCTGGTCTGGGACATCTGATCATGAGCCTCGCTGCGCAGCCCTTTTATGCCGCGCAGTGAGGAATTTTTACTGTGATGCGTCTTGTTGATCGTCTAGTTACAAAGCGCATCTCATTCTCAAGGATATTTGCATGACCACTCCAGATACCACAGCGCGTCCCTCCGAGCGCTCAAAGCGCCTGACTCTGGCCACCCGTCAGACGCACGACACGCTGGGCGAAAAAGTCATGGGCCATGATCCCTTCGGCAGCATCGCCAATTACGCCCATTTCGCCACGGCTCAGTACCTGTTTTTGACTGAACTGGCAGCACTGCACACCGATGAGCGTCTGATTCAGCACATCCCTAACCTGCCTGAGCGTTGCCGCGCAGAGCAGATCAAGGCTGACTTGATCGACCTCAAAATCAAACTGCCCGCACCGGTTGCAGGCGCAGTGAAAAACCCGAGCATTGCGCAAGCACTGGGCTGGGTGTTTGTTTCCGAGGGCTCCAAGCTGGGCGCCAAAATGCTCATCAAACAAGCCGAAGGGCTCGGGCTCAGCACCACTCATGGTGCTCGCCACTTGGCGGAGCCTGTCGATGGCCGGGGCCGTAACTGGAACTCCTTCATCGAGATGCTTGACGCCGTTGAACTCACACCAGAGGAAGACGCAGAGCTGGAGCAAGCCGCTAACGATGCATTTAGCCGCTTCACCTTCCTGCTTGAGCAGACTTACGTAAAACAGCCTGAATTGGCTTAAGCTTCACCTGCCCGATCAGCGCTCGCTGACCGGGCGTCCTTTTCTGCGCCTTGAGCCTATGACACACCCAACTCAATCTTCATCCAAAATCGCCCGCTTCTTGTTTGGAGTGCTGGCCTACGTAAGCTTGGGCATTGGCCTGATCGCCATTGTGATTCCTGGCTTGCCGACCACCGAATTCATTTTGCTCGCCGCTTGGGCCGCGACCAAAAGCTCCCCGCGACTGAGTGCTTGGCTCGAAAACCACCGTTTGTTTGGTCCGATCCTGTTCAATTGGCGCAACGGCAAAATCATCCAGCGCAAGGCTAAAGTCAGCGCCACCATCAGCATGCTGCTATGTGCCGGGCTGATGCTCTACGTACTGGATCACGGCTGGCCGGTGTTTCTGGCCATTGCCGGTATGGGCATGGGCAACCTGTGGATCTGGTCACGACCAGAACGGCTGCCTTTGGCAAACAAATGACTGCACGCACATTTCTCTCGTAGCAGTTGCCCTCTTATAGGGTCAACATCCCGCTGAACAGCGCATACGCCGCCCCCAGCGCCGCAATCATCACCGCCCCGAAAATTATCGGCTCCGCGCCCTTAAACAGCGGCTCGCCCTGTTCACGTTTGGCTTTGGCGAACAGAAAAATCCCTGGCGCATAGAGCAAGGCCGACAACAGCAAATATTTCGGCCCCGCCGCGTACAGCAGCCACATCGCGTAAGTCATTGCGATGGCCCCTACCAACAAGTCTTTGGCCCGCGGCCGACTGGCCAGCTTGTACGTCTCGCCCCGCACGCAGAGCAGCACCGCATAAGCTGCCGACCAGAAGTAAGGCACCAGAATCATCGATGAGGCGAGGTAGATCAGGGTGGTGTAGGTGCCCGACGACACCAGGGTGATGATCAGGAAGGTCTGGATCATCACGTTGGTAAGCCACAGGGCGTTAACCGGTACATGGTTGGCGTTTACCTTGCTCAGGAACGCGGGCATGGTTTGGTCCTTGGACGTGGCAAACAAAATCTCAGCGCACAGTAGCGCCCACGACAACAACGCTCCGAGCAACGAAATGGCCAGCCCAATACTGATCAGGATCGCGCCCCACTCGCCCACCACATGTTTAAGCACCCCTGCCATCGAGGGGTTCTGTAAGCCCGCCAATTCAGGCTGGGTCCTGATGCCCAGCGACAGCACATTCACCAGCACCAACAAGGCCAGCACGCCCAAAAAGCCAATGACCGTGGCCTTCCCCACATCGGAGCGCTTTTCGGCCCGACCTGAATAAACACTGGCGCCCTCGATCCCGATAAACACAAACACGGTGACCAGCATCATGTTGCGCACCTGGTCCATCACGCCGCCCAGGCTGGGCATTTCAGTGCCCCAAAAATCCTCAACAAAAATGTCCGCCTTAAACGCGACAGCGGCCAACACGATAAACATTATGATCGGCACAATTTTCGCGACGGTGGTCAACTGGTTGATAAACGCGGCCTCTTTGATGCCGCGTAAAACCAGAAAGTGCACACTCCAGAGCAATACCGAGGCGCAGCCAATGGCAATCGAAGTGTTGCCCTGGCCAAACACCGGCATAAAGTAACCCAGGGTGCTGAACAGCAGCACAAAGTAGCCAACGTTGCCCATCCAGGCACTGATCCAGTAACCCCAAGCTGACGAGAACCCCATGTAGTCGCCAAAACCGGCTTTGGCGTAGGCATACACCCCGGAGTCCAGTTCCGGCTTACGGTTGGCCAGCGTCTGAAACACGAAGGCCAGCGCCAGCATCCCCACTGCGGTGATGGACCAACCGATTAACACCGCTCCGCCAGCAGCACGCTCCGCAATATTTTGTGGCAGTGAAAAAATACCGCCACCAATCATCGAGCCGACGACTAACGCAATCAGAGCATTGAGCCTAAGCTTCTGTGTCTGTTGTGACATCGCCACCTCAGTATTTAATTAATTATCAACGGATAGCCGGCTACAGATGTTCACTGAACTAAATATATGAACAGCTTGTTCGTTTAAACGTATTACGCAATAAACATTCACTTTTTAATAACAACCTTTTCCATTGAAGCCCAATAGACACTTCATATGTAGACGACGTTTTCATTTACGCAACAAAAAAATGAAACATGAATCTAACATTTGCAAATCTGCAAATAGTGTCTAGCTTCAATCCCCACGATACAACAGCTGTCACCGCCGTTCTGCCTACAAAGCCCCTTAGCACGGACTTTGCAGGCCGGGTCAAAAATACGTAATGGCGACCTACCCTTTATTAATAATGGAATGTAGTCATGCCCTGACCTACGTCAACTCACTGCATAAACAACGGAATAACCTTTTAGGCCTCATCTCTCCTGGATTGGAGTCCCTACAAATGTCTGATACTCCTGGAAAACTTCGACTGGGTGCATTGGTTGCTCTGGTAGTCGGCTCGATGATTGGTGGCGGTATTTTTTCACTGCCACAAAACATGGCTGCAAGTGCTGATGTCGGTGCAATTTTAATAGGCTGGGCAATTACCGCTGTCGGCATGCTGACACTCGCTTTTGTGTTCCAGACCCTCGCTAACCGAAAACCCAACTTGGACGGTGGTGTTTACGCCTACGCCAAGGCCGGTTTCGGCGACTACATGGGCTTCTCGTCAGCCTGGGGCTACTGGATCAGCGCCTGGCTCGGTAACGTCGGCTACTTTGTGCTGCTGTTCAGCACATTGGGCTATTTCTTCCCGATCTTCGGCGAAGGCAATACCCCGGCGGCCATCATCGGCGCCTCTGTTTTGCTGTGGGCCGTGCACTTCTTGGTGCTTCGCGGCATCAAGGAAGCAGCGTTTATCAACCTTGTGACCACCGTCGCCAAAGTGGTTCCGCTGATTCTGTTCATTCTGATCGCGGTATTCGCCTTCAAACTGGACATCTTCACCAGTGATATCTGGGGCCTGAAAAACCCTGATCTGGGCAGCGTGATGGACCAAGTGCGCAACATGATGCTGGTCACCGTGTGGGTGTTCATCGGTATCGAAGGCGCAAGCATCTTCTCTTCCCGTGCCGAAAAGCGTTCAGACGTGGGCCGAGCCACGGTGATCGGGTTTATCACCGTACTGCTGTTGCTGGTGCTGGTGAACGTCCTGTCGCTGGGCATCATGACCCAGCCCGAACTGGCGAAATTGCAAAACCCGTCGATGGCGGCCGTGCTTGAGCACGTCGTGGGTCACTGGGGTGCGGTGCTAATCAGTGTTGGTTTGATCGTGTCGTTGCTGGGTGCCCTGTTGTCGTGGGTGCTGCTGTGTGCCGAGATCATGTTCTCGGCCGCTAAAGACCACACCATGCCGGCCTTCTTGAAAAAGGAAAACGCCAACCATGTACCGGTTAACGCCTTGTGGCTGACCAACGCCATGGTGCAGGTGTTCCTGATCATCACCCTGTTCTCGGCCAGTACGTATCTGTCGCTGATCTACCTAGCGACCTCGATGATTCTGGTGCCTTACCTCTGGTCAGCGGCCTACGGTTTGTTGCTGGCGGTACGCGGTGAGACTTACGAAAACGCCCTGGCTGAACGCAAGAAAGACCTGTTTATCGGCGCTGTTGCGCTGATCTACGCCATCTGGCTGATCTATGCCGGTGGCCTGAAATACCTGCTGCTCTCGGCTCTGCTGTACGCACCTGGCGCGATTCTGTTCGCCAAGGCGAAACGCGAGAGTGGCCAGCAAGTGTTCACCAGTATCGAGAAAGTGATTTTTGCCGCAGTTGTCATCGGCGCCCTCGTGGCGGCGTATGGCCTCTACGACGGCTTTCTAACCCTGTAACTCCCTGTTTATGTACTTTGGAGGATGACTGTAATGACCACGGAAAAAGTGAAGTACGGCGTACATTCCGAAGCCGGAAAGCTGCATAAGGTTATGGTGTGCTCCCCAGGTCTGGCTCACCAGCGCCTGACGCCGAACAACTGTGATGAACTCTTGTTCGATGACGTGCTCTGGGTTAACCAGGCCAAGCGCGACCACTTCGATTTCGTCACCAAAATGCGCGACCGCGGGATTGATGTGCTGGAAATGCACAACCTGCTGACTGACATCGTCGCCATACCAGAAGCGCTGGACTGGATCCTGGACCACAAAGTGACACCGAATCAGGTGGGTGTGGGCCTGGTCAACGAGGTCAAATCCTGGATCAAAAGCTTGGAGCCGCGTCACGCAGCCGAGTACCTGATTGGTGGCGTATCGGCGGACGATTTGCCAAGCAGCTTCGGCGGCAAGACCATCCAGATGTTTCGTGATTTCCTCGGTCACACCAGTTTTATTCTGCCACCGCTGCCGAACACCCAATTCACCCGCGACACCACCTGCTGGATCTACGGCGGCGTTACGCTGAACCCGATGTACTGGCCAGCGCGCCGTCAGGAAACCCTGCTGGCCACCGCGATTTACAAGTTCCACCCTGAGTTCACCAACGCCGACTTCCAGATCTGGTACGGCGACCCGACAGTCGACCACGGCAATGCCAGCCTTGAAGGCGGCGACGTTATGCCAATCGGCAAAGGCGTCGTACTGATCGGCATGGGTGAACGTTCCTCTCGCCAAGCCATCGGTCAACTGGCACAGAACCTGTTCAAGAACAAAGCGGTTGAACGCGTCATCGTTGCGGGCTTGCCAAAATCACGCGCCGCCATGCACTTGGACACCGTTTTCAGCTTCTGCGACCACGACCTGGTCACCATCTTCCCGGAAGTCGTGAACCAAATCGTTGCCTTCTCCCTGTACCCGGATGAAAGCAAAGCCGGCGGCATTGACGTACGACGTGAAGAAGCCAGCTTCCTGGATGTGGTCGGCAAGGCGCTGGGCCTCAAAACCCTGCGCGTCGTCGAAACCGGCGGTAACGCCTTCGCCGCCGAGCGCGAGCAGTGGGACGACGGCAACAACGTGGTGGCACTGGAGCCGGGCGTGGTGATCGGTTATGACCGCAACACCTACACCAACACCCTGCTGCGTAAGGCCGGTGTGGAAGTGATCACCATCAGCGCATCTGAACTAGGACGCGGCCGTGGCGGCGGCCACTGCATGACCTGCCCCATCATCCGCGACCCAATCGACTACTAATTCACTCAATTGATTGCTTGCGCTGGCCCCCACAAGGGGCGGCGCAAGCCGGTTAACCAGAAACCCAGGAGATCCCCATGGCGTTTAACATGAAAAACCGCAGCCTGCTAAGCCTCGTGCACCACACTCCACGCGAGCTGCACTATCTGCTGGATCTGTCCCGTGACCTCAAGCGCGCCAAGTACACCGGTACTGAAGAGCCGCATTTGAAAGGCAAAAACATTGCGCTGATCTTCGAAAAAACCTCGACCCGCACCCGTTGCGCCTTTGAAGTGGCGGCCCACGACCAGGGCGCGCACGTGACGTACATCGATCCGGTTTCATCGCAAATCGGCCACAAAGAAAGCATGAAAGATACCGCTCGCGTTCTGGGCCGCATGTTTGACGCCATCGAATACCGGGGTTTTGAACAAGCGATCGTGGAAGAGCTGGCCAAGTACGCCGGTGTGCCGGTGTTCAACGGCCTGACTGCTGAGTTCCACCCAACGCAAATGATCGCTGACGTGCTGACCATGCGCGAACACAGCGACAAGCCATTGCACAACATCAGCTACGCCTACTTGGGCGACGCCCGCAACAACATGGGTAACTCCCTGCTGCTGATCGGCGCCAAGCTGGGCATGGACGTACGTATCGCAGCCCCTAAAGGTCTGTGGCCAGAAGAAGCATTTGTTAAGCAGTGCCAAGAATTTGCCAAGGAAAGCGGTGCCAAAATCACCCTAACCGAAGACCCGAAAGCCGCCGTTAAAGGCGTGGACTTTATCCACACTGACGTTTGGGTGTCGATGGGCGAGCCGGTTGAAGCGTGGAACGAACGCATCAAACTGCTGCTGCCGTATCAGGTCAATGCCGAAATGATCAAAGCGGCAGAGAACCCACGCGTGAAGTTCATGCACTGTCTGCCAGCGTTCCACAACAGTGAAACCAAAGTCGGCAAAGACGTGGCAGAACACCACCCGAACCTGAAAAACGGCATTGAAGTCACAGAGGAAGTGTTCGAGTCCCCGGTCAATATTGCTTTTGAGCAAGCCGAAAACCGTATGCACACCATCAAGGCAATCTTGGTAGCGGCTCTGGCTGATATCTAAGTCATAACGCCAATTCTGTAGGCGCGAGCTTGCCTCGCGATCTTTTAACAGCTCAAAAGAACGCGCGACAAACTCGCGCCTACAGATCCGGACTTCCCTGCTCAATAAGGACTTTTTCTATGCGTATCGTCGTTGCACTGGGCGGTAACGCCCTTCTGCGTCGCGGTCAGCCCATGACCGCTGAGAATCAACGCGAAAACATCCGCACCGCCACCGCCCAAATCGCCCGCATTGCCCATGGCAATGAATTGGTGGTAGCCCATGGCAACGGACCTCAAGTTGGCCTGCTGTCGCTGCAAGCTGCGTCCTATACCGCCGTAGCGCCCTACCCGCTGGACGTGCTCGGTGCGGAAACCGAAGGCATGATCGGCTACATGATTGAGCAAGAGTTGGGCAACCTGCTGCCATCAGAGGCGGCTTTTGCCACCCTGCTGACCCAAGTTGAGGTCGATCCTAAAGACCCCGCATTCCAGAACCCGACCAAGCCAATTGGCCCGGTTTACAGCGAATCCGAAGCCAAGAGCCTGGCGGCCGAAAAAGGCTGGAGCATTGCCCCGGACGGTGACAAGTTCCGCCGTGTTGTAGCCAGTCCGAAACCCAAGCGCATCTTTGAAATCCGCCCAATCAAGTGGCTGCTGGAAAAAGGCACCATCGTGATTTGTGCAGGCGGTGGCGGTATTCCGACCCTGTACGGCGAAGACGGCAAACTCAAAGGCATTGAAGCCGTGATCGACAAAGACTTGGCCTCTTCGCTGCTCGCGCAACAACTGGGTAGCGATCTGCTGGTGATTGCCACTGACGTCAACGCTGCGTTCATCAACTGGGGCAAGCCGGACCAAAAAGGCATTGCTCAGGCGCACCCGGATGAGCTAGAAAAACTCGGCTTCGCCGCAGGCTCTATGGGGCCGAAAATCGAAGCGGCTTGCGAGTTCGCCCGTAAAACTGGCAAAACCGCAGTGATTGGCGCACTGGCGGATATTGAAGCTATCGTTCAAGGTAAAGCGGGTACTCGGGTCAGCACCGAAAAATCTGGTATTACGTATTTCTGAACCTAAGGGCAGGCCTTACCGTCTGCCCTTAACTAATTTAGCCCCAAGGAGCAGCCCTATGGCCTCGTTCGAACCCGGTCACCTGCATATCCATCGTGAGGCACTAAATACACAAGACTTTAGTTATGACATCAAAATTGATTACCAGGTCGTTCAGGATCCCAAGGAAGGTAAATCGATGCAGTTCGACATGCACGGTCATATCAACCATAAGGACTTCAAGGACACGTTCACCCTGCCCAAGGACATGGCGTTCAACTTCGCTCAAGTGGCCTTCAAGATTGCCGTGAAAAATGGTATGCCGGGGAACGCAACAATTATTTCAATGCACAAGTACTACGATTTGATGTTCAAGGACGTACGAGAACAACTCAACGTCCAGCCGGGCGACCCGGTTAAACCTGAACACCTCGAATAACCCCTTCCTGTAGGAGCCAGCGATCTTTTAAAAAATCAAAAGATCGCGCGGCAATCTCGCTCCTGCACGTTGTCTGTATACGACCCACATTTCACCAATCCTCCCCGCCAAGGCATACTGGCCATCCTTTGGCCGAAGTTTTCCTCGTTCTCATGCGTATCCATGTCAGTTTTATCGACCGTGTCGGCATCACCCAGGAAGTTCTGGCGTTGCTTGGCGGGCGTAATCTCAATCTGGATGCGGTGGAGATGGTTCCACCCAACGTTTACATCGACGCCCCGACGCTCAGCCCGCAGGTGCTCGACGAATTGCGCGAAGCGCTGTTCCGGGTCAACGGTGTGCAGTCGGTGACGGTGGTCGACATCCTTCCCGGCCAGCGCCGCCACCTACAACTCGATGCCCTGCTCGCCGCCATGACCGACCCGGTTCTGGCGCTGGACAGAGACGGCCATGTGTTGCTGGCCAACCCGGCATTGGTCACGCTGTACGGCCGCGACCCGACCGGTGAAAGCGTCGGTGAGCTGTTCAGCAATCCGGGCTTGCTGGATGTGTTGCTGGAAAACGGTTTTCGCCTGCCCCTGCGCGAGGTCACCCTTAACGGCCATCCGCTGATGCTCGATGCCACGCCGATTACCGATGCCGGTGCCCTGCTCACGCTGTACCAACCAAGCCGCATTGGTGAACGTCTGGCCGCCCTGCACCACGACCACGCCGAGGGCTTTGACGCACTGCTCGGTGACTCGCCTGCAATCCGCACCTTAAAAGCCCGTGCGCAGCGCGTGGCAGCGCTGGATGCTCCGTTATTGATTCAAGGTGAGACCGGCACCGGTAAAGAGCTCGTGGCGCGCGCCTGTCATGCCATCAGCGACCGTTTTGCCGCGCCGTTTCTGGCCTTGAACTGCGCTGCACTCCCAGAAAACCTGGCCGAAAGCGAACTGTTCGGTTATGCCCCCGGCGCCTTCACCGGCGCACAACGCGGCGGTAAGCCGGGGCTGATGGAACTGGCCAACCATGGCACGGTGTTTCTGGATGAAATCGCGGAAATGTCACCCTACCTGCAAGCCAAACTGTTGCGCTTTTTGAATGACGGCAGCTTCCGCCGGGTCGGGGGTGAGCGCGAGGTCAAGGTCAATGTACGGATCCTAAGCGCCACGCACCGCAACCTCGAAAAAATGGTCAACGAGGGCACGTTTCGCGAAGACTTGTTCTATCGCCTCAACGTGCTAAGCATCGAAGTACCGCCGCTGCGCGAGCGCGGCCAAGATATTTTGCTGCTCGCGCGCACCTTCATGCAGCAGGCCTGCACCCAAATCCAGCGCCCAGTGTGCCGCCTAGCACCGAGCACTTACCCAGCGCTATTGGGCAATCGCTGGCCGGGTAATGTGCGCCAATTGCAGAACGTGATCTTTCGCGCGGCCGCCATCTGCGAAAGCACGCTGGTGGACATTGGTGACCTAGACATTGCCGGCACGTCGGTGGCGCGCCAAGGCGACAGCGAAATTGAAACCCTGGAACACGCCGTTGAATCTTTCGAAAAGGCACTGCTGGAAAAGCTCTACGTCAGCTACCCCTCGACCCGGCAACTGGCCGCCCGCCTGCAAACCTCGCACACAGCCATTGCGCATCGACTGCGTAAATACGGCATCCCAGGCAAAAATTGATCGTATAGACGCGCGCCTACACGATCCGTATTGATTTCATTCCATCGTAATGAATTCAATACACCCGCCTTAACCCTGTGCTGCTCAAGGCTTTGATCCTCTTAGATTTTTTAATGCAGCCGGCGTTGTATCGATTTCGCTACAGCACATTGTTCAAACCATTCTCAAAAAATACTCAACTACCTGATAAATAAAGCTTTTATCAAAGTGGCAACCATTTTGCAGTGAACTCATCCATTAGCTCGACCTGCGCGAGCATTACACCTGTGACCACCAGACACGTCTGGACCTGAGGAGTTTCGATGAGCGACTTGCGTTTTACTGAAGACCACGAATGGCTGCGTGCCGAAGCCGATGGCAGCGTGACCGTAGGCATTACTGCTTTTGCGCAAAACGCTTTGGGCGATGTGGTGTTTGTTCAGTTGCCTGAGTTACAGGCTTACGACAAAGGCGCAGAAGCCGCCACCGTTGAATCAGTCAAGGCCGCCAGCGGCGTCTACATGCCGCTGGATGGCGAAGTGCTCGAAGTTAATCCCGCGCTCGATAGCAGCCCGGAACTGGTCAACGAAGACCCGCTGGGGCGAGGCTGGTTCTTGCGCTTCAAGCCTGCTGATGCAACTGCCGTCGACCAGTTGTTGGATCAGGACGCGTACGACCGCCTGATCAAAGCCAACACCGAAGCCTGAGGAATCCACCATGACTATCAATCTCAGCACCGCCAATGAATTCATCACGCGCCACATCGGCCCGCGTCAGGCCGACGAGCACGCCATGCTCGCCACGCTTGGTTTTGAATCGCTTGAAGCCCTCAGCGCCAGCGTGATCCCGGAAAGCATCAAGGGCACCAGCGTCCTCAACCTGCCAGCCGGCCAAAGCGAAGCCGATGCATTGGCATCGATCAAGGCCATCGCTGCCAAAAACCAGCTGTGTAAAACCTATATTGGCCAAGGCTATTACAACTGCCACACGCCTTCGCCGATCTTGCGCAACCTGCTGGAAAACCCGGCTTGGTACACCGCTTACACGCCGTATCAGCCAGAAATCTCCCAAGGCCGCCTCGAATCGCTGTTGAATTTCCAGACACTGATCAGCGACCTCACCGGCCTGCCGATTGCCAACGCGTCGCTGCTCGATGAGGCCACCGCCGCTGCCGAAGCCATGACCTTCTGCAAACGTCTGAGCAAGAACAAAACCAGCCACAGCTTCTTCGCCTCCAGCCACTGCCACCCTCAAACCCTCGATGTACTGCGCACCCGCGCCGAGCCGCTGGGGATTGACGTGGTGGTCGGTGATGAGCGCGAGTTAAACGACGTATCGACGTTCTTCGGGGCGCTGTTGCAATACCCGGCCAGCAATGGCGATGTATTCGACTACCGCGAACTGGTTGAGCGCTTCCACGCGGTCAACGCGCTGGTGGCGGTAGCGGCCGATTTGCTGGCCCTGACCTTGCTGACCCCGCCGGGTGAATTTGGCGCCGACGTGGCCATCGGCAGCGCCCAGCGTTTTGGCGTGCCACTGGGTTTCGGCGGCCCACACGCGGCTTACTTCTCGACCCGCGACGCGTTTAAGCGTGACATGCCGGGGCGTCTGGTCGGTGTTTCGGTCGACCGCCATGGTCAGCCTGCGCTGCGCTTGGCGATGCAAACCCGCGAGCAACATATCCGCCGCGAAAAGGCCACCAGCAACATCTGCACCGCCCAAGTGCTGCTGGCCAACATCGCCAGCATGTACGCCGTGTACCACGGCCCTAAGGGCCTGACGCACATCGCCCAGCGCATTCATCAACTCACCGCGATTCTGGCGCAAGGCCTGACGGCGCTGGGACTGAAGGTTGAACAAAGCCAGTTCTTCGACACCTTGACCCTGAACACCGGCAACCAAACGGCCGCACTGCACGCCAAGGCGCATGCTCAGCAGGTCAACCTGCGCGTGGTCGACAGCGAGCGCCTAGGCCTGTCGCTGGATGAAACCAGTAGCCAGTCAGACGTGATCGCTTTGTGGACGCTGCTCGCCACTGATGGTCAGGCACTGCCTGACTTTGACGCACTGGCTCAATCGGTAAAAGGCACCCTGCCCGCTGGGTTGCAGCGCCAATCGCCGATTCTCACCCACCCTGTGTTCAACCGCTATCACTCCGAAACCGAGCTAATGCGTTACCTGCGCCGCCTGGCCGACAAGGACCTGGCGCTGGACCGCACCATGATCCCGCTGGGCTCGTGCACCATGAAGCTCAACGCCGCCAGTGAAATGATCCCGGTGACGTGGGCCGAGTTCGGCAACCTGCACCCGTTTGCACCGGCCGAGCAAAGCTTGGGCTATCAGCAACTGACCAGCGAACTGGAGGCCATGCTCTGCGCGGCTACCGGTTACGACGCGATCTCGCTGCAACCTAACGCCGGTTCTCAGGGTGAGTACGCGGGCTTGCTGGCCATTCGCGCGTATCACCAGAGCCGTGGCGAAGAACGCCGCGACATTTGCCTAATTCCGTCCTCGGCGCACGGCACCAACCCGGCCACCGCCAACATGGCCGGCATGCGCGTGGTGGTGACCGCCTGTGATGCACGCGGCAACGTCGACATCGAAGACCTTCGCGCCAAAGCCATCGAGCACCGCGACCATCTCGCCGCCCTGATGATCACTTACCCGTCGACCCACGGCGTGTTCGAAGAAGGCATTCGCGAAATCTGCGGCATCATTCATGACAACGGCGGCCAGGTGTACATCGACGGCGCCAACATGAACGCCATGGTCGGCTTGTGCGCTCCGGGCAAATTCGGCGGCGACGTATCGCACCTCAACCTGCACAAAACTTTCTGCATCCCACATGGCGGTGGCGGCCCGGGTGTTGGCCCGATTGGCGTCAGGTCTCACCTCACGCCTTTCCTGCCGGGGCACGGCATCATGGAGCGCAAAGAAGGCGCGGTCTGCGCAGCACCATTTGGCAGCGCGAGCATTCTGCCGATCACGTGGATGTACATCCGAATGATGGGCGGCGAAGGCCTGAAACGCGCGTCGCAACTGGCCATTCTGAACGCCAACTACATCGCCCGCCGTCTCGAAGAGCACTACCCAGTACTGTACTCAGGCACCAACGGCCTAGTGGCACACGAATGCATCCTCGACCTGCGCCCACTAAAGGAGAGCAGCGGCATCAGCGTTGATGACGTAGCCAAGCGCCTTATCGACTTTGGCTTCCACGCCCCGACCATGTCGTTCCCGGTGGCGGGCACGTTGATGATCGAGCCGACTGAAAGTGAGTCCAAAGAAGAACTGGACCGTTTCTGCGAAGCCATGATCCGCATCCGCGAAGAGATTCGCGCGGTCGAAAACGGCAGCCTCGACAAAGAAGACAACCCACTGAAAAACGCCCCGCATACCGCAGCCGAAATGGTTGGTGAGTGGACTCACCCCTACAGCCGTGAGCAAGCGGTGTACCCGGTAACGTCCTTGATCGACGGCAAATACTGGCCTCCGGTGGGCCGTGTCGACAACGTGTTCGGCGACCGCAACCTAGTCTGCGCGTGCCCATCGATAGAGCTTTATGTTTAAGCAGCTATAAGTTTCTAGCTGCAAGCTGCAAGTTAAAGCACGTTCGCTTTAACTTGCAGCTTAAAGCTTGTGGCTTACCGCTTGGAGTCCCCATGTCATTAAGCGTGTTCGACCTGTTCAAGATTGGCATCGGCCCCTCCAGTTCTCATACCGTCGGCCCCATGCGTGCCGCCGCGCGTTTTGTCGAAGGCTTGCGGCGTGATGATCTGCTACACAGCACGGCCTGCGTAAAAGTAGAGCTTTATGGCTCCCTCGGTGCCACCGGCAAGGGGCACGGCAGCGACAAGGCCGTGTTATTGGGCCTTGAAGGTGAACACCCGGACACTGTTAATACCCAAACCGTGGCCGAACGTTTAGCTGCCATTCGCAGCAGCGGGCGTTTGAACCTGCTGGGCGAACACCCCATCGAATTCAACGAAAAACTGCACCTCGCGATGATTCGCAAACCCCTGCCCTTTCACCCCAACGGCATGATTTTTCGTGCCCTGGATGCAGCCGGCATTCAGATTCGCAGTCGCGAGTATTACTCGGTCGGCGGTGGTTTTGTGGTGGATGAAGGCGCAGCAGGCGCTGACCGCATTGTCGAAGACCGCACTGAACTCAAGTACCCGTTCAAAACCGCCAAGGATCTGCTGAGCCATTGCGTCACGCACAACCTGTCGATCAGCCAGGTGATGCTGGCCAATGAAAGTGCCTGGCGCCCCGAGGCCGAAACCCGCAGCGGCCTGCTGCGCATCTGGCAGGTGATGCAAGACTGCGTGAATGCGGGCTGCCGCAATGAAGGGATTTTACCCGGTGGTTTGAAGGTGAAACGCCGAGCCGCCGCGCTGCACCGTCAACTGTGCGCAAACCCTGAGGCAGCGCTGCGCGATGCGTTGTCAGTGCTCGATTGGGTGAATTTGTACGCGCTGGCGGTCAATGAAGAAAACGCCAACGGCGGACGCGTGGTCACGGCCCCCACTAACGGCGCGGCGGGAATTATTCCAGCCGTTTTGCATTACTACATGCGCTTTATCGGCGGCGCCAACGAAGACGGCGTGGTGCGGTTTCTGCTGACGGCCGCCGCTATCGGCATTTTGTACAAAGAAAACGCTTCAATCTCGGGCGCTGAAGTCGGCTGCCAGGGCGAGGTCGGCGTGGCCTGTTCCATGGCCGCCGGTGCATTGTGCGAGGTGCTGGGCGGTAGCGTTCAGCAGGTCGAAAATGCTGCTGAGATTGGCATGGAGCATAACCTCGGCCTCACCTGTGACCCGATTGGCGGGCTGGTACAAGTCCCGTGCATCGAGCGCAATGCCATGGGTTCAGTCAAGGCCATCAACGCCGTGCGCATGGCCTTGCGCGGCGACGGCCAGCACTTTGTCTCGCTCGACAAGGTGATTCGCACCATGCGCCAGACCGGCGCCGACATGAAAAGCAAATACAAAGAGACTGCCCGCGGCGGTCTGGCTGTCAACATTATTGAGTGCTGATTTTCAAGGAGTCACGAATGTCCACCGAACACCTGCTAAACACCCCGCTGCACGCACTGCACCTTGAGCTCGGCGCCCGCATGGTGCCGTTTGCAGGCTATGACATGCCCGTGCAATACCCATTGGGCGTCATGAAAGAGCATCAACATACCCGTGAACAGGCCGGGCTGTTTGATGTGTCGCACATGGGGCAAATCCTTCTGACCGGCGCTGATGCCGCCAAGGCACTGGAAACACTGGTGCCCGTGGATATCATCGATCTGCCGGTGGGCATGCAGCGTTATGCCATGTTCACCAACGAGCAAGGCGGCATTCTTGACGACTTGATGGTGGCTAACCTGGGCAATGACCAGCTGTTTTTGGTGGTCAACGCAGCCTGCAAGGATCAAGACCTGGCACATCTGCGTAAGCACTTGAGCGCCCACTGTGACATCCAGCCATTGTTTGAAGAGCGCGCTCTGCTGGCGCTGCAAGGCCCGGCCGCGGTTGATGTATTGCAACGTCTGGCGCCAGAAGTGGCGAAGATGACGTTCATGCAGTTTGCCCCGGTCACCTTGCTCGGGGTTGACTGTTACGTCAGCCGCTCGGGGTATACCGGTGAAGACGGCTTTGAAATCTCAGTGCCTGCGGCGAACGCTGAAGCCTTGGCGCGCCACCTGCTGGCAGAACCAGAGGTTCAGGCCATTGGTCTGGGCGCCCGCGATTCATTGCGCCTTGAGGCCGGTTTGTGCCTATACGGGCATGACATGAACGAAAAAACGACACCTATTGAGGCCAGCCTGTTGTGGGCAATCTCCAAAACGCGTCGCGCCGATGGCCCGCGTGCCGGTGGTTTTCCGGGTGCCGAACAGATTTTTGCCCAGCAGCAAAACGGCGTTGCACAAAAACGGGTCGGCTTGCTGCCCCAAGAACGTACACCCGTGCGTGAAGGCGCTGAAGTGGTTGATAAAGACGGTAAGGTTATCGGCAGAGTGTGCAGTGGCGGCTTCGGCCCGACACTTGGCGCGCCTCTGGCAATGGCTTATCTGGACATCGCACACACCGCGGTAGACAGCGACGTATGGGCAATAGTCCGTGGTAAAACTGTACCGATGAAAGTCTCGAAAATGCCATTTGTAGCGCAACGCTATTACCGAGGATAAGCGTCAGATTTGTCGCTATCTAGCTATACAGTTGTATGGTCACGCTAGTTGCGTGCCATACAACTGCTACAAAAGAGTGCGAAGTTTCGATAGCGAAACTTACATTTAAGGCACGAAAACAATTGAACATTTCTATGACTAAACTTACACACGAGCCACAGTAGGAACGAGCTTGCTCGCGATCTTTTTATCTTTAACAAGCTCGCTCCTACAGGGTTCGTGCTCGTTTAAGCGAACTACAAGAGGCTCTAAGTTACTTATTTAAGGGGCTTGTTTTTTCAATCTTAGTTTCGTAGAGTTCGACCACTGTGTTTGCATGGGTCGCTGGAATCGTGACCTGGGCAGTAGCTCTATGATTGCTACAACCCGTTCTGCGTCTCTTACTTTCCTGCAACCCAGCACCAGTCCTCTTTAATTGCAAAGGGGCTGTCATTTAATTGTTAGCGTCAAGGAAATAAGAAATGTCCCAACGTCAGAGCGGTACCGTTAAGTGGTTTAACGATGAGAAAGGTTTTGGTTTCATTACTCCGGAAAGCGGCCCAGATCTGTTTGTGCACTTTCGCGCCATTCAGGGCAACGGTTTCAAAAGCTTGAAAGAAGGCCAGAAAGTCACCTTCATCGCAGTTCAAGGCCAAAAAGGCATGCAGGCTGACGAAGTTCAAGCCGAAGCCTAAGCCTCTGTTGCACAAAAGCCTCTGATGCTGACATCAGAGGCTTTTTTATGGGCGTAATTTCGTACTATGGGTTTTTTCCTTCACGAGAACCTGCCATGTCAAAACAACCACTTAGCCCTCAAGGCGACTTTCCCGCCGTTGGCCTGGGGCGCCGCTTGGCAGCCATGTTCTATGATTTCCTGCTGTGTACTGCCCTGCTTATCGTCACCACGTTTATTTACAAGCTAATCATGATGGGCTTTATCGGCGAGGCCAGAATGCGCGCGCTTTCAGAGTCCGGAGCGCTGGACGGGGACCCCCTGCTTTCAACTATTTTGTTCTTCGTGCTCTTCGCATTCTTTGCCAAGTTTTGGACCCATAACGGGCAAACCCTCGGCATGCAGGTGTGGGGCGTACGCGTACAAAACGCAGACGGTACAGCCATCAGCCTGTGGCAAGCGCTGTTGCGGTTTGTGGTGTCGATTGGTTCATGGCTGTGTTTAGGGCTGGGGTTCATCTGGGCCGTGTTCGACAAACAGAACCGCACCTGGCACGACTTGTACTCAAACAGTCAGTTGGTGCGTATTCCCAAGCAGAAGAAATAAAAAAAACCCGTATCTCTCGATACGGGTTTTTTAACATTTGCGCCTTCTGAAACCCCTCTGCCATTTGATCTGCGGCGCTTCAGAGAAACGGGTTGCTTCGCAACCCTTCGCAGCCTTCGGCAGCGACTACGCGTTATGGTTACTCAGCCAGCTTAAAGGTAATGAAGCTGGCACGACCTTGACGCAGTACACGCATCGACACCGAACGATTTTTCGGCAATGACTTGGCAATTTCAGTGAATTGCTTGGCATCGGAGATCGCCTGGTTGTTGAGGTGAGTAATCACGTCGCCAGGTTGCAGACCAATCAACGCCGCAGGACCGTCCTGTACGTCTTTGATGATCACGCCACCCTTAATGTCGTTGGCCTTCTTCTGCTCATCGCTCAAGTCCGACACGGACACGCCCAGACGGTTGCTGCTTTGCTCAGCACCGGTGGTGCCTGCCAGCTCTTTACCTTCGTCCGGGATCGCACCGACAGTCAGGTCCAGCGTTTGGCGCTTGCCGTTACGAATCACTTCAAGGGTCGCTTTGCTGCCCGCCTTGAGGGCGCCCACCAAGTGCGGCAGGTCTGCCGACATAACAATCGGTTGACCGTTCATGCTCAGGATCACGTCACCCACTTGCAGGCCGCCCTTGGCAGCCGGGCCGTTATCCAGCACCTGAGCAACCAGAGCACCGGCAGGTTTGTCGAGACCGAACGACTCAGCCAGGTCTTTGTTGACCTCTTGAATCACCACACCCAACCAGCCTCGGCTCACTTTGCCGCCAGTCTTGAGCTGATTGGAAACATCCATCGCGACATCAATCGGAATAGCGAAAGACACGCCCATGAAGCCACCGGAGCGGGTGTAGATCTGCGAGTTGATACCCACGACTTCGCCTGCCAGGTTGAACAGCGGACCACCCGAATTACCCGGGTTGATCGGCACGTCAGTTTGGATGAACGGCACGTAGCTTTCATTCGGTAAGCTGCGGCCGATGGCGCTAATGATGCCTTGGGTCACCGTGTGGTCAAAGCCGAACGGCGAGCCGATCGCCACGACCCATTGCCCGGCCTTAAGGTCCTGAGACTTGCCCAGTTTCAGAACAGGCAGGTTTTTGCCTTCAATTTTCAACAACGCCACATCGGAACGTGGGTCAGTGCCCACCAGCTTGGCTTTCATTTCGCTGCGGTCAGACAGACGCACGATGATTTCATCCGCATCCGCAACCACATGGTTGTTGGTCAGGATGTAGCCGTCAGGCGAGATGATAAAGCCCGAACCCAGAGACTGGGCCTCGCGCTGACGTCCGCCTTGACCACCGCCTGGCGGCATGCTGCGTTCAAAGAAATCCCGCAGACCCGGCGGCAGGCCTTCCAGATCAGGCATTTGCATGCTGGAGACTTTACGGTCCGGCAGCTTTTGCGTGGTACTGATATTCACCACAGCGGGCGAGGCTTGCTCGACCAATTGAGTGAAGTCCGGTAGCTGAGCTTCAGCCAGGGCCGGTACCGCCTGCCCAAGCATCATCACGGCAGCAAAAATGGGTAAGTAAGATTTCAATCGAGGCATTGATTTACAGCTCCCGTTAATAGCAGCAGGTGTAGGCACCAGGTCCCAAAAAACTAAAGCCAGCATAGACCGTATTTTTGACACCCGGAAAACAAACAAGGCCAGCGCCCGTTGGGCCCTGACCTAGATAAAAAGAGGAAACACAGTGCACATTGATAGGTTCACCGCTCATTTCGGCGTTGCACTAAGGTTTGGCCTGAGACGGAGTTTCGGCCTGCCCTGCTCGTATTGAGAGTGCAATGCGCTCGGCGGTCCCCATCGGTATTTCACCCACAACCGTCGCCATGATGTCTCCGTCGGGCGTGGTGAGATGCCTTGAAACCGCAACAGTCGGGCCAAGCTGCAACCGCACATCGGCAACAGCGGCGCCTTTCAAGGGCTCAAGAAATACAGAAAACCGCGTCAGACCATCGTCATACATGAGGCTGGTAACTTCTGATTTAGTCTTAGGATCGCGACGCACGGCACTGCTGAGCAACTCAAACCCCGGAGGTAGCCAGTCGGAATGCCAAGCATGCGCAGGCTTAATCGTGGGTGAAGCATCGTCAGCCATGGCCACAGGCCGGCATTGCCCACTGGGCTTGAGCTGGCTGTCATCAGGAGGGGTTATTTCAAGATGGGTGAACTGAAAGCGCTCCAGTAACTGACCTTTGTCATTGAGTAACAATGACTTCAACGGCAAGCCGGTTTCACGGTCCAGATACAGTTCGACACCATAACGATGCTGATCGCGTGGGGTCAGCGCAATAACCACGACCGGGCGACCTGCAACCCGCGAGTCACCGGTGCGTGTCACGGAATACCAGTCATTAAGGCGCTGGAGGTTGAGTTGTCGCGCGGTGGTATCGGCGACATCTCCAAGGCCTGAAACAACTTTGCCAGTGACGCACTCAGTGCGTCCATCAGCACGAACAACCTCGTATGCAGCGCCATCAAGCTGAATCAGCCGTTCACGAACCTTCCCGTCTTGTACACGGTGCCAGATGCCATGGGTAGAAAAGCTCCCATTGCGCTCGTAAATGAAGGTGCCCTGATAACTTTGCTGTTGCTCGGCTTGCCCAAGCCGTTTAAGCCAGTCTTGGGCATCATCAGCGTGTGCGGGTACAGCAAACCAGCCACTGAGCAAAAGCGGTAACAGAGGTAGGACGCGCATGATGGTCCTTAACGGTTTTCCAAGCTGGCAGCACGTGCGTAAGGCAGAGGGCTTTCAGTACCTTTCAAGGCCGCTTGTTCAGCATGTTGGCGCAGGTAGCCCGGCAAACGCTGATCTTGCCAGCCAGGTTGACCTTGCAGCACACCGTTAGCCATCGGCCCGGTGCCATGCTCGGTGTTCTCGGTGTAGTTGGCCAACACCGCCGGGCCTTTAACCATAGGAGCGCTCAGGCTCGGCTGACCGCTTTGCTGGGCAAGCTGAACACCAACGATGTCATCTTGGTTGTACAGCCTGACACCCGCCAGAACGGCAACTGTCACCGAGGCGGCAACTGCCAGACGGCCTATGCTGCGCCAAGGGCCACGGACCACTTTGACCGGGGTTTGTTCTTCGGCCAATGCGGCCGACACAGCCGATGCGATGTCCAGGCGCGGTATCAGCAAGTCCTTGTGCATCACTGCACGGGCAACTTGATAACGCGACCAGGTGTCACGTGTTTGTGGGTCGTCAAAGGCATTCAATACCCGACGTAATTCCAGTTCGTCCGCTTCGTTATCCATCACTGCGGACAGCGATTCCTGCAGGGCTTCACGACTCATGGCGGTTCCTCTCTTGGCTGTCGCCGCTGTCTCAGTTTTCCTGCAACAACGGCTGCAGGGCTTTATCGATGGCCTCCCGAGCGCGGAAAATCCGGGAGCGCACGGTACCAACCGGACATTGCATGACGCTCGCAATATCTTCGTAACTCAGACCATCAAATTCACGCAAAGTTAATGCCGTACGTAAATCTTCTGGCAGAAGCTGAATGGTGCGGTGAACCGTGCCTTCGATCTCGTCGCGGAGCAAAGCGCGCTCCGGCGATTCCAGATCTTTAAGACCGTGATCACCATCATAGAATTCAGCATCTTCAGAACTCACATCACTATCGGGTGGACGACGACCGCGTGACACCAAATAGTTTTTCGCCGTGTTAATGGCGATGCGGTAGAGCCACGTGTAAAACGCACTGTCACCACGAAAATTGCCAAGCGCTCGATACGCCTTGATAAAGGCCTCTTGCGCCACATCCTGGGCTTCATGGGTGTCGTGCACAAAACGCACGATCAACCCGAGAATTTTGTGCTGGTATTTCAGCACTAGCAGATCGAACGCACGCTTGTCACCGCGCTGAACGCGCTCGACCAGCTGCTGATCCTCTTCCTGGGTTAGCATGAATACTCCTCATAAGACCGGGAGGAAGAGCGCTTTGCTAATTGATCAGGCTTGCAAACATAGACTCGGGCTTTACACAAAAGTTCTCTCCCCCCTGGCAAGTTTCCTGCGCACTCGGATTTGGCGCGCACGAAAACGCAGCTCGGGCCTGCCCGGCTGCGTCAATAATCTTGTCGTCAAATTCACCTGCCGGGGTCGCAACACCCACCCCGCATAGAATTGACGCGATTCCCCTTTATGATGGGCAACCCTCTATGGAACCCTGGCCCGTAAGAAA
Organism: Pseudomonas psychrophila HA-4; assembly: GCF_000282975.1. Lineage (GTDB taxonomy): Bacteria > Pseudomonadota > Gammaproteobacteria > Pseudomonadales > Pseudomonadaceae > Aquipseudomonas > Aquipseudomonas psychrophila_A. Next base: position 30,554 of record NZ_ALJC01000117.1, read on the forward strand.
AGTTCCAAAATGCCATATCGGATTTAACACCCGTCACATCAAAAAACACGGTTCGGGCCTCGACTGCACGCTGAGCGCAGGCCCTGATTCGCGGATTTATTCTGCAAATCGGCAAGCAGACAGCTCAAGTCTGAGGCACACTTCTCGCCCGCTGTAATTTCCCGATGCCACAAAGGCCCGGCTATTGTGCCGATCCCCCCCTCTATATACTAGAGGGCGCTTTTTTTGCGGACATAAGAAGAATGAGCCGACATTTTCAACATGATGTGCTGGTGATTGGCAGCGGTGCTGCCGGTTTGAGCTTGGCGCTCACGCTGCCTGGCCACCTGCGTATCGCAGTGCTGAGCAAGGGTAATCTGGCCAATGGCTCGACGTTTTGGGCACAGGGCGGCGTCGCTGCAGTGCTGGATGACACCGACACAGTGCAGTCCCACGTCGAGGACACACTGAATGCCGGGGGCGGTCTGTGTCACGAAGATGCCGTACGCTTTACGGTCGAACACAGTCGCGAAGCCATTCAGTGGTTAATTGACCAGGGTGTGCCCTTCACCCGCGATGAACCCGCGGACCCAGAGCACCCCGGCTTTGAATTTCACCTGACCCGTGAAGGCGGCCACAGCCATCGCCGCATCATCCATGCCGCCGACGCCACTGGCGCGGCCATCTTCACAACCCTGCTCGAACAAGCCCGAAAGCGCCCCAACATCGAGCTGCTCGAACAACGCGTTGCCGTTGATCTAATTACCGAACGTCGGTTAGGCCTGGAAGGCGATCGCTGCCTCGGCGCCTACGTGCTTGACCGTGCGACGGGCGAAGTCGACACCTACGGTTCGCGGTTCACCATTCTGGCCTCGGGCGGTGCCGCCAAGGTGTACCTCTACACCAGCAACCCCGACGGCGCCTGCGGTGATGGCATTGCCATGGCCTGGCGCTCAGGTTGCCGGGTCGCGAACCTCGAATTCAACCAATTCCACCCCACGTGCCTATACCACCCGCAAGCCAAGAGCTTTTTGATCACCGAAGCCCTGCGTGGCGAAGGCGCTCACCTCAAGCTGCCAAATGGCGAGCGCTTCATGCACCGTTTCGACCCACGTGGCGAACTGGCCCCGCGTGACATCGTGGCCCGCGCCATCGACCACGAAATGAAACGCCTGGGCATCGACTGCGTTTACTTGGACATCAGCCATGAGTCCGACACGTTCATCAAGACCCATTTTCCGACGGTCTATGAACGCTGCCTGGAATTCTCCATCGACATTACTAAGCAAGCGATTCCGGTGGTTCCGGCTGCTCACTACACCTGCGGCGGCGTGATGGTCGACGGCCACGGCCGAACTGACGTCCCGGGGCTGTACGCGATTGGCGAAACCAGTTTTACCGGGCTTCACGGTGCCAATCGCATGGCCAGCAACTCATTGCTGGAATGTTTCGTGTATGCCCGCTCTGCGGCGGACGACATCCTGACGCAACTGGAGCACATCGACATACCAGACGCGCTGCCAAGCTGGGATGCCAGCCAAGTGACGGACTCGGATGAAGACGTGATCATCGCCCACAATTGGGATGAGCTGCGCCGATTTATGTGGGACTACGTAGGCATTGTCCGCACCAACAAGCGCCTACAACGTGCCGAGCACCGCGTGCGCCTGCTACTGGATGAGATCGACGAGTTTTACAGTAACTATAAAGTCAGCCGCGACCTGATTGAGTTACGCAACCTGGCGCAAGTGGCTGAACTGATGATCCGCAGCGCGATGGCGAGAAAAGAGTCACGGGGTTTGCATTACACCCTCGACTACCCGGACATGCTGCCCGAAGCGCTGGACACTATTCTGGTGCCAACCACCTACGTCGACTGAACTTGAGCCGCACACGCAGGCGCCGATGCTGATCTGGCGCCAGCGCGTCGCCAGCAATGCACACAGACCTCACTCTGCGCTCGCCCCGCAGGCTAAATCGCACCAGCACCATGAACGGCAGCGCCAAGCTGTCACGGTGCAGTTGTACAGCCTGCCAGCCGTTGGCACGGCTCCATAATTGCCAGCCCTCGGCACTGCGCCGCAAACCGGTAAACGCACTCGCATGCGTCAACCTAATATGTCGCGGCAACACCCAAACCCCATGCGCCAGACACAACAAAATCCCGAGCAGGCGGGCCCACACAGGCAACGAAAGAAGGCAGATTGAGATCAGCGCCAGCGATTGGGCTGCAAGATACGCCGCCAGCAATTGGCCTGAGGCCTGCCAGCGGCATTCGAAATAATTACTTGGGTTGGACACGGTCCAGAATCATGCGGACCATGCGCTGCAGCTCGGGGTCATCAGACTCGGCACGTTCCATGAACCAGCCGAACATGTCCTGATCTTCGCACTCAAGCAGCTTGCGATAGCACTCGCGATCAACGTCATTGAGGTGGGGGTAAACCTCCTTGACGAACGGTACCAGCAGTACGTCCAGCTCAAGCATGCCGCGGCGGCTGTGCCAGTAGAGACGATTGAGTTCAACATCTTCGACCATGGAGCGCTCCTCAAATAGAGCGCAAGTATACAGGCCGATCCGCCATAGAACAGTCGGCTTTGGTCGCTGGGTGTTGATCCTTTGCGAACTACCCATTTACAGGTCACCCCTCTATGATGTGCCCCAGACTTTATAACGTGCGATGACTCATGGCCGACTCCGCTTTTTTCTGCACCCTATCTCACGAAGGCGTTCTCGCTGTTATCGGCAACGACGCCAGCAAGTTCCTGCAAGGGCAATTAACCTGCAACCTCAACTATTTGAGCGACACACGCTCAAGCTTGGGTGCGCGTTGCACGCAAAAAGGCCGGATGCAATCTAGCTTTCGTATCGTCCTCGAACCTCAGGGCTGTTTTTTGGCCATGGCGCGCGAACTGGTTGAACCGCAATTGGCTGACCTAAAAAAATACGCTGTGTTCTCCAAGTCCAAACTGACTGATGACAGCGCCAACTGGGTGCGCTTTGGCCTGAACCAAGCTGACGTGGTACTGGAAAGTCTGGGTATCCAACTGCCAGCCGATACCGACAGCGTGGCCCATGCCAATGGCCTTATCGCCATTCGCGTCTCTGAAGGCCGTGCCGAGTTGTGGGCTGCGGCGGAACAAACCGACGCCCTGCGCCAGCACTTGCAAGCGCAACTCAGTGAAGCCGATCTCAATCAATGGATACTAGGCCAGATACGTGCAGGTATCGGCCAGGTCATGCCCCAGACTCGCGAGTTGTTCATCCCGCAAATGCTCAATCTGCAAGCCGTGGGCGGTGTCAGCTTCAAAAAAGGCTGCTACACCGGGCAAGAAATCGTTGCGCGCATGCAGTACCTCGGCAAACTCAAACGCCGTCTCTACCGCCTGTCGCTTGGCGCGAGCCACGCGGTGCCAGAACCTGGAACGCCGCTGTTTTCACCGACTCACAACAGCTCCGTAGGTGAAGTCGTGATTGCCGCTCAAGCGCAAGACAGCATTGAATTGCTTGCCGTATTAACCGCTGAGGCGGCCGAAGCGGGAGACATTCATGTGGGTGATGTGCAAGGTCCTGAGCTTTCGTTGCTTGATCTGCCTTATCAGCTAGACCGTGATCGTGAGATCCAGCGCTAATTGCCACCCTAGAGAACAGAAATGAGTATGCTGGCGCACAAAGTCCAAATGGACTTGGTAAAGGCCATCGATCGAGATGACCTGGTTTTGCCCACGCTACCGGAAGTGGCGTTAAACATCCGCAAGGCAGCAGAAAACCCTGAAATCAGCGTCAGTAATCTGAGCAAAGTCATCGGTCGCGATACGGCGCTGGCAGCACGACTGATTAAAGTCGTTAACAGCCCGCTCCTGCGTGCACTCTACGAAGTCACCGACTTGCACACGGCCATTACGCGGCTGGGCGTCAATTACAGCAGTAATCTGGCCATTGGCTTGGTCATGGAACAGATTTTCCATGCCCGCTCGGAAGTCGTCGAAAACAAAATGCGTGACGTCTGGCGCCAAAGCCTAGAAGTGGCTGGTATTTGCTACACCCTGTGCCGTCGATACACCTCGCTCAAACCCGACCAGGCCGCACTGGGTGGGCTCGTGCATCAAATTGGTGTGTTGCCAATTCTGACCTATGCCGAGGAGCACAACGAACTGCTCTCCGACCCCGTGTCGTTGAACCACGTGATAGAGCGCATTCACCCGCTGATTGGCGACAAATTGCTCGCGGTCTGGGAGTTCCCGGAAATGCTGCTCAAGCTTCCCGGCCAATACCAAGATTTCACCCGCGAGTCCAAAGCCGTCGATTACATCGACCTGGTGCAAATCGCCACCGTGTTCTGTCATCAGCGCAACACCTTGACTCTCAGCCAAGCGTTGAGCGCCCTACCGGCCTTCAATCGACTGAGGTTGGATGCGGACAGCGAAAAGCTTCAGCAAGAGCTGGAAGACGCGCGCGGAATGTTTATTTAACGGCCCACGGGTTTATACCGAGCGATTGCCGCTGGCTGGCACAAAGCTCACCCGCACTTTCAACCCGCCCTGCGCGCCATCATGCAGGCTGATGTGCGCCAGGTGCGCGCGGCAGATCTCGCCGACGATCGCCAACCCCAGCCCCGAGCCCGCCACCTGCTGGTTGCGCCGATAAAAACGCTCAAAGACTCGCTCGCGGTCTTCATGCGGAATACCCGGCCCATCGTCTTCAACTTCCAGCACCGCCGCAGAGGTCACTCGCAAAATGACATTACCGCCCACCGGGGTGTGCGCCAAAGCGTTGTCCACCAGGTTGCTCAACAACTCATTGAGCAAGGTCGGTTCTCCTCGCAGCCATACCGGATGATCAGCCTCCAGCGCTAACGCGACCCCTCGATAATGCGCCAATGGCGCCATGGCCATACCCAGGTCTCGCGCCAGTTGGCTGAGGTCGAGCAATTGCGCAGCGCCTTCAGCAATGGCCCGAGCACCGTTTTCAATACGCGCCAGTGACAGTAGCTGGTTGGCCAAATGTGTCAGCCGATCAGTGTCCTGCCCCGCGTGCTCAAGTGTCTGACGCAAGGTCTGCGGGTTGTCTGAACGCAAACCTAACTCAAGCCGGGCCTTGAGCACCGCCAGCGGGGTTCGCAGTTCATGGGCCGCATCAGCGATAAACTGCGCCTGACGCTCAAACTGTCCGCGCAAGCGCTCGGTAAAGTGATTAAGCGCCTGTACCAGTGGCCTCAATTCATGCTGTACCGACACCAGCGGCAACGGCCGTAAATCGTCCGACTCCCGCTCCTCTACCGCATTGCGCAAACGCTCCAAGGGACGCAGCGCCGCACTGACGGCAAACCATACGACCAGCAATGCGCCCAGCCCGAGCATGCCCAAACGCAGCAAGGTGTCGGCCATCAAACTGCGCGCCATGACCACACGTGCTTCATCGGTTTCTGCCACGCGAATTTCAGCCATGCCATTCATATTCGGCTCGCTCACGGCTTTGAGCAGACTTACCACGCGCACGTTCTGACCCAAGTATTCACCGTTGTAAAAGCGCGCCAACGCGGGGTAATCATCGGTACGCGGGGTGCCGGGAGGCGGTGCAGGCAAGTGTTCATAACCGGAAATTAACCGCTGATGAATATCGTTGACCTGATAGTAGATGCGACCGGCACTGTCGTAGGCGAAGGTATCGAGTGCAACGTAAGGTACGTCAGCACTGAGACTGCCATCACGTTGCGACAACCCTGCTGCGATGGTGCGGGCAGAGGCCAGTAAGGTTCGATCATAGGCGGTGTCTGCCGCCTCGCGACCATTGAAATAAGCGCTTAAACCACTGGCCAGCATCAGCACCACTAGCAACAGCGTCAGGTTCCACAGCAGCCCCCAGCGTAAGCTGTCGACCTTAAACATCACGGCTTTCCAGCAAGTAGCCCAACCCCCGAAAAGTCACAATCGCAACCGCCTGGCCATCCAGTTTTTTACGCAAGCGGTGCACGTAAATCTCAATGGCGTCAGCGCTCGCTTCCTCGTCAAGGCCAAACACTTGCGCCGCCAGTTGCTCCTTGCTCATGACCCGTCCAGGTCTTGCAATTAACGCTTCCAGCACCGCCTGTTCACGCGAGGTCAGGGTCAGCAATTCGTCTCCCAAAGAGAAACGTCGGGTTTCGAGGTCATAGACCAGCGCGCCGCAACGCTGCTGCCGCTCACCGCCTAATACGCTGCGGCGCAATAAGGCTTTGACCCGAGCTTCGAGTTCAGTCAGCTCAAACGGCTTGGCTAGGTAATCATCAGCCCCAAGGTTGAGCCCGTGAACCCGGTCCTTGACGTCACTGCGCGCCGTCAGCATCAACACCGGCGTGGTTTTGCCACGGCTGCGTAAACGTGCCAGCACCTCAAAACCATCCATGCGCGGCAGGCCGACATCCAGAATGGCCACCGCATACTCTTCACTGCTCAACGCCAGGTCAGCGGTCACGCCATCGTGCAGGACATCCACGGTCAAACCCGTGCTTTTAAGGGCTTGAGCAACGCTCTCGGCCAATTGCAACTGATCCTCGACCAAAAGAACACGCATCGGGTTCACCTCATTATTTTTGTACGGACTCAAGTCCTTCTGGGGCGGAGTTTACAGCGGTAAATGCACTGTGGAGCCCAAAAAACACTGAAAGAAAACTGAAAGGTTGGCGAAAGGTTGACCGATTAGGATCATGCAACAGGCAGTTACATCTGCCGCGCTTTTGATTCATAGCGCTGCGCAAAACACCTCGATGTGTTTTCGCTAATAAGAACAATAATGGAGCACACCCCATGCTGAAGCCTCAGCGCAAAAATGCTTGCCTCACCACGTCCTCTGTTTCGCGCTCACCTGCGCCAGGTCTGCGAACGGCATTCTGCTGCCCCTCACTTTATCCGTGACACCCACGATGCACGGCATTTGCCCTGCGTAAACGTTGGCGATGGCAACGGCTTATAGCGACACAATTCTGCTCGCTAAAAACAATAACTCCTGTGGAGACACCATGAACTTCTCACTGCGCAATCTTGCTCTCACGGCTGGCTGCATGCTGGTTGCTGGTCAACTAATGGCTGAACCGAAACGCCCGGAATGCATCGCCCCGGCCTCCCCTGGCGGTGGTTTTGACCTGACCTGCAAACTGGCGCAAAGCGCTCTGGTGAACGAAAAACTGCTCAGTAAGCCTATGCGCGTGACCTACATGCCAGGGGGGGTGGGCGCAGTGGCGTATAACGCAGTCGTCGCCCAGCGCCCGGCAGATGCCGGCACGCTAGTGGCGTGGTCCAGCGGCTCGCTGCTGAACCTGGCCCAAGGCAAGTTCGGGCGTTTCGATGAAAGCGCTGTTCGCTGGCTCGCAGCCGTAGGCACAAGCTACGGCGCTATCGCCGTTAAAAGTGACTCGCCCTACAAGAACCTCGACGACCTGGTTCAAGCGCTGAAAAAAGACCCGAGCAAAGTGGTCATCGGCTCTGGCGGCACGGTCGGCAGCCAGGACTGGATGCAAACTGCCTTGATCGCCAAGGCTGCCGGTATCAACCCACGTGACTTGCGTTACGTGGCCCTGGAAGGCGGCGGCGAAATTGCCACGGCCCTGCTTGGCGGGCACATCCAGGTGGGCAGCACCGACATTTCCGACTCCATGCCGCACATCCAGAGTGGCGACATGCGCCTGTTGGCGGTGTTTGCCAATGAGCGCCTCGACGAGCCGGAAATGAAAGACATCCCCACCGCCAAAGAACAGGGCTACGACATTGTCTGGCCTGTTGTGCGGGGTTTCTACCTAGGTCCAAAAGTCAGCGATGCCGACTACGCGTGGTGGAAGGATGCTTTCGACAAACTGCTGGTTTCCGAAGAGTTCGCTACCTTGCGTAATCAGCGCGAACTGTTCCCGTTCTCCATGACCGGGCCGGAACTGGACACTTACGTGAAAAAACAGGTCGCCGACTACAAAATCCTCGCCCATGAATTTGGCCTCATCCAGTAACCGCCGCTGATCACAGGCTGTGCCCCTGAACATGGGTACAGCCTTGGAGTGAACCATGCTCTTACAACGTATTTTTGCCTCGGCGTTGCTCATCGTCTGCGCCGGTCTGGCGGCGATGGCTTGGCCCTATCAGGCTTCGTTTTCCTACGAACCGGTCGGACCTCGCGCCTTCCCGCTGTTGATGCTCGGCCTGATGGGCCTGGGGTTGATCTACATGATTTTTCGCCCCACGCCGGTGGTGCACAGCGAAGACGACCCGCAACTGGATCGCGAAACCCTAATCAAAATTGGCCTCTGCACGGTGCTGCTGCTGATCTTTGCTGGCACATTCGAAACACTCGGTTTCATCCTCAGCGCCATATTGATTGGCATCCCGATGGCTCGCCTGTATGGCGGCCGCTGGTTGCCCAGCATTGTGATCATCAGCCTGATGAGCGTCGGCCTTTACCTGTTGTTTGATAAAGCCATGGACGTTCCGCTGCCACTTGGCCTGCTCGACGTTCTGGAGAACTGATATGGATACTTTTAGCTACTTGGGCCAGGGCTTCGGTGTTGCGCTCAGCCCTTACAACCTCGTCACCGCACTGTGCGGCACATTGATCGGTACGGTAGTGGGGCTGTTGCCCGGGCTTGGACCGATCAACGGCGTTGCACTGCTTATCCCCATTGCCTTCGCTCTTGGGTTGCCACCCGAGTCGGCGCTGATTTTGCTGGCGGCGGTGTACCTGGGCTGTGAATACGGCGGTCGTATCAGCTCTATTTTGCTGAACATTCCGGGCGAAGCATCGACTGTCATGACCACCCTCGACGGCTACCCTATGGCCCGCAAAGGCTTGGCTGGCGTTGCATTGTCTTTGTCGGCTTGGAGTTCTTTCATCGGGGCCTTTATTGCCACGTGCGGCATGGTGCTGTTCGCGCCGCTGCTGGCCAAATGGGCCATTGCCTTTGGTCCGGCAGAATATTTCGTGCTGATGGTATTCGCGATTGTCTGCCTCGGCGGCATGGCAGGCGACCGGCCCCTCAAGACTTTTATCGCTGCGCTAATTGGCCTGTTTCTGTCGTGCGTCGGGATTGATGCCAACAGCGGGGTCTACCGTTTCACCGGGGATAACATCCACCTGACTGACGGCATCCAATTCGTCGTACTGGTACTCGGGCTGTTTTCCATCAGTGAGATTCTGTTGTTGCTGGAAAAAACCCATCGCGGGCAAGAAGCGGTGAAAGCCACCGGGCGCATGATGTTCAACTTTAAAGAAGCGTCGGCCGTGTTCGTGGTGAATATCCGCTGCGGCTTACTGGGCTTCGTCATGGGCGTGCTGCCGGGTGCCGGCGCAACCTTGGCCAGTGCGGTAGCGTACATGACAGAGAAACGCTTGGCGGGTGCTTCTGGCACGTTCGGTCAAGGTGACTCGCGAGGACTTGCTGCGCCTGAAACTGCCATTGGTGCTTCAGCCTGCGGCGCACTGGTGCCCATGCTGACACTCGGTGTTCCAGGTTCTGGCACCACGGCGGTAATGATTGGCGCATTGTCGCTGTACAACATCACCCCTGGCCCACTGTTGTTTCAACAACAGCCGGACATTGTCTGGGGCCTGATTGCTTCGTTGTTTATCGCCAATATCATGCTGGTGATCCTCAACATCCCGATGATTCGTATCTTCACCCGAATTCTCGCGGTGCCAAACTGGGCGCTGGTGCCGGTGATTGCGATCATTACCGCCATCGGTGTGTATGCGGTCCACGCGACGACATTCGACCTGTTCCTGATGATCGCTATCGGCATCTTCGGTTACATCCTGCGCAAGCTCGATTTCCCGCTTTCGCCAGTCCTTCTGGGGTTCATCCTTGGCGGCCTGATGGAGCAGAACCTGCGTCGAGCGCTGTCTATTTCCAATGGTGCGTTGGATATCCTGTGGTCCAGCCCAATCACGATGGGTGTGTGGGTACTGGTCTCAATCATGCTGCTGTTGCCTATTCTGCGAATCTGGCGCAAACGCAGTGCCAAGCGCCGCGCTATAGCTAATGCCAATGCCAATGCCTGAATCCGGCTTTAAGAGTTGGTGGGCTACCCCGCTGGTCGGTCTGGCTGGCGGGTACCTCGCCAGCCTTATCGGCTGGCCATTACCCTGGATGGTCGGCTCTTTGCTCGCGATCATCCTGGTGCGCTGTTTGACCCCTTGGCAATTGACTGAGATACCCGGCGGACGCAAATGCGGGCAATGGGTGGTGGGCATCGGAATCGGCCTGCACTTTACGCCGGTGGTGATGCAGCAAGTGCTTGCACACTTCGGACTGATTTTTGTTGGCGCGCTGCTAACCAGCCTGTCGAGCGTTATCGGGGTATGGTTGATGCGCCGCAGCGGAGAAGACCGCGCCACTGCGTTTTTTTCCAGCATGCCCGGCGGCTCGGGTGAAATGGTGAACCTCGGCGCACGCAATGGCGCCGTTTTAAGCCGTGTTGCTGGCGGTCAAAGCCTCAGGGTGCTGGCCGTTGTGTTGTGTGTGCCAGCCACCTTCAAGTACGTGCTGGGCGAAGGCGCACCAGCTTTGCAACCCAGCACAATCGACTACTACTGGTTAGCCGTGTTGTTTCCAGCCGGCGCCCTGCTGGCCTGGACATGGCAGCGGTTGCGTCAACCCAATCCCTGGTTATTTGGGCCACTGCTGATCAGTGCCACCGTCAGTATCGCGTGGAACTTGCACCTCGGCCTGCCTGACGGCAGCAGCCAAATGGGCCAATGGTTGATAGGCAGCGGGCTGGGCTGTCACTTCAATCGCGCATTTTTCCGTCGCGCCCCATCGTTCATCGGACGAACCTTGCTGGGTACTGCATTGACGATGCTGATCGCCAGCCTGTGCGCGTTCGGCTTAAGCGCCCTGACCCATCTCGATCTGCGTTCCATCACTCTGGGCATGATGCCCGGCGGCATTGCAGAAATGAGCCTCACCGCACAAACACTGCAACTATCAGTGCCACTGGTGACAGCGCTGCAAGTCATGCGCTTGCTCTTTGTACTGTTTTTGGCAGAGCCCCTCTTTCGATACTGGGCACGCGTTACTCCCCGTTAGCGCACACACCTCACCTGTCTATGTAGGAATATTCCCCGTACTGTAATCGGCATTCCTACAAACTTGCTTCGTTGTTCAGCGGTTATCAGAACGATTATTTTTAGTGCTTCAAGAATAATCATTCTGTCCAGCACAACACTAAAAGCAAGGGCCGCCTATGAAAAACACCTCTCCTGCCGAAGTCTCACTTTCGGCTCAAAACCTGCACTCTCCACCACAGTTTATGCCGGCTCTGACCCCGAAAGAACAGGAGGTACTCGGGTGGTGCGCTCGAGGAAAGACCAGCGCTGAGGTTGCGATCATTCTGAACAGATCAGAGACAACGATCAATTTTCACATCGCGAACTTGCGGCTTAAATTTGGCGTTACATCGCGTCATGCCGCCGTCCTCAAAGCTATAAAACTCGGCATGCCTTTATTACCTTAAATGGCACTAAGCGAGCTTGCCCAGGAATATAACCATGAACTCTTCCATCGCCTACACCTCAACTTCCCATTGCCCCACCGACGATACATTTTGGCCACCCGTCAACTTGCGACAGCTAAGGGCCGCATTGTCATTAAATTCAACCATCAGTGAAACTCGACTTAAAATAGCGGCACTGGGCGCTACGTTAAAAGTAAACACGATGCTCGCGGCATGGCGTTTTAACTTGCGACAACAGGGCTATGTTCATCTCGAACACGTGCCAGCCCCAAGCATTGATGATTGCTCAATATTAGTGGCGTACTACATCAACGCCATTGAAACAACCACCGCCCTTGAGCTTTCCCAACACCTAAAAATCTCAGCGTGCGGACGGGCGTGCCACCTTGACGAACTATGCGCCAATGGCCTATTCACGAGTGAGAACAGGCATCATGACGAATGAACTCTTTAGTTTTGCTAATTATTGGTACCTCAACATCGGGTTGCCCATCATCGCGATGATTGATCGTGATGCGCTCTTTGGGGCGTCTCTGGGGGCTTGGGTTGTGACCAGCGCGCGCAGGTCTCTCAAGGGCTGGCAACATCTGGGGTCGTTTCTCCTGAGCGCCTGCGTCGGGTATCTGTTCACCCCGGTTGCTTTGCCACATCTGACAGGCTTGTCGGTCGGCGTCACTGCTTTTATCTGTGCGCTCGTGGTTATCCCTATCAGTATTAAACTTATGATTTGGGTGAACACCACTGACATTGTCGATGTGATACGACGATTTAAAGGCCCTAAATAAACTACACACGGGGCATGACAATTTCAAGACACGCTGATAACTCTTTCACTTTTTCATTTAGCCGCTGAAGCTGCTGTTTCTCTTCAATCACTTTATAAACAGCGCGTTGATCTGAACGATTTAACACGCGAAACATCAACACTAGTTTTTCTTCATACTCAGTCAACCTGCCAATTGATTCAACCAACGGTTGTGGCACCTGTAATAACATCGGGCCTTGGCCACCAAACAACCAATCAAGAGAGACCCCACGAGCCTGCGCTACTTCCATACATATGGAATAAGGAATGCGGCCCCGGCCCTTCCAGCTACTGAGCGTTTGCGGGCTGACACCCAGCACCTCAGAAAGTCCCGAGTCCGTTTTCACGTGGGTTATTTTTTTCAACCGCCCGAGTATTTCAATTGATTTATTGCTACTCACTTTGAATTATTCCAATTTGACTTTGTTGTGTTTTTTGGCAGAATTTACGCATTTTGAGTAATTTAAAGTCCTAGACATGTAACAAATATCATCCGAACCAAATAATATAGAAACAACAGACTAGGAAAAAACAAACACTTCCAAACAACACATCAAAAAGATTACTCAAAAGGAGTCAAAAGTCTTACAAGTACGGTTAAAAAATCTTACTCCCTATCAAAAGAACTGACATCTCCGCCTATAGGCTGTCAGCTCGCACTGATCAATGGATTGGTCTTTTTTTGAAATTAACGTGCTCATTTAATCGAGCACAAAACAATAGTTCAACTGGAGTCAGTCATGAGCACTTATAAAATGGTTTGTCCGCATTGCTTAAGCAGAATGCGTATTCGCACCAGCGAAGGTCGACATATCTTCTTGCGCGTCGCTTATTTGCAATGCACAACTGAAGCGTGCGGTTGGTCGGTCAGGGCCGAATTTGAAATGACCCATGAGTTGTCTCCCAGTGGCATGCCGAACCCGAATGTTCACCTTCCAGGCGTCAATCAAGAGTTGCGCCAAGCAGCGCTGCCTACCGAGAGAATTATTGATGAGAGCGTACGAGCATGATCCCTATTTACTCTCAAATCGATGGACAGCACTGCATTCAGCAAGCGGCACTGGATTTTTTACAACGTTACCAAGCTCGGCATGTCGGAAATGATCAGGTGCTATTTTGCAAAGCTGTTGAGTATTTGAGCTCAACTTTCGAACTGGCCACGCCTCTTGCGGAAAAACTGGTCAGTCATGCCTATGGCGATTTGAAGATCCTCCATGAACGACGACGTCTGGACATCAGTGCGAGCAGCGATACCCTTGCCGTCATTACCGACCCAGCCAACGGAATGACTTGGGCTGTGCCCGTCGGGGTAATTGTAGGAAGAATTATCGAGGCGCCAAACAACCGACGATTGCGCCTGGTCTGACTCAAATCGACCGCTAGGCTCTGTACGACATGTTTTCGCACGTGGGTTAGGCAAGGCGAAAACAGGCGAGAAAGCGGAGTCTACGGGTTGTAAATGAGTATTTCGGACCAGCTTTGAGCACCGCATTACCGAGCGCAGATACATTTCCTACAGAGCCTAGCGCGAGCCAGCACACCAGGCGCCTTACCTGGTGTGCCAAATTTTGGGCCGTCCCGAAACAGACAGAGACGACTTAAATCGGCGGTAACGCCCAGTCGACAGGCGATAAGCCATTCTGCTCAAGAAACTTGTTGGTTCGACTAAAGTGCCCATTGCCGATAAAGCCGCGGTACGCAGAAAGTGGTGACGGATGCACCGACGTCAGCACTAAGTGCTTGGTTGCATCAATCAGCTTTTGCTTGCTTTGTGCATGCGCGCCCCATAACAAAAAGACCAGCTTGGGCTGCTCTTCACTGACCACTTGAATAATACGATCGGTGAAACGCTCCCAGCCTTTCTTGGCATGAGAAGCGGCAATCCCCCGCTCCACCGTCATGGTCGTGTTGAGCAGCAGAACGCCTTGATCCGCCCAATGCTGCAAGCAGCCATGCGGGGCGATATCAATATTTAAATCGCGCTTGAGTTCTTTATAGATGTTGGCCAGTGAGGGCGGCACAGCGATGCCCGGTTGAACTGAAAAGCACAAACCATGTGCCTGGCCAGGCCCGTGGTAGGGGTCTTGCCCAATAATGACCACTTTGATTTTATCCAGCGGGGTGGAGTTCAACGCATTGAAAATAAGCGGCCCTGGCGGGTAAATTTCTTTTCCGGCCGCGTGCTCCAGCCGTAAGAACTCACGCAGCTCGCTCATGTAGGGCTCATCGAACTCCTCACGCAAAGCCTGCTTCCAGACAGCTTCAAGTTTTATACGATCATCCGACGTCATGGCTACACCCTGAAAAACAATGCCGCGGACACTAAAAAAGCTCGCCCTCAATGTCAATTGATCAATGCAGCGTTTTGATGCATCACAGACTGGCGCATCGAACGCCAGCCTGTGACAAGCAGCTTTGGAGCGGTACCTTAAGCCCGCTTATCGGCCTCCCCACCCCCTGCCCTGACCTGAACCGTAACCACCGCCATAGCCACCTCCGTAGTGATACCCCGGAGACGGACGGTAGCCTGGTCCCCAGTAACGGGGCGACGGCGCGTAGTAGCCCCGAGGGTAGACGTAGTAAGAACGATAACCGCCGTAGTAATAAGGCGCCGGCGACGTATACACCTCAGTGGTGCGATAACCGCTATAGCCCGAGTAATATGGCACGCACGCAGACACAGCCAAACTCAATACAACGATAGTGAGTAGACGACGATACATAGCGGCCTCCTGGACCGCGAAAGGGCACATACCAGCGGCGCTGGACGGCGGCAAACAGCAACGCTGCCTGACAGTGTTTAAGACCGTAAAAATAAGACTCGGTGCCGTGAATGAAAACTGTCAGACCAGCGGATGCACCCACGCTGATGCATCGCCCGGCGCCTAGAGTTTTCACAACACCTACACTCAAACCACTGACGCTGGCCCACTAACGGACACACTGACATGACTGCCCCTAACCTCTGCCCAGCGTGCGGTGCGCGCAATAACTGCTCTATGGCCAGCGAGCAAATCGAGGACCAACCTTGCTGGTGCTACAGCGTCAGCATTGACCCGCAGATCCTCCAGGCCTTGGCGCCCGAACAACGCAACAGTGCATGCCTCTGCCCGCGCTGCGCAGATGTGTTAAGCCAATTGCCGCCAGCGTCGACTCAACAGCTCACGTAAGATGCACACCTGTATTTCTTGTGATGTATCGCTATGCGCCTAGACCGTTTTCTTAGCAACTTACCCCAGTTCAACCGCCAGCAAGCACGCCTGCTGCTCATAGAAAAACGCGTTCACGTTGATGGTCAGGTTGTGTGTGACCCGCACCATGATGTCCGGGAGTTTAGCCATGTCGAGCTTGGAGATCAGGTCTTGCAGGTTGGTAAACCTGCGCGTTACTTGATGCTTCACAAGCCGCCCGGCTGCGTCAGTGCCACACAAGATCCCGAACACCCGACGGTGCTTGATCTGCTAAACGAGGCGGACAAACACGACCTGCATATCGCTGGCCGACTGGACTTCAACACCAGCGGCCTGATGCTCATCACCAATGATGGCCACTGGTCACGCCATCTGACCCAACCGCAGACCAAACTGCCTAAGGTCTATTACGTCGAGACCGAGCAACCCATCAGCGGCGAATATGTCGCCAAGTTCGAAGAGGGGGTGTTTTTCGCCTATGAGAACCTGACTACATTGCCTGCCAAACTGCAACTGCTCGGCCCTTGCAGTGCGCGCCTAAGTATCGTTGAAGGCCGCTACCATCAGGTCAAACGCATGTTTGGCTACTTCAACAACAAGGTCGTGCGCCTGCACCGTGAAAGCATTGGCCCCTTGACCCTCGACAGCCAGCTTGCACCCGGCGAGTACCGGGCACTCACTGCTCAGGAAAAAGCTGCGATCTTTTAAACGATCAAAAGCTCGCGAGGTAAGCTCGCTCCAACAGTTGAATGCGCGTATGGCCCCGCCTACCTGTCACAATCGCAGCGCATTATCCGCCTGACAGACGCTCGATTCACTGGAGTCAGACGCCATGATGAAGCCCGAAATCGCCGTGCTCGACATTCAAGGGCAATATCGAATACACACCGAGTTCTATCGCTCTGATACCGCAGACAACACCATCATCCTGGTCAACGGCTCTATGGCGACCACCGCATCGTTTGCCCAAACCGTGAAAAATCTGCACCCATATCTGAACGTCGTGCTGTACGACCAGCCTTATGCAGGCAAGTCAAAACCGCACAATCGGCATCAAGAAATGCTGACTAAAGAACTCGAAGCCCATGTGCTTCTCGAGTTGATCGAGCATTTTGATGCGCAGTACTTACTGTCATTTTCATGGGGTGGTACAGCCGCGTTGACCGCACTGGCGAGTGCGCCACGGCGCATCAAAAAAGCCGTTATCAGCTCCTTTTCGCCGCTCATCAACGCCCCTATGCGCAACTACCTGGAGCGCGGTCGCAATTGCCTAGCAGACTGCAACCGCACGCAAGTCGGCAACCTAGTCAATGACACCCTAGGCAAACACTTGCCGTCGCTGTTCAAGCGCTTCAACTTTCGGCATGTCAGCACCCTTGCCGAGCATGAATACGCTCAAATGCACTTTCATATTGATCAGGTACTGACGGGCGATCAGCAGTGCTACCTCAACGCCACGAAGAGCATTGAAATACCTGTGCTGTTTATTAATGGCGCCTGGGATGAGTACACCGCTGCAAGCGACGTCGTGCAGTTTGCGCGACCGATCCGCAACAGCCAGTTTATTTGCTTGGAAAACACCGGGCACTTTCTGGACATGGAACACAAGCAGGCCAGTCACATCAGCAAGATTGCCCTGCTGAACTTTTTAAAACCCCACGCTTCATTATTTTCCAGACCCACGCAACACATGTCGCTTGCGCTGTGATGCTCCCAGCGACACGAAAGAGTTTTAAACAACGTCAAAAAAATCATCTTTTAAGAATAAAAACTTCTCATCAGAGCCGACTTCTGGTACAAAGTTAGCCGCTTTGAGCGGGTATAGTTTAGTGGCAAAACGAAAGCTTCCCAAGCTTTAGTTGAGGGTTCGATTCCCTCTACCCGCTCCATATTTCCTAGCGTTTTCAGGCTCTTACGCCTACTTCTTTCTTGCCATTCCCCTCTTCGCGTCGAATCATTATCTGCATACCGCAGTTGCTGTAAGCGGAGCGTGTACCTGTTATTCATCCATCAACCGCCAAGAACAAGCCGCGAACCTGTGCCACTCACAGCACATCTGCCCGCAGTTGTGGAAAGACCTTTGAAACCTTGTTCAACAAGTAGTCGCCATACTCACCGTGGAAGGCATGCACATTGGTCTTATCCCAGCGCTGAGCGCTGTCGTCCTGTTGCTCAACCACGGGTAAACCGGCAATAGGCTGTACCCGAGCTCTGAAGTTGGGGTCGAAGAACAGCGGGAACGACAACCGGTCGGACCCCGAGGTGTTGCGTGCGACACGATGCGGCGTCGAGCGATACAAGCCACCTGTCATCCGGTCCAGCATGTCACCGATGTTGCACAGAAATGCGCCAGGGATGGGCGTCGCGTCGATCCAGCCTTGGGGTGTACGCACTTGCAGGCCACCGATGCTGTCCTGATGAAGAATGGTCAACAGCCCATAATCGGTGTGTTCGCCCACACCCCATTGCACATCCAGCCCTTCTGGAACGGGTTGCGAGGGGTAGTTGAACAGGCGGAACAAAATCAGTGGATCCGCGGTGTAGCGATCGAAAAAGTACTGTTCGTCCAAACCCAGACTCTGGGCGACGCCTTCCATCAAACGATGGCCCAATTGGGTGACCGCCTGCATGTAGGCGAGGATGGTTTCGCGAAAGTCGACGACGTCAGGAAACAGGTTTGCGCCATGAACCGGGGTTTTGGCCACGACTTCCGGCGCCGATTCGTCCAGTTCAGTCCCCAAGTACAAGCCTTCTTTCCAGTCTGGCCGATTGGAGGTCAGCTCACCGCCAAGCGGGAAGTAACCGCGCCAGGCTCGCCCACCCAATTCCATCCGCCAACGCAATTTAGTGGCCTCATCCAGCGCAAAAAACTCATGACTCAAGGTTTCCAGCCGCTGTACCAGTGCCGGGTCGATGCCATGCCCGACGACATAGAAAAAGCCCTGCTCGCGGCAGGCGCGGCTGATGTGCTCAGCGACTTCACTGCGCCCGCTTGCAGTGAACAATGGCGCCACATCAATGATGGGTAACTCTCGGATCGCAGTGTTCATGGCCACTCAGCCCTCAAACGGCAGACGAAAAAGGTGTTCGGATATCCGCCAAAAATTTCTGTGTGCGCGGATGTTCCGGGTTCTGGAAAAAGCGCTCGGCAGGCGCTCGCTCAAGTACTCGGCCCTGATCCATAAATAAAACCCGGTCGGCCACTTCACGGGCAAAGCCCATCTCGTGGGTCACCACGACCATGGTCATGCCATCGCGGGCCAGATCACGCATCACCAACAACACTTCCCCAACCATCTCCGGGTCGAGCGCACTGGTGGGCTCGTCAAACAGCATCAGCGGTGGGCGCATCGCCAGCGCCCGAGCAATGGCCACGCGCTGCTGCTGACCACCGGATAAATTGATCGGAAACGCGCTCGCCTTGTGCGCGAGCCCCACACGATCGAGCAACACCATGGCTTCTTTTTCGGCGTCTGCACGGCTCAGGCCACGCAACCGAATGGGCGCCAATGTGCAGTTTTCCAGCACGGTGAGGTGTGGAAACAGGTTGAACTGCTGAAACACAAAGCCGATGTGTGAACGAAACTGGTTCAGGTCCAGGTCCTTGGCGTGGATGTCCTGACCATCTATCAGGATGCGCCCGGACTTGATCGGCTCCAGGCGATTAAGGGTGCGGATCAGGGTCGATTTACCCGACCCCGACGGCCCGCAAATCACCACCACTTCGCCCTTGGCAATGTGCTCATCGACATCCACCAGCGCCTGATAGGTGCCGTACCACTTGTTAACTTTTTCCAGACGAATCATCAGGTCACCTTGCTGTTGTCAGTTAAGGAAACACGTTGCGTCTGACGCCTCTCAAGCCAGAAGGCGAAACGTGACAGGCCAAAGCACGACACAAAATACGTGAGCCCCAGAATCAGGTAGACCTGAGCTGGCATGGTGAATACCTGCGTGTTGATCTGCGAGGCGATAAAGGAGATTTCCGTGAGGCCAATGATGTAGCCCAATGAGGTTTCCTTGATCGTCGAGACAAACTGGTTAACCAGCGAAGGCAGCATCGTGCGCAACGCCTGCGGCAGGACCACCCAGCGCATCGTGCGCCAATAGCCGAACCCCAGCGAACGGGATGCTTCCACCTGCCCGCGATCCAGCCCCTGCACCCCGGCGCGAACGATCTCAGACAGGTACGCCGCGTCGAAGATCACCAGTGCAATCAGCATGGTGGTGAACTGGTCGGTCTTGAATCCGGTGAGGCTGGGCAGAAAAAAGTACGCCCAAAAAATCACCATCAATAACGGGGTGCCGCGCACCACAAACACCAACGCCGTAACCGGCCAACGCAGCCAGCGCCACGGGCTGAGCCGCGCCAAGCCGAACAACACGCCCAGCGGCATTGCCAATACCAGCGCAGCAGACGCCAGGATCAAGGTCAGTGCCAGCCCGCCGAGCGGCCCGTTGGGGTATTGACCCACTAAGAAATACACCCAGTACGAATCGATCAACTCTACTGTGGTCATCGTGATTTCGCCTGCACGTAGCGGTGTTGATACCACGCCGCAGCACCGGTAATCAGCAGCGACACGCTGAGATAGGCCGATGTGGCAAAGGCAAAGGATTCAAGGCTGCGGAATGTTGCGGTTTCAACCTGCCCGGCCTGATACATCAACTCGGCCACACCGACCACCGTGGCGATGCTGGTGTTTTTCCACAGATTGAGGGTTTGCGAGATCAGCGGCGCAATGGTCACCCGCAAGGCTTGCGGCAAGACCACCAGACGCATGCTCTCAAGGTAACCAAAACCCAGGGCTCGCCCGGCTTCCAGTTGCACGATAGGGATCGCGCGGATACCGCTGCGAATGTCTTCGCTCATAAAGGCTGCGGTGTACAGCGTCAACGCGACGATGGCGCTGATGGCTTCAATGTTGCCGGCGTAGAGCCACTCGCGTAAGGACTCAGGCAGAAACTCGGGCGCAGCGAAATACCAGAACAACATGTGCGCCAGCAACGGAATATTGCGGATTGATTCAACGTAGGCAAAACCCAGCCATTGCAGCGGCCGCACGGGTGACAGGCGCAGCAAAGCAATGAACAGTGCCAACGGGAGTGAGCACACTAACGTGACACAGGCGAGCTTTATAGACAGCATCAAGCCACTGAGCAGCATGTCGTGGTATTGACCGCTCAGGAGTAACGAATAATCAAAATCCGGCATCACGCGTAAAACTCTTGGAGACCGGCTGGCCATTCATTGGCGTTGCCTGGGGTTACCAGACCAGCAATGTCACGACCAGCCCGCCTAATGGCAGCGGTTACTCAACCTGATCGGAGTCGATCTTGAAATGACGCTCGGCCTGGTTCGATTTGGTGCCGGGGCCGTACCATTTCAGGTACAACTTCTCGGCCTCACCCGAGCTTTCAAGACGCGCGAGCGTTTTGTCGACTGCCACTTTCAAGTCGCCGCTGTCTTTGCGAACCGCCAGCGCCAACGCTTCGGTGCTGAGGTTTTCAGGGAGGATTGCGTAGCCCTTGGCGGCTGCGCCGATCTTTGCGTAATCGTTAGTCAGGGCCGACTCATCATCGACGAAGGCCTTGCCTTTGCCTTGTTGCAACGCCAGCAGCGCTTGTTGCGAGGTGTCAAAGGTCACAACTTTAGCAGTAGGCAGCGCCTTGAGGATGTTGGGTTCCTGAGTACCGCCTTTCACGGTCAGAATTTTTTCCCCGGCCAGTTGATCAAGCGCAGTAACGCCGCTGGATTTTTTCACCAAGGCTTTTTGCCCAGTAATCAACACCGAATTCGAAAAATCGACCAACGCTTCACGTTCTTTGTTGTGAGTCAGCGAAGCGGCCAGCAGATCAACTCGCCCCTGTTGCAACTCTGGAATGCGCGCCGCTACGGCGATCTGTTTGTAGACCGGCTTAACGCCCAGGTCCTTGGCAATTTCATTGCCCAGATCGATCTCGTAACCAATGATCTGGCGGGTCTTAGGGTCGACGAAACTGTTGGGCTCATCAGTACCCAAGGTACCGATCACAATCTCACCCTTGTTTTTGATGGCGGCGACATCGGCAAAAACGCCAGCGCTCACGAGAGACAACGCAACTGCAACGGCCGAACTCAGAAGGCTAATTCTCATCTCAGGATCTCAAAAGAAAAACTTAAGAACGTGACCCCGCCACTGATCAGCAGTGCAGGCCATTAGCCTTGGATACTAACAACCAGAACTTAAAGAGATAAAAGAACTATTTAATATATCTATATCGCATTAATGATTATCGGGCAGCTGTGACGAGTGCCATTCCTCCTTGTGGGCGCGGGCTTGCTCGCGATGCAGACGACTCGGCCTATCTGTTACACCTTGTCGACCCAATCGCGAGCAAGCCCGCGCCCACAGAGTACAGACGCTTTAATTGCCCTTCATGGCCGCCGTCAGCTTGTCGACGTTGTAGCGGAACATTTGCGCATACGTCGGCGCCGGGCCATCAACAGGTGACAGCGATTCAACGTAAAGCTCACCACCCGGTTGCGCGCCGCTGGCATTAGCGATTTGCTTGACCAGCCGCGGGTCACTGGAGTTTTCGAAGAAGTAGGTACTGACGTGCTCTTGCTTGATCTGTTTGATCAACGTGGCCACATCCGCCGCGGACGCTTCAGTTTCTGTCGAAAAGCCCAGCGGTGACAGGAAGGTCACGCCGTAAGCATCGCCGAAGTAACCAAACGCATCATGCGAGGTCAGAACCTTGCGTTTGTCACCCGGGATTGCCTGAACCTGCGCGCGGGCATAAGCATCAAGCTGTTCCAACTGCTTGATGTACTGCTCGCCCTTGGCTTGATAATCGCTGGCGTTGTCCGGGTCGGCCTTCTGCAAGGCACTGATGATATTGCGCACATAGACCACGCCATTCGCTGCACTGTTCCAGGCATGCGGGTCGGTGATCTGCTTGCCATCTTCCTCCATGCTGCGGGTCTTGATGCCATTGGACAGCACCACCGGCTGGCCTTGGTAACCCGAGGCTTTGATCAAGCGATCCAGCCACCCTTCCAAGTGCAAACCACTGACAAAAACGATATCGGCTCGCTTCAACGCTTGCGCATCATTAGGTGTGGGTTCGTAGGCATGCGGGTCGCCGTTGGGGCCAATCAGTGAGGTCACGTGCACATGGTCGCCGCCCACGTTATGCACCATGTCGGCGATGACGGTGAACGACGCCACCGCTTCGATGGGTTTGGCCTGAGCAAGGCCGGCAATACTCGACAATGCGAAAACAGCAGCCAGCAGTGTTAACGGCTTCATTGGAATCCCCTCTTCTTTTTGCGTGCCTGAAATCAGTGGGCGAGATGCGCTTTCGGGAACAGGCGGCGCACAATTCCGCTGCGCCCGAACAGCAGCGAAAACACATAAAAGGCGCTGGCGGTCAGCACAATCGCGGGGCCGGAAGCGACGCCGGCATGGAAGGACACGATCAAGCCAATAAAGCCTGACAAGGTGGCAACCAAGGTCGAGATGATCATCAGCGCGCTTAAGGATGTGGCCCAGAACCGCGAGACGGTCGCAGGGATGATCATCATGCCCACGGCCATCAATGTGCCAAGTGCCTGGAAGCCCGCCACCAGGTTGAGCACGACCAGCAACAGAAACAGCACATGATAGAGCGATCCGCTGCCGCCGACTGCACGCAAGAACCCGGGATCAAAACACTCCAGCACCAGCGGTCGATAAATCAGTGCGAGTACGATCAAGGTAAATGAGGCGATGCCACCGACCATGAAAATGGCCGGATTATCAATGGCCAAAATCGTGCCGAACAGCACATGCAGCAGGTCCACGCTGGAACCATGCAACGAAACAATAAGCACGCCTGCGGCCAAAGACGTCAGATAAAAGCTCGCGAAACTGGCGTCTTCACGCAGGCTCGTGAATCGGCTGACCAGCCCTGACAGCAAGGCCACCAAGAGACCTGCGATCAATCCGCCAAACCCCATCGCGGGCAATGACAAACCTGCAAACAGAAAGCCCACCGCGGCTCCCGGCAACACCGCATGACTCATGGCGTCTCCCACCAAACTCATGCGCCGCAACATCAACAACACGCCAACCGGGCCAGAGCCGATACCCAGCGCCAGGCAGGCGATCAGGGCTCTGCGCATAAAACCAAACTCGACAAAAGGCTGAATCAACGTCTGATAAATCATCATGACTGCTGCTCCTCATTCATCGCGCAGGGGGTTGCGTCATCGCTCCAGTACTCCGCCATGTTGCGCGCCCGACGCAAATTGTCGGCGTGCAAAACGGTGTCGGTGTCGCCCCAGGCAATCGCTTCGCGCGCCATCAGCAGCGTGTTGGGAAAGTGTTTGCGAACTTGGTCTATGTCGTGCAAAACCGCGATCACGGTACGGCCCTGACCATGCCAGTCGCGGATCAGCTTCAGCAGATCTTGCGTGGTACGGGCGTCAATGGCAGTGAACGGCTCGTCCAAAAGAATGACTGCCGCGTTCTGCATCAATAAGCGTGCAAACAACACCCGCTGAAATTGCCCCGCTGAAAGCGACCCGACACTGCGACGTTCAAACCCTTCAAGTCCTACTGCCAGCAACGCCTCTTGTGCCTGCCGAGCCTGCTCGCGACTGACACCGCGAAAAGCGCCGATGCTGCGCCACGCGCCCATGATCACTGTGTCTGCAACATTTAACGGAAAGCTGCGGTCGATTTCGGCGGCTTGCGGTAGATAACCAACATTGTGCAGCGCAAGGCTGCCGCGATCGACTCGCCCGGCGGCAGGTTTTAACGTCCCGGCAATGGCTTTAATCAGCGTTGATTTGCCAGCGCCATTGGGGCCAACAATCGCCGTGAGGCTGCCTGCCTCAAAACACCCACTGATGTGATGCACCGCGGGGCGGCGTTCATACGTGACGGTAAGGTCATCAAGGCTAATCCTGACTGCACTCATGGAATAGACACCGCCCATGCAATACCCAGCCACAACACAACCAAAATGGCCACAGATACCAGCAGTCGCCTACCCGCAGATTGAGCCAGTGCAGAACCGGCAATTGCGCCAACAAGGGGGGATAGAGAAGTCTTCACGCGGGTCGCTCGAAATATAATGTAATGATATTACATCCCGATAAATGATTATGCCTAGTGAATATCTGAACCGGTCATCGAACGCTGAAAATGCCTATGCACCCAGAGCCTGGGCTGTCTTATTCAATATCCGTTCTTTTTAATCGAGTACATCGCCGTGTCCGCGTGGTGCAGCAACTGCTGGGAGTCATCACCGTGCTCGGGGTACACGGCAATACCAATGCTGGGCACGATGTTGAGCACGTGACCGTCAAGCTGTATTGGCTGGCTGAGATCCTTGCGAACTTTTTGTGCCACGATTAACCCATGCGCTGGATGCTTGATGTTTTCCAACACCAGCACAAATTCGTCCCCACTCATTCTGGCAACCGTGTCGCTTTCACGGACGCACGCCTTCAAACGCAGCGCCACCTGTTGCAACAGCGCATCGCCGACAGCATGTCCGTAGCTATCGTTGACGAGCTTAAAGTCGTCCAGGTCCACATACAGCACAGCCAAATACGCGTGCTCGCGTTTTGCACGGGCCAGCGCGCTGTTCAAACGCTCATAGAGAAAATCACGATTGGGCAAGCGTGTCAGCGCGTCGTGTTGCGCCAGATACTGCAAGCGAGCATGCAGCTTTTGCCGTTCGATGGCCGCTGCTACCTGTGCCGACACGAACAGCAGCAGTTCTTTGTGTGACTCGGTGTAGCACTCGCTTGCTGCTGAACTCATCACCAGCAGTACTCCGATGATGCCGTTTTGCGTGGTCAGCGGGACGCCCAGCCACGATGGCGAATCCTGAACGCTGTGCAGCACAGGCAGTCCGCTGCGAATCACTTGGTCACATAGCCGATCCATCTCAAACATCGAATGTTCAGCGTGTTCAGCAACGTGATAGGGGAAATCAAATGAGCCTTGGGACTGGTCACAGAGCGCTACCGCAAAATTCAACGCCGGTAACCATTGACCAATCAGTTGGTGCACACGCTTGAACAGCGCTAACAAATTCTCAGCGGCATGGGCGGCTTCGGAGATGGCAAACAGCGCCAATTGCCGCGACTCGGCCTGTTTGCGTTCAGTGATGTCACGGGCGACAGCGACGCGCAGTTGATAGGTCTCGGACCAGCGCGCAGTCCATGAAATATGGACCACGCGCCCATCCTTGCGCAGGTAGCGGTTCTCGAAGTTGAGCTGAGGCTTGCCGCCCATGACTTCACTGGCGGCACGTAACGTGCGCTCATGATCCGCGGGCAAAACCAGCTCAATCATGGGGCGGCCGATCAGTTCGTGTTGTTCGTAGCCGAACACGCGTTCACAGGCCGCACTGACATAAACGAAATGCCCATGACGGTCGACGACACAGACCGCATCCAGCAACAGGTCAATAAAACTGGCTTGTGACAGGTATTCTTTGATGTCCATAGCGTGTTCTATGCCTCAGGGTCGAAGGTAAGCATCCATCCCTGTCACTCGCACGCTGCACTCCTTGCAGTTCACCTCAATCGTTACTGCTCACCAACCCCGGCAGTGCATGCGCCAAGGCACTGATCGCAAAACCGATAAACATCAGGCCGCACAAACGTGTAATCAGCAATTCATGGCGTTGATACAGCGCCCGAACATGTCCTGCCCCCACGATCCCGATCAAGATCGCGTAAGCCAGCGCCCCACCCACAAAGCTCAATGCGATAAGCCAAGGCAGCATGGACCAGGTCAGCAGTTCGGCACGTCCTGACAGCAGCGCAGTAAACGTCGCCACGGCCACCGGATAGGCTTTGGGATTGGTCAAACCGAAGAAAATACCGTGGGCAAAGGGCTGCCGTGCAGGGCCTTGCTGCGCCCCGCTACTGCGCTTGGCCCGCACGGCACGCAGGCCCAGCCAAAACAGATAAAGACCGCTGAGCAGGCCGAGCACATTGAAAGCGGTACTGCCAAATTCGCGCGCACCCACAATCGCAATCAGCGCTGTGCTGCACCAAATGACATCCCCCAACAAATGACCGCAGAGAAATCCAGCGCCCGCACGACGCCCGCGGGTAGCGCCAATCCCAAAAACAGCGAGGACGCCTGGTCCGGGAGTGATGCCATAGATAAAGCCCGAGGCCAGAACGGCCAGCAACAACGAAGGTGTCATGCGCAACGCTCCAGAAAAATCATGCTTCACGCGCTTCAGTCGCCCGTGAAGTTGTTCGATTTTGCACATTCTGAAACGTTATGTAACTGCACATCAGGCAAAACGCCATCAATCTTCAGCAAAACCTAGCGTTTAGACCGTCAAGGCCTTATCGACGCCCAAAATAATTCACCACCAACCGGTCAACCCAGCCCCAGATACGCTGTTTAACTCGCCCCCACAGTGGCCGTGACTGCCAGGTTTGCAAGCTGATGGGCTGGCTCTGGGCGAAGTCTGCAATGAAACTGGCGGTCACCGCCTGAGTCAGCGCGGGGTCGAACGCTTCAAGGTTGGCCTCAAGGTTGAAGCGCAGGTTCCAGTGATCAAAGTTGCAAGAACCGATGCTGGTCCACCCGTCGATCAGGACCATTTTCAGATGCAAAAAACGCGGCTGATATTCAAATATCTGCACCCCGGATTTAAGCAGTCGCGGGTAGTAACGATGCCCGGCATAACGTACAGACGGGTGATCGGTGCGCGGGCCCGTCAGCAGCAGACGCACATCAACCCCCCGATTGGCCGCACGGCGCAGCGAGCGCCGAACACTCCAAGTCGGTAAAAAATAAGGCGTAGCCAACCAGATATTCTGTTTGGCGCTGTTAATGGCCCGCACCAGCGAATGCACAATATCGCGATGCTGATGGGCATCGGCATAGGCTACGCGGCCCATGCCCTCGCCCTTTTCAGGCACTCGTGGCAGCCGCACAAGCCCGAAATGCCTGGCGGGCTTCCATGCTTTTCGGCTGATGTTGGCGCGCCATTGACGCTCAAACAGCATCTGCCAGTCTTGAACCAGCGGGCCTTGGATCTCGACCATGACTTCATGCCAGTCACAGGTGTTTCCCAGAGGCTGCCAAAACTCATCGGTGACACCCGTGCCGCCCACCACCGCTAACTGCTGATCCACCAGCAGCAACTTGCGGTGGTCGCGGTACAGATTATTCAGGCCACGGCGCCAGCTCAGCGGGTTGTAAAACCGAAGTTCAACACCGGCCTCTGTCAGCCTGCGACGCAAGTCCGAGGTAAACGCAAGGCTGCCATAGCCATCGAACAAGCAGCGCACCCGCACCTCACGCCGGGCAGCGTGTTCAAGTGCATGGACGATAGTTTCAGCGCAGTTTCCGGCTTCAACCAGATAGAACTCAAGATCAATGTGTGCGTGCGCCTGATCGATGGCCGCCAACATGCGCGGAAAAAATGCAGGACCATCTATCAGCAGTTCGAACTGATTGGCGCTGCGCCATGGAAACACTGCGCCAGCCATATCAACGGGCCGTGAAGATCAGCACCGCACTCACCGGTACTGAAAAGCTGATAGCCGACAATCCGGCCAATTTACGCAGACTTTCAAGTTCTGGCTGCAAACCAAAATCTTCGGCTTGCAACATCAGTGGCTCCAGGGTCACGACTTGAAAACGATGCTCGTCCAGACGTGTCGCCAACAGTTCGGCCTCATAGGTGTGCTGCTTGTCACGCAAATGGACAGTCACCGGCAAGTGCAATTCCAGTTGCGCGCCAGGCGCAAGGTCGTTGATGGGTTGCAGGTTTATTTGCGCGGTAATTCGCGCCTCCGGGAAGTGCTTGAAATCGAACAACTGATCGCGCATACGCTCATCGCGCAAAGGCACCGCGCTGTTGACCGAGTCCATTTCGATGCGCAATTGCGCCTGTCCCTTTCGGTCCACTTTGCCGTGCAACACCAAAAAACGGTGCATGTTCGCGACATTGGCATTTTGCGTGGTGATAAATGCAAGACGGGATGACTCACCGTCCAAGTACCAATTGGCCTGAGCAGACAGGCTGACACCCAAGGTCAATAACAGGGCGCAGGTTGAAGATAAAAACGCTTTAAACATAGACACTCATCGGCAAGAAAAGGAAAGAACAGTACCCCGAGTCAAGCTGTCTGGGCAGATTATTATTACAGCGTCTCTGAACACTTATCTGCCACGCCAGTTCCTTTAAACCCAAATCGGCTGTCATACAAGCATCACCCAATTGTCATGGTCATGACACTGCTGCTCCTTAGCCTGAGATTGCACACCTCAGTCGACAAGGCAGGCTTGATACCTGCACGGAGATTCGCAATGGCCCAGATCGCCCGTATCCGCGACACCGCTCAAGAACGCCGACTGCAGGCAGAACGTTTGCTTGGCCCAGAGGCCTTGCGCGAGGCTCAAGCCTTGCGCTTTCGGGTCTTCAGTGGCGAGCTAAACGCCAAGTTGAAAAGTGCAGAACGGGGTCTGGACATAGACGATTACGATGCTCACTGCGACCACATTGGTGTGCGTGACCTCAATACCGGCCTATTAGTCGCCACCACGCGTCTGCTGGACCACAGTGCCGCGCGAAACATCGGTCACTTTTACAGCGAGCAAGAATTCAGCCTGCACGGGCTGGCGCACCTGCAAGGGCCGATCCTTGAGATTGGCCGTACGTGTGTCGATCCGGCCTACCGCAATGGCGGCACCATTGCGGTGTTATGGGGCGAATTGGCTGAAGTCCTCAATCAGGGCGACTACCACTACCTGATGGGTTGCGCGAGCATTCCGATGCAAGATGGCGGCATTCAGGCCCAGGCGATCATGCAACGTCTGCGCGAGCGCTATCTGTGCACTGAGCACTTGCGTGCAGACCCCAAAAAGCCGCTGCCGGCGCTGGAAGTGCCGGCCAACGTTATCGCCGAAATGCCGCCGCTGCTCAAAGCCTACATGCGCCTAGGCGCCAAGATTTGTGGCGAGCCCTGCTGGGATGAAGATTTCCAGGTAGCGGACGTTTTTATTCTGCTCAAGCGTGATGAGTTGTGCCCGCGTTATGCGCGCCACTTCAAGGCAGCTATGTAATGAGCCGCTTGCGCCGATACGGGCGAGTGGCACGCGTGCTCGCGGTGGTCAGCCTAGGGCTCGGCATGGCGAGTATTTTTGGGGTGATGGAACAACTGCGCCTGAACAGCACGATGGACCGTCGGCAGCGCTGGTCGCAGTTTTTCATGAAGCGCCTCAGCAATGCTCTGCCCTTTCAGGTCACGGTTTTTGGCGAACGGCCTGCAACGCCAATGTTGTGGGTCAGTAATCATGTGTCGTGGACGGATATTGCGTTGCTGGGGCAACTGACTCCGCTGTCGTTTTTATCCAAAGCAGAGGTGCGTGGCTGGCCGGTGGCGGGATGGCTGGCGGCCAAGGCAGGCAGTCTGTTTATTCGCCGGGGTGCAGGTGACAGTCAGCAGATTCGCGAGCAAATGACCGGTCATTTGCGACAACAGCATTCGTTGCTGATGTTTCCTGAAGGCACGACGACCGACGGACGTTCAGTGCGTACGTTTCATGGACGGCTGTTGTCGGCGGCGATTGACAGTGAGGTGTCGTTGCAGCCGGTGGCTATCCGTTATTTGCGTGAGGGTGAGCCTGACGCGATAGCGCCGTTTATTGGGGATGATGATTTGCTGTCGCATTTGCTGAGGTTGTTTTCTCACGAGCAGGCGCAGGTTGAGATTCATTTGTTGGAGCCGATTGTTTGTCAGCAGCAGGAGCGCGCGGCGCTGGCGTTTAGGGCTCAGGAAGCGATTCGGAGGGTTGTGACGGGGACACCGGAACACATCGATTTTGTAGCAGTTGCCGAGCCTGCGAGGCTACGTCCGATTGCGCAGCGATCGTAAGCACTTAGATTTAAACCTGCTGCGGTTTTTCGCGCGCCACAGAACTGTGGGAGTCTGGCTTGCCAGAGATGGGGGTTTGCCCGGCTGAACACTTGTAGCCGCTGCCGAGGGCACGCCGTGACGGGCCATCCATGGCCCAACACGGCTCTCCCGGCATCCATGCCGGTCAACCCTCTGCGCAGAGCCTACACTCGGCCTCCCGAAGTCGCAGGTAGATCAAGATCAAAAACCAGATCAAAAGCAGGATTAAAAACTACTGTTGGACCTGTTTTTCTTTTTCTGCAAACGCTTGTAGCTGCGGGTAGAAGGCTCGAAAGTCTTCGCTCAGCGGTTCGTAGAGGGTGTGCAGGTCTTGCATGGCGCCCATCAGTTCTTGCGGGTGGGTCAAGCGGCGGGCGATGCCTTTGAAGACTTGCTCCAGCACGCCAAAGTCTCGATAGGATCCCAGCCAGTCGTGTGCAGCCATGTGCGGGGCGATGCTGGCCAGGCGCTTGGGTAGCTGGGGTTGCGATACCAGAACTTGGTAGAAGTCTGTGGTGAAGCGCTCTAAAGGGCCTTCGGCATAGTTCGACCAATCCCGGGCAAGGCAGTGATCGAAGAATACGTCGAGCACGATACCTGCATAACGGCGTCGGGTTTGGGTGAAGCGCGATAAGGATTGGTCAACCAAAGGGTGGGCATCAGTGAAGACGTCGATGCTGCGATGCAACTGGATAGCAGATTCAATCGCCGCGCTGTACTGGCCCTGCAGGCGCCCTTTTACGAAGTCGCCATAAAGGCTACCGAGTAATTCTTCTGGCCGCTGGCCACCAAGGTGCAGATGTGCGAGATAATTCATGCCGCGCAGTTTAGCACTCCACTATTCGGCCCAACCTATAAATATCGTTATAACCCGATATACCGATTTGTACTGATTTCAGATCAAAATCATATTTGTATATCGCGATATTACGATTTAAAGTTCGCCTCATCGCGATATAACGCTACACATCATTGAGCACTGCCATTATGCCGATCGACCTCGACGAAATAATAAAAGCGCTGGCACACCCAGTACGCCGAGAAATCATTCGCCTGCTTAAAGATCCGCAGGTCGAGTTTCCTGACCAGCATCACAGCACTGAGCACGGCGTCTGTGCCGGGCAGTTCGATCAACGCTTCGGCCTGTCGCAGTCCACTGTTTCAGCCCATTTGGCCACTTTGCAACGGGCAGGCTTGATCAGCAGCCAAAAGGTCGGTCAGTGGCACTTCTTTAAACGTAATGAGGAAACCGTCCAGGCCTTCCTCACAAAACTGAGCCAAGAGCTTTAACAAGGATTTCCATGCCTCTCTCGCTACTCATCCTGGCGCTCAGCGCCTTTGCCATCGGGACCACTGAGTTTGTGATCATGGGCTTGTTGCCCGAGGTCGCAGCCGATCTGGGTGTTTCTATCCCCGGCGCTGGCTGGCTGGTGACCGGTTACGCATTGGGCGTGGCTATTGGGGCGCCTTTTATGGCGCTGGCCACGGCCAGGCTGCCGCGCAAGGCCGCTCTTGTAGCGTTGATGGGCATATTCATTGTCGGCAACCTGCTTTGCGCACTGGCCAGTGATTACAACGTGCTGATGTTTGCCCGTGTGGTCACAGCCTTGTGCCACGGCGCATTCTTCGGCATTGGCTCGGTGGTGGCCGCAGGTCTGGTGCCTGCCAACAAGCGCGCGTCTGCTGTCGCACTGATGTTTACCGGCCTCACGCTGGCTAACGTGCTCGGCGTGCCATTGGGTACTGCTCTGGGCCAGACCGCAGGATGGCGCTCTACGTTTTTTGCTGTAACGGTGATTGGTGTCGTGGGGTTAATTGGCCTTATCCGCTTTCTACCGGCCAAGCGTGACGAGGAAAAACTCGATATGCGGTCCGAATTGGCGGCGCTCAAAGGTGCCGGAATTTGGCTCTCGCTGAGTATGACCGCGCTGTTTTCTGCATCGATGTTCACCCTGTTTACCTACGTCGCGCCATTGCTCGGTGATGTGACCGGCGTATCCCCCACTGGCGTGACCTGGACGTTGCTACTGATCGGCTTGGGCCTGACCCTCGGCAACATCATCGGCGGCAAATTGGCTGACAAGCGTTTGTCGGCCACGTTGATCGGCGTCTTCATCGCGATGGCGGTGGTGTCGACCGTATTGAGTTGGACCAGCGTTGCGCTGATTCCAACCGAGATCACGCTGTTCCTGTGGGCTACCGCCTCGTTTGCCGCGGTGCCCGCCCTGCAAATCAACGTTGTGACCTTCGGCAAAGCGGCACCGAACCTAGTGTCCACGCTGAATATCGGCGCTTTTAATGTCGGAAACGCACTTGGCGCCTGGGTAGGCGGCAGTGTAATTGCCCACGGTTTGGGCCTCACCAGCGTGCCATTGGCCGCTGCGGTACTGGCAGTCCTTGCGCTGCTGGTCACCCTGATTACTTTTCGCCAGAACGGTAACACCGTGCTGGCCACTGCTACACACTGATCCTTGAGAGGGCTGCATATGACCACGATTTTTGATCCGATCAAGCTGGGCGATCTCGAACTGCCTAACCGCATCATTATGGCGCCGCTAACCCGCTGCCGTGCCGATGAAGGCCGAGTTCCAAACGCGCTGATGGCTGAATACTACGTTCAGCGCGCGTCTGCCGGGCTGATCTTGAGCGAAGCCACTTCGGTAACCCCTTTGGGCGTCGGCTACCCGGACACCCCAGGCATCTGGTCCGACGAGCAAGTGCGCGGTTGGACCAACATCACCAAGGCTGTACATGCCGCCGGTGGCCGTATCTCTTTGCAACTGTGGCACGTTGGACGGATCTCGCACTCGCTGTACCTGAACGGTGAAGAACCGGTTGCACCTAGCGCCATTGCAGCCAAAGGCCACGTCAGCCTGGTGCGTCCAAAAGCTGATTACCCTGTACCGCGCGCGCTGGAAACAGCTGAGATCGCAGACATTATCGATGCGTATCGCACCGGTGCCGAGAACGCCAAGGCAGCAGGTTTTGACGGCGTTGAAATTCATGGCGCCAACGGCTATTTGCTGGATCAGTTCCTGCAAAGCAGCACCAACCACCGTACTGATCAGTACGGTGGCTCGGTCGAGAACCGTGCACGTCTGATGCTTGAAGTCACCGATGCCATCATCGAAGTCTGGGGCGCTGGCCGGGTTGGCATGCACTTGTCTCCACGTGCCGACTTGCACGATATGGGCGATGAGAACCTGGCTGAAACCTTTGGCTATGTGGCCAGCGAACTGGGTAAGCGCGGTATCGCGTTTATCTGCTCGCGTGAGGCACAAGGCCCGGACAGCCTAGGCCCACAGCTCAAAGCAGCCTTTGGCGGTCCATACATCGTCAACGAGCGCTTCACGACCGAAAGCGCCAACGCCTGGATCGCAGAAGGCAAGGCTGATGCTGTCGCGTTTGGCGTGCCTTTTATCGCCAACCCTGATCTGCCAGCACGCTTGAAGGCAGGTGCACCGCTCAATGAAGCGCATCCTGAGACCTTCTACTCCAAAGGCCCGGCCGGCTACATCGACTACCCAACGCTGTAAGCCTGACCGGTTCACCCGGACGGTTTTTCATGTGTGTGTAACGCAAAACGCCCAAGGCTATTAATGCCTTGGGCGTTTTACGTTGAATTCTTCGGGGTCACGCTTGAGCCATGCGCCAAAACACTTTTTTCAGGCAAAAAAAAGGGGCGGTTTGACCCGCCCACATTTTTTCCCTAATCCCTTTTGTTCCTTCTCATCATCCTGATGAATTGCGTCCTGCAATGTCCTTAACGTTCTTCCTTGAGCGCCGTGCCGATCCGTCGACACACTTAAGATACTAGAGGCTTCTGAAATTGCTGCAACCGCACCAGTTATAGATTTTTATTACGAGAAGGTGACACGAAAAACAATGAAACCTTTAATTTTCAATAAGTTATAAAAAAATTAGGGTAAGAAAAAGTCATTCCTGACCACGTCTTACGCTGTTGGCTTACAGAAAACGTAAGTAAAGGCTTACAACCGCTCGCTGATAAAGCTCAACTTCGTACGTGACATGACATTTCCAACCGACATATTTAAAAGAACTGGCCCAGAGCGTGCGCTGAGCACGCGCTTCGTCAACAGCATCTGACGTGCAAGCCCATGCATTTGTGCGTTAGCGCTGCACATAAAAAAACCCCGAAAATTCGCAATATTGTTCACTTAAGCGCTACGTCCGACCGACTGTAGGAGCAATTTCGCTCCTACAGGGTCCGCTATGACTTGTGTGAACAGCATTACCGAAAAATCGGGGTTTCGGTCAGCAAACTAGGTTTACTGAAACAATGACTCACTCGACAGGCCATTACGCTCAAGAATCTCTCGCAGCCGCTTGAGCCCCTCAACCTGGATCTGTCGAACACGCTCACGGGTTAGGCCGATCTCCAGCCCAACATCTTCAAGGGTACTGCTTTCATGACCCCGCAGCCCGAAACGGCGAATCACCACCTCACGCTGTTTGTCTGTCAGTTCGGACAGCCATTGATCAATACTCTGCGATAAATCATCGTCCTGAAGCAGCTCACAAGGGTCTGTGGGCCGATCATCAGTCAAGGTATCAAGCAGTGTTTTGTCTGAGTCGGGTCCTAAAGAAACGTCTACCGAGGACACCCGCTCATTGAGCCCAAGCATACGCTTGACCTCTGCGACAGGCTTTTCAAGCAGATTGGCAATTTCTTCAGGGGAAGGTTCGTGATCGAGCTTTTGCGTGAGTTCGCGTGCGGCTCGCAGGTAGACGTTGAGCTCTTTGACAACATGGATCGGTAAACGGATGGTACGGGTTTGATTCATGATCGCCCGTTCAATCGTCTGGCGAATCCACCAGGTAGCGTAGGTCGAGAAGCGGAAACCACGTTCCGGATCAAATTTCTCGACAGCTCGAATCAGTCCCAGGTTGCCCTCTTCAATCAGGTCTAGCAGCGATAGCCCACGATTGACGTAGCGTCGGGCGATTTTCACCACCAGTCGCAAGTTACTTTCAATCATGCGTTTTCGCCCAGCCGGATCTCCACTCTGCGACAAGCGCGCATAGTGAACTTCTTCTGCGGGGGAGAGCAACGGGGAGAAGCCTATTTCATTGAGGTACAGCTGGGTCGCATCAAGCGCCCGGGTGTAGTCAATGTACTTGTGCTGTTTTGAAGCAGGTGCTTTTTTTGACTTGGTGCGAGTGGTAGGGGTTGAATCGTTTTCTTCTGACATCAAGTCACTTTCGATGCTGGAGTCCATAAGGAGCACCTCATCGTCGATGTCAAACCCCGGCGCTTCTTTACTGAGAGCCATTGTTATAGTCCTTTGGTGAGTTCGACCTCAAGCTCAAGCATCGCCTTTATCCTTGGCAACGCTGGAGCCTGTTCCTTTTGACTACATCAGGAACAGGCTGGTAACTGATCAACGGCGTGGAAGGAATTGCAGTGGATCTACAGGTTTACCTTGACGGCGAATTTCAAAGTGAAGTTTCACCCGGTCTGTACCAGTTGACCCCATTTCGGCAATTGTCTGTCCGACCTTGACCTGCTGCCCCTCCCGAACCAACAACCTGCGGTTATGACCATAGGCGCTGACGTAGGTATCGCTGTGTTTGATGATGACTAATTCGCCGTAGCCCCTCAATCCACTGCCGGCGTATACGACTGACCCATCAGACGCAGCCAAAACAGGCTGTCCCAAATCTCCGGCAATATCAATACCTTTATTCAAACTACCGTTTGAAGAAAATTTACCTATCAAAATGCCATCAGCCGGCCATCCCCAACCCTTTGGAGCTGGCCCGTCCGGCAACGGCGCAGGTGCTGCCGGCGCGGTTGTTGTGGCGCCAGAACGCTTGATAACCGTGGTCTTGCTGCCTGCCGAGGACGACACGACGGTGGTAGTCGAGCCTCCTGCGGGTACGGTGCCTGCGCGACCATCAAATCGAATGGTCTGGCCTGGAACGATCGTAAACGGCGCATCGATCTTGTTGCGTGCAGCCAGGGCTTTCCAGTCCCACCCGTAGCGAAAAGCAATTGAAAACAAGGTATCGCCACGTCGTACCACGTACTGGCCAGTAGTCACTGCAGGGCGCTGGGCCACTCCACTGCGACTACCGGTGCTTGTACTCGTTTTGGATGCACTGGAACACGCCGCCAGCAAAACCAGAGCGGCACTTAACACTAGACCGACCGCGAGTCTCTGATAGCTTTTGGTCCCCATACGCTGCGTAATGACTGTGAGACTCACCCGCCGCTCCCTTTGAAGATGGCTAAAAAATTAAAACGCCAGTAATGGCCCTTTATGGGCGCAAGTATAACTGGCCTGCGCAGCTTTACAGATCGCAAAGCCAACTCATAAACGAATTGTTTAACGTTAAACACATGCTAGGCAGGGCCTGCCCGCTGGGCTTTATGACCCGAACCCGGTCTTATAATTCATCCGGGCCGATCTAAAGATTCAGGCCAGCGGCCCATTGAGCAGCGGCACAAAGCGCACATTGCCAATCACCCGCCGGGCAAAACCGTGATCTTCACGCACGATTAGCATCAGCTGTTGAACATCACCCGCACCGACTGGAATCACCAGCCGGCCGCCGGGCGCCAGTTGATCAAGCAATGCCTGGGGCACATCCGTCGCTACAGCGGTCACGATAATACCGTTGTAAGGTGCCAGTGCTGGCCAGCCCTCCCAGCCATCACCCCAGCGGAAGACCAGGTTGCGCAGGTTGAGTTCGAGCAGCCGCTCTTTGGCCCGATCTTGCAACACCTTAATTCGCTCAACCGAGAAGATCCGCTCAACGAGTTGCGACAGCACAGCCGTCTGATAACCCGAGCCGGTACCGATCTCCATCACCTTATCTAGCGGCCCATCCTCCAGCAGCAGCTCGCTCATGCGCGCCACCATATAAGGCTGGGAGATGGTCTGATTGTTACCAATCGGCAGAGCTGTGTCTTCGTAAGCCCGGTGTGCTAGGGCTTCGTCAACAAACAGGTGTCGGGGTGTGCGACGAATGACTTCAAGCACGTTCTGGTTAACGATGCCCTCTTCACGCAGGCGCTGAATAAGGCGCTCGCGTGTACGTTCAGAGGTCATGCCAATGCCGCGATGCATCAGGCCATCCTGCTCGCGCGCCATCAGCCCAAGCCCTCCAGCCAACCATCAAGGCTTTTAAACGCATCGCTGAAGGTGCGATCCAGTTGCAAGGGCGTGATCGACACATAGCCTTGCATCACCGCATGGAAATCGGTGCCCGGTCCGCCGTCTTCAGCATCGCCAGCCGCCGCAATCCAATAACCGGCCTTGCCGCGAGGATCAACAACCCGAACCGGGGCCGCCGCGCGCGCGCGGTGTCCCAAACGGGTCAGCTGAATTCCACGGATTTTCTCAAGCGGCAAGTTAGGAATATTAATGTTGAGCACCGTGCGCGGCGGCAGATCGAGCAAAGGGTGGGCCTCGACCAACTTACGAGCAAAATACGCAGCGGTCGGCAGGTTATCGACCTGACGCGACACCAGCGAAAAAGCAAACGAAGGGTGCTCCAGAAAGCGCCCTTCGAGCGCCGCCGCCACTGTGCCCGAATAGAGCACGTCATCACCCAGGTTGGCGCCCAGATTGATCCCTGAGACCACCATGTCCGGCTGCTGTGCCAACAAGCCATTAAGGCCCAGATGCACGCAATCGGTCGGCGTGCCATTAATGCTGATGAAGCCATTGGCCAAGGTGTGCGGATGCAGGGGACGATCTAGCGTCAGCGAACTGCTTGCGCCACTTTTGTCTTGCTCGGGGGCAATCACCACGCATTCGCAGTAATCAGCCAATGCGCCATAAAGCGCGGCAATCCCCGGAGCGGTGACCCCGTCATCGTTTGAAATCAGAATACGCATAGGCTGTCCGTTTGACCCAAAGACACCAGATCAACAAGTTCGCGCACCAGAACAGTGGCGAAGCATCCGGCCGGCAGTACAAATTCCAGTTGCAGAATATCTGGTTGCGGATAATGCCACGTCAATCGGCCAATGGGCAGCCGCAGGATGCGTCGCTCATGGCTCATTCCAGCCCGCACCAACCAGTCGCGCAAATCGGCTTCGCGTTCGGCAATCGACTGTTCCAGAACCTGCGTTGCACCGGTGGTCGGTGATTCACCCTCACCCCACTGCGGGCCGGTGGGGTGAAGATCAAGGATAGCCAAACGCGGGTCGCTGCACTCTGCCTCGCCCGCCGGGAAAAAGCTGCGGCTGTCGGTGAATGCCAACAAATCGCCCACCTGTGCGCGCTGCCAAGAACCATCGGCCACCCGAGCCGCCAATACTTGGTTGAACAGGTAGCTGCGCGCGGTAGACAGCAGGCGCGAACGCACATTGCGCTGTTCAGGCAGCGCTTTACGTGCCGCGTAAT
Organism: Pseudomonas psychrophila HA-4; assembly: GCF_000282975.1. Lineage (GTDB taxonomy): Bacteria > Pseudomonadota > Gammaproteobacteria > Pseudomonadales > Pseudomonadaceae > Aquipseudomonas > Aquipseudomonas psychrophila_A. Next base: position 69,296 of record NZ_ALJC01000117.1, read on the forward strand.
CGCGAGCTTCGCCCAAATTGCCGCCCTGCCAGCCAAAACGCTGCGTGCCGAAATAGTTTGGCACACCCAGCTTGGCGATCAGTTCCAGACGCTGTTGCAACGCGTCTTTGTCTGCGGCCAATTGCGTTAGACGCAACGTGAAACCGTTGGCCGCGTGGGCACCGCGTTGCAGTTTGCGCTTGTGTCGGGATGTCTTGAGGATTTTAAGCGTGTCATTTTCAGCACCCGACAGGTCAGGGTCGGCCTTACCCGGCAGTTGCACACTGAACCATTGACGGGTCAGCGCCTGGCGGTCTTTCAGGCCTGCATAACTGACCGTACGCAACGGCACACCTGCGGCCTTGGCAATACGCCGCGCAGCTTCTTCGGTGTTCAGACCACGCTTTTCGACCCACAGCCAAAGATGCTCGCCATCGCCTGACAACGGAATATCAAGCACTTCGTCGACTTGAAAATCTTCGGCCGAGGCCTTGAGCACCGCAGAGCCCAATGGCTCGCCGTAAGCGGTCGGCCCCAGCAGATCACGCTCGTTCATGCGCGAACCAACAACGCAATGGAGTGAACCGCGATGCCTTCTTCACGGCCCACGAAACCGAGCTTTTCAGTGGTGGTGGCTTTTACGTTTACCTGATCCAAATCAACCTCAAGATCCGACGCTATCAGCGCACGCATCGTTTCGATGTGCGGCGCCATTTTCGGCGCCTGAGCAATGATGGTGTTGTCGACATTGCCGACCTTCCAGCCCTTGGCATGGATCAGACCCACTACATGGCGCAACAAGACGCGGCTATCTGCGCCTTTGAACTGCGGGTCGGTGTCCGGAAAATGTTTGCCGATGTCGCCCATCGCCGCCGCGCCCAGCAATGCATCGCTGAGCGCGTGCAAAAGCACATCGCCATCAGAGTGGGCCAACAGCCCGAATTTATGGGCAATACGCACGCCGCCCAGGGTTATAAAATCGCCTTCAGCAAAACAGTGCACATCATAGCCGTGGCCAATACGCATAAAAAAACGCCCCGATTAAGTCAGGGCGTGATTCTACCTACTTTGGCCGCTATTAGGGTCTGTTCCCGCTTCATTGCATCCGCGACGCGGCTTGCAATGAAACGGGACTAGACCCTATGCGCTTAGTGCGTGCGCGTGATGACGCAAGTGATCATCTATAAAGCTAGCGATGAAGAAATAGCTATGGTCATAGCCCGGTTGCAGACGCAAGGTAAGCGGGTGATCGGCCAACTTGGCCGCTTGTTGCAGGGCTTCAGGCTTGAGCTGAACGGCTAAAAAGTCGTCCCTGTCACCTTGGTCCACCAGCAATGGCAGCTTTTCACGGGCCTCACTGATCAACACGCACGCATCCCATTCGCGCCAGCGCGCACGTTCTTCGCCCAAATAATGGGAGAACGCCTTTTGGCCCCAAGGGCAATCCATCGGGTTGCTGATCGGTGCAAAGGCTGACACCGACTGATAACGCCCAGGATTACGCAAGGCACACACCAGTGCGCCGTGCCCGCCCATGGAATGGCCGCTGATCCCGCGCTTCTGCGACGCGGGGAAATGCGCTTCGACCAAGGCAGGAAGCTCCTGCACCACATAATCGTGCATACGGTAATGTTGAGCCCAAGGTTGCTGGATCGCGTTCAGGTAAAAACCTGCGCCCAGACCAAAATCCCAGGCAGCATTCGGATCATCCGGTACACCCTCGCCACGCGGGCTGGTGTCCGGGCACACAATAATCAGGCCCAACTCGGCGGCCATCTTCATGGCGCCAGCCTTGTGCATGAAGTTCTCATCGGTGCAGGTCAACCCGGACAACCAGTACAGCACGGGCAGCTTTGCGCCCTGTTCGGCCTGCGGCGGCAGATACACGGCAAACACCATGTCACAGCCCAGCACGTCAGAGCGATGCGAATAACGCTTATGCCAGCCGCCGAAGCTCTTCTGGCAGGAAATATTTGTTAAGGGCATTAGGGGCAGCTCCAAGCGGCAAGTTTCAAGCCGCAAGTGAAAGCAAGTGAATCCCGCTTGCAGCTTGAGGCTTGCAACGTGTAGCTATTCGTCAGAAGTGGATGACAGTGCGGATGCTTTTGCCTTCGTGCATCAGGTCAAATGCTTTGTTGATGTCTTCCAGGCCCATCGTGTGAGTGATGAACGTATCCAGCGGAATCTCGCCGGTTTGCGCCATGTCGACATAGCTTGGCAGCTCAGTACGACCGCGCACACCACCGAACGCCGAACCGCGCCAGACGCGACCGGTAACCAATTGGAATGGACGGGTGGATATTTCCTGGCCGGCACCGGCAACGCCGATGATTACAGACTCGCCCCACCCTTTATGGCAGCACTCCAGCGCCGCACGCATCAACTGCACATTGCCGATGCACTCGAAAGAAAAATCAACACCGCCGTCAGTCATGTCGACGATCACGTCTTGAATCGGGCGATCAAAGTCTTTCGGATTTACGCAGTCTGTCGCGCCCAGTTGCTTGGCGATTTCAAACTTGGCCGGGTTGATGTCGATAGCAATAATCCGCGCCGCCTTGGCTTTTACAGCGCCGATTACTGCCGACAGGCCAATGCCGCCCAAACCAAAGATAGCCACAGTGTCACCCGGCTTGACCTTGGCGGTGTTGAGCACTGCGCCGATGCCGGTGGTCACGCCGCAACCCAGCAGGCAGACTTTTTCTAGCGGCGCTTCTTTCTGAATCTTGGCAACGGAGATTTCTGGGAGCACGGTGTACTCGGAGAAGGTCGAAGTCCCCATGTAATGGAAAATTGGCTGACCTTTGTAGGAGAAGCGCGTTGTTCCGTCTGGCATCAAGCCCTTGCCCTGGGTAGAGCGAATCGCCTGACACAAGTTGGTCTTGCCCGACAGGCAGAATTTGCACTGACGGCATTCCGGGGTGTACAGCGGGATCACATGGTCACCCACGGCAACTGAGGTCACGCCTTCGCCGATAGCCTCAACGATTGCGCCCCCTTCGTGGCCCAGAATCGATGGAAAGATGCCTTCCGGATCCGCGCCCGACAAGGTGTAGGCGTCGGTGTGGCAAACACCCGAAGCCACGACACGCAACAGCACTTCGCCCGCCTTGGGCATGGCAACGTCTACTTCTACGATTTCCAGCGGCTTTTTGGCCTCGAATGCTACGGCAGCACGTGACTTGATCATCCATCGTCTCCAACAAAGTAAAAACAAGACGCTGAGTGTAAATCAGCGCTGAGTGATTAATAATCCAGACAAAAGCAAAACATTATTGCTCCATAGGGACAATCAATCGTGAACGAGAACCGCTGGGAAGGTATAGACGAATTTGTGGCCGTGGCCGAATGTGCTCAGTTCACGGCTGCGGCCGAAAGCCTCGGGGTATCGTCTTCACACATCAGCCGCCAAGTAGCCCGTCTTGAAGAGCGCCTGCAAACTCGCCTGTTCTACCGCAGTACCCGAAGGGTGACGCTGACTGAAGCGGGGCAAACCTTTTTGCAACATTGCCAGCGCTTGCAGGACGGTCGCGAAGAAGCCCTGCGGGCAATCGGCGACTTGACCAGCGAACCCAAGGGCATGCTGCGCATGACCTGCGCAGTGGCCTACGGCGAGCGTTTTATAGTGCCGCTGGTCACGCGTTTTATGGCGTTATACCCACAATTACGGGTCGACATTGAGCTGAGCAATCGGCCCTTAGACTTGGTGCACGAAAGCCTTGATCTGGCGATTCGGCTCGGCCGACTACAGGATTCAAGGCTGGTTGCAACCCGCCTAGCGCCCCGGCGCATGTACCTGTGCGCGTCGCCGTCTTATCTGGAACATTACGGACGCCCCCACAGCTTGTCGGAATTGAGTCGCCACAACTGCCTGATTGGCAGTTCGGACATCTGGCAACTGGAGCAGGATGGACGAGAATTTTCGCAGCGCGTACAAGGCAATTGGCGCTGCAATAGTGGGCAAGCGGTGCTGGACGCGGCACTGCAAGGTGTTGGCTTGTGTCAGCTACCGGACTATTACGTACTGGAGCATCTAAAGACCGGCGCTTTAGTGTCACTGCTCGACGCGCATCAACCACCCAACACTGCCGTCTGGGGGCTGTACCCGCAGCAACGGCATTTATCGCCCAAAGTCAGAAAGCTGGTGGATTACCTGAAGGCAGGTTTAGCCATGCGCGAAGAGTATTTGGTGTCCTGAAACCTGTAGGAGCTCAGCGATTAACCCAGCGCAACCGCAGCCACTCAAGGTCTTCGGGTCGAGTGACTTTGATGTTGTCCGAGCGGCCTTCGATCAGGCGGGGGGCCAAACCGGCCCACTCCATTGCGGACGATTCATCCGTAATGGTCGCGTCCGCCACCAGACTGTCAGCCAAAGCGCGATGCAGTGCACCCAGTCGGAACATCTGCGGCGTATAGGCCTGCCATATCAAGCTACGATCTACGGTTTCGACCGCACGACCATTTTTGTCCACACGCTTGAGTGTGTCGCGAGCCGGTACTGCCAGCAAACCACCCACCGGGTCGCCCGCCAACTCACTGAGCAGCTTGTCCAGATCCTCACGAGACAGATTGGGCCGCGCCGCATCGTGCACCAACACCCAGTCGTCATCGCCAGCACCCTGCGCATGCAGGTACAACAAAGCGTTCAACACTGAATCAGCACGCTCACGACCACCGTCTACCCGAGCAATACGCGGGTCGTTAGCACACTGTAAGGACGGCCAGAAGGGATCATCAAATGCCAGACTGACCACCAGCCCTTTAAGGCCTGGGTGATCAAGGAAACAACCAAGGCTGTGTTCAAGAATACTGCGCCCGCCCAACTGCAAATACTGCTTGGGACGGTCCGCGGCCATACGGGCACCCACGCCCGCGGCAGGAATCACGGCCCAGAAGGCCGCTGATGTATAGCTCATTGGGCCAACTGGTAGAGGGTTTCGCCCTCTTTCACCATGCCCAACTCATGGCGAGCACGTTCTTCAACAGTCTCCATGCCTTTTTTCAACTCAAGCACTTCCGCATCTAGCACGCGGTTACGCTCCAACAACACTTCGTTTTCAGCACGTTGATCAGCGATTTGCTGGGTCAGGTCGGTTACCTGCGCCAAACTCCCATTCCCCACCCACAGGCGATACTGCAGGCCAGCCAGAAGCAAGAGCAAAATGAGGAACAACCAATTGGGACTGCGCATCGAATATCAGGTATCCAGTAAAAAGACAGCCATGCCGACAAACGTAAACAATTAACAGTACAAAGCCTGGAAGAACCAGGCTTGTACTTAATAAGCATCAGATTAGTGTCAAAAGACTCGCGATGGCGAATTTTCTGACGCTATCTGTAGTCTTTTTACCACCAACTGCTTAGCCGCGGAACTCACTGCGACCGTTGTACTTGGCTTTTGCACCCAGTTGCTCTTCGATACGCAGCAATTGGTTGTACTTGGAAACACGGTCAGAACGGCACAGGGAGCCGGTCTTGATCTGGCCAGCCGAAGTGCCCACAGCCAGATCGGCGATAGTGGAATCTTCGGTTTCGCCGGAGCGGTGCGAGATCACAGCGGTGTAACCGGCAGCTTTGGCCATTTGAATGGCTTCCAGCGTTTCGGTCAGGGTACCGATCTGGTTGAACTTGATCAGGATCGAGTTGGCGATATTTTTATCGATGCCTTCTTTCAGGATCTTGGTGTTGGTCACGAACAAGTCGTCGCCTACCAACTGAACCTTCTCACCGATTTTGTCGGTCAGGATTTTCCAGCCATCCCAGTCAGACTCGTCCAGACCGTCCTCAATGGAGATGATCGGATAACGCTGAGTCAGACCTTTCAGGTACTCGGCGAAACCTTCGGAGCTGAACACTTGGCCTTCGCCGGACAGATTGTACTTGCCATCTTCGTAGAATTCGCTGGCCGCGCAGTCCAGTGCCAGGGTCACGTCAGTACCCAAGGTGTAACCGGCGTTGGCAATCGCTTCGGAGATCACTTTCAGTGCATCTTCGTTGGACGCCAAGTTAGGTGCGAAACCACCTTCGTCGCCCACGGCGGTATTCAGGCCACGGGCCTTCAACACAGCTTTGAGGTGATGGAAGATTTCGGTGCCCATACGCAGCGCGTCGGAGAAGGTCTTGGCGCCAACCGGCTGGACCATAAACTCCTGGATATCGACGTTGTTATCAGCGTGTTCGCCACCGTTGATGATGTTCATCATCGGAACCGGCATCGAGTAAAAACCCGGGGTGCCGTTCAGGTTGGCGATGTGCGCGTACAGCGGCAGGTCTTGGTCCTGAGCTGCCGCCTTGGCAGCTGCCAAGGACACAGCGAGGATCGCATTAGCGCCCAAGGAACCTTTGTTTTCAGTGCCGTCCAGCGCGATCATCGCGTGGTCCAGCGCTTTTTGATCAACCGGGTCTTTACCCAGCAGCAAATCGCGAATCGGGCCATTGATGTTGGCAACAGCCTTCAGAACGCCTTTGCCAAGGTAACGGCTTTTGTCGCCATCACGCAGCTCCAACGCTTCGCGCGAGCCGGTGGAAGCACCGGACGGAGCGCAAGCACTGCCGATGATGCCGTTGTCGAGAAGCACGTCGGCTTCCACAGTGGGGTTACCACGGGAGTCGAGAACTTCACGACCTTTGATGTCGACGATTTTTGCCATTGTTGTAAACACTCCAAAGTTGACGAAAACGACGCAGCTGAGGGAAATTTTGTCATCGCCGGCAAGGGTCAAATAACGGGCAGCCTTGCGGACGATAAAGCTCGGGCCCTGAGGGCCCGAGAAATCGTGCGGTACTTTACCGGAGAACCGAGTGTTACGCGGTTTCTATTGTCGGAAAACTTTTAACCAACTCATCCAACGACTTAAGCTGAGCCAAGAAAGGCTCCAGCTTATCCAGACGCAAGGCACAAGGGCCGTCGCATTTGGCATTGTCCGGATCCGGGTGCGCTTCAAGGAACAAACCGGCCAGGCTTTGGCTGATGCCAGCCTTGGCCAGATCCGTCACTTGGGCACGACGACCACCGGCCGAATCGGCACGACCACCGGGCATTTGCAGCGCGTGAGTCACGTCGAAAAATACCGGGTATTCAAATTGCTTCATGATGCCGAAGCCCAGCATGTCGACTACAAGGTTGTTGTAGCCAAAGCTGGAACCACGCTCACAGAGGATCAACTGATCATTGCCCGCTTCTTCGCATTTGCTCAGGATGTGTTTCATTTCCTGGGGTGCGAGGAATTGGGCTTTTTTGATGTTGATCACAGCACCAGTCTTGGCCATGGCCACTACCAGGTCGGTCTGACGCGACAAAAAAGCCGGCAGTTGAATGATGTCGCAGACTTCTGCGACCACGGCTGCTTGCGCGGGCTCGTGGACGTCGGTAATCACCGGTACACCAAAAGCTTGCTTGATGTCTTGGAAAATCCGCATGCCCTCTTCGAGGCCTGGGCCACGGTAAGAGCTGACAGATGAACGGTTGGCCTTGTCGAAACTAGCCTTAAAGACGTAAGGAATACCGAGCTTTTCAGTAACACGTACGTACTCTTCGCACACCTGCATGGCCATATCACGGCTTTCGAGCACGTTCATGCCACCGAACAAGACCATTGGCTTGTCGTTGGCAATTTCGATATTGCCTACACGGATAATCTTTTGCGCCATGCTGTTTATGCCTTCTTCTCGTGTTGCGCCAGTGCCGCTTTGACGAAACCGGTGAACAGTGGATGACCATCACGTGGAGTCGAGGTGAACTCCGGGTGGAACTGGCAAGCAACGAACCAAGGATGATCCGGCGCTTCAACCACTTCTACCAGCGCGCCGTCACCGGAACGACCGGTCACTTTCAGGCCCGCTTCGATCAGTTGCGGCAGCAGGTTGTTGTTCACTTCATAGCGATGACGGTGACGCTCAACAATGACGTCTTTGGCATAGCAATCGTGAACCAGGGAACCGGCTTCAAGCTGACAATCCTGCGCACCCAGACGCATGGTGCCGCCCAGATCCGAGGTTTCTGTACGGGTTTCGACTGCACCGGTGGCGTCTTCCCACTCAGTGATCAGGCCCACAACCGGGTGGCCGCTGCTGCGATCGAACTCGGTGGAGTTAGCGTCTTTCCAGCCCAGCACGTTACGTGCGAACTCGATCACCGCCACTTGCATGCCCAGGCAGATACCCAAGTAAGGCACTTTGTTTTCGCGTGCATATTGAACTGCGGTGATTTTGCCTTCTACGCCGCGCAGACCGAAGCCGCCCGGAACCAGAATGGCATCAGCGCCTTCAAGCAATTCAGTGCCTTTGTTTTCGATGTCTTCCGAATCGATATAACGCAGGTTGACCTTGGTACGGTTGGAAATACCAGCGTGGCTCATCGCTTCGATCAGCGACTTGTACGCATCCAACAGCTCCATGTACTTGCCAACCATGGCGATGGTGACTTCGTGCTCCGGGTTGAGCTTGGCGTCGACCACTTTGTCCCATTCGGACAGGTCGGCGCTGTTGCATTGCAACCCAAAACGCTCAACGACGAAATCATCCAGACCCTGAGCGTGCAGCATGCCCGGGATCTTATAGATGGTGTCGGCGTCTTCCAGCGAAATCACTGCACGCTCTTCAACGTTCGTGAACAGCGCGATCTTGCGACGCGAGGAAACATCAACGTGGTGATCGGAACGGCAGATCAGAACGTCTGGCTGCAGGCCGATGGAGCGCAATTCTTTAACCGAGTGTTGCGTTGGTTTGGTTTTCGTTTCGCCAGCAGTGGCGATGTACGGAACCAGAGTCAGGTGCATCAGCATGGCGCGTTTGGCGCCCACTTCGATGCGCAACTGACGGATAGCCTCGAGGAACGGTTGGGACTCAATGTCACCCACAGTGCCGCCAATCTCAACCATCGCTACGTCGGCATCGCCGGCGCCCTTGATGATCCGACGTTTGATTTCGTCGGTGATGTGCGGAATCACCTGGATGGTTGCACCCAGGTAATCACCACGGCGCTCCTTGCGCAGGACGTGTTCGTAAACGCGGCCCGTGGTGAAGTTGTTGTTCTGGGTCATGGTCGTGCGGATAAACCGCTCGTAGTGACCCAAGTCCAGGTCGGTCTCGGCGCCGTCGTGAGTGACGAACACTTCACCGTGCTGGAACGGGCTCATGGTGCCCGGATCAACGTTGATGTAGGGGTCCAGCTTCAGCATGGTGACCTTAAGTCCCCGCGCCTCCAGGATGGCTGCCAATGAAGCCGAGGCAATGCCTTTCCCCAATGAAGAAACAACACCGCCCGTGACGAAGATGTAGCGCGTCATGAAAAACCCTAGAAGTCTGCGTTAAAGCGGTCAGAGCCGCCGGGGAGAGCGAAGGAAGGCCGAAGCCCCCAATCACCAGCATTAGTCACAGTGCACCTTTCGAAAAACTGCTGCATTGAAACAGACCGAAGGAAACCAACGGTTCGATACAAGCCACACATTTTTTTAAAATCGCCCAGCAAAGACTGCTTGGTAATCGGCAACATCTGCAATTCTGGTGAATCTACAGAAGTTGTATCAAGAAGGGAGCGTAGTCTACCGGAAAGCCCCTTTCAGCTCAAACCTTGATCTCGCGAAGTTGGCAACCACTGCAATTGCCAACGCCCACGGGGGTCGCGGTCCAGTCCATTGAGGTTTGCCACCGCCAATAACTGCTCACTGCACACCAACAGCGGCAATCTGCCACGCACGAAGACGGGCACCCCCCGTTCGTTAAGCAAGCGTTTGAGATCACGATGACCACGCTGTGCCACCTCCATCACCTCGCCTCCTTTACGATAGCTCACGCGCAGGGGGCCATCGGGAATATCTCCCAGTAAACGTAACCAACCATTACCCGGCAGTTGCAATGGCAAATCCGGACGCTCCCACAGTAAGGGCGCAACAGGCTGACGCAACCAGTCACCCCATAGCCACCAGATACGGCCACCTGCACGATGCAATTCGCCCTCGGCTAATTTCCAGACCGGCTGTGCATCATCACGGGCATCACGCAGGGCATTCCAGCCCGCCCAATGGTCGGTGTCTGGAAGACGACTGAAGGCTGCCAGCCAATACCGCAAGGCATTGCGTTGACGCGCCGCAGAAAGCCCAGCGATCGGGGCAAGCTCCAAAGAAGGCAACCCAAGCCAGGAAAGCTCAGAATATGAGTTGCCCCCAGCCAGATCTTGTTGCGCCAACTCATCAAGTAAACCTTGCGCCTCAGCACAATGCGCCGCGCTACGTGCCATGCTCGCAGTCGCTTGCGGCCAGCGATTGGTCAGCGCTGGAAAGATTTCATGGCGCAAATAGTTACGCGAAAAATCTGTCTGCGTGTTGGATGGATCTTCAACCCAGGTCAATGCATTTGCGCGTGCATACGCCTCAAGCTCAGCCCGAGAAACGTCCAGCAAGGGACGACACAGATGCCCCTCGCCTAACGTTCGCTGATGCGGCATGCCCGCCAGACCGCTGACCCCAGCTCCACGCAGCAGGCGAAACAGCAAGGTTTCTGCCTGATCGTCGCGGTGCTGGCCCGTGAGTAGCACTTCTTGCGCCTGAGTGACCGCGACGAACGCCTGGTAGCGCGCATCCCGTGCGGCACCCTCAAGGCTTGCGCCTGCCCGCACCTGAACATGAAACACCTGCAACGGGACGCTCAGCGCATCACAGAGCGCCTGGCAATGGGCCGGCCACGCGTCAGCAACCGCCTGTAGGCCATGATGCACATGCACAGCGGTCAGCGGAGGAAGCGAGTGGGTTTGGCGAAGTTGTACGAGAAGGTGCAGCAGGACGGTTGAATCAAGTCCACCGGAAAGGGCGACGTGCCAAGCCTTGGCGTTGCGCCAGGGTTTTAAAGCTTGAAGAAGCTGGATTGAGAGGTTGGGCATCACAAGCACCGTCAAGATCAAAAGCCCCCCCACCC
>NZ_ALJC01000118.1 GCF_000282975.1 Pseudomonas psychrophila HA-4
CCGGTCAGATGTGTAAAGGATGTACCGGTTTCTACAGTGAGGGCAATGCCTTTACTGGCCGCGGATTTTTTCAACGATCGCCGTGGTTGAGCTGTTTTCAACCAGCCCCAACACTTTTACCGTCCCGCCATACGAGGCCACGATGTCGGCGCCGACCACTTGGTCGATGCCGTAATCGCCGCCTTTGACCAGCACGTCTGGCTTGACCTGGGCCAGCAAGTTTTCCGGGGTGCCTTCCGGGAAGCTGATAACCCAGTCCACAGCGCCCAGACCCGCCAATACAGCCATGCGCCGGTCAACGCTGTTGATCGGCCGACCCGGCCCTTTAAGACGGCTTACAGAGGCGTCATCGTTGACCGCGACGATCAGACGATCACCCTGCGCCCGCGCCTGCTCTAGGTAAGTCACGTGCCCGGCATGCAAGATGTCGAAGCAACCATTGGTGAAGACGATTTTCTCGTTGTGAGCCCGTGCATCGTCAATGGCCAGCAACAGTTGATCAAGGGTCAATACGCCCCGCTCGGAGCCTTCCGAACGCTGGATGGCCCGGCGCAGTTCCGGGGCGCTGATGGCCGCCGTACCCAACTTGCCCACCACAATACCGGCTGCCAAATTGGCCAAGGCCACGGCGTGCGGCAGTTCTTCACCGGCAGCAATGGCTGCGGCCAAGGTCGAAATGACCGTATCGCCAGCACCGGTAACGTCAAATACTTCACGGGCGCGAGCAGGCAAGTGCATGGCCGCAAAGCCCGGGCGCAACAAGGTCATGCCGTGTTCACCACGGGTGACCAGCAAAGCTCCCAGCTCAAGATCGTCCATCAACTTGGCGCCTTTGGCCACCAGGTCAGCCTCGTCGGTGCAGCCACCGACAATGGTCTCGAACTCGCTGAGGTTCGGTGTGATCAGACTCGCACCCCGGTAAATCGAAAAGTCTTTGCCTTTAGGATCAGCCAGCACTGGAATGCCCCGGGCGCGAGCGGCCTGGATCAATACCTGGTGATTTTTTAGAGCACCTTTGCCGTAATCAGACAGCACCAGCACTTTGATGCCGTCGAGCAAGCTATCGACTTCCGCGCCCAACGCCAAAGCGTCAGTCGTAAACGGTTCTTCAAAGTCGATACGCAGCAGTTGCTGGTGACGGCTCATGACCCGCAGTTTGACGATGGTGGGCTGGTGCGCGATGCGCTGGAAAATTGCGCGTACACCCGCACCTTTCAAGCTATTGGCCAGACTGTCAGCAGCCTCATCATCGCCAGTGACACCCACCAGCGAAGCTGGCGCGCCAAGGGCTGCGATGTTCAGTGCGACGTTGGCTGCACCGCCCGGACGGTCTTCAATTTGCTCGACCTTGACTACCGGCACTGGCGCCTCAGGGGAAATCCGTGAGGTTCCGCCATGCCAGTAACGGTCGAGCATGACATCGCCTACCACCAAGACAGGGGCTTGATCGAATCGCGGCATGGACAACTTCATGGAGAACCCACATACAAAATGAACAGGGGCGCGATATTAACACAGGGTGAACGCAGGTCAGTTCACGGCGTTAATCGCAGGAATGAGAATCAGAGATGGCTTACATAACCCGGCGCACGGTACACGCAGGTAAACGCAGGAGACGGCCAAAGCCGTCTCCTGCGCGTTATCAGGCGATGTCGCCAGAAGACAGCGGGGCATCAAGACCCATCGAATGCAGGCGGGCGTAGTAACCGTTTTGAGCCAGCAACTCACTGTGGGTACCACGCTCAACGATCTGGCCCTGGTCCATGACCAGAATCATGTCGGCTTTTTCGATGGTCGAAAGGCGGTGCGCAATCACCAGCGTGGTGCGGCCTTGCATCACATGGTCAAGAGCGGCCTGGATATGACGCTCAGACTCAGTGTCGAGTGCTGAAGTCGCCTCATCAAGGATCAGTAACGGCGCGTTCTTGAGCAAGGCGCGTGCAATTGCGAGGCGCTGACGCTGACCACCGGACAACAGCACACCATTCTCGCCCACCTGAGTGTCCAGGCCTTGTGGCAGTTGCTCGATAAAGTCCATGGCGTAGGCATCACGCGCAGCTTTCTCGATATCGGCACTCGGTGCACCGGCCAGATCACCGTAGGCAATGTTGTTGGCGACGGTGTCGCTAAACAAGGTCACGTTCTGTGTCACTTGCGCGATATGACGGCGCAGGTTGAGCAAGCGATAGTCTTCGATCTCAACCCCATCGAGCAGAATTTCGCCCGAGGTATGGTGATAGAAGCGCGGTATCAGGTTCGCCAGCGTCGATTTGCCGCTGCCGGAACGCCCAACGAGTGCCACCATCTGCCCCGGCTCAACCGAGAACGTCACGTCCTTGAGCACCTGACGGTCAGTGTCCGGGTAGGTGAAGTTCAGATGGCGCACTTCAAGGCGACCGCTAACGTGGTCACGCTCAACGGTGCCAGTGTCGACTTCTTGTGGTTCGTCGAGTTGCTCAAAGATGCTTTCGGCACCCGCCACGCCCTTCTGGATCGTGGAGCTGACTTCAGACAGCTGGCGAATCGGCTTGGGCAGCAAGCCCGCCAGGGTGATGTAGGCAATCATGTCGCCCGCCGACGCATCGCCGCGCAGGTACAGCACCAGGAACATCAAAATGCCCATGGCCACGTAGATGACCAATTGCAGCATCGGGGTATAGATCGCCCCGGTGCGGGTCATGCGCAGTTGCTTGTCGGTGTTGCTCTGGCTGGCATTCAGAAAACGCTCACGCTCATACGTTTCGCCGCCGAAACTGCGAACCACTCGATACCCCTGAATGGTCTCGGAGGCCACGTGGGTCACATCGCCCATGGCCGCCTGAATTTTCTTACTTTGTTTGCGAAATTTTTTACTGGCCGTGCTCACCATGACCGCGATCAACGGCAGGATGGCGATCATCACCAGCGTGAGGCGCCAGTTCATCCACAGCAAAGACGCAAACAGGAACACCACGGTCATGCCTTCGCGAATCACGACCTTGATCGCATCAGTCGCGGCGCCAGTGACCATGGTCACGTTGAAGGTGATGCGCGAGATCAGACGACCCGTGTTGTGCTTATCAAAGTAACGGTTAGGCAGTACCAGCAAGTTGTTAAACAGCTGCACACGAAGGTCGTGGACCAGCCCCAGCGACACTTTGGCCAGGAAATAGTTACCCAAGAAAGAGCCCAGTCCCTGCCAGGCTGCAATCAATACGATCAGCAGCGGCACGGCCTGTAACAAGCGCAAATCACGCAGGTAAGGCACGCTTGGGAACAACACCGCGTCGGGATTGGACAGGCCATCGACGAAATACTTGAGGATGTAGCCCAGCATGGGTTGGGTCGAAGCGAAAATAAGGAAGCCGACAATACTCAGCAGGAAAAGGCCGATGTAAGGCTTCACATAACTCAAAAGCCGGAAGTAGACTTTCAGGCTTGAACTCTGTGCCGCTTCGGACGGTGAATCACTCATCGTAGAGCTCACTGATTTAAGGAAAACGCGAAATTTTATCACAGGCTTCACGACACGCCGGCTTGAACGACAAAAGAGTCGCCACGGCAATCGGTAGCCAGGTGATAAACCATTCTGCACGCGGGGTGTCCAGCAGGCTGGCCGCATCAAACTGCATGGCCAGCGTCGAAAACACCCACATACCTATGACGGCCTGACCCAACAGCGTCTCCCGGGCGCGCCAGCCATAAATCACCACCGAAAACCAGGCAACGCACCACAGCAACAAGCCAGGCAGCCCTAGACTGATGGCCACACTGGTAAACAGATTGTGTGAATGATCAAAGGTCAACCCAAGGGTCTTTACGTTAAACGACGCCTCAAATCCCAAGCCAAGCCATGGGTGCGCTTCGATCATGTGCAGGCTAGCCATAAACAGTTCCGGCCGATACGAAGAACCGCGCGAAAGCATCAACGCCTGCATCCACCAGAACACCACCGCGGCCCCAACCAATGCAAGGGCAGCAATCACCACAGTGCGCCGATCACGGCGCCAAATTGGCATGGACAGAACAGTCAGCAACAGCGCCAAGGCCGCGCCACGGCTTTGGGTCATGACCACAAAGCTGCCCAGCAACCCAAGCGCTACCAACCAAAGCACTTGCGCCCAACGCCCTTGAGGCACCCAGTGCAGCATCCAAATGCCAGCCACGCCGATCGCATACGCACCCAAAATAGGATGAGCCAACTCGCCCAGCCCCTCCAAACGCATCGACCACGCATGACCTTTGACGAGATAGAAATGAACAATAGCCACCAGCGCCATGACTGCCAGTCCGAGCCCGCACCACTTCATCAAGCGCACGATACGTTCAGGGCGCCCATTGGCTAGGATGGGAAATGACGCAACAAACAGTGCGATATAAACCAACTGCTTAGCCTGGCTCAGAGGCTCACCACTCCAACTCAGGCTGATGATGGCCCACATCGCCAAACCGACGAGTGACAGGCAAAGCGCCCGCTGTGCCTGCCAAACCTGGCCTAAAACCGAACGCGCAGACCACGCAACAGCAAGTGTCGGAAGCCAGGTAAACAACACCAGGCCCTGTTGGTAGATTTTGTTCGTGGGCGCAAAGGCAATTGCCAACATGAACCACACCACACCGCACGTCATAAGGGCTTGAGCCCAGCGACTTTCGTACATCATCCCACTCCTAATTCAACCACCCAGCCAACCTGGAATGGTTAAAACGCCACTTTTTCGGCATGATTGCGTGTCTGACTGCTCGCAAGGGTTCTACGATGCAATGTTCACGGCTTACACAAGCCGCTTTAAATCAAATGATTGAAGGCGCCAAAACGCTTGAAGCGGACAGCTACGGCGCGAAAGTCTATCTGCTGCAAGACGGGAACATAGTGAAACTGTTTCGTCGCAAGCGCTTCCTGTCATCGGCCTTGCTGCGCCCTTACTCGAAGCGGTTCATCGATAACGCTGCTCAACTTGAAAAACTCGGTGTACCAACACTCAAGGTGCTGGCGTTCTATCGCTTGGAAAAACCAGGCATGACTGCGGTGCTGTATCGCCCGCTGCCAGGTGAAACACTGCGTCAGATCGCAGAGAAAAACGGGTTTGATTGGCAAGAAAATCTGCCGAAGCTTATCGAGCTGATCCGTCGCTTGCACGCTGCAGGCATTTACTTCCGTTCCCTGCACTTGGGCAATATCGTGGTAACCCCAGAAAACCAGTGGGGTTTGATTGATGTGGCCGATATGCGCTTTTTTAAGGCTCCGCTGTCTAAAAAGCTGGTACAGCGAAACCTTCAGCACTTCTTGCGCTACATCGAGCGCGAGAACCTGGCCGACAAATTCCCCGTGCAAGCCCTGCAGAACGCCTTTCAACACGTTTAAAACACGCCGGAGCATGCCTGCTTGAAGCGCAACCAAGCGTGCTCCGGATCTAGCCCAGCGTATTGGCGTTCAGCGACCTCAGCCGCCGCAAGAGACGAACAGGCGTCAATCGCCTTGGTCCAGGCCGATACGTCGTTGACCGGGACGTAAGAGCCTCCGTCACCCAGTTGTTCATAAAATACTGGCAAGTCGCTCGCCAGCACCGGCACACCCGCGATCACCGCTTCTTGTACGACCAACCCCAAACCCTCTGCTTGCGAGGGAATCAACACCCAGTCGAACGCCCGATACAGACTGGCCACGTTGCTCACATGGCCCGGCAGCAGCACCTTGCCTTGTAACCCGAGGGCATTGATCTGTGATTCCAAGAACGAACGCAACGGGCCTTCACCGATAATCATCAGCAGCCGATCTGGGTGGGTGCTGAGGTTTTGCGCAAAGGCCTTCAGCAGCGTGTCAAAGCCTTTGGAGTCGACCAGTCGCCCGACAGCGCCGAACACCTGCTGGCTCTGCACAGGCAGGCCCAATTGCTGGCGCGCCTGCTCACGTGACAACAATTGTTGCTGAGACTTTTGTGGGTCCAGCATGCTGCTCAAGGTAAGGACCGGCAATTTAACGTCTGCCGCGATCGAGTCAGCGAGGGTTTTCGACACAGCGCACAGGGTCAGTTGCTCAGGCGCGAACTGGCGAAAAAGACAGAGATCCTTGCATTGCAACCGGGTTGAACCGTGAAAGATCACCACTGCCCGCACCTGCGGCAACCGACGTAATGCAGGCAACAGCACGCGCGCCACGCCCAAGCCGTCAAGCAGCACCAGTTGGGCATCATTTTCTAGCAACGCGTTCCGAAAGAAACGGTTGCGCAAAGGGCGAGAGAACACCCAAATTCCACGCCCTTTCAAAAAGCGCGACGATAGATTCCAGGCTTTGACTTCCCCAAGCTCGCTCAAGCAAGCCGGGGCCACGTGTTGCAACAGCCAAGTTTTAACCGGAGTCCCAGACGGCGCCTGAGACAGGATTTGCTGGTGAACCTTGTGTACAGATGCATAGGGGGAACCGCCCGACCACATCACATTAATGATGCTCATCACACGCTTCCTTGTCGTTCAATCATCACGATTCAAACCCGCACCTGCTAACTGATAAGAACGCCAATCAACACTCCCAGCAACAAAGAAATAAACAGCTTAATACGCTCTCGGCGGCCGCGTCGCAGCTTGCGCTGACGCTCCTCCGGCACTTCGACATGATTGCCGAAACCCGTGTGCAATACCGCGTCAGCCTCGAGTGCAACCGCCTGCAAATTAAGCTCGGCATAGCGCTTGGACAGCGCCTTTTCGCCACCATGCCCGCTATAGGGCGCACACAACAAATATTCTTTGTAACGGCGTAATCCAGGGTTAAGCGAAAAACTCTGCCATTCAGGCTTGTCCGACAGTACCGGATAGCACGCAACACCCCCGATCACTTCGCGCTCACCGTAATGCAGGTAAGGGCTGTGAATCCTTAAGTCATGAGCATAGCTGCGTAACCAGACCTGCAAGATTTCTGGGTTAAGCGCCAGAATGGTTCTTGAGTCTTCGACAAAGCCTGGGCGATAAAACTCCCAATCGTCTTCACAATGAAAAATGTACGGTGTGCTGACTTTAGAGTAGGCCAGATCAATGGAAGCCAACTGACCAAGTTTCGGTTTATTGACGAAAACCGTGCAGTGTTCAAGCCAGTTGGGCGGAATTGCCGCGCGCACGGCCTCATCACCGGAGTCTTCGGTGATAAAGACTTCACGGATGGGCGCTGTGTTAAACCGATCAAAGCTATCGAGCGTCAGCTTGAGCAAGTCAAGACGGCCGCAACTGGTCACAACCAGGGTAATGTCACTTTCTTGGCAGAACCGCACGGTTCGCCTCCTCTCATTGTTAGATTCAGTCCTTTGGGTGTATCACCGCGATAGATCCAAGGTCGTCTCAAACACCCAGTTTCAATCGCACTCGATCTACCCAGGACAAGGGTGGATGAGGACGTAGTGCCGGTTGCAGCTCTTCAACAATCCGCTGGCCAATTCGACCGAAGCTGTACTGCGACACCGCCAGATCACGACCACGAAGGGCAATATCGGCAGCCAGTTGAGAATCATTACGCAAATGTGCCAGTTTTTTCTGTAGTTCGGGAATATCACGATAAAAAACGATGTTATGCATGTCTTCAAAGCCCAGCGCACGGTTTTCTGCTTCGCCCTGATCAAACGCCAGCAGCACGCAGCCGCAGGCCATGGCTTCGAAGTTTTTGATCATGTACTCACCCATGCCCACGTCCGCGCTCACAAAGAAGCGAATGCGGTTAAGGGTATCGCGGTAGTCATCACCGGACTTGGTACGGGTGACCACCAGCGGCTCTACACTGGCCAACTCGTCGAGCAAGGCTTTGCGGCCGCTGTAAGCCACGCTGTTGGTGCTGCCGACAAATGCCAGCTCAATGTCACGCTCACGGCCTAGGTCATGCAGCAGCGTCTGGTCGTAACCTTTGGGCACGAACACTGCGTCAACCCCCTCGTCGCACAAGCGTTGCGTGACCATAAAGCCGGAGCTGATCACCCGCGCCCACGGCAGTTGGCGGTAATGCGCGCTGAATTTACCGGTGTACTTACACTCGATGTAATTCTGATACGCATCGTGCTCAAGAATCACCAGGTTGGGCACGGTGCGAATAAAACCAACCTGGCGGATTTCCTGTTTGAAGCGCAAGAAAAACACGATGCGGTCATAGCGCGTGACGTCCACTTCGCGGCCAAAATACCCGCGCAAGTTGCGCTGTTCATCGCTGCTCAGCCAACGAATGTCACACTCGCAGTTCGCCGCAATGCCGTCATACAGGCGATCCAGAATGGCTCGCTGCTCTTTCTGTACTAGTAGTAGAACTTTCATGATTTTCCTTGCGGCATCTCAAGACGCCAGAACAGCTCATGCCGCCGAACTGCTTTACGAAAATATTCATTGTCGCCATAAGGCGATGGCTTTCTGCCTGCGAGTAGCACCTGAATCGAGCGACGCAGCCTGCGTTTGAGCGCGGCACGGGGTTGCAAGTCATGCATCATCCCTAGCGCCATCGCCTTGTCGCGCTGCTGATCAAGGGTCAATGGCAGGCTGTAAGGGTGCAAACTGAGCGAGGCATCAAAGACCGGCGGCAGGGCAATCCCGTCACCGCTGTTGCCCATAGGCCAGCGGTCATTGTCATGCAGGTGGTTGGCGTAACCCAGCAGGGTTGTCGGCTGCCACTCCAGCCCTTGCAATGCCTCAAGCACCGCGGCTTGCGCGCAAATATGGTCGGGGTGCGGGTCTAAGGTTGGATGCGGCAGCACGATGACTTCGGGCCGCGCGCGCAGGATTAAAGTGCGTAAATCCGCCAGCAGGTTATTCCAGGTCGGTGCGCCATCCTGATCACCCGGCAGCGGGAACGGATTGAGTTGGCGAAACAGGCGGGTATCGTTCAAGTCCGCCTCGCGTGAGGCAATCGGCTGGTCGGGTGCGGCCTGCATCGCGGGCAGTTGCAGACAGAAATACCCCAACTGTGCGCAGTGCGCTTCTGGCACCCCAGCCCAGCGCGGCACGGCCAGGCTGTCCCATGCCCGCAGCCGCCCTTTAAGACGCGCCGCTTCGGCACGCTCAAGGCCCATCTGCTGGTAATGCTCAGCCTCGATTTCTCCCGCCGTCAGGGTCACCACCCATGCTTCTTTAGCTTGGCTGTACACGCCATAAGCGGCCAGTTCGGCATCGTCCGCGTGAGGCGCGATCACCATCACCCGCTGCTCGCGGTAATCGGGCTGACGAAACACCCAAAGCTCAGGCTGGCCTTGCACGCGGCAATAACGCCCTTTGAGGCGTAACTCGCCACGACTCAATACACGCGCTTGCTCACTGAGGTTCAAATAGCGCAGCCCGTTGACTCCACGCTCAAAGGTTTGCTGGTCGGGTTGTTCGCCGCCCAGCAGTTGAACTTTCGGATCGAGAAAGCGCCCCAGTCCTCGGCTGTTGACCTTGATGGCCAACACCAGCGTTTCACCACCGGCTAGGCTCAGCGGCTGATCAAGCACCAGACGCTCGCCCTCAAGGCGCAGGCCAACGCGTTCGCCGTCGGCCCCGAAGGTGTATTGGTAGTCGTCTTGGGGAGAGTAAAACAGGTGGTCAGCGAACCACGCTTCATGGGCCACCCAGCCC
Organism: Pseudomonas psychrophila HA-4; assembly: GCF_000282975.1. GTDB lineage: Bacteria > Pseudomonadota > Gammaproteobacteria > Pseudomonadales > Pseudomonadaceae > Aquipseudomonas > Aquipseudomonas psychrophila_A. The sequence continues at coordinate 9,553 of NZ_ALJC01000118.1, forward strand.
AGCACTGCCAGCACCAGCGGCAACCACCAGGCCAGCAACACACCGCTGGCAATCAGCACCAGCAGGCCGATCAGCAAGCTCATTCGCTTGTTGCGCCGATGGCGCTTGAGGAGTTGCTGTTTGCGGCTCATGTTCTCTCCTGTAGGAGCGAGCTTGCCTCGCGATCTTTTTTTTAAAGATCGCCAGCAAGCTCGCGCCTACAACGGATGGTTTACGTTTTAAACACCGGCACCGGATTGCACCAACGCTCTTTGTATTCGCGGTCAGCGCGGCCGAACGAGAAACGCAAAGCCTTGTTCACACTGCGAGCCTGCTCCCAGGCCGATTGGGTATTGAGGAAGCTCAATACGCTACCAGGGCTGAAATCACGGGTCTGAGGGTCAACACCGCCATTGACGTACTCAACGCTGATCCATTCGGGCGATTCAACCCGGTATACCAACTGAATGGCAATAGGAGAGTCGTTAAGAAAGACGACCGATCCGATCAACAGTTCACGCAACAGCTCAACCACCTCGGCCATACGCTCGGCCCCCGTGGCCACGAAACCCCAGCGGCGCATGAATAAATCGCAGTAGATAGCCGCCAGTTCAGTGCTGGAAAAATCCGTCACAGGGCGCACAACACCGCCCGCTTCTTCCAACAAACGCAGCTCGCGGCGCTGGTTGTAGCGAAATTTCTTCGACAGTTCTTCAGGGGTACGGGCCATGGCCAACTGTTCGGCTTGCGCGATCAGCGTGCTGAAACGCCCTTCATTGAGCGCCGAAAGGTAGCGACCACGATGCCGCAAAGGCACGTTGGCATCCGCCGCAGCAGGCAGAATGATCTCTGCATTGCCCAGATCGAACAGGCCTTTTTTGCCGTGACGCTTGAGCACGTCCTTGGACAAGGCCAAGTCGCGGCCCCACGTCGGGATCGCGGCTTTCAATTCGCCACCCTGCTCCCAGGCCAGATAGCGCACCGGGATGCTAGCCAAATGAGCCAAACGCTCAACCACTACAGGGTGGGTCGCGACGCTGCCACCAAAACGCTGCCAAGCATCGGCGTAAGTACCCGCGTCGATAACGTTCCAGCCGCGCTCACGCCAGCCTTGGAAAAAATTGAGCATCAGGCCCCCGCAGTCAGGTCGGTGACTTGCGGCAATTGCCAGAACCGGTCGTGCACCGCGTGATCGCTAAAGCGCTCATGCAGACGCGCCAGCATCAAGTCCGCACACGCCTGGCGTTGCTCATCACTGAGCACCGCCAAATGCTTGATGCCTTGAGCCAAGTGTTCGGCATCGCCCAGCGGGAACAGAATGCCGACACCTTCAACCACTTCCTTGGCACCGCCACAGGCCGTGGCCAGCAGCGGAACGCCAGCGGCCATGGCCTCCAGCAAGACCATGCCGAACGGCTCGTGATCGGAACTGAGGGCAAACACATCAAATGCGCGGAAATAACGACGCGCATCGGGCACTTGGCCCAAGAACTTCACCTGCTCGGCAATCCCGAGTTCGCGGGCCAGTTCTTTGAGGTCCTCCTCCAGGCGGCCCTTGCCCATGATCACCAACTGGCTGTCAGTGGGTAGGTCCGGCAAGGCGTTGGCGAAGCCCTGGATCAAGGTGGCCTGGTCTTTGTCCGGGTGCAGACGCCCGACGTTACCGACAATAAAACCATCGATCGACAACCCCAGCGCTTCACGCGCTTGGGTACCCGGCAGTTGGCTGGCTTGCACGGCGTCGATATCGATGCGGTTGTAGAGCGTGCTGATACGTCCAGTCGGCCACGTGGGCAGGCATTTGCGCATGTCGTCGCGCACCGCATCAGAAACACCAAGCAGGCTCAGACGTTTGCGGAACAAATGGGCGAACAGTTTGCGGCTGCGACGCTGATAATCGCCGAACGCGTGATGTACACCGATTACCGGCAAACCGGTGGCTAACAGGGCGATATAAATCGGCTTAAAGCGATGGGCGATGCAGAAACTGAAAGTGCGCGAGGCAGCGATTTTACGCAGCTTGGCGATGGCACCCAGCTTGAGGCCACGAATGGCCTTGGAGCTGAATTCCATAAACAGCACTTCGTGCGACGCACAGCCTGCGGCCACTTCAGGGTCGGCTGCCCCGGTCAAAAAGACCGTGGTCACCCGATACCCGCTGCCAGCAAACAGGCTAGCGTACTGACGCGCGCAGTCCAGAAACGGCCCGTCATAGCCGTGGCAAAACTGCAGCACATGCCGCTCAGTCGAGCGATTCATAACGCTCGGCGCCTTCTTTAACGACCAAAATGTCTTCCATGATCAGGTACTGCAAATCAGAGCCAAAGAACATGTTCAGCGCGTCAGTCGGCGAGCAGACCATTGGTTCGCCACGACGGTTGAGCGAGGTGTTCAGCGATACGCCGTTACCGGTCAGCACTTCGAGGGCTTTCATCATGTCGTAGTAGCGCGGGTTGTATTCACGCTTGAGCACCTGCGCGCGCGAGGTGCCGTCTTCATGGACAACCTCTGGCACACGGGTTTTCCACTCTTCAGCCACTTCAAAGGTGAAGGTCATGAAAGGTGCCGGGTGATCGACTTTGATCATCTGCGGGCCGACGGTGTCGAGCATCGAGGGGCAGAAAGGCCTCCAGCGCTCGCGGAACTTGATTTGTTCGTTGATGCGGTCAGCCACGCCAGCGCTGCTCGGGCAGCCGATGATCGAACGACCGCCCAAGGCACGCGGGCCAAACTCCATTCGCCCCTGGAACCAGGCCACTGGGTTGCCATCGACCATGATCTTGGCGATTTTCTCTGGCGTGCCTTCGATCTTGCGGTACGCAGGCTTGCCAGGGTGACGGGCACACGCCGCGATCACGTCTTCGTTGCTGTACGCAGGGCCGAGGTAGACGTGTTCCATCTTCTCGACGGGCACACCACGTGCGTGGGACACATAAGCGGCGGCACCCACCGCTGTACCGGCATCGCCAGACGCAGGCTGCACAAACAGCTCTTTGACTTCAGGACGGGCGATGATTTTCTGGTTCAGCTTGACGTTCAACGCGCAGCCACCGGCGAACGCGATTTTGCCGGTTTCCTTGAGAATATCGCCCAGGTAGTAGTCGATCATCTGCAAGGAGAGTTTTTCAAACAGCGCTTGCATGCTGGCCGCGTAGTGGATGTAAGGCTCGTCGGCAATATCGCCTTCACGCTTAGGGCCCAACCACTCGATCAGTTTTGGCGAGAAGTAAAAGCCTTTGCCCTTCTCTTTATAGCGACGCAGGCCGATGACGTTGGCGTATTCGGTGTTGATCACCAATTCGCCGTTTTCAAACGAAGCCAAGCGCGAGAAGTCGTATTTGCTGGCATCGCCGTACGGCGCCATGCCCATCACCTTGAACTCGCCGTCGAGCATCTCGAAACCGAGGAATTCGGTAATCGCGCCGTACAGGCCGCCGAGGGAGTCCGGGTCGAAGAATTCCTTGATCTTGGTGATCTTGCCGTTTTCGCCATAACCGAAGAAGGTCGTGGCGTACTCGCCCTTACCATCGATGCCCAGGATCGCGGTTTTCTCTTTGAAACCCGAGCAATGGTAGGCGCTGGAGGCGTGAGCCAAGTGGTGCTCAACGGGCTCGATCTTGATTTTCTTCGGATCAAAACCCAGTTGCTCAAGGCAGAACACAATCTTGTTGCGATAGCGCTTGTAGCGACGGTTGCCCATCAGAATCGCGTCAAGAGCACGATCCGGGGCATACCAGTAACGCTTGGCATAGTGCCAGCGGGCCTTGCCGAACAAGCTGATGGGCGCGAACGGAATCGCGACCACATCAACGTCAGAGGGTTTGATACCCGCCTGTTCAAGGCAGAATTTTGCGGATTCGTAAGGCATGCGGTTCTTTGCATGCTTGTCGCGTACAAAGCGCTCTTCTTCAGCCGCCGCTACCAGCTTGCCGTCGATATAGAGGGCTGCTGAGGGATCATGGCTAAGGGCGCCGGACAGGCCAAGGATCGTCAATGCCACTGGGTTAGCCTCTTAAAAATGCAGGCAGGCGGCGGGCGCCTGAAAAAAGGGTGTGCTGCGCGCAAAGCGCAGAAACAACTAAAGGGCGGGATTATAGCGTAAAGCACGCTCGAATGACCCAGCGCGATTTGCCTCACCTGTTCAGGTCCCCGCATCACACCAAGCCAGTGCCCTCAAGGCCCGTTATAGATAACTACCGCCACTGAGCCAGAGCTTTGCGATTTGCTGTGAGCACTCATCGCGTGCATTGAGCAATGCGAAAACTCACAGGAACACGGCATGTCTACACATCTGGAACACCTCAAAGGTGCCGAACTCGAATTAGAGGCGCTGACTGATGCTTTCCCCAACCTTGAGACTTCGCTGGATCATCGGCTGCGAATATTTTTCCCACGGCTACCGGAGGATGTATGCACCGACTTTCTTTATCTCAACTACCCATTACCGCCTGAGACTGGCCAGTCACCCGTCCTTGTCAGCCAAACCCTTAGCGAATTGATCGATGAGTGCTATCTGAGCCAGACAGTTCCTACCTTTGTTCAAGGCTCTCACGCTATTTACAACATTAGCTACTCGCTGGACCCGCAAGATGCCGTCAAGACCATTGGCTTGGCGCAGCTTGAAAAGTACCTTGAGTTCACCACCTTTAGCCTTGAGTTGTGCGTAAGAGATGCCCTGCGCGATTTTTGGAACACCGCCAGCGCGAAGTTAAAGGCCCAACCCCCTAAAGAATGGCTGTCGCAATTTGTCACGCGCTTGCTTCTTAGCGAAGCAAACCTGCGCAGGGCGGATCAAACACTCAGCGTTGAGGCCATGACTGCTATCAGCCAGGTCTTCCCTGCTACCGGGACGGCCGCAACCATGACCGGCGCCTATGGGCTTTACTCACTGACATTGAAGGGGCCTACAAACGCTGCGTCAGCGGCGCTTTACGGGGCGTTTGCAGTTGCCGCCAAAGACTTGCCAACCATCACTGACAACCTCAGAAACAAATGGGTCGTGCAAGATCCTGCATCACGCACTGTCGTGCTCTACACACCCAGCAATGGCCTGGAGGCCTTTGAGTCACTCACGGCATTCACTCAAGAAATGAGCGCGCGCCTCAAGGACGCCTATCAACGCGAAACATTGCTGGCTTACGTTCTAACTGAAGACCGTGACCACGCCTTGACCTGCGAAAGCATGCAGCTAAGCCCGATTGCCGCCGCAGATGCGCCTACCTTTTACAGTGCGCAAATCATCGAAAAACAGCAGAAAGATATGCGTCATGCGTGGACGCTAGCGCGTTCCAAAAAGGAAGACACAGCCGTTGAACAACTGGCCGAACTCGTTGAGCAGTCCCTGGACTCAAGCTTGCCCATCCGACCTGCCGCTCTGTTAAAAGCCCGCTATAGCCGATTGATTGAAAGCAAGCTGCCTCTATGGCTCAAAACCGCTTCAGATGCCGACAAAACCTTATGGCGCCTGGGCGTAGAGCGCTTGACCCATGAACGCGAGGTGTCACACACGCCAAATGCTCACCCCCTTAACCAAATCGGGCAAAAAAGCACGCTACTGGCCTACGCCCGAATCCAGCTCACACAACAGATCAAAGCCGATCACGGCATAGAGGTCGACCCCGACGGGATTTACATTTCAACCACCAAGGCAGTGCAAACAGGCCCCGTGATAAACCCTATTACTGGCTCCGCGTTTGCCGCGGGTAACAGCCTCTCCAGAACTGGACCCACTATTTCCTACATCACCACCCGACGAAGCCTTAGCGAACTGGCGCTTTCCAATGTCGGGAAGTTAGATGCGGACTTCGCGCTCACTGCGCGAATCAAGGATGCGGCGGGCAACATTCACCCTGTACTGACGCCCAGCTACCTCAAAGCACTGGTACGCACCCTGGATGTTGGCCAGCGTTATAAGAGCCTTCTCAACGATCTACTGGTTAATTCCGCGCAGGCTAAATGGCGCAAGGAGCGCTATGTCGAATTCAAAAAAGCTCAACTGACGCTGGACCTCCTTGAAGCCAGGCTTTCAGGCAATTTGACCGCTGATGATGTCGCCTGGGTTCAGGCCGTGATCGATGCACCGGTTGACCAAAATCGACCTCTGCTCAACGGCGAACAGGTCAAAGTCCACCTGCTGATGCTTCGCTACAAACCGATTCCCAGCGTTCTGGTTTTCAGCTCCACTGCGTCCAACCGCCTGCTGTGCTACATCCCCGGCGCACCCGATAAAACCTGGTTTCTGACTGCCAACTCACGCAGTGAGCTCAGCCAAAAACTTTCACAGCAGCAGTTGCGCGCTTACGTATTACACCGCGTAACGCCCGCCCAGCAGGCATACATCAAACCCCTGATTGAGAAGGGCCTTACTGTCTCCACCGTCACGCTGCAAGCCATCAACCATGATGTCTATGAAGCGTCCTATGACACAGAAGCCCTGCATGCCATCCACGATGCCGACGAGCAATCGACGGCTACCTGGGAAAGCAATCTAAATACAGCCATAGAAGCAGCGCTGACCGTGATCGATATCGTCTCGATCGTGCTGCCCACAAAGGTGCTGCTACCGGTGGCGTTGGCGCGCTTCAGCTACCAAATCATTTTGGGGATCGATGCCCTGCAACGCGATCAAGAACACGAAGCGCTCCTGTATTTTCTGGACTCCATCACACACTTGACGGATGGGGCCTCGGACTTTGTTGGCTCGGCAGTATTCAGCTCATCCCTGCGCCAACGCGCCAAGCAACCTACGCCCAAACTAAGCCCTGATGCTGCGAGTACCGCTGCCGCTCAACACTTGACCCTGCGTAGCGGGGAAACATTTGGAGGGGGAGTATATGAATACACCTCCGCGCCAAACGGTCGTTTCGAATACCTGTTAAAAACCAAAAATGATGCCCTGTATACCGGCCGCTACGACCATCTGGACGAGACGTGGCGAGCCTTGGATAAACGTCACCCAAACGCTGTGCACTCACACCCTATGCACGAGCTGTCTACAGGCATTTGGGACGTCGACCCGAACGTGCAACCAAAGACCGGCATGCAACGCATCATTGAAAGTGCCCAAGTTGACGGCATCGACCTCGCCAGCGTTACCCCGGACTCTCATGACACCTACCGAGTCAGCAATAAACGTTATATCCAACAAAACGGCATCGTTTTCGAAGTGTTCAGTAACTGGCTGAGACGTGATTTTTATTTGCAACTACCATCGGGTTCCAGCCGTAGCGTCGACGCTCGGTACAAGCTGCGGCGCATCGCAGGCCATTGGGAAATCCAGCATAAACTCAGCAATGGCACCAAGCATTGGGAGCCCTTGATGCGCGACGTAGGCACCCCGCCTGAAGCCACGCCCGCTATCGTCCACAGCGATTACGATGTGCCTGCTGAGTTCAAGACCAGGATTGACCAGTCAATCAGGGAAACCAGTGGCTTTCTTGACACAACATCCGCCTTTCGCGACGCGGGCATGATGCACCTGAAGCGGATGTTCACTGAGCTGAGGTTCAAGCTGCTAAATAACGCCCGGGAGTATCTTGAATCCCACGTTTTAAGACCCCGTGTAAATCGCCCAGCCTTGTCCGCCGACATAAGCCTTGGTGATTTCTTCAAACGTCTTTTCGAACACACCGACGGCATCGTGTTCGGTGAAATGCACGCCCAACAAGGGGGTAAAAAGGTCTTGATTACCCAGATGCAGGAAGTGGCCAAAAGCGGGGTTAAAGTGCTCTATCTAGAGCACCTACAAACTGACTTGCACCAAACCCTGCTGGATGACTTCAACAAGACCGGAAAAATGCCGGTTGTATTAGATGAGTTTCTTAAACGCCAAGACTTAGGCCATCGCGTCGATCCTGCCAGCCCCTACAATTACAGCCAATTGGTTCGCGAAGCTCAACGCCACGCTATTGAAATCAAAGCGCTGGATTGCATGGCCAGCTACAACCCAAAAAGTATGAAGAACACGCTGAGTGGCGAAGAGACAGCCTCACCCGCTTTGATTCGCTATCAAATGTTCAGCTACTTTGCGTCACGAACCATTCGAGCCAATCAATTAAAAAATGGGGGCAAGAAATTTCTTGCCCTGGTCGGCAATACACACGCCAACACATTCGAAGGCGTTCCAGGCTTGGCCGAGCTGGAAGGGCTCGTCGGCGTTCGCGTGTCAGATATTGCTCCTGGCAAGGGCCGCGGCATACGACAGGACATTGCGGACATTTCCAGCCCAAACATGTTCGATGAAAAATTCAGGGTCCTCAAAAATGACTACTGGCTAGAGATGGAAATCCCTGGAAGTGCGCCTGCCAGAGCGGGTCTTTCACCCGCTCAGCTCAATGAAAGACTCAAAAGCCCTGGATGGTTCAGGTTTGAAAGTGCCGGGTGCGAAGGCGCGCAACTGATCCACCGAGCTTCCAACGGGGAAATAGTGCGAACTCCATTGCGTACAGATCCGCATGGCACGTTTTACATCGAGCGCGAAAACTGGGAAAGCGTCCATCAGAAACGCTACGACAGGCTGGATGAACTGATCAAGGACTTACGCGAAAGAGGCATGACTCACGTCCAATAAAGAGTCGCCATACAGCGCCACCTCTATCCAGGACATCGTCCCGGATAGAGGGGAAACGCTCAAGGCCAAGCAATTCCCACCTTCAGCCGCTAAACTGCGCGCCCTCTGCTAGCCTGATACCCGTCGCCCACCACGGGTCGCGTCACACGGAATCCCGATACAGCCCATGAATTTTTTTGTACCCGCGCGCCTTGTCTTTTTACTGCCCGGCCTCTGCCTGGCACCCATCAGTGTTGCCGAACCACTCGAACTCGACCCCAGTGTCATCACGGGTTCGCGCAGCGCCAGCCCAAGCTTTGATGTGCCCTATTCGGTCGACAGCATCAATCAGCAGCAAATTCAGGACGGCCAACTCGGCATCAACGCCTCTGAAGTACTGTCCCGCGTACCGGGTCTGGTGGTGCAAAATCGTCAGAACTACGCTCAAGACTTGCAAATTTCGTCCCGTGGTTTTGGGGCTCGTTCGGCCTTTGGCGTGCGCGGCATCAAGCTGATTGCCGATGGCATCCCGGCCAGCACCCCCGATGGCCAGGGGCAGGCAGCCACCTTCAACCTCGACACCGCCGAACGCATCGAAGTCCTGCGCGGCCCGGCCGCCACCTTGTATGGCAGTAACGCGGGCGGTGTGATTCAAATGTTCTCGCGAGAGGGCGAAGGCCCGCCGCGTATAGGCGCCGAAACCTTGGTGGGCAGCGACGGCATGAACAAAAACCACCTCACCGCCGAGGGCGCAACGGATGACGTGGGCTTTGTGCTCGACGCCTCACGCATGGACACCGATGGCTACCGCGACCACAGCGCTGCACGCCGCGATCAGACCTTCGCCAAACTCAACCTCAAGCCCGATCAAGACAGCAAACTGGCGTTGATCTACAGCAGCCTGGAGCAAAACGGCACCCAAGACCCGCTGGGCCAAAGTTGGGCAGCCTACAAGGCCGACCCGCGTTCGGTTGCGCAAAACGCCCTGACCTACAACACACGCAAAAGCATTGATCACCAGCAACTGGGCCTGAACTACGAGCGCTACATCGGTGACGCGACCTTGCAGGTCAATGCCTACACCGGCACCCGCAGCGTGATTCAGTACTTGGCGATTCCACCCACCTCACCCAGCAACAAGCAAGGCGGTGGCGTGGTTCAGTTTGACCGCACGTTCTACGGCGGCAGCCTGCGCTGGCTGCAACCCGTGCAGGGCGTACCAGGCGACTTAACCCTGGTCGGCGGCCTGGATTACGACCAAAGCCAAGACAGCCGCCACGGCTACCAAAACTTCAGTGGGGATCAACTGGGCGTGAAAGGTGCCTTGGTGCGAGATGAAGTCGACACTGCTCGCAGCCTCGACCCGTATGTGCAAGCCAACTGGGCGCTGGACAACTGGACCGTACAGGCGGGCCTGCGCTACAGCACCATGGAAATGGATGTCCATGATCAATTTTTGAGCAACGGCGACGACAGCGGCAACAAACGCTACGAAAAGGCCACCCCTTCGGTCAGCGTGATGTACGCCTTCACGCCCGAATTGCACGGCTACGTGAGTGCGGGTAAAGGCTTCGAAACCCCGACTCAGGCCGAAATGGCCTACTCGCCCAACGGCCAAGGCTTCAATTTTGGCCTCAAGCCTTCTGAAAGCACCCAATACGAGATGGGCTTGAAGGCGCAGCTCAACGCTACCCGTATCAACGCCGCCGTCTTCCAGATAACAACAGACGATGAACTGGTGGTGCAAAGCAACAGTGGGGGGCGCACCACCTATCAAAATGCGGGGCGCACCTTGCGTCGGGGCTTCGAACTGGGGGTCGAAAGCCAGCTCAGCGAGCACTGGACTTCCACCCTCGCGTATACCCGCCTGCAAGCGACCTACGATCGCAACTTCACCAGCACTGGCGGCCCCGTCGACAAAGGCAACGACCTGCCCGGCGTGCCGCAAACCACACTGTTTGGCGAAGTAAACTGGAAACCCACCGATTGGGTCAGCACCGCCATTGAAGGGCTGTACCGCAGCAAGGTCTACGTTGAAGACACCAACACACAAAAAGCCGCCCCGGCCTACAGCGTGTTCAACTGGCGCGCAAAGTTTGAGCAAAAGATCGATCACTGGACCTTTCACCAAACACTGCGCCTAGACAACCTGTTTGATCGTCAATACGTGGGTTCAGTGATTGTGGGTGACAGCAACAATCGCTACTACGAAGCCGCGCCAGGCCGCTCTTGGTACGCAGGGGCCGGTGCGCAGTACAGTTTCTGAGAACTCGATTTTTCTGCCAACAACTATGTAGCACTTTGTGCACCTTGCGGCGTGGTTCCTTTACTGACACCCAGTAAAGGAAATCACGTTAATGACACTCGAGGCCGACCCGCTCATAGAAGCGCACACCCAGTTGCAGGACTTTTCGAGACGTGTGCCCACACTGTTCTCATCGTTCCAGCATCAACTCAAACTATTCTTCCCCGCACTTGCAACCGACCTCTCTATCAGTACGGTCTATCTGACTTATCAGGCTGAAGTCGACGAGCCTGGACAGAACGGGGCCGTGGTTTCTCACGCGCTGATCGACGCCATTAGAGAGCGCTACTTAACCGGTGAAGTCCCCGCTTACTTCAAAGCCCCCCTACTGGCTTTCCGAGCGCCCTACTCGACAGACACCGCTCATCTGATCTCACAAATGCCGATCTGCGAAGTAGAAAACTTCGTCGATTACGTCGTTAAACATCACGAATCGTGCTTGAGCAATACGCTGACGCACTTTTGGCAAACGACCCGCCCTGAGCTTGAAGACAGGTCACCCAGAAACTGGCTAGGGCGCTTTTATATGGGGCTGGTTCAGGCAGAACAGTCATCACGCAAACGCGACGAAACATTAACGACGCTCGAATCCGATGCCCTGGTTGAGGTCCTGACGACCTCCGTCGCACGGCCCCGTAAATTTCGCGCTGGCGAACACTACCTCGGGGTTTACGAGGTGGTGGTCAAAGCCGGCGGCAACGAGCCTGATTGGCCGTTATCGGGCGCTTTCGTGGTCACCGAAGGCATGACAACCGGATTCGATGACACGTCAGACACCTTCCAGATACCACTGTTTGCCCCAACATTAGCGCAGGCTTCAGTCGCGCTGCTTTATCTGCCAGACAGCGGCTTGCAGTCATTTACCTCTTTGCAAGCACTGGACCTTGAGCTGAGATTACGCTTGGGTGACGACATTCAGCGTCGCTCACTCTTGAATCAATTACCCACGCAACAGCGCCAAGATCTGTCAGACAACGCCAATAGCCTGGGCTATCGAGAAATTCAGCAACATGCGTTCAAACGGTGTATCGAGGCATTGATCAACAGACAACTGGCCGATATACCGCACGCCTGCAACAGCGCAACAGCCAACGCGCAGGCCACCACGCTGGACGAACTGGATGACTATCTGGCAGATGCCCTAGCGGTGACCCGCTACCTAAAACCGGCGGCTATCGCGCAAAACCGGTATACGCACCTTTTCGAGAAACGGCTCCCCGACTGGCTCACCGCCGCGCCTACCACACAAAAAAATCGCTGGCGCCTCGCCGTGGCACGCCTGAGCAGAGAGACGTCCCTGTCCCTAGCGCCCGGAATCCCCCGAACGGAGCACAATGGCAATAAAACGTATTTGCTGACGTTTGCCCGCGACCGCCTCAAAAAACGTATTGCACAAGACCTCAAAATTGACGTGGACCCAAATACCATCACCTTGGTCACCACTGAAATCTTGCAAACAGGCCCCATTATTCACCCATTGGGAACCTCGGGCTTCGCGGCGGGCAATAGTTTGAGCCGTACGGGCCCGACCTTAACGTCCCATTCAATTCGACGCTCGTTGCCCGAACTGGCGTTGGAAAATGTTGGCAAACTGGACCTGACCTTTGCTTTGACCGCCACCGTTCTCGATAAAGACGGTAAACACCATCCCACACTGACCAGTGCTTACCTCAAAAGCATCGTGCGCGAGCTGGACATCAGCAGGGCCTACAAGACCTTCTTGCAAGAAACCCTGCTCACCTCCGACGCCGCAAGCTGGCGAAGAGAGCGTTACGGCATATTGCGCACCGCACAGCTACGCCTCGACACCCTGGAAGCTAGATTGTCCGGGCAGCTCACACACCAGCAGGCCGACTGGGTCGATCTACTGCTTGATGACAATACGGCTGACATCAAAGCGGCAAAGATTTCAACGCAACTGCTAATGCTGCGCTACAAAACCGTCCCCGGCCTGTTGCTGATCGCATGCGAGGGCCATGCTCAACAACTGTGCTATTTGCCAGAAGCCCCGGACCGTGTGTGGTTTCGCACGTTCAACACGCTCAATGAACTGGCCAGCCAACTGTCACTCCGGGCACTGCGCGACTACGTTCTGCAACGCATCACTCCACTTGAGCAGGCCTACATCAACCCTTTATTAAAAGAAGGCCTGACCGACTTCAATACCCAAACCCAAGCGATCACCGGGCATTTCCTTGGCGCCAGCTATGACGCCGAAGCAGCCTTTGCCCTGCGTAACGCCGATGAACAATCGACGTCTACTCGTGAAGCCAATATCCAGACCATCAAAGACACTACCATGACGCTGGTGGATGTCATCAGCTTTGCCTTGCCTCTCAAAGTGCTGGTTCCATTGACGATGATGCGCTTTGGGTACGCCGTTTATCGAGGCACCGATGCGTTGCGCCGAGAGCAGGAGAATGAAGCCTTGCAGCACTTTGCAGGCTCTATCGCTCACTTGACCGATGCTGCCTCAGACTTCGCCGGTTCAAGGGTCTTTAGCGCCTCCATCCGGCTGCGCACGTCGCAGCTTCCACGCGCCTTTAGCCCGGCGTCTGCGAGCCTCAAAACACCCAAAAACATGACACTTCGCGTCGGCGAGCGCTTTGGCCAAGGGGTCTACGAATGGACCGATGGCACTCGCATTGAGTACTACCTGCCGGACGCCCGTGGGCATTTTTATCATGCCAGCTATGACCGGACACATAACGAGTGGCTGATGACCGACCGGCGCATGCCCGAGGCCTACTACAAAACCCCTGCCACTGAAATCATGGGTAAATGGGAAGCCAGCGGTTCAACGCCTTTGAGTAGACAAAAAACCGGCATCGACGCCTTGCTTGCCAGAGCCCGCGTGGTCGACATCGAAATACCCAACGACCTGCTAGATACACAAGGAGTATTCACGCAGAACAATCGTCACTTCATCCAGCAAAATGAAATGTTCTTCGAGGTCAGCACCGATACTCCCGGGCCAGACATGCACCTGGTCCTGAGCAGCGGTTCGCAGCCGGGACAACCGGTGTACAAGGTCAGGCGCAACCTGATCAACAACGAATGGGAAATCAAACACACACCGACAGGCGACACTGCACGCTGGCAATCCTTGAAGCCGCAGGGTGCTCACTCGACCTCACCGCTGGACCCTGAACACCCCTATGAGCTGCCCCGTAAGCACCTCGCAAGGGCCGCGGTTGTTATGAGCAGTAATAGCCGCTATCAAGACCCGCTAACCGGCACCTTCCGTGACCCGGAAGTGGAACAGACACGAATGCTGTTCTATCAGATGCGTCAGCGACTCATCCGGGACGCCAAGACCTTCTTCACCGCCGAGCAGCCGATATCACGCCCAGCAATACCTCAACTTGCGCCTTCCGCCTCGCATGCCACGCTCCTGCGCCAGGTGTATGCCCAATCGCCCGGGCTGGTTATCGGCGAAAACCACTATTCAATTGCCAGCAAAAAGTTTCTGATCGATAACATGCCCGAACTGGTCAAAAACGACGTCAAGACGATTTACCTTGAACACCTACAACGCGACTTACATCAGGTCGACTTGGATAATTACAACCAACACGGCGTCATCAGCCATAGCCTCAATAAATACCTGAAGAATCTGTATAAACGCGACGGGCTTGACAGTGAAGCGGCCTACACCTTCCTGACCATTGTCACGACCGCCCGTCGACACCGAATCAAGGTGCAGGCCATCGACTGCGCTGCCAGTTACCACATGTATCAACTGGGCCGCGAGGATTACGCCATTCGCCGTGCCGAAACGATGAACTACTACTCCACCCGTGTCATGCGCGAACATCAGGCAAAACAGGGTGCGCACAAATGGGTAGCACTGGTCGGGTTTACCCACACCAATACCTTTGAAGGCGTGCTTGGCCTAGCTGAGCTCAATGGCGCCATCGGTTTAAAGGTCATGGACACTCTAGTAGGTCAGCCGACGGGGACGGGGCTGGATAAAGGCCGCCTCGCCTTCTTGGGCAATGGCAATCATGACGGCTCATTTTTCAAAAGTGACTTACGTCTCTCGATGGAAGTAGCCGCTAGCCGAACGACCTTTCTGCCCCCTCAGCGTCAACAAATCGACCATCTGCTTAGCCTGCCTGATCAATACACGTTTACCAACGACCCTACAGACGGGGCAACGTTGTTTCATCGCAATGCCAACAGTGAGTTGATCGAGACATCCGTTCTGAGCGACCCGGATAGGAAGATTTACGTGCAAAGGCCCGAATGGCCCGAGATCCATGAAAAGCGCTTTACCCATGCCAAAAACCTGATTAAAGCGCTCAACGACAAAGGGCTGATACTAATTAAATAAAGGCTCAGCCCCTTCTCGCAACCTACTCCGATGTTTTGGGCAGGCGTTGATCAATCACTTGATACAACGCACTGCTCACTGGCCAGTTGCGCATAAAGCGCGCTCGGTCACGGGCATAAGCCTTAGCGAAGCTGCCCAGCGAGCGGTGTTGACACATCGAGTCCAGGTCGATCAGTGCCCAGCGGCCGTTGGCCCAAAATACGTTGTGGCCTTTAAGGTCACCATGGCTGATGCGTTCACGAATCAAGTCGGCAAACAATGCGTCCAGCGCCTGCAATTCAGACTCGGGCGCGTCGCCACTGTCTTGATAGGGCGCAAAACGCTCAATAATGTCTGGCCCCGACAGGTACTCGGTCACCAGATACGCTCTGCCACGCAGCCACAAAACGCGCGTCTCAAGCAGCGCCAGCGGCTTGGGTGTGGCAATGCCCAGAAACGCCAGGCGATTGCCCTCACGCCATGAGTGCCACGCCCTGCTAGGACGCCAAAAGCGTTTGAGCCAGTGCGTAAAGCCTTTGATGTTGTAGCGCTTGACCACCAGCGTGCGGCCCGCCACCTCAACCTTGCCTACGCTGGCCGCGCCGCCAGTTTTGTATAAATGCCCTTTATCGAGCAAGGCATCAGCTTTGTCCAAAACCGGCAGCATCGCCGCTTCTTCTTCGCGACGAATGGCGCGCAAGGCCAAAGACCCGCGCTGCACGCTGAATAACGAACAGTCGCGCCCCACTTTGTTCAGAAAGTCATTGAGGCGCCAGGCCCGAACTTTCTCGACCTGCTTAAGCAGCGCTTCCAGCGGCAAGGCGTGTTCGCCGTTGCTCAGCAGGTAATGCACCAGCAGTTCTTCGATAAACGGATCAAGGCTTTTCGGTAACTGGGCGAAGAACACCCCGAGGTTTTCCAGCACTTTTTGCCGCGACAGCGGCTTACCCGCCTCTTCGACGCAAATGCCCGCACCATCGATCAAATACAGTGTGCCGTTCTGACGCAGCAGATTGTCGAGGTGCAAGTCTTCTTGCCACAGGCCCTTGAGGTGCATCTGCCCAATCGCTGCCAACGCCTCGGCCAGTACCGCCTGTTGTTCGTCAGCCAACACCGGTAGCAACTCAACGTCGCTCCAGGCCTCACCCAGGCTTTGCGCGTGTTCGAGAAACTCAAACAACAGCCAACCGCCCTCGCCTTCCTGCACACCATCAGCCAGCAGTTGCGGGGTGCTCAACCCTTGCTCGGCCAGTAGGCGCACACCCGTCAGTTCCCGCTGAACGTCGCGTGACGCCTTGCTGCCAACCATTAACTTGGCCAGCACTGTACGGCCGCGCCACAGGCCCGCACCCACATACCGCTGGCCCGGCAATACACGCAGCAGGGTCAGCAGTTGCAACGGTTCAGACCCTGCGGCATCGGCCAGTTCGATGCTCAGCGGCAAACCTGGCGCACGCCCGGCTTTTTGCAGTTCGGACAATCGCATCAACGGCTCTCCTTGTGGCTGCGACGCACATTCAATCGCTCAAACCAGGCATCGACCAAGCCGCTTTCAACCGGTTGTTCCAGGTACGCCGCAAGCAACGTACGCACGTCGTCTGCGTTCCAGACCTGAGCACGGCGCAGCAAGGGCTCGATGTCTTTGACCCGATCACGCTGGCCCAGCAACAAAGGCCGAGTTTTTTCCAGGTCGATCAACTGGGCGCGATAACCCGCGCCGTCAGCCTGCATAAAAATGTGTTTGGGGTAGAAACAACCATGCACCTGACGCGCCGCGTGCAGACGACGCGCCAGTTGACCGCAGGTGCGCAGGATTGCCTGTTGCTCTTCCTGGCTCAGTTGCGGCCACTGCTCAAGCAGCGAATCGAGGTCGTTCCAGCCGTCCAGTGCGCGGGTCATGAGGATGGCCCGGCGCTCACCCTGCACCTTGCGCTCACCAAAAAACACCGCGTCCAACGCTGGAATGCCGAGCTGCTGGTAACGCTGAATATTGCGGAACTCGCGGGCGAAACTTGGCTCGCCTAATGGGCTGTGCAAGGTGCGGGTCAGGTAGTTGCTCTGGCGCTTGAGGTAAAAACCCTGGCCTTCCACGTCCATGCGAAACACGCTGCTCCAGCCGCCCCGGCTGGTGTTGGGCTCATCGACCGCATCCAGTTGCAGGTTCCACAGAGCATCGAAATCAGACAGTCCATTACGCTCCAGTAAAGCCCGTTCGGCTCCTGCCAAAAAATCAGTCATTCCCGGCCCTCAAAAAAACGCACGATATGGCGGACTCGTTCTTTGTCTGCCGCATTGAGCGTAGTGCGTCCGGTGTATTGAAAGTAAAACCGCAGACGCTGGGTGGCTGTGAGGTGGTATTTGGCCACTTTGTCGAGGCACGCCAGGTCTTTAGTGATGCGGTATTTGAGCCAAAATCCACGCCAGAAATCGCCGTTAGGGCAATCGATCAAATACAGCCGGGCCTGATCGTCGACCAGCAAGTTACGCCACTTCAAGTCGTTATGGGTAAAACGATGGTCGTGCATGATCCGCGTGCAGTGCGCCAACTGTCGGCTCACGCCGTCGACCCACACCCGGTCTTTGAGCAGCGGATCGTTATTGTCGGCCAACTCGGAAAGGTCGCGGGTGTTGGGCAGTTCACGGGTAATCAGCGCTCCCCGATCATAGGCCGCACCGCGTCGCTCAAGTCCCCAGGCGACCACTTCAGCGGTAGGAATGCCCCACTTGGCGAAGCGCTTGAGGTTCTGCCATTCAGATTTGACCCGTGGCCGCCCCAAATAACGGCGCAGGCCTTTGCCCGCACCGGTATAGCGTTTGACGTAATAGTTGACCCCGCCACGTTCAACACGGATCACGTCCGATAACGGATCGCGCGTCAGGTGCTCGCCTTGAAGGGCAAATACCGCATCCAAACTGCCAAAATCGGGGGCCAACGCGCTGTAAGCAGGTTCTAGATTCCAACCCGCCATTACAAAGCATCCCCATAGCGCACTTTGCGCTCGTAGAGTTTTTGCGCTTTGCCTTCAAGCCACGCCAGCAAGCGGGCTTCGTCACGCAGGATCTGGCGCAACGGCATCTGGAAGTAGCCGCGCAGGAAGCGCAGTTTGTCGCGCTGGGTCAGGCCAATGTCCAACGCCGAAAAGTACAGCGCGGCCAAGTCTTTATTGCGCCAGCGCTTGCTGATCACGGCACGTGTCTGGGCGCGATGCAGGTCGATCACCGACAGGCGGAAATTATCTGCCGTGACCGGTTTATCGGTGTGCAGCAAAAAGTGGCAAATGTAGCAGTCGCGGTGGTTAACACCCGCGCGGTGCATCATGCCGACCATGCGCGCCACTTCAGCGATCAGCGCCTGTTTGAGCTTGGGCTGCGGCGGTTCTTTGAGCCAGTTGATGCTGAAATCTTCGAGACTGACCGTCGGCGCCAGTTCTTCGGTGATGATGAACGAGTGCTGCGCGGACGGGTTACTGCCCTTCTCGCCATAGGCGACAGCAGTCATGGTCGGTACGCCGACTTCATGTAAGCGATTGATCGCCAGCCACTCCTGGCCTGCGCCCAGCACTGGGAGTTTGGCCGTGAGCAGGTTCTTGAACACTTCACCCCAACCAATACCACGGTGGATTTTTACAAAATAACCACGCCCGTCAACTTCCGTACGCAAGGTACGGCGGCCTTCCAGCTCGCGGTATACCTCGCCCTCCAGACGCTCGACTTCGGTGAACGCATCGCGTCCGGCCCACAAGCTTTTGAACGGTTCGGCAAGTATCAGTTTCATCAGTGTTGCTCCGCCAGAATCACATCCGCAGCATGCTGCGGCATGCTATAGAGGTCGGCCGTCTGCGCGTAGGCCAGGCCATTTTGGCTCCAGGCCGCACGCGCAGCATCGTCGGACAACATGTAGGTCAGGTATTCATTGAGTTGTGTCTGTTCGAACGGTTCGTCCAGCACACGCCCCGCGTCAGCGTCGCTGATGTAGTGAGCGTAGCCACACACCGCGCTGACCAGCACCGGCAAACCCGCCACCAGCGCTTCAAGCAGCACGGTGCCGGTGTTTTCGTTGTAGGCCGGGTGAATCAGCAGGTCGGCACCCAGCAGGAAACGCGGGATGTCACTGCGTCCCTTGAGGAACTGCACATGCTCGCCCAGCCCCAACGTGGCGCTCTGCAATTGAAAAACTTTGGGGTCGTCCTGACCAATGACAAATAACTTAGTGCGTTTTTTGAGCGCTGACGGCAAGGCGGCCAGGGCTTTCAGGCTGCGGTCGACGCCTTTGGTCTTGAACCCGGAACCGATTTGCACCAGCAGCAGGTCATCGTCAGCCAGCTTGAACTCGCGGCGGAACTCGGCACGAATTTCAGCCGCGTTCGGCGGCGCACGGCGGTCGAGCGCAATGCCCGGCGGCAGCAAATGGAAGCGCTGCAACGGGGTCTTGTAATGCTTGATGAACAGCGGCTGCTGGACTTCGGAAATCATCAGGATTTCGGTCTTGGCGTCCTTGTCGAACACCGCACGCTCGTACTCAGCAAAGTGCTTATAGCGCTTGAAGAAGCGGTAAAACGAATGCCGAAGGTTCTGCGCCTTGTCTTCAAAACAGCCGTCGGCGGCGTAATACACGTCCAGCCCCGGCATTTTATTGAAGCCAATCAGGCGGTCGACCGGGCGCTTGGCCAGGTCGGCCTGCATCCAGGCGAGCATTTTTTCGTTACGGGTGTGGTTATGGAACGCCTTGACCGGCGCCACCAACACTTCAAAGCCGGGTGGAATATCGCCCTCCCAGATCATCGTGTACACACGGATTTGATGGCCACGCTGCTGGCACTCCAGCGCAATACGCATGAAGTCACGTTGCAGCCCGCCAAACGGGAAATATTTGTACAGCACAAAAGCCAGTTGCATTAGCGCAGTTCCTCAGCCAGTAACAACGTGCTTAATCGACTTGCGACACGCTCAGGGTTCAGACGAGTGAAGCACAACGGCCACTCTTTCTTCAGATCAAACCGCTGCTGGTCCTGTGCAGTCGGCTGGTAAGTGCATTTTTTCTGCAGGCACGGCGCACACGAAAAATCGCTGGCCAGATGAATCTGCACCTTGCCGTAAGCGCCTGTGAGGCCGGGGTTGGTGGGGCCGAACAAGGAAATGGTCGGCACATCCAATGCCGCTGCCAAATGCCCAAGGCCGGTGTCGACCGCCACACAGCCGCTGGCGCTGGCCAACACTTTAGCCACACCCGCGAGATTCAGCTTAGGCAGCACCACCGCATTGTGCAGGCCGTTGGCGATGCGTTCAGCGCGGGCTTTTTCAGCTGGGTTACCCCACGGCAACCGCACTTCAACGCCCAAATGCCCCATGCGCGTGGTCAAATCGCGCCAGTAGACTTCGGGCCAATGCTTGGTGTCCCACGTGGTGCCATGCAAAAACAATACGTAAGGCTTTTTGCGCGGTAATTCAACAAGGCGCTCAACATCGAGGCCGTAGTCGCCCAGCCCTTTGGGCAGGTCGTAGCCCAGCGCTACGGCAAACAGTTGGCGCAAGCGCTCGACGGCATGTTGCCCGCGGGCCACGGCCAAACGGCGCTGATAGAAGTGACTGGCCAGCGGTTCACGGGCTGAGTGTTTGTCCAGCCCCGCCACTGGCGCTTTGACATAGCGGGTCAACCAGGCGCTCTTGACCAGACCTTGGGCGTCGATCACCAGGTCATATTTTTCAGCGCGCAGGTTTTGTTTGAAACGCTTCCACTCGCCGCTCTTGAGGGTTTCCCAGATATTTTTGCGCCAGCGGCGGATCGCCACCGGGATCACTTTGCCAACCGCCGGATGCCAAGTCGGAATCTCGGCAAAGCCTTCTTCCACAACCCAGTCAAAGGTGATGCCGGGAATCGCTCGCGCAGCGTCAGTCAATGCTGGCAAGGCATGAATCACATCCCCAAGGGATGAAGTTTTCACCAACAGAACGCGCACCTAGTTGACCTCGACCACTGAACCCTGCAACCGCTGCAAGGCTTCAACCACTGGCGCTGGCATCAGTTCGCGCAGGCAGTTGTAGTGACCGAAACGACAGGTCCGCTCAAAGCACGGGCTGCATTCCAACCCCAGGCGCACCACTTCAACCTGATCGGCCAACGGCGGAGTGAAACCCGGGGACGTGGAGCCGTACACCGCCACCAACGGGCGATTGAGCGCAGCGGCCACGTGCATCAGCCCCGAATCGTTGGACACCACGGCGTCTGCGCACGACAGCAGGTCAATAGCTTCGGCCAGTGAGGTTTCACCGCTGAGGTTGACGGACTCTTCGCGAAGGCCCGGGATCAATCGTGCGCGGATGTCTTCGCCCACGCTGTGATCGTTTTTGGAGCCAAACAACCACACTTGCCAACCTTCGCGGATCTTTTGCTCGGCGACTTGGGCGTAATGCTCGGACGGCCAGCGCTTGGACTCGCCAAACTCTGCGCCTGGGCACAGCGCTAGCACCGGGCGGTCCAGCGCCAAGCCGAACTTGGTCAGGGCGGCGTCACGGCTTTGCGGCTCGATTTGCAAATCAGGCCGCGGGTACGGCTTGGGCAGGTCGGCACCCGGCTCGTACGCCAGCGCCATAAAGCGTTCGATCATCAGCGGATAACGCTCTTTATCGAGCGTACGCACATCGTTGAGCAGGCCGTAGCGGAACTCGCCACGCCAGCCGGTGCGCGTTGGAATGCTGGCAAAAAAC
Organism: Pseudomonas psychrophila HA-4; assembly: GCF_000282975.1. Lineage (GTDB taxonomy): Bacteria > Pseudomonadota > Gammaproteobacteria > Pseudomonadales > Pseudomonadaceae > Aquipseudomonas > Aquipseudomonas psychrophila_A. Next base: position 31,405 of record NZ_ALJC01000118.1, read on the forward strand.
GGCACCAGCGCCGATTTAAGCGAGTTAGGCAGCAAAATAGCCTGATCGTATTGGCCCCTGAGGGACTTGCCGATCTTGCGTCGCGTGGCCAGTTCAAGCGCACCGTGGCCGAGCGGAAAACTCAAGGCCTTGCGAACTTCAGGCATGCGTTCAAGGATGGGCCGGCTCCACTCAGGGGCCAGCACATCGATTTCGCACTGTGGGTGGCGCTGTTTTAGGCACTGGAACAGTGTCTGCGCCATCACCATGTCACCGACCCAACTGGGCCCAACGATCAAAATATTCATAAGGGTCCATAAAAGCAGTTGCAAGCTTCAAGCAGTAAGCTTCAAGAAAAGCAGCGGGAAGCTTCAAACTTGCTGCTTGAAGCTTGAAGCTTGAGGCTTGAAGCTAAGCAGCACGCTGCTTACCTCAAGCCCAGCTGCGACCATATACGCCGAACATCTCGTCGCGCGTCTACCAGTTGATCGCCGCTGACCACCCCGGCTTCCTTTTGCAAGGCCTGGCGGTGGGCAACGGCGCGGAAGGCTTTATACGCCTCACGCAACAGGCTGGCATCAGTAGCGGGCATCAAGCCTGCCTGCTCCAGCCCTTCCAGAATGCGGATGTTATCGGTATAGCGCAGCAGTTCCGGGTGTTCCCTGGACCACGCCAGGGCCGCGTATTGCACCATAAATTCAATATCGACGATACCTCCAGCGTCCTGCTTGAGGTCGAACGGCACCGTAGGCTGGAAGGCATTGTCGCCGGTGCCGGCAGCCGTAATCCGCGAGCCTAAGTTGTCACGCATTTTGGCGCGCATCTCGCTGACTTCCTGACGCAAGGTCGGCAGGTCGCGTTCGCGGCTCAACACCTGCGCCCTGACTTTTTCAAACGCTGCCCCCACCTGCGTGCATCCCACTAAAACCCGCGCCCGTACCAGCGCCTGATGCTCCCAGGTCCAGGCTTCATTCTGCTGATAACGCTCAAACGCGCCGAGCGAACTGACCAACAAACCCGACGCGCCTGACGGGCGTAGGCGCATGTCGACGTCATACAACTGACCGGAGTTGGTTTGTGCGGTCAGCAGGTGGATGATCCGCTGACCCAACCGGGTGAAGAACTGCGCGCTGTCGATGGGTTTGGCGCCGTCGGTTTCGGCGTTCGGGTCGCCGTCATGGATAAACACCAGGTCCAGGTCCGAGCCGTGGCCCAGTTCGATGCCACCAACTTTGCCGTAGCCCACAATAATGAAGCCGGGGTCACACAGGCTGCCGTCCGAGCGCTGCGGAGTGCCATATTTGGCCACGGTCTGGCGCCAAGCCAACGCCAGCACTTGCTCCAGAATCGCTTCGGCCAGCCAGGTCAGGTAATCACTGACCTTCATTAAAGGCAGGCTACCGGCGATTTCCGACGCCGCAACCCGCAGCCGGTGGGCGAGCTTGAAGTTACGCAGCGCTTCCATCTGCTGTTCAAGGTCATCTTCGGGGATGCGCGTCAGCCGTTCGCGCAACTCAGCCGCCAGCTCTGGCGCCAACGGCGGCTTGAACAAACGGCCTTCGTTGAGCAACTCATCGAGCAGCAACGGGAAGCGCGTAATTTGCTCCGCAATCCACGGGCTGGCCGCGCACAGCGTCAACAGACGGCGCAGCGCATCGGGGTTTTCGGTCAACAACACTAAATAAGCAGAACGCCGGGCCACCGCCTCAACCAGCGGCAACACCCGTTCGAGCACCAGGTCCGGGTTGGCATGTTCAACCGCCTGCGCCAGTAAGCGCGGGATAAACGCATCCAGGCGCTCACGCCCTAAGCGCTGCATGGCGCGTAACTGCGGGCTGGCACGCAGGCTGGCCAGTTGTTTGAGGGCCTTGGGGGCATCCACAAACCCGGCTTCTTCCAACTGCGCGCACGCGGCTGCGTCGTCCTGGACCTCTTCCCACAACGGCAACCACTCGCCGCCCACAATCAGTTCGCCTTCGTCGAGGTCTTCTTCCTCGTCCGGGTCGGCAATCACCTGACGGAAATGCCAGTCGATGCGCCCACGCCACGCCATCAGTTGTTCATGGAACAGCACCCAAGTGTCGAAACCCATCATGAAGGCGATGCGCGCTTGATCCTGCTCACTGTCCGGCAGCATTTGGGTCTGTCGATCGGCAATGGCCTGAATGGCGTGCTCGGTGTAGCGCAAAAACTCGTAGCCCTCGCGCAGTTCGCTGATCACCGCTGGCGGCAAGTAGCCTTGGCCTTCAAGGATGCTCAGCACTTTAAGCAGCGGGCGTTGTTGCAGGCTCAAGTCGCGGCCGCCGTGGATCAACTGGAACGCCTGGGCAATGAACTCGACTTCGCGAATCCCGCCCGCCCCCAGCTTAATGTTGTCGGCCATGCCTTTGCGCCGCACTTCCTGCTGGATCAACTGCTTCATGGTGCGCAGCGCTTCAATCGCTGAGAAGTCGAGGTAGCGCCGATAGACAAACGGGCGCAGCAAGTCGAGCAACTGCGCGCCCATCACCTGATCACCCGCTACCACCCGCGCCTTGATCATGGCGTAACGCTCCCAGTCACGGCCCTGATCTTGGTAATACTGCTCCAGCGCGTTAAAGCTCAGCACCAGCGCGCCCGACGAGCCGTAAGGCCGCAGTCGCATGTCGACACGAAACACAAAACCGTCGACGGTCATCGGGTCCAGCGCCTTGATCAGGCGCTGGCCGAGGCGAATAAAAAACTCCTGATTGTCCAGTGGGCGTTTGGCGCCGACCGTTTCGCCGCCTTCGGGGTACGCGAAGATCAGGTCGATGTCCGATGACAGGTTCAGTTCTATCGCGCCGAGCTTGCCCATGCCCAGAATCACCATCTGCTGCGGCTCGCCGCTGCGATGCCCGGTCGGGGTGCCGAATTGCTGACAATGGCGCTGATACAGCCAGCGATACGCCTGATCAATGCTCGCATCGGCCATGTCCGACAGATCACGACAGGTTTCAATCAGGTCCGCCTGGCGGGTCAGGTCACGCCAGATGATCCGAATTTGCTGCCGCGTGCGCTGACGGCGCAAGACGCGCCCCAGCTCATCATCGGTTAGCGCTTGCTGCACGGCCTCGCCAATCTGCTCGCACAGCTCACCGGGCGCAAAGCTGCGATCCAGCTCTCCCGAGCGCGCAAGGTCGAGCAACATCAAAGGGTCACGCAAAGCTTGTTCTATAAAGAAGTCACTCGACGCGCTCACGCGAGCGAAATCGGTCCAGCGTTCAGACGACCATTGGTCGAGTCCGTGCTCGCCTTCCAGACTGGCCACCGCACTGCGCCAAGACTGCTCGGCACGGCTGGCAAGGGGCAATAAAAGGGAGGGCATTGCGGCAAGCGAAGGGAGGCTCATGGTCTATCCTTGATCGGCGACGGTATTGCCGAGTACGGTGACAGGAAGAAACAGCGGTTAAATCCGACTGTCGAACAAAGGTTATAAATAGCTGCAAATCGTCATTTTTTAGAAATTTAATAGCGCAAAAAAGGTTAAAAACCTAACACAGCACCAACAATATCGATTTATCGCACAACCCAACAGGTGACCTTCGAAGGCTTCCCTGTAGTTTTACTACTGACTCACACACTCGAAAGGCTGAAATGAGCAACGATTTGTAGTAAAACTACACAACACCGGAATCAACCCTCCGGTCATCCAAGAATTTATGTCGTCTGCCCACAAGGCCAGTCGCAAACTCAGGCAACCGATTCTGGAAGCCTTTCCGCCCTGGAGCAAGCCATGCAAGACCTCGATCCCGTCGAAACCCAGGAATGGCTGGACGCCCTGGAATCGGTTCTCGACAAAGAAGGCGAAGAACGCGCTCACTACCTGATGACCCGTATGGGTGAGCTCGCTACTCGCACCGGTTCGCAACTGCCGTACGCCATCACGACTCCATACCGCAACACGATTCCAGTTACCCACGAAGCACGCATGCCTGGCGACCTGTTCATGGAACGCCGCATTCGCTCGCTGGTTCGCTGGAACGCCATGGCTATGGTTATGCGCACGAACTTGAAAGATTCTGACCTGGGCGGTCACATCTCCAGCTTCGCTTCCAGCGCAACGCTGTATGACATTGGCTTCAACTACTTCTTCCAAGCCCCGACCGAAGAACACGGCGGCGACCTGATTTACTTCCAGGGTCACACCTCGCCAGGCGTTTACGCCCGTGCGTTCATGGAAGGCCGCATCACCGAAGACCAAATGAACAACTTCCGCCAAGAAGTCGACGGTCAGGGCCTTTCATCCTACCCGCACCCTTGGCTGATGCCTGATTTCTGGCAGTTCCCGACCGTGTCCATGGGTCTGGGCCCAATCCAGGCGATCTACCAGGCACGCTTCATGAAGTACCTGGAATCGCGCGGTTACATCCCGGCAGGCAAGCAAAAAGTCTGGTGCTTCCTGGGCGACGGCGAGTGTGACGAGCCGGAATCCCTGGGCGCCATCTCCCTGGCTGGCCGCGAAAACCTCGACAACCTGATCTTCGTTATCAACTGCAACCTGCAGCGCCTCGACGGCCCGGTTCGCGGCAACGGCAAGATCATCCAGGAACTCGAAGGCGTATTCCGCGGTGCTCAGTGGAACGTGACCAAAGTGATCTGGGGCCGTTTCTGGGACCCACTGCTGGCCAAAGACGTCGACGGCATCCTGCAACGCCGCATGGACGAAGTCATCGACGGCGAGTACCAGAACTACAAAGCCAAAGACGGCGCGTTTGTACGTGAACACTTCTTCAACACGCCAGAACTCAAGGCAATGGTTGCTGATCTGTCCGACGACGAGATCTGGAAACTCAACCGTGGCGGCCACGACCCGTACAAGGTCTACGCGGCGTACCACGAAGCGGTCAACCACAAAGACCAGCCAACCGTCATCCTGGCCAAAACCATCAAAGGTTATGGCACTGGCGCCGGCGAAGCGAAAAACACTGCGCACAACACCAAGAAGGTTGATGTTGAAAGCCTGAAGCTGTTCCGCGATCGTTTCGACATTCCGGTCAAAGACGACGAAATCGAAAATCTGCCATTCTTCAAACCAGAAGAAGGCAGCGCTGAAGCCCGCTACCTGAGCGAGCGCCGCACTGCACTGGGCGGTTTCGTGCCTCAGCGTCGCGCTAAGAGCATCAGCATTCCGACCCCGCCACTGGACACCCTCAAGGCTATCCTTGACGGCTCCGGCGACCGTGAAATTTCCACCACCATGGCGTTCGTGCGTATCTTGGCACAGCTGGTGAAGGACAAGGACATCGGCCAGCGCATCGTTCCGATCATCCCGGACGAAGCCCGTACCTTCGGTATGGAAGGCATGTTCCGTCAGTTGGGCATCTACTCCTCGGTCGGCCAGCTCTACGAGCCAGTCGATAAAGACCAAGTGATGTTCTACAAAGAAGACAAAAAAGGTCAGATTCTCGAAGAAGGCATCAACGAAGCAGGTGCCATGAGCTCCTTCATCGCGGCCGGTACTTCGTACTCCAACCACAACCAGCCAATGCTGCCGTTCTACATCTTCTACTCGATGTTTGGCTTCCAGCGTATTGGCGACCTGGCCTGGGCCGCTGGCGACAGCCGCACCCGTGGTTTCCTGATTGGCGGCACCGCCGGGCGCACCACGCTCAACGGTGAAGGCCTGCAACACGAAGATGGTCACAGCCACATCCTGGCCGCCACCATCCCGAACTGCCGCACCTTCGATCCAACCTACGGCTATGAGCTGGCGGTGATCATTCAGGACGGCATGAAGAAGATGACCGAAGAGCAACAGGACGTCTTCTACTACATCACCGTGATGAACGAGTCTTACCAGCAGCCAGCCATGCCGGCCGGTGTTGAGGAAGGCATCATCAAAGGGATGTACCTGCTTGAAGAAGACACCAAGGAAGCAGCTCACCACGTGCAACTGATGGGCTCCGGCACCATCCTGCGTGAAGTGCGTGAAGCGGCGAAAATCCTGCGTGACGAGTTCAACATCGGTGCTGACGTATGGAGCGTTACCAGCTTCAACGAACTGCGTCGCGACGGCCTGGCCGTTGAGCGTAGCAACCGTCTGCACCCAGGCCAGAAGCCTAAACTGAGCTACGTCGAAGAGTGCCTGACTGGCCGTAAAGGTCCTGTCATTGCCTCCACCGACTACATGAAGCTGTTCGCCGAGCAGATTCGTCAGTGGGTTCCGGTCAAAGAATTCAAAGTGCTGGGCACTGACGGTTTCGGCCGCAGCGACAGCCGCAAAAAACTGCGTCACTTCTTTGAAGTAGACCGTCACTTCGTGGTGTTGGCAGCCTTGGAAGCCCTGGCTGACCGTGGCGATATCGAACCTAAGGTGGTGGCTGAAGCCATCGTCAAGTTCGGCATCAACCCGGAAAAACGCAACCCACTGGACTGCTGAGGAGAATTTTTGTGAGCGAACTCATTCGGGTACCTGACATCGGCAGCGGTGACGGCGAAGTCATCGAACTGTTTGTAAAAGTCGGCGACCGCATCGAAGCCGATCAGAGCATTCTGACGCTGGAATCGGACAAGGCGAGCATGGAAATCCCGGCGCCTAAAGCCGGTATCGTCAAAAGCCTGAAAGTAAAGCTGGGCGACCGCTTGAAAGAAGGCGACGAATTGCTGGAACTAGAAGCCGAAGGCGCCACTGCGGCACCTGAAGCGCCAGCCGCTGCCCCTGCGGCCGCTGCTGAAAAGCCAGCCGCCGCGCCAGTTGCCGAGGCCCCAGCGGCCCCGGCTGCTGCACCTGCAAGCTCGACTGTTCAAGACATCCACGTCCCGGACATCGGCTCGTCGGGCAAAGCCAAAATCATCGAAATTCTGGTCAAGGCTGGCGACACCGTTGAAGCTGATCAATCGCTGATCACCCTCGAATCCGACAAGGCCAGCATGGAAATTCCATCGCCAGCCGCCGGTGTGGTGGAAAGCATTTCGGTCAAGCTGGACGACGAAGTCGGCACTGGCGACTTCATCCTCAAGCTTAAAGTGGCGGGCGCTGCTGCGCCTGCGGCACCGGCCCAAGCTGCGCCAGCACCTGCTGCCAAAGCTGAAGCGCCAGCCGCTGCTGCCTCTGCGCCAGCCGCAAAAGCCGAGGCAGCGCCTGCCCCGGCCGCCGCCCCTGCGCCACGCGGTGCCAAAGTTCACGCCGGCCCTGCCGTGCGTCAACTGGCCCGTGAGTTTGGCGTTGAGCTGAACGCAGTAAGCGCAAGCGGCCCACACGGTCGCGTTTTGAAAGAAGACGTGCAGGTTTACGTCAAAGCCATGATGCAGAAGGCCAAGGAAGCTCCGGCTGCCGGCGCTGCAACCGGCGGCGCTGGCATTCCGCCAATCCCTGCTGTCGACTTCAGCCGCTTCGGTGAAGTGGAAGAAGTGGCCATGACCCGCCTGATGCAAATCGGCGCGTCGAGCCTGCACCGCAGTTGGCTGAACATCCCGCACGTGACTCAGTTCGACCAGGCTGATATCACCGAGCTGGAAGCTTTCCGCGTCGCGCAAAAAGCCGTCGCTGAAAAAGCCGGTGTGAAATTGACCGTCCTGCCTCTACTGCTCAAGTCCTGCGCGCACCTGCTCAAGGAAATGCCGGACTTCAACAGCTCGCTGGCGCCAAGCGGCAAAGCGATCATCCGCAAGAAGTACGTCAACATCGGCTTCGCCGTAGACACCCCGGATGGCCTGCTGGTCCCTGTGATCAAGAACGTTGATCAGAAGAGCCTGCTGCAACTGGCAGCTGAAGCGGCTGCACTGGCTGCCAAAGCCCGTGACAAGAAGCTCACCGCTGACGACATGCAAGGCGCTTGCTTCACCATTTCCAGCCTCGGTCACATTGGCGGCACCGGCTTCACGCCGATCGTCAATGCACCGGAAGTGGCGATCCTAGGCGTCTCCAAGGCAACCATCCAGCCAGTCTGGGACGGCAAAGCCTTCCAGCCGAAACTGATGCTGCCTTTGTCGCTGTCCTACGATCACCGCGTGATCAACGGCGCCGCTGCTGCACGCTTCACCCAGCGTCTGAGCCAGTTGCTGGGCGACATCCGTACTATCCTGCTGTAAGCCACGTCCCGGCCTTCTTCACCGAAGGCCGGGATAGCGCACTGTTTTCCGAGCGCCACGCTCGTACCTCAACCCCGCCCAATAAGCGGGGCTTTTTTTGCCTGAAATTCCGCACAAAACGTGTAGGAGCGATCTTGCTCGTGATCTTTTGAGCTTGATCGGGCTTTTAATTTTCTAACCCGAAAAATCCCTCACCCAACAACACCCTGGACCTACGATACCCGCTGATTTTGGGAAGCGAAGATCCCTCTACACACCTCTACGATTAACCAAAGGACTTAACCACCGCGATATTAATTGCCAAACATCAGAAAGGAATTCGATGTGCAAAAACTAACCGTTGGACCGATTGTGGGGTACACCACTCCCGAGCACAGCCGCATCTTCGTGAGGGGCGCTCCTGATGACAGAGAGGCCGTTTTCGCCGGTATCCGCCACCGTCAGGCGGGCTCACAGCAATGGTCTGCAGGCGTGTACTCCAGACTCAGTGAGGCGTACGACATGGCCGACACGCTTGTGCTGAATGGCCTGAACGCAGACACCCAATACGAATACCAGGCCGGCTGGTTCACCACCAAAGACCCCAATCACACACCGGAGACCGTTAAACGGATTGCGCTGGAGTGGCCCTCGACGGTTTACCGATTCAAATCCGCCTCTTCCAAACGCGATAGGGAACATCGATATATCGTAGGCTCATGCCGCTACCTCAGGCTCACCCTGGACACCCCCTCCCGGCCAGACCTGGGTGACAGCATTTTCAATGCCATCAACGCCCTGAAAGCCACCGGCCCGTTGGATGGCGTAATGATGGTCGGCGATCAGGTGTACGTCGATGACTTGAATATCGTGGCTCCCGACCGAAGTTACGCGGACATCTCACGCAAATACCGAGCCGCATTCTCACAGCCCCACATCAGCCAGCTCATGTCCAGCACCCCGACCTACATGATCCTCGACGATCATGAAATTGAAGACAACTGGCCAGCCAATCGCAGCAGCGGCGACGAGCAACTTTACCGCAATGCCATTCATGCCTACGAAGTCTTCCAGTGCAGCCATGGTCCCGCCCACGATCTGCTCGCACAAGGAGGCATCAACCGCCGCCTAAAAAATTACTGGTACACCTTCGCCGACGGCGACACCGACTGGTTTGTGATGGACTGCCGTACCGAGCGTGTTTTAAAGGGCAGTGACACAAGGATGATCGGGGTAGAACAAGAAAATGCGCTCCACAAATGGCTGATCAAAAGCACCGCGAAAGTGAAGTTCATCGTCAGCAGCGTCATGTTCATGCCCGATCAAAAAAGCCATGGCAATGACGGCTGGAAGTCATTTGCCGCGCAACGCCACCGCCTCCTTGAAACCATTCGCTCCAATGCCATTAAAAACGTGGTCATTGTTAGCGGCGACATCCACGGCTCCCTCACCTGCAAGTTGACCCACAGCGAAGACCCAAACTTTGTGGTGCACGGCATCGTGTCGTCTCCTCTGTGCAACACCAAGCTGTTGCCTTATGCCAAAGCCAGTAATTTAGAACTGGATGCCCCGCTGGCCAGTAATCAAAAAGGCCTTTATTTACCCGCAATGACCAGCCACATGGTCAGCGAAGATAATTTCGCTTGTCTGACCCTCAAGGGGGCGTCCCTGAGAGTCGATTTCCATGATAAAAAAGGCCAAATGCTCCAATCGGTGGCGATTGAGCTTAAATAACAGTCATAAAACTGAAACCTACTAACGCCAGCCTGTTGCCACTTGCTGGCCTGTCGATAACCTTCTATGGCTCTATCACTGTTAAGTTCACTTGTCAGCGCTGTAAGCATGATGCAACCTTGCCGCAGACCGCAGTAACAGGGCTTCGGCCCTTACGCCATCAGCATGTGTGAAGCGAGTGTCTCAATGAAAAGCCAATCCGATGCTGCCCCGAGAATGGCAGCCGAGGTCGTGACGCAGTTACCCGTGCCCTCGCGGCTCGGGATGCTTCGTTTCGAACGGCTTAATGAAGCCAGCTGGGCCTTGCTCTACCTCGACCCAGGATGCGAGCGCCATTTCGGCTTGCCTGCGGCCGAGTTGTGCGCGCTGGTCGGCTCGCCTTATGCCAGCCTGATGGAACCCAAGGCCCGCTATCGCTTGCACGACGCCATTGAATTGCAATTGCGAGCCAGCCCCCACTACGTCGTGCATTACACCTTGCACACGGCCCATGGGCCGCTGAACCTGATGGAAGTGGGCGAGCCCTACAAGCAACACAATCGACATTTGTTGCGCGGGTACCTCTTGGTGCTCGAAGGCCCGGTCAGTAGCAGCCCGCTGGCACCTGTCACCGAACTCGAAACCCAAAACAGCCGACTGCACAACGCCCTGGAGTTGAACCAGCGCGCCCAGCAAGAACAACTGCAACACCTAGAACGCGTACGCGCCCAGCAGGACTTGATCTTGCGCCTGGCGCGCCACAAGTACAGCCAGCACAACTCGCTGCAAGAAGCCGCCGAGCTGATCACCCGTAACGCCTGCGATATATACCAAATCGACGCCGCCAGCCTGTGGAACCTCGAAGACCATCAGTTGGTGCCAATTTCCGCTTATCAGCGCGAAAGCCAGGCTTACGTGACGCAAGAAGTCATCGACGCCAGTATTTTTCCAGACTACCTCGAAGCCTTGCACACCAGCCGCTCTATTGATGCGCAGAACGCCAATCGCGACCCGCGTACCCGCGAGCTGGCGGCCAAGCTCTTTAGTGACCCAACCAATGCCATGCTCGATGCGAGTATCCGCATTGATGGCCAAGTGATCGGCGTGTTGTGCCTTGAGCAAATCGGCAAGACCCGGGTATGGAAGGCCGACGAAATTGCTTTTGCCGGGGAGCTGGCTGACCAGTTCGCCCAAGTGATCAACAACCACAACCGGCGCACCGCCACCAACGCCCTGCACCTTTTTCAGCGGGCGGTCGAGCAAAGTGCCAACGCTTTCCTGCTGGTCAACTGCGACGGCGTGGTCGAATACGTAAACCCCAGTTTTACCGCCATCACCCAGTACAGCTCCGAAGAAGTTCAGGGTCACAAACTGTCCGAGCTGCCCGCCCTAGAAAACCTCAGCGACCTGCTGTTTGATGCTCACTCAAGCCTGAGCAATGGAAACAGCTGGCAGGGCGAGTTCAAAAGCCGGCGCAAAAATCTGGAGCCCTACTGGGGCCAGATGTCGATCTCCAAGGTCTATGGCGACAACCGCGAACTGACCCACTACATCGGCATTTACGAAGACATCACCGAATCCAAGTTGGCTCAGCAGCGGATCGAACGCTTGGCGTACACCGACAACCTGACCAGCCTGGGTAATCGCCCGGCCTTTATTCGCAACCTTGATGAGCGCTTCGCCCGCGACAGCACCACCCAGGTCTGCCTACTGCTGGTGGACATCGACAACTTCAAGCGGATCAATGACAGCCTCGGCCACCAGACCGGCGACAAGCTGTTGATCAGCCTCGCCCGGCGCCTGCGCAACAGCCTCAGCCCTGACGACAATCTGGCGCGGTTCGCCAGTAACGAATTCGCCGTGCTGCTCGACAACACTAACCTTGAAGTCGCCCAGCAGACCGCCAGCCAACTGCTTATGACCCTCGACAAACCGATGTTCGTCGATAACCAACTGATCAGCGTCACTGGCTCTGTAGGCGTTGCCTGTGCGCCTTTACACGGGCTCGACCCGCAAACCCTGATGCGCAATGCCGGTCTGGCACTGCACAAGGCCAAAGCCAACGGCAAACATCAGGTGCAAGTGTTCACCGAGACCTTGAACGCCGAGGCCAGCTACAAGCTGTTCGTCGAAAACAACCTGCGTCGGGCGCTGACACAAAACGAACTGGAAGTGTTTTACCAACCCAAACTCTGTTTGCGAACCGGCCGACTGCTGGGGATGGAAGCCTTGCTACGCTGGAACCATCCCGAAAAAGGCATGATCCGCCCCGACCAGTTCATCAGCGTGGCTGAAGAAACCGGGCTGATTATTCCCATTGGTAAATGGGTCGCGCGCCAGGCCTGCCGTATGAGTAAACAATTGAGCGCGGCCGGTTTTGGCAACTTACAGGTGGCTATCAACCTTTCGCCCAAACAGTTTTCCGACCCGGACCTAGTGGCCTCGATTGCCAATATCCTCAAGGAAGAACAACTGCCCGCAGCTTTACTGGAACTTGAGCTGACCGAAGGCCTGTTGCTGGAAGCCACCGACGATACCCGCCTGCAACTTGTTCAACTCAAAGAACTGGGCCTGACCCTGGCCATGGATGATTTTGGTACGGGTTATTCCTCACTCAGTTACTTGAAAAAATTCCCGATCGACATCATCAAAATCGATCGCAGCTTTATCAATGACATCCCCGATAACCAGAACGACATGGAGATCACCTCAGCGGTGATCGCGATGGCCCACAACCTCAAGCTCAAAGTGGTTGCAGAAGGTATCGAAACCGCCGCCCAACTGGCTTTCCTACGCCGCCACCGCTGCGACGTCGGACAAGGCTATCTGTTCGACCGACCAATCCCTGGTGCCGAACTGGAGCACAAGCTCAAACGCTATCCGCGCGGACCGCTGACCTGACAGCGCTGTAACACTCGGGCACACTAATGGTCTAATTTCCTACTACCTGACTGAGAGGACTCGAAACATGGTCTTGCGCTCGGACATCCTGGTGAACAAAAACGTGCTACCTACTCAAGAACAAGCCCTGCCGGGGCGTGAAACGCCGATGCAACTCCCAGAAACCCACTTCGTCAACGGCAACCCTCTGCTCGGCCCGTTTCTGGACGACGTCGGTTTTGCGATTTTTGGCCTGGGTTGCTTCTGGGGCGCAGAGCGCAAATTCTGGGAGCGCGATGGCGTGGTTAGCACGGTCGTGGGTTACGCCGGTGGTTTTACCCCCAACCCTACCTATGAAGAGGTTTGCTCGGGCCTGACGGGGCATACCGAAGTGGTGTTAGTGGTTTACGACCAAGCCAAAGTCAACTACGAAGACCTGCTGAAAATGTTCTGGGAACTGCACAACCCGACTCAGGGCATGCGCCAGGGCAACGACATCGGCTCCCAGTACCGCTCGGTGATCTACTGCACCACCCCTGAGCAATTGGCAGCAGCCAAGGCCAGCGCCAAAGTATTCCAGGGCGAACTGGACAAGGCAGGTTTGGGCACCATCACCACCGAAATCGACGAGGCGCCGACGGTGTACTTCGCTGAGGCGTATCACCAGCAGTACCTTGCGAAAAATCCGCAGGGCTACTGCGGCATCGGCGGTACAGGCGTAACGTGCCCTCTTTGAGGGCAGCTTCAAGCTAGAAGCAGCTACAAGCGGCAAGTTAGAAGCAAAGCAGCGATGTGATCGAGAGCGCCTTGCTTCTAACTTGCCGCTTGCAGCTTGCCACTTGAAGCTAGCTGCTTGCAGCTACTACTCAGCTATCAACCATTCCATCTGCCAGCCACCTTGGGTTTGGCCCAGTTTTTTGGCCAGCCATGGCAGCAGTTCGCGCAGTTCTTCTTCCAAACCCCATGGCGGGTTGGCAATGGCAAGGCCCGAGCCGTTCAGGCTGTTTGGGGTGTCCAGCGGGTGCACGAATAATTCAACTTGCAGCAGTTTCGGCGCACCTGAACCTGCCAAGTCTTGGTAGAAGCGACGCAGTTGACGCTTGTCTTTAATCGGGTACCAGATCGCAACAACGGTCTGACGCATACGGCTGATGGCGTCTTTCAACGACTCGGCGCAGCGCTTCATCTCGTCGAGTTTTTCAAACGGTGGGTCGATGAGCATCAAGCCACGTTTTTCGGCCACGGGCAGCAGCGCCCGCGGCACATGCCAGCCCTCCCCCAAATGCACCGCCACCCGACGATCACCTTTCATGTTGTCTTTGAGCATCACACCGTCTTCGGGGTGTTTTTCGTTCAACAACACGCGGTCTTGCGAACGGGTCAGGCGCCGCGCCAGTTCGGGTGAACCCGGGTAGTAGCGCAACTCGCCGTCCGGGTTCATCTTGTGCAGCACTTGCATGTAGTCCGCCGTCACCGCAGGCAGGTCTTTTTGCCCCCACAACCGCGCGATGCCTTCCAGGTACTCACCCGTGCGGTTGGCCTGATCGCCTTGAAGGTCATACAAACCAATCCCGGCATGGGTATCGAGATAAGCAAAAGGCTGCTCTTTACGCGACATCAAGGCGATGAGGCGGGTCAAGACGATATGTTTGAGAACGTCGGCGTGGTTGCCGGCGTGGAAGGCGTGACGATAGTTCATGGTTGCTCCTGCGCAGGGGGCGAAGTTTACCCTGTGCAGCGAATAACGTCAGGGGTAAAGCCTCGCTCCGCGCCAAGCGGTGTTTTGATTAAATCGCTCGCGGTACCAGTACCAGGTTATGAACGCTTGTTCGTGTATCAAGCCAGTCAATCGCGAACTGCTCGCTGGCGTCTGCAATCAGTACGTCCTTGTCCAGCACCTGCACACGGACTTGATGGGCTTCAACGGGCTCCGGCGACTCATCGTCATCGACGTGAAAGGCGAACGTCCATGAAGCCGGAATAGCGTAATACCCGTGCGTTTCGAGTAGCAGCCGCTCTACCCCACCCGGCTTTCGGGCATACACCGAAATAATCCAGTGATAGTGGCTTTGAAAAGAGAAGGGCAAGTCCCGAGGAGAAATGTGCCCGAGGAATATCTTTTTACGCATGTTGGTCGTCCTTGATTGAGGCACTCATCAGTGAGCGCTCTACCAAGGCTAATACGTCTGGAGCAGGCCATTTACGCTTCAGAAGAACCCACATCACAAATGGGAAACCTCCGGCCAAAACACGCCATTAATCCCACGCGCCGCGCCATGTCTTTAGCGAGCCCCAATAAAAACGGCCCGTATCCATGGGAGACGGGCCGTTTTCTGTTACCCACTAGGTGGGCAGCAAATCAACGCACTCAGTGGTTCAGTTTGAAGTCATTCTCGGCAGCGGTGAAACGCTCGACCATCTTCTTGCTTGGGCCTTGACCCATGGCGCTAACCACCACAATGGCAATGCTGGCAAAGATGAAGCCCGGAATGATTTCGTACAGACCCAGCAGGTTGAAGTGTTTCCAGACGATCACGGTGATGGCACCGACCAGAATACCGGCCAAAGCACCATTGCGTGTCATGCCTTTCCACATGACCGAAATCAGCACCACAGGGCCGAACGCAGCGCCGAAACCTGCCCACGCATAACTCACCAAGCCCAGTACACGGTTCTCGGGATTAGCCGCCAAAGCGATCGCGATCAGTGCAACCACCAGCACCATGGCGCGACCGACCCAAACCAATTCAAGCTGGGAGGCATTTTTACGCAGGAAGGATTTGTAGAGGTCTTCGGTCAGGGCGCTGGAGCACACCAGCAACTGGCAGCTCAAGGTGCTCATCACCGCGGCCAGAATGGCCGACAGCAGTACACCGGCAAGCCATGGGTTGAACAGCAGCTTGGCCAACTCGATGAACACGCGCTCAGGGTTTTCAGTCACAGGACCGGCCACTTCCGGGTGCGCCGAGAAGTAAGCAATGCCGAAAAAGCCCACAGCGACCGTACCGGCAAGACACAGGATCATCCAAGTCATGGAGATGCGACGCGCCTTGGCAATCGACTTGACCGAATCGGCGGCCATGAAGCGCGCCAGAATGTGCGGCTGACCAAAGTAGCCCAAACCCCAGCCCATCAGCGAGATGATGCCAATGAAGGAGGTGCCTTTGAGCATGTCGAAATTGCTTGGATCCTTGGCCTCGATAGCCAAGAAAGTGGTGTCGATGCCGCCCGTGGCCAGCAGCACAATGATCGGGGTGAGGATCAACGCGAAAATCATCAAGGTGGCTTGAACGGTGTCGGTCCAGCTTACCGCCAAGAAACCGCCGATAAAGGTGTAAGCGATAGTCGCCGCAGCGCCTGCCCACAACGCTGTTTCGTACGACATGCCGAAGGTGCTTTCAAACAAACGGGCACCGGCCACGATGCCAGAGGCACAGTAGATGGTGAAGAACACTAGGATCACGATCGCCGAGATGATCCGCAGCACCCCGCTTTTGTCTTCAAAACGGCTGGAGAAGTAATCCGGCAGTGTCAGCGCATCGCCGTTGTGCTCGGTCTGCACCCGCAGGCGCCCCGCCACAAATAGCCAGTTCAGGTAGGCACCGACCACCAGACCGATGGCAATCCAGCTTTCCGACAAGCCAGACATGTAGATGGCACCCGGCAAGCCCATCAACAACCAGCCGCTCATGTCGGATGCGCCAGCGGACAAAGCGGTTACCACGCTGCCCAGGCTGCGCCCACCGAGAATATAGTCAGAAAGGTTGTTGGTGGAGCGATAGGCCATAAGACCGATCAGCACCATTGCAGCGATATAGATCACAAACGTGATCAGCGTTGGATTACTTACACTCATTGCATTAAGCCCTGGCATTGTTTTTATGTTTAGCGGCGGTCTGGCCTTACGCTCACAAACGTCCTGTCTGAGACGATTTGCCTGTCCGCGCATTTATGACTGATGTTTCTCCAGGAAATACACCAGCCGATCAACCCATTGTTTAGGCGGTTGCACCTTAGCGGCGAATGCTATGCAACAAAGCAAATAAGGTGCAACCAATTTCTGCCTTGCCAGTTGCACCTTGTCGCGCCTTTCGCTTCTTTTTCGACGCAAAACGCCACTTATCAACCGAAAAACCTACTTAACTGCAGGAGCGAGCGTTTAAAAGAGCGCGAGCAAGCTCGCTCCGACAGAGGGTTGATATTTTTCTGACAAAACAGGGTTGCACCTAGTTGCACCCGGCTCGACGCAGAGCTAATCTTGCCGCCAGCTGCTGCCGCGCACATGTGGCACCCATGAGGATAAAAATATGGCTACCACCACCCTTGGGGTCAAACTTGATGACCCAACCCGCGAGCGCCTCAAGGCAGCCGCGACCTCGATTGATCGCACGCCACACTGGCTGATCAAGCAGGCAATCTTCAATTACCTGGAAAAACTCGAGGGTGGTGCAACCCTGAACGAGTTGAGCGGTATCCCTGGTAGCACCAGCGATGACGCCGACGATGCAAACACCGATCACGCCCATCAGTGCTTCCTAGAGTTTGCTGAAAGCATCCTGCCGCAATCGGTACTGCGCGCCGCAATCACCTCGGCTTACCGCCGCCCGGAACCTGAAGTCGTGCCGATGCTGCTGGAGCAAGCGCGTCTGCCAGCCCCCATGGCCGAAGCCACCCAAGCCCTGGCCGCCTCGATTGCCGAGAAACTGCGCAATCAGAAGAGCGCCGGTGGCCGCGCAGGCATCGTGCAAGGCCTGTTGCAAGAATTCTCCCTGTCGTCCCAAGAAGGCGTGGCGCTGATGTGCCTGGCCGAAGCGCTGCTGCGTATCCCGGACAAAGGCACCCGCGACGCGCTGATCCGCGACAAGATCAGCACCGGCAACTGGCACCCGCACTTGGGCAACAGTCCGTCGCTGTTCGTAAACGCTGCGACCTGGGGCCTGTTGCTGACTGGCAAGCTGGTGTCCACGCACAACGAAGCAGGCCTAACCTCCTCCCTGAGCCGCATCATCGGCAAAAGTGGCGAGCCGATGATCCGCAAGGGCGTCGACATGGCCATGCGCTTGATGGGCGAGCAATTTGTAACAGGCGAAACCATCGCCGAAGCCCTGGCCAACGCCACGCGCTTTGAAGCCAAGGGCTTTCGCTATTCCTACGACATGCTCGGTGAAGCCGCACTGACCGAACATGACGCGCAAAAGTACCTCGCCTCGTACGAGCAAGCCATCCACTCGATCGGCAAAGCTTCCAACGGGCGCGGGATTTATGAAGGTCCGGGCATTTCGATCAAGCTGTCGGCCCTGCACCCGCGTTACAGCCGCGCCCAGTACGAGCGCGTGATGGACGAGTTGTACCCGCGCCTGCTGTCGCTGACCTTGCTGGCCAAGAAATATGACATCGGCCTCAACATCGACGCCGAAGAAGCCGACCGCCTTGAGCTGTCGCTCGACCTGTTGGAGCGCCTGTGTTTCGAGCCGCAACTGAGCGGCTGGAACGGCATCGGTTTCGTGATTCAGGCGTACCAGAAGCGTTGCCCGTACGTGATCGACTACGTAATCGATCTGGCCCGTCGCAGCCGTCACCGCCTGATGATCCGCTTGGTGAAAGGCGCGTACTGGGACAGCGAAATCAAGCGCGCCCAGGTTGAAGGCCTAGAAGGCTATCCGGTCTACACCCGCAAGGTGTACACCGACGTTTCCTACATTGCTTGCGCGAAAAAGCTGCTGGCCGTGCCGGAAGCGATCTACCCGCAGTTCGCCACGCACAACGCCCACACCTTGTCGGCCATCTACCACCTCGCCGGTCAGAACTACTACCCTGGCCAGTACGAGTTCCAGTGCCTGCACGGCATGGGTGAACCGCTGTACGAGCAAGTTGTGGGCAAAATTTCCGAGGGCAAACTGAACCGTCCGTGCCGCGTGTACGCACCGGTCGGCACCCACGAAACACTGCTGGCTTATCTGGTACGGCGTCTGCTGGAAAACGGCGCCAACACCTCGTTTGTCAACCGCATCGCTGACCACACAATCTCGATCCACCAGTTGGTGGCCGACCCTGTGAGCCAGATCGAGCAAATGGCAACGGCAGAAGGCGGCTTCGGCTTGCCGCACCCGCGCATCCCATTGCCTCGCGATCTGTATGGCAGCGAACGCGCCAACTCCAGCGGCATCGACATGGCCAACGAACACCGTCTGGCATCGTTGTCTTGCGCCCTGCTGGCTTCTGCCCACAACGACTGGAAAGCTGCGCCGATGCTCGGTTGCGCGTCCAGTACCCATGTCCCGGCAGCCGTGCTCAACCCGGCCGACCTGCGTGACGTGGTGGGTTATGTGCAAGAAGCCACCGTTGAAGATGCCGACAACGCCATTCAATGCGCGCTGAACGTCGCCCCGATCTGGCAGGCCACCCCGCCAGCCGAGCGTGCTGCCATTCTGGAGCGCGCGGCCGACCTCATGGAAGCCGAGATCCAGCCGCTGATGGGCCTGCTGGCGCGTGAAGCAGGCAAGACCTTTGCTAACGCCATCGCTGAAGTGCGCGAGGCCGTGGACTTCCTGCGTTACTACGCGGTGCAAGCACGCAACGACCTGACCAACGATGCCCACCGCCCACTGGGCCCGGTGGTCTGCATCAGCCCGTGGAACTTCCCGCTGGCGATTTTCAGCGGTCAAGTGGCAGCCGCGCTGGCGGCCGGTAACCCGGTATTGGCCAAACCGGCTGAGCAAACCCCGCTGGTCGCCGCACAAGCCGTGCGTATCCTGCTGGAAGCCGGTATCCCAGAAGGCGTGCTGCAATTGCTACCGGGTCGTGGCGAAACCGTGGGGGCACGTCTGGTCGGCGACGATCGCGTCAAAGGCGTGATGTTCACGGGTTCCACCGAAGTCGCTCGCCTGCTGCAACGCAACATCGCCGGACGCCTAGACGCCCAAGGCCGTCCAATCCCGCTGATTGCCGAAACAGGCGGCCAGAACGCAATGATCGTCGACTCCTCGGCCCTGACCGAACAAGTGGTCATCGACGTGGTGTCTTCGGCCTTCGACAGTGCAGGGCAACGTTGCTCGGCATTGCGCGTACTGTGCCTGCAGGAAGATTCAGCAGACCGCGTAATCGAAATGCTTAAAGGCGCCATGGCC
This sequence comes from Pseudomonas psychrophila HA-4, assembly GCF_000282975.1. Classification (GTDB taxonomy): domain Bacteria; phylum Pseudomonadota; class Gammaproteobacteria; order Pseudomonadales; family Pseudomonadaceae; genus Aquipseudomonas; species Aquipseudomonas psychrophila_A. Next base: position 51,135 of record NZ_ALJC01000118.1, read on the forward strand.
GAATCGCGCATGGGCAATCCTGAGCGCCTGAGCGTAGACATTGGTCCAGTAATCGACGCCGAAGCCAAGGCCGGGATCGAGCAGCACATCCAGGGCATGCGTGACAAAGGCCGCAGCGTTTATCAAATGGCGATTGCCGACATTGACGAATGCAAACGCGGCACCTTCGTGATGCCGACCCTGATTGAACTGGAAAGCTTCAGCGAGCTGGAACGTGAAATCTTCGGCCCGGTGCTGCACGTGGTGCGCTACAAGCGTAAAGACATCGACCAGTTGATCGCACAGATCAATGCCTCGGGTTACGGCCTGACGCTGGGCGTTCACACCCGCATCGACGAAACCATTGCCAAAGTGGTCAACAACGTCAACGCCGGTAACGTTTACGTCAACCGCAACATCGTTGGTGCCGTGGTCGGTGTGCAGCCGTTCGGTGGTGAAGGCCTGTCGGGCACTGGCCCGAAAGCCGGTGGCCCGCTGTACCTGTTCCGCCTACTGTCGACCCGCCCAAGCGATGCCATCGAGCAATCGTTCGCCAAAGTCGATGCTATCAGCGCGCCAGATACCCAAGCCCGCGAAGCCCTGAGCGCACCGCTCAAGGCCCTGCAGGCCTGGGCGCAAAGCAACCAGCAAGCAGCGCTGGCCGAGTTGTGCAACGAATTCGCTGCCCACTCGCAAAGCGGCATCACCCGCCTGCTGAACGGCCCGACGGGCGAGCGCAACAGCTACGCCATCTTGCCGCGCGAACACGTGCTGTGCCTGGCCGACACTGAAGGCGACCTGCTGACCCAACTGGCTGGCGTACTGGCCGTGGGCAGCTCGGCTGTACTGCCAGACAGCGAACTGGCCAAAGCCCTGCTTGCCCGCCTGCCAAAAGACGTTCAGGCACGCATCACGCGGGTGGCTGACTGGACCAAAGACGAGGTGATTTTCGACGCCGTCCTGCACCACGGCGACAGCGACCAACTGCGTGCCGTATGCCAGCACGTGGCCAAACGCGCCGGCGCCATTGTCGGCGTGCAAGGTCTGTCTCAAGGCGAAACCAACATCGCCCTGGAACGCCTAGTGATCGAGCGCGCACTGAGCGTCAACACCGCTGCGGCGGGGGGTAACGCGAGCTTGATGACCATCGGCTGATGTTTTAGCTGACACATAAAAAACCGGGCACCTGCGAGGGTGTCCGGTTTTTTTGTGCGTTGGAAAACGCGAATGCTTATTTGAATAAACGGGCCGAAAGATTCAGTTCTATTGAGCGCTATTTTTAGGTCTTGCTTGCCTCCTCACCCAGCACCCCCCATAAACACCCGGTATATCAGACACACCAAACCCAACACCCCAGCGCTCATCCACCCCAGATTCACCCGGCTGAATTTACTGTTACCGCACCCCTGCGGGTCACTTCCCAGCAGATTGATCGCGCGTTGAGCCCCGAGAAACAAAAAGCCAGTACTGATGATCAAGACCGCATCCGCTACATAAACAAGGGGGGCGTCTGATGGCCGGCCAAAGAACGTAAACAGCAGCACAGAGAACATCACCAGCAACATGATCAATAAGGCTCGGTTCTCGAGAGAGTACTGGCAAGACCGTCCCTCCATCGCCAGACCGTTCTGTACTTTGTCAAAAAGGTCCAGTATGAAAAAGGGCCAGAACAGTCCGCGTACGACTGGGGTAATCGCGGCACCGGTGGTTTTTTTATACGTCGCCCAATTACGGTAGGACCAATAAAACAAGTACCCGCCGCAGGTCAGCAGGTACAACAGCAGAAATTTTGGGATCGCCACGGTGTAGAGGGCGTTGGGGCTGAGGTCAGTCGCAGTGCTCGGCTTCATGACTCGTCCATACATAAACAGAGTCGGGAGTAGACACAATTAGCCCAACAAAAAAATGCAGGCCTGTTCCCGCAGTCATGTAAGAAAAAGCCATTTTTAAATCCGCTTATGCAACAAGATGCGTCAGCTAAGACTCTAAAAGCTTTTTGACAGCTCGCTAATAACGCAGGTTAGAATCGCTGGCACGTAGCCTGCATGGTTGCGCCCTGTCTTTTAAGCTTTTCTGGAGTACGGCCTTTGAATGCGACGACCATCAACAGCCTGTTCTTAATCGGCGCGTTGCTGGTAGGCGCAAGTATCCTGGTCAGTTCCCTGTCTTCTCGTTTGGGCATCCCGATTCTGGTGATCATCCTTGCCGTGGGCATGGCGGCTGGCGTGGATGGCGGCGGAATTATTTTTGATAACTACCCGACGGCCTACCTGGTCGGCAACCTCGCCTTGGCCGTGATCTTGCTCGACGGCGGCTTGCGCACCCGGGTCTCAAGTTTTCGGGTGGCGTTATGGCCTGCGCTGTCGCTGGCCACGGTCGGGGTCATGATCACCACCGGGCTGACCGGCCTGATGGCCGCCTGGCTGTTCAATCTCAATCTGATTCAGGGCCTGTTGATCGGCGCCATTGTCGGCTCAACCGATGCGGCGGCGGTGTTCTCACTGCTAGGCGGCAAAGGCCTGAACGAGCGGGTATCGGCCAGCCTTGAAATCGAATCCGGCAGCAACGACCCGATGGCGGTGTTTCTCACCGTGACGTTGATCGACATGCTCGCCAGCGGTGAAACCGGCCTGCATTTAAGCCTGCTCTTCGATTTACTGCGCGAGTTCGGGATCGGTGCCGTGGTAGGCCTGGCTGGCGGCTGGCTGATGCTGCAAATGGTTAACCGGATCCATCTGGCAAACGGGCTGTATCCAATTCTGGTGATCGCCGGTGGCCTAGTGGTTTTCGCCCTGACCAACGCCCTGCACGGCAGCGGCTTCTTGGCTGTTTACTTGTGCGGCCTGGTGGTCGGCAACAGTCCGATCCGCAGCCGTCATGGCATTCTTCACATGCTCGACGGCATGGCGTGGCTAGCACAGATCGGCATGTTCCTGGTGCTGGGCTTACTGGTCACACCACACGACTTGCTGCCCATCGCGGTGCCTGCGCTGGCCTTGGCCCTGTGGATGATTTTGTTCGCCCGCCCACTGTCCGTGATGATGGGTCTGCTGCCCTTTAAGGCCTTCCACGGGCGCGAAAAAGCGTTTATCGCGTGGGTGGGTCTGCGCGGCGCGGTGCCTATTATTTTGGCGGTGTTCCCGCTGATGGCCGGTTTGCCGAACGCACAGCTGTTCTTCAACCTCGCCTTCTTTATCGTGCTGGTGTCCCTTTTGGTGCAAGGCACCAGCCTGCCATGGGTCGCCAAGCTGCTTAAGGTCACCGTACCGCCAGACCTCGCGCCCATCTCGCGCGCAGCCCTAGAAGTCCATGTCACCAGTGAGTGGGAGTTATTCGTTTACCGCCTGGACGCACAAAACTGGTGCATCGGTGCGGCCTTGCGTGAACTGAAAATGCCCGAAGGCACGCGCATCGCGGCCTTATTCCGCGACCAGAAACTGCTCCATCCGTCGGGCAGTACAACCTTGGAAATTGGCGACTTACTGTGCGTTATCGGTCACGAACACAACTTGCCGGCCCTCGGCAAACTGTTCAGCCAGGCACCGACCCGCGGGCTGGACCTGCGTTTCTTCGGCGACTTTGTGCTCGAAGGCGACGCCCAATTGGGCGCGGTATCGGCCCTGTACGGCCTGAAGCTCGATGGCATTGATCCGAACATCCCACTCAGCAGCTTTATTGCGCAAAAAGTAGGCGGCGCGCCGGTGGTCGGCGACCAGGTGGAATGGAACAACACTATTTGGACCGTGGCAGTGATGGACGGGAACAAGATAGGCAAAGTGGGCGTCAGATTCCCCGAAGGAAGTGCCCCGGGCCCTGGGTTGTTCCTCTAAACTTCACCCTTTCTGAACCCTTTGCTTGACCGGAATCTATGCCAACTCTGCGCACGTTCTTTGCAACAGTCCTGCTCGGCCTAAGCCTTTGCGTTGGCATGGTACAGGCGGCTGATCCGCCCACCGCGGAGGCGGTCCAGCAAAGCCTGGATAAAATTGCTGACCGCAAGCTGCCCGACGCCGACCAAAAAGCCTTGCAGGCCGTGCTGGAACAGACCTTAACCCTGCTGGCCAACAAAGCCGATTACGAACAGCGCCTGAGCGAAGTTAAAACGCAGCTCAACAACGCGCCACATCAAACGGCAGATAACCAACGCGAATTGGCACGCCTCAAGGCCACCGCAGCGGTACCTGTGGAGCAGCGTTACGCCAGCCTTTCGGTGTCGCAACTGGAACAAATGCTGGCCGACCGCACCACCGAGCAAGGCGAACTGCAAAAGGCCTTGGCCAGCGCCAACAGCCAGAGCATTGCCGCCCAGACTCGACCCGAGCGGGCGCAGGCCGAGATCAGCAACAGCCAAACGCGTATCCAACAAATCAACAACACCCTCAAGGTGGGGCGCGACAATGGCAAGCTGCTCACCGCTGACCAGCGTAACCAGCTCAATGCCGAAGCCGCCTCGCTGACCGCGCTGATTGCCCTGCGCCGCCAGGAACTGGCCGGTAACAGCCAACTGCAAGACTTGAGCGGCAGCCAGCACGACCTGCTGCTGGAAAAAACCACGCGCCAAGATCAGGAAATCCAAGAGCTGCAAACCCTGATCAACAAGAAACGTTTGGCCCAGTCACAGCAGACCGTGACCGAACAATCCATCGAGGCGCAAAAGTCGGGAAGCAGCAGCCTGCTGGCGACCGAAAGCGCGATTAACCTCAAGCTCTCCGACTACCTGTTGCGCAGCACCGACCGCCTCAACGTGGTCACCCAGCAGAACCTCGAAACCAAGCAACAACTGGACAACGTCACCCAGAGCGATCAAGCGCTGGATGAACAAATCAGCGTCCTACGGGGCAGTTTGCTGCTGTCCAAAATTCTCTATCAGCAAAAGCAAGCGCTGCCGCGCCTGCAAAAGATGGACAAGAACCTGGCGGATGAAATCGCCGATATTCGCCTGTATCAGTTTGAGATCAACCAACAGCGCGAGCTGATCAGCAACCCGACCACCTACGTTAACAACCTGCTGGCCACCCAGCCGCCCGATCAAGTCACGCCGCAACTGCGTAAAACCCTGCTTGAACTGGTCAACACCCGCAGCGACTTATTGGACCGTTTGAACCGCGAGTTAAGCTCACTGCTCAACGAATCGATCACCCTGCAACTGAACCAAAAGCAACTGCTCAGCACCGCCCAAAGCCTGCGCGCGACGCTGGACGAGCAGATGTTCTGGATCCCTAGCAACAAACCCCTGGACTTCGAATGGCTGGAAACCGCCCCGCGCCACCTCAAGCAACAAATCGTCACCCTGCCGTGGGGTTCCAGTGTCACTGAGCTGGCAGAAGGCCTGATCCAACGACCTCTATTGTTTTTGCCGTTTGCGCTGCTGGTGGTGGCCCTGCTGTGGAAACGCAGGTACCTGTACGGCAAGTTGAATGAAATCCATCAAGACATTGGCCACTTCAAGCGCGACAGCCAATGGCACACGCCGCTGGCGATTCTGATCAACATCTTGCTGGCGATGCCGGTGTCATTGGCGCTGGCGCTGTGCGGCTATGCCTTGCAAACCGATGCCCGAGGCATGAACGCCAATACCGGCGCGGCGCTGGTGCAAATGGCCGAAGCCTGGCTGGTGTTCTACACCGCCTACCGGATTCTGGCGCCGGGTGGCGTGGCCGAGCTGCATTTTCGTTGGGAAAAACCGCTGGTCGCATTCCTGCAGAACTGGATTCGAAAACTGGGCTTCGTGGTGCTGGCGCTGGTGGCCGTGGTCGCCTTCGCCGAGCAACAACCGGCGGCCCTGGCAGACGACGTACTGGGCATCCTCGTGGTGCTGACCTGTTATGCCGCCATGGCGTGGTTATTGTGCCGCCTGCTGCTCAACGACCAATCCGAGAAAAAAGCCTACCGCGTGCGCAAACTGCTCGGTTTCGCGTTCGCCCTGCTGCCCTTGGCGTTGTTTGTGGCGGTGTGTTTTGGCTACTACTACACCGCGCTCAAACTCAGCGACCGGTTAATCAACACCCTTTACCTCTTGATGCTGTGGCTGGTGGTTGAAGCGGCCTTTGTGCGCGGCCTCGCAGTGGCAGCACGGCGCCTGGCCTACTCCCGCGCACTGGCCAAACGCCAGGCCGCCAAGGAAGCGGGTGAAGGCAACGACGCCGTCATTGAAGAGCCGACATTGGACATCGAACAGGTCAACCAGCAGTCGCTGCGCCTGATTCGCCTGGCCTTGCTCGCAGCTTTTATCGGGGTGCTGTACTGGGTATGGGCTGACTTGATCTCGGTATTCTCCTACCTCGACAACATCACCCTGTACGAATACACCAGCGGCACCGGCGCCAACATGAGCATGGTGCCGATCAGCATTGGCGACGTGATCGGTGCATTGGTCATCATCGGCATCAGTATTGCGCTGGCGCGCAACCTGCCCGGCCTGCTTGAGGTGCTGGTGTTATCACGGCTCGATTTGGGCCAGGGCAGCGCCTACGCCACCACCACCTTGCTGACCTACGTGATTATCGGCGTAGGCTTTGTCTCCACCCTGTCGACGCTCGGCGTGAGCTGGGACAAGTTGCAGTGGCTGGTTGCGGCACTGTCGGTGGGCCTGGGCTTTGGGATGCAGGAGATCTTCGCTAACTTTATCTCCGGCATCATGATCCTCTTCGAGCGTCCGGTACGGATTGGCGACACCATCACCATCGGCAACCTGTCGGGCACCGTGAGCAAGATCCGCATCCGAGCGACCACCATCACTGACTTCGACCGCAAAGACATCATTGTCCCGAACAAGACCTTCATCACCGGGCAACTGATCAACTGGTCGCTGACCGACACCATCACCCGCGTGACCCTAAAACTGGGCGTCGATTACGGCTCCGACCTGGACTTGGTCAAGCATTTGCTGCTCAAAGCCGCGCAAGAGAACCCACGCGTACTCAAAGACCCCGAGCCGCATGTGTACTTCCTCAACTTCGGCGCCAGCACCCTGGACCACGAACTGCGCATGCATGTACGAGACTTGGGTGACCGCAACCCGGTGGTCGACGAAGTGAACCGCTTTATCAACCGCGAGTTCAAAAACCACCACATCAACATCTCGTTCCAGCAGATGGAGGTGTACCTCAAGAACACCTCGAACCAGGAATACAAGCTGGTGCCAATAGATCTGCCAGCGCCGGAACAAAAGCCCCTGCCGGGCAAGCCCGACTAGCAGGACGCCTAAACGGGGGGTGTACCCACATATTTTGCTGGAGACGGCCATTGAAAGCCCTCGACGAACTGACCTTCGACAACCGCTTTGCCCGACTGGGTGACGCGTTCTCAACCCACGTGCTGCCCGACCCGCTCGACGCACCACGACTGGTGGTCGCCAGCGATGCGGCAATGGCCCTGCTCGACCTCGACCCGGCTGTGGCACACGACCCAGTATTTGCCAAACTGTTTGGCGGCCACACCTTATGGGCCGACGCCGAGCCCCGCGCCATGGTCTATTCAGGCCACCAGTTCGGCTCATACAACCCGCAATTGGGCGACGGCCGCGGCTTGTTACTGGGCGAGGTGTACAACGAGGCGGGGGAACATTGGGACTTACACCTTAAAGGTGCGGGCATGACGCCCTACTCGCGCATGGGCGATGGCCGCGCCGTGCTGCGCTCATCCATCCGCGAGTTCCTTGCCAGTGAAGCCCTGCATGCTCTGGGCATCCCCAGCAGCCGTGCCCTGTGCGTGATCGGCTCCGACACCCCGGTGTGGCGCGAAAAACAGGAACGTGGCGCCATGGTGCTGCGCTTGGCACACAGCCATATCCGTTTTGGACACTTTGAATATTTCTACTACACCCAGCGCCCGGAGCAGCAAAAGCAACTGGGCGAACACGTGCTGGCCCTGCACTACCCGCACTGCTTGGAACAGCCCGAGCCGTACTTAGCGATGTTCCGTGAAATCGTTGAGCGCAACGCCGAACTGATCGCCAAATGGCAAGCGTACGGTTTTTGCCATGGCGTGATGAACACCGACAACCTGTCGATTCTGGGCATCACCTTCGACTTTGGCCCGTTCGCCTTCCTCGACGACTTCGACGCACACTTCATCTGCAACCACTCCGACCACGAAGGTCGCTACTCCTTCAGCAACCAAGTGCCCATCGGCCAGTGGAACCTCAGCGCACTGGCCCAGGCCCTGACACCGTTTATCAGCGTCGAAGCCCTTCGCGAAACACTGGGGTTGTTCTTGCCGCTGTACCAGGCGCACTACCTGGACCTGATGCGCCGCCGCTTGGGCCTGACCACCGCCGAAGAAGGTGATCAAAAACTGATCGAAGACCTGCTGCAACGCATGCAGGGCAGCGCCATCGACTACACCTTGTTCTTTAGGCGCCTGGGCGACGAGCCCGCAGAACAAGCCGTTGCGCACCTGCGCGACGACTTTATCGACCTCAAGAGTTTTGACGAATGGGCCGCGCACTATGTCGCACGAGTGGCCCGCGAAGGCGTGATAGATGAAAAACAGCGCCGCGAGCGCATGCACGCCGTCAACCCGCTGTACATACTGCGTAATTATTTGGCGCAAAAAGCGATTGATGCGGCAGAGGCTGGGGACTACAGCGAAGTACAACGCTTGCACACCGTACTCAACCAACCGTTTACCGAGCAGCCAGGCATGGAAAGCTACGCCGAACGGCCACCGGAGTGGGGTAAGCATTTAGAGATTAGTTGTTCGTCTTAAGGCGTAACCTACCCCGGTAGGAGTGAGCTTGCTCGCGATCTTTTAAACGATCAAAAGATCGCGAGCAAGCTCGCTTACACGTAATCAATCGTCATGAGCGAGTTCCAAAACAATAGTTTCGAACGTTTCATTGATCTCTGCCTTGATAGCCACTGAAATTCCCAAACCTGCCAGTGTCATTAGACCTGACGCCATCGAGTCGAAGAGAATTAGAACGAGAATACTGGCACTGAACCATAGAATACAAAATACGAAGATACCTTTACTGTAAGTACTGTGTTTATCGATATGCAGATTCATACTTCCTTGAGTACAGGCGTCAGCCTTGAGTTCCAGATCACACGAAGCGCAGTTAACACGCAGCCCCTTCGCTAAAGCATGAACATCATTAAAGTTAAATTTTTGCTCCGTAGTGCACGCAGCGCACTGAAAGGTAAAATTCGAATACTCTTGTAACAGGACCTCATTGCCTTTCTCTACACTGTCCGTCATTTGAAACACCTCCTATTAACCAACTTTATGATTCAAGGCGCCACTGCCGCCGGTAACGGCGCTTTACCTCTGGCGCTCTAACCTTCGACTGACGATTTGCACCCCTTGGCCCATTTCACGCTCAAGATAAATAGCATTAATAATCACGGGCACTTTCTTATTTAACGCGAAAGACAGTAGTACTCCGACACTGCTCATCAACATGGAGAGTGGAATACTAATGAACAGGGCAACAATGAAAGTGACTGAAAACCAGACCGTTGCAAAGTGAATAAGATTTCCGCTGCCGCTCAGGCTTTCATGAACCTTTATCAAAGCCTGTTGATCATAAGATCCAACTTTAACGGCAACGTGACACAGGGGGCAGCGAACAGACTTATCACTTGCCAACAACAAAGAATCTTCGATAGTCATACTGACCTGCCCATCACAGGGCCTGCATATAAAGCCAGCATAACCAAATGGCTGTGTCTCTTGCGCCGGTGCTCGGCCCACGTGATCCTTCATTAGTTAGTCCTGCGCCAATTGATAGTCAGGTTCTAAATCAAGACGCACGAATGAAACATCCTTCAAAGCAGGCACGGCCGTTGACAACACCACAAAGGTCACAATAAAACTAACAAAGCCCATACCACCGCCCCATTGCAACAACACCCCTATATTGAGCAATGGCAAGCCAATAGTTAAACAACCAAAGGTCAAAATTCTCCGTCTATTTTTGCTTTTTACCGCGACTAACTTGGCCAGGTCATTGGCTTTAAATCGCATTTTTTGCGAACAGCGCGGGCACACGACTGTGCCGCAGTCCATAAAGGCGTCTACCTGATCAATAGTTAATTCAAAGTCATTTTTACACTGCACACAACGAAACTGGAGATCCTGAGACATTGTCATCGACTGTTCCTTGTGTAGTCACACACCTAATAAACCGCCATTCACACATCGACAGCTAAATACCCGCGCCCTACTTAATGAAAACTTCATGAATATCCGCCCTACCTCTCGCTTAACGAGAAAGGCTTTACTTCAGAGGCGTAGGAGAATAGAGAGGTAGTGCGAGAAGTAATGTCAGCTGTTACATATACACACGTAAGACTCTTCGCTTAATTATCGAGACTTTTCAAATCGTAACGGCGGCATGGGTGAGCTCCGATTTACACACGCATTAAGCGCTAGGACCGGTGTATTCGTCTGAAGTCAGAGAAGTGGACTACCCATCAGCCGATTGACCCTATTTGCGCCAGCCCCTATCCTCGCCGACGTCACGACACATTCGTGACCGGATTTGACGGTCCGCATCATAAAAGAAGAATCAGCGATCTCAATCGCTGTGTTCACGCTGGCCTGTGCTCGATTCAATCGTGTTATGGCAGCTGTGCGTGGGGCACTTTCGAGTGCGCCGGGTTTCTTCTTTTAACCGGTCCGTCAACCCGCGCACAGTTGCCACCCAACTCGTTTGACGGCGAACGGTGGTAACTCCAAACCTTAAAAGGAGTCACACCATGCCTTGTTTCACTCAAACACCAACCCCTTTTGGCCACAGCCTGACCGGCGACTGCCTGTTCAGCGTTAACCCCGGCATCCCGATCAAGATCGCGCTGGAACTGGCAGCCCAGTTACTCAGCAGTGCCACGGCTCTTTGTGCAGAAAGCCAAGTCGCCAGCCCTCAAACCAGCCACAGCCTGACGTTCGCCAGCTTGCAACTGGTGGAAATGAGCAAAGGCCTGGTAGATGCCACGCTGGACAGCGTGTTGCAGGCCGACACACTTAAATAAACATCTCTACCGGCACATTAAAGTGATCCGCCAGCCAGCGAATCTGACGCACATTGAGCTGGCGCTTGCCACTGAGGATTTCGGATACCACCGATTGCGTACCCACGCCGGGCAGATCACTTTGGGTCAGTCCGTGCTCTTGCATCACTGAGCGCAGCACATCGACACCACTGACCTTGGGCATCGGCCGGTGCTCAAGGTCATAGGCCTCGACCCAATCAACGATGATGTCCACCAAGCTCATCAACGGGTGGCTTTCGTCGTCGCCAATGCGGTCGGTCAGTTCATCAAGGGCTTCGACCAATTGGTCGTAATCTGTTTCATTTTTAGGTTTTCGCAACAAGGGAGAAACGAACTGCCAATGTTGGGCAGCCTGTTCAATCAATGCATTCACGGGGTTACTCCTTCCATTTACCTTTGTCATATTCACGATGATCCAGCACATGACGAATGTAGAGGCGCTGCACCCGATACCGCACTACGGCAATCAGACGCAATTTATTACCGCCAATATTAAATACATGCAAAGAACCGACTTTGTCAGTCGCAGGGAAAAACGACCTCAACGCAGCAAAGTCTTCAGGGTTGAGGACCTTGATCTTGCGATACCACTCATCCAAAGCACTGGCGCAATGTGGCCATTGTTCTTTGGCCTCCCAAATACGTTTCGCAGTAATCACTCGCATGCAATGTCCTTATCGCATCTTGCTATGAAGGGTAAGCCCGCTGTCGCCATATCGCAAATCGCGATACTCGACATCTGACCGACGGTGTCTTTTCAGGCGGGTTTCAACAGCCTAGGTTCAAGAGCTCAAAACGGCGCAAGCACAGTGTGTGTAGATACGTCACGGCCAGTGGCGCACGGGGGCAACTTCTGCTGAACTGCACGTTTACGCGACGTGCTCCTTTTTGCAGGCGCGCGCCACAGCCATTTGCGGAGTATTTGAAATGACCGACCCGCTGCTTATCCCTTGCCCTCACTGCAACGGCCTTAACCGTATCCCCGCCGCGCGCGTGGGCGAACACCCAAAATGCGGGCGCTGTAAAAATGAGGTGCTCATTGCCAAACCCTTCGATTTGAAGCAAACCGACTACGCCAGCCAGATCAAAGGCGATCTGCCGCTGCTGGTGGATGTGTGGGCTGAGTGGTGCGGGCCGTGCCAGGCGTTTGCCCCGGTGTTTGAGCAAGCGGCCAGCCAACTGGTCGGCGTGTGCCGCCTGGCCAAGCTCGACAGCGAAGCCAATCAGCAATTGGCCACGCAACTGGGGATTCGCTCAATCCCCAGCCTGATCCTCTACAAAAACGGTCAGGAAGTTGCCCGCCAAAGCGGCGCCTTCCCGTTGCAGCAACTCAAGGCTTGGCTGCAAAGCCACGGCGTGCGTGCTTAGGCGTTTTGATCCAGAAAATCGTGCAGTTCTACAAATTGCTGAGTCAGCTTGTGCCGTGGGTCGAAATACACCAACGGCTGGCTGGCCTGATGCGATTCGCGCATTTTCACTGAACTGCTGAGGTACACCGGCAGCACCGGCAAGCCTTCGGCAATCAACTCGTCGAGCATTTGCTGCGGCAGGCTGGCCCGGGCCTGAAACTGGTTAACCACAATGCCTTCGACCATCAGGTCTTCGTTGTGGTCTTCTTTCAGCTCTTCGATTTCGGATATCAAGCCGTAAAGCGCCTGACGCGAAAAACTGTCGCAGTCGAAGGGTATGAGCACACGGTCACAGGCGATCAGCGCCGATACCGCGTAAAAATTCAACGCAGGAGGCGTGTCGATATAAATGCGGTCGTAGTCTTCGGCCAACTCATCCAGCAACTTCTTTAGCTTGTTGATCTTGTGCTTGGCTTCGAGCTTGGGCTGCAAATCAGCCAGCTCGGCGGTGGCCGTAATGATGTGCAGGTTTTCGAAAGGCGTTTCGTAAATATCGACCCGATTCTTCTTCGAACCCACACTGGCCGACAGGCTGTGCTTGAAGAACTCGGCAATCCCCATCGGGATATCGTCACCCGTTAACCCAGTGAGGTACTGCGTTGAGTTGGCCTGCGCATCCAGGTCCACCAACAACGTTCGGTAACCCTCGCTGGCACTGACGGCCGCCAAGTTACAAGCGATGCTGGACTTGCCCACACCCCCTTTTTGGTTGAACACCACGCGACGCATTTCAAAACCTCCGTGTATCAATAAGTGCCCGAGTGTAGATGGCCTGTGGACAAATCCGCTACCTCGCCGCGAAAAGAGCTACAACATAAAAATAATTATCCCGGCATACGTCAGAACGGACCGTCTTTCTAGAAGTCATAGGGGTGTACATAGTTCAACGCTTGCAAAATGATAGCTATTTCGTCCGATTAGCTGAAAAACCGCCCTCAAAAATGTAAGCGGTGTTTGCTACGAACCAACTGCACCGGGATAATGCCGCCACTTTGTTATCAGTGCAGCATTGACCGCTGCCTATATTTGCATCAAGGAAGCCCGTCAGGGCGGGATGAACCTCCAGTGATCAACTTCAATATTGCCGCTTGGCGAGCCTGGGCTCCGGGCCTCGACAACGTGGCCGATTGGCAGGCCTGGAGCCAGCAACCCCAAGCAATCGCTGCCAGCGATGCTAGCCCGGACGTATCATTTTTACCCGCCATGCAACGCCGCCGCCTCAGCCGCTTGGCGCGCATGGCGTTCAGTGTCGGCTGGCCATTGGCTGAGGGGCATGAAGCCCTGCCGTTGGTGTTTGTGTCACGCCACGGCGAAACACCGCGAACCTTCGACATCCTCAGTGAGCTCGCGGCTGACCAGCCCTTGTCACCCACCCAGTTCAGCCTCTCAGTACACAATGCGGTCATTGGCCTGTGGTCGATCATGCGCGGCGAAACCAGTGAAATGACTGCGCTCGCCGCCGCCGGCGATGGCCTGGAGCATGGCCTGATTGAAGCCTGTGCGTTGCTCAACGAAGGCGCGCCAGCCGTGTTACTGGTGATCACCGAAGAGCAGCCTCCCCAGGCGTATGAGCACTGGATCGACGACGTGCCTTTCGCCTATGCCGTCGGCCTGCTACTGACGCCAGGCAGCCAATGGCACCTGACGCTCACCTCCAACAACGCCACGTCTCCCTCGAAAACCCAGTGGCCTCACGCCATTGAGTTGTTGCGCCACCTGCTCGCAGGGCAGACGTCGTTCCAGCACGCCTGGAAAAACCGGCTCTGGCACTGGCAACGCACGCCGTGAATACCCGTAGTGATGCCTACTACTGGCGCCTAATTGCGACCGCAATCAGCTTTTTAAGCTTCGGGCTTGGGTGCCTGTGTCTGCGGCTGGTCATTTTCCCGCTGCTGAGTTGCCTGCCGGGCGATGCGGTGCGCCACCGCGAACGTGCGCGCTACACGGTCAGCCTGCTGTTCTGGCTATTTATCCGCTTTATGGCGCGTATGGGCGTGCTGACCTATGACGTGCAAGGCGCGGAACGGCTCGGGCGCCCCGGCCAAATGATAATTGCCAACCATCCGTCGCTAATTGATGTGGTTTTTCTGATTGGACTGGTGCGTAACGCCAACTGCGTGGTCAAACAAAGCCTGTGGCAAAACACGTTCACTCGCAGCCCGGTGCGCGCCACGCAGTACATCAGTAATGACGGCAGCATCGACATGCTCGACAACGCCGCAGACGCGTTGCAACAGGGGCAAACCCTGATTATTTTCCCGGAGGGCACTCGCACCCAGCCAGGCTTTGCACCTGCCTTTCATCGCGGGGCTGCCTCGATTGCCTTGCGCGGTGCGAAGATCCTCACGCCAGTGGTGATCAACGTCAGTCCCACCACGCTGACCAAAGCCGAACCGTGGTACCGCATTCCCAAACGCCGCGTGCACTTCAGCTTTCGTGTCGGGGCCGATATAGATCCAACGACCTTTGCAGCACTAGGCCCGCCGCCCAAAGCATCGCGCCTGCTCAATGACTACGTGCATGACTACTTCATTAAGGAGCTCGCCATAGATGAGCGATCTAAACAGTGACATCAAACAGCTGATCATCGACGCCTTGGGCCTCGAAGACATCAGCATCAGCGACATTGGCGACCATCAAACCCTATTTGGCGAAGGCCTCGGGCTGGATTCGGTTGACGCCCTAGAGCTGGGCTTGGCGATTCAAAAAACCTACGGCATCAAGATAGACGCCGACGCCAAAGATACCCGCGATCACTTTTCCAACGTGACCAGCCTTGCGGCTTTCGTCACAGCCAAACAGGCTGCCTGAGACCGAACCATGCAAAACCGTGAAGATATTTTCAACATCCTGCGCGATGCCCTGGTGGAACTGTTCGAACTCGAGCCTGAGCGCGTCACGCTGGAGGCCAACCTGTATCAGGACCTAGAAATCGACAGCATCGACGCCGTCGACCTGATTGATCACATCAAGCGTAAAACCGGTAAAAAGATCGCCGCTGAAGCCTTCAAATCAGTACGCACCGTCGACGATGTGGTCGAGGCGGTTTACCGTCTGGCCCAACCGGCCGCATGAGCCGATTGATCGGCCTGGGCCTGCTGCTGGCGGGCCTGCTGTACCCCTTTGCGGTGCATTTCGGTATGGCCCACTTTGCTCCGTGGCAATTTGCGCTGTTGCTGGGCGCCCTGTGGCTGGCCCGCGCTGTCACCGGCGAGCGCCGCCCGGGCAGCCTGTGGATGGCACTGGTCGTGCTGGTATTTTGCGCGTTGCTGGGGTTGTTTAACAGCCCGGTCTTGCTGCGCTGGTACCCGGTGCTGATCAGCGCCTGCATGCTCAGCCTCTTCGGTTTGAGCCTGAAATTCGGGCCACCGATGGTCGAGCGCTTGGCCCGCTTGCGCGAGCCGGTATTGCCCGACATCGCGATTCATTACACACGGCAGGTGACCCAGGTCTGGTGCCTGTTTTTCCTGTTCAACGGATTAGTCGCAGCCAGCCTCACACTGTGGGCGCCGCTGAGTTGGTGGACGTTGTACAACGGCCTGATCGCCTATGGACTGATGGGGCTGTTGTTTGCCATTGAATGGCTGATACGACAAAAAGTAAGAGGCCAGGCATGAACTGGATAAAACTTGAGCAGCTCTTGCTTGAGGGCCACTCAGAGCGGGCTGTCAGCGTTGACCCGCCGCTCAATCACCTCGCGCTCTGCACACAGGCCTTACGCCTGGCGGGCGGATTGCAGCAGCGCGGCGTGCAACGCATCGCCGTGCATCTAGACGATGCCGCCGAGCTGGCCGTGGCGCTGCTGGGTGCGTGGCGGGCTGGGGTCAGCGTATTGCTGCCCGCCGACTTGCAAACGCACACCCGCCAACGCTGGGACGCGCACGTCGATGTGTGGCTGACCAACAGCGAGGAACTTCACGCCTTGTACGGCGCCCCATTGCCCACGGCTGAACTGGACCTAGATACGTGCCAGTTAAGCCTGTGCACCTCAGGTTCCAGCGGTGAGCCCAAGCGCATCGACAAAAGCTTGCGCCAAATGGCCAATGAAGTTGAGGCGCTAGAGCAACTCTGGGGCGCTGAACTGGGCGACGCCTGCATGATTGCCAGCGTGGCCGCGCAGCATATTTACGGGTTGTTGTTCCGTGTGCTGTGGCCGCTGTGCGCAGGTCGCCTCTTTACCCGCCAGCAACTGGCCTTCCCTGAAGACATGCAGCGCGCCAGCCGTGAACACCCGGCATTTGCCTGGGTGGCCAGTCCGGCACTGCTCAAGCGTATGGCCGACAACCTCGACTGGCCTGCCTTAAGCCACGTGCGTCGGGTGTTCTCATCCGGGGGCGCGCTCCCTGCCGAGGCGGCGCACGCGTTACAGCAACGTCTGGGTCAGTGGCCCACCGAAATTTTCGGCAGTTCCGAAACCGGCGGTATCGCCTGGCGCCAAGGTCCAACCTTGTGGCAGCCGTTTGCGGGTGTGCAGCTCAGCCAGAGCGAAGACGGCGCGCTGCGTATCGCCTCGCCGTATTTGCTCCCGGGCCATATCGAGCAAACCGCTGACGCCGCCCGCATTAAAGCCGATGGGCGCTTTGAGTTGCTGGGGCGTCTGGACCGCATCGTCAAACTGGAAGAAAAACGCATCTCGCTGCCCATGCTTGAACACGCACTGACCCAGCATGAGTGGGTACAGGAAGCGCGCTTGGGTGTGGTCAATGAAAACCGGGCCTCGCTCGGCGCCTTGCTGGTGCTTAGCGCCAGTGGCCTGTTTGCCCTGCGCGAACAGGGCCGCCGTGCGCTGACCCAGACCTTGCGCCAGCACCTTGCCCACCACTGCGAAGCCCTGGCATTGCCGCGACGCTGGCGGTTGCTGCGGCAAATGCCGCTCACCAGTCAAGGCAAACTGCCGCAAGCGCAGGTCGATGCACTGTTGCTCGCACCTCGGCCAACGCAGCCTGAAGTGCTGAACCAACACCCGCTCGATGACGGCTGGACACTCCACCTGGCTATTCCGCCGGACTTAGCGTTCTTCAGCGGCCACTTCCCCAAAACCCCAGTGCTGCCCGGCGTGGTGCAAGTGGACTGGGCCATGCACCTTGGCCAGCAACTGCTCGATCTGCCGCCTCGCTTTGCGGGCATGGAAGTGCTCAAGTTCCAGCAACTGGTCCGCCCCGGCGACAACATAGAACTGACCCTGCGCTTTGATCGTGAACGCAGCAAATTGCACTTCGCGTATCGCAATGCCAACGCCGCCTGCTCCAGCGGTCGCATCGTTTTGGAGGCCGCCCATGCATAACCCCTGCGCCGTTATCCCGGTGTATAACCATGAAACCGCCGTGCCTGCGGTGGTCGAGCCATTGCTGGCAGCAGGTTTGCCCTGTGTCTTGGTCGACGACGCCAGCAGCCCCGCGTGCAGCGCAGTCCTTGTGCAACTGGCAAAAGCCGAAAACACCTACCTGATCCGCTTGGCGGTTAATCAAGGCAAAGGCGGCGCCGTGATGGCCGGGCTGCGTGAGGCTTCGCGCCTAGGGTTTAGCCACGCCTTACAAGTCGACGCCGACGGCCAGCACGATCTGCGCGATGTCGCGACCTTTATCCAGACGTCGCAGCTGCATCCCGACGCGCTGATCTGCGGTTATCCACAGTACGACGCCAGCGTGCCCAAAGGCCGCTTGTATGCGCGCTACCTGACCCACGTCTGGGTGTGGATAAACAGCCTGTCGCTGCAAATTCCCGACTCGATGTGCGGCTTTCGGGTGTACCCACTTGCCCCCGTGCTGGCCTTAATCAACTCGGTCAAGCTGGGCAAACGCATGGACTTCGACCCCGAAATCCTGGTGCGCCTGGCATGGCGTAATCAGCCGATGCGCTGGCTGCCGACCCAGGTGCATTACCCGCAAGATGGCCTGTCGCACTTTCGCCTGTTCCATGACAACGCGCTAATCTCGGGCATGCACACCAAGCTGTTCTTCGGCATGTTGGTGCGGATGCCGAGCATTGTGTGGAGGCGCTGGCGGGCATGAGCGAATCACAACAGCATTGGGCTGACCACAAAGAGCGCGGCAATTTTTGGCTGATGAAACTCACCGCCTTTGGGGTCAAAGTGCTCGGTCGCCGCCTGCTAACGCCCGTGTTGTACGCCATCGTGCTGTACTTCTTTTTGTTCGGCCGCCGTGCCCGGCGCAGCATCTGGCAGTACCAGCAGCGCTTGGCCGACTGGAGCGGGCAACCAGCCTTGCGCCCCACTCAGTGGCGGGTGTTCGGTCAGTTCATGGCCTTTGCCGATGCGCTGCTCGACAAGCTCGACATGTGGAACGGCCGCCTAAAGATAGAAGACATCGACATCGTCGACCCCGCACGCCTGCGCGATCAAATGCGCAGCGAGCGCGGGCAAATGCTGGTCGGTGCCCACTTGGGCAACCTTGAGGTGTGCCGTGCTCTCGCCGAGCTGGGCGAAAAGGTCACCATGAACGTGCTGGTACACACCAAGCACGCCGAACACTTCAACCGCCTGCTGGGCGAAGCTGGGGCCAGCCACCTGCGGCTGATTCAAGTCAGCGAACTGAACCCAGCGGTCATGCTGCAACTGAGCCAGCGCCTAGAAAACGGTGAGTGGCTGGCGATTGCCGGTGACCGCGTGCCGCTGCACGGCGGGCGCCATGTTCAAGCCAACTTTCTCGGCCATGCGGCGTGCTTCCCCCAAGGCCCATGGCTGCTGGCCGGGCTGCTCAAATGCCCGGTCAATTTACTGTTTTGCCTGAAACGCGAAGGCCGTTACCGCGTCATCCTCGAACCCTTCGCCGAGGCCGTGCTGTGGCGGCGCAGCGACCGCGACCAGGTGATTGCCGAATGGGCCACCCGCTACGCTGAGCGGCTGGGGCATTACTGCCTCGAAGCACCGCAGCAATGGTTTAACTTTTACCCTTTCTGGAAGACCGATGACGATGCATCCGCATAAGCCAGTGACCTTCGGCCAAACCCCATTGCGCATTGAAGACGTGCTGGCCTTGGCCAATCGTCAAGCACCCACCCGCTTGCAGGACGATGCCGCGTTTCGCGAATGCATCGCAAAAGGTGCGCGTTTTCTCGACTCATTGCTCGATAAAGAAGGCGTGATCTACGGCGTCACCACCGGCTACGGCGACTCGTGCGTGGTCGCCGTGCCGTTGGAACACGTGGAAGCGCTCCCCCGTCACCTCTACACCTTTCACGGCTGCGGACTGGGCAAACTGCTCGACGCCCAGGCTACCCGCGCCGTACTGGCGGCCCGTTTGCAGTCGCTGTGCCACGGCGTGTCTGGGGTGCGTGTGGAATTGCTGGAACGCCTGCATGCGTTTATCGCGCATGACGTGCTGCCGCTGATCCCCGAAGAAGGCTCGGTAGGCGCCAGCGGCGACCTGACGCCGTTGTCGTATGTGGCAGCTACCTTGTCTGGCGAGCGCGAAGTGATGTTCAACGGCGAGCGCCGCTTGGCCGCCGACGTACACCAAGAACTGGGCTGGACACCGCTGGTGCTGCGCCCCAAAGAAGCGCTGGCGCTGATGAACGGCACCGCCGTGATGACGGGCCTGGCGTGCCTGGCGTACGCCCGCGCCGACTACCTGCTCAAACTGGCAACCCGCATCACCGCGCTCAACGTGGTGGCGCTGCAAGGCAACCCCGAACATTTCGACGAGCGCCTATTCGCTGCCAAACCGCATCCGGGGCAAATGCAGGTGGCCGCCTGGCTTCGCCAAGACCTGGCCATCGACGCCCCGACCGCGCCCTTGCATCGCTTGCAAGACCGTTACTCGCTGCGTTGCGCACCCCACGTGCTGGGGGTACTGGCCGATAGCCTGAACTGGCTGCGCGGGTTTATCGAGACCGAACTCAACAGCGCCAACGACAACCCGATCATCGACGCCGAAGCAGAACGTGTGCTGCACGGCGGGCACTTCTATGGCGGGCACATTGCCTTTGCCATGGACAGCCTCAAGACCTTGGTTGCCAACGTCGCCGACCTGCTTGATCGCCAACTCGCGCTGTTGGTGGACGTGCGTTACAACCACGGCTTACCAAGCAACCTGTCCGGCTCCAGCGCAGAACGGGCGATGCTCAACCACGGCTTTAAAGCGGTGCAAATCGGCACCAGCGCCTGGACCGCCGAAGCGCTAAAAAACACCATGCCCGCCAGCGTGTTTTCGCGCTCCACCGAGTGCCACAACCAAGACAAAGTGAGCATGGGCACCATCGCCGCCCGCGATGCGATTCGGGTGCTGGAACTGACCGAGCAAGTCGCTGCCGCCACCTTGCTGGCCGCCCATCAAGGGGTGTGGCTGCGCAGCCGCGCCGAAGACGCTCGCCCGCTTGCGCCTGCACTCGCTGCCATGCACGCCGAACTGGGCAAAGACTTTGCCCCGGTCATTGAAGACCGCGCCCTCGAAGCCGAGTTGCGCCTGTGTCTGGCCCGTATTGCCCAACAACACTGGAGGCTGTATGCGTAGCAAAGGCGTTTTGCACGTCGACACCGAAATCTTGGTGCCGTTTTTCGACATCGACACCATGCACGTGGTGTGGCACGGGCATTACGTCAAATACCTGGAAGTCGCCCGCTGTGCCCTGCTCGATCACATCGACCACAACTACACGCAGATGCTCGACGCTGGCTACGCGTGGCCGGTCATCGACCTGCAACTGCGTTATGTGCGTGGCGCCACTTTCGGCCAGCGGATCAACGTGCGCGCCAGTTTGGTGGAATGGGAAAACCGTCTGAAGATCAACTACCTGATTACTGATGTGGCCACTGGCGAACGCCTGACCCGCGCTTGTACCGTGCAAGTGGCGGTCGATGTTGCCAGCCGCGAGATGCAACTGGCGTCGCCTAAATGTTTTACCGATGCAGTCGAAAAGGTCCTGCCATGAAGCTGATCGCCGCTCTGTGTAGTCGCTGCCGCAGGCTGCGATCGAGCCCGAAGGGGTCGCGCTTTTTCAAGGGTAAAGGTCCTTTGGACCTTATCGCAGCCTTCGGCAGCGACTACAGAAGTTTGGTCGTCACCGTCCTGCTTGGATTCTCACCCCTGGCCAACGCTTTCGACCTGCAACAACTGAGCGAGCAATTGGCCAAACCCCAAGTCATTCACGGCGATTTTATCCAGCAAAAACACCTGCGCGCTTTGCCTAAACCGCTCACCAGCACTGGCACCTTTGTGCTGGCCAAGGACCACGGCCTGCTGTGGCAGCTTAAAACCCCGCTGCAACAGGACTACCGCATCAGCGCCCTCGGCATTGCCCGGCGCAACGGCAACGCGTGGCAAACGCTCCCCGGCAAAAGCGCCGGGGCCGAGCAAAACCGCCTGTTTCTTGCCGTCTTGCAAGGTGACAGCAGCGGCTTGCAGCGCGATTTCGACCTGCAACTGCACGGCGAACCCCAACACTGGAAGCTGACCCTCACCCCGCGCTCGCTGCTGCTTAAGCAGGTGTTTACCCAGATCAACATCGACGGCGGCGAGCTGGTGCAGCGCATCGAACTGCAAGAAACCCAAGGCGACAGCACCTTGCTGACGATGCAAAACAGCGTCAGCAATCAACCCTTGAGCCCTGCGGAGCAACACGACTTTGCGCAGTGAACGCTGGTTGCCTCGCGGCTTTCTGATCCTGCTGCTGGCCGTGCTCGCGCTGGCGGGCTGGCAATGGCGCCATGGCGCGCCGTTGTCGGCCAATCTGATGGATCTGGTGCCCGGCCAGTCGCCGGATGCCCTAGAGCTGAGCGCCGAACAGCGCATGCAAGAGCCCCTCAACCGCGAAATATTGGTGCTGGTGGGCAGCGCCGACCGACAGCGCGCCATCGCCACCGCGCAACAGTTGGGCGAACAGTGGCAAGCCAGCGGCCTGTTTGAAAAAGTGCAGTGGAACCTGCAAGCCGACCTCCCGGCCCTGCGCGAGCAATTGCTACGCGGGCGCCTGGCGATGCTTGGGGATGTGGACCGCAAGCAACTGATCGAACACCCCGACGCCTTTATTCAGCAGCGCGTGCACGCGTTGTTCGACCCGTTTACCGGGTTCAGCCTAGTACCCAGCCAGGACGATTGGCTGGGCTTAACCGGGCGCATCCAAAACAGCCAGCCACAACGCGGCGCAGTGCAACTGGACATTGGCAGCGGCGCCTTGATCGCCGACGCTGACGGCAAAAGCTGGGTGTTGCTGCGTGCGCGTACTCAGGGCAATGCCTTTGACATGAAGCTACCGTTGCAAGTGGCCGCTCTGCTTGAACAAAGCCGCGTGCACGCCGCCAGCCAGAACGCGCAGTTGCTCGCCGCCAGCGGCTTGCTCTACGCCGCCAGTGGCCAGCAACAAGCCACCCGTGAAATGACCTGGGTTGGCGGCGGTGCCACCGTCGGCATCTTGCTTCTGTTGCTGCTGGCGTTCCGCCGTTGGCGGGTGTTGCTGGCCTTTTTGCCCGTGCTAGTAGGCATGCTGTTTGGCACCGTGGCCTGTGTTGCCTTCTTTGGCAGCCTGCACGTAATGACACTGGTGCTGGGCGCAAGCCTGATCGGCGTGGCCGTGGATTACCCGCTGCATTACCTGTCTAAAAGCTGGAGCCTCAACCCCTGGCGCAGTTGGCCTGCCTTGCGCCTCACGCTGCCGGGCCTAAGCCTGAGCCTAGCCACCAGTTGCATTGGGTATCTGGCGTTGGCGTTCACGCCGTTCCCCGCTCTGACCCAAATCGCCATTTTCTCTGCCGCAGGTTTGGTGGGCGCCTATTTGAGCGCCGTGTGCCTGCTGCCTGCCTTGCTCAACGGTGTAGATCTGCGCCCTGCGCAATGGCCGCTGCGTATCGCGCAAACCCTGCTAGCTATTCGCCAAGCGCTGCTGAAAAAAATCCCGACACCTGTACTGTTGGCCTTGCTGCTGGCATTTTGCGCCGCTGGCGTGTGGCAGTTGACCAGTAAAAATGACATCCGCCAGTGGGTCGGCGCGCCGCCGCAACTGCTGACCGAAGCCCAAGCCATTGCACGCATCACTGGCTATCAACCCACCAGCCAATTCTTTTTGGTGCGCGCCGACAACGAACAGCAATTGCTGGAGCGCCAGACCGCCCTCAGCGAGCGGCTCGAGCAATTGGTCAATGGGGGCAAGCTGCAAGGGTATTTGGCCCTCAACCAGTTGGTCAGCCCTCCCGGCGAGCAACAGCAACTGCGCCACGCCTTGAGGCAACTGCCGCAACACTGGCAACCCCTGCTGGAACTGGGTGTGCCCGAGAGCGCGTTGCAACAGGAGCTGAGGCAACTCAACGACTTGCCCGAGCAACATATCGACGATGCACTCGTTGGCCCGCTGGCCGAGCCGTGGCGTGCGTTGTGGCTGGGCAAGCAGGCTAACGGTGTGGCCGCGATGGTCAGCCTGCAAGGCTTGAACAACGCCAGCGTGCTGCGCGAACAGGCCCAAGGCTTGCCCGGCGTACAGTTGGTAGACCGCCTGGGTGACTTGAACACGGTATTCGCTGCCACCCAAATCAGCGCGGCAGAACTCAAGCTGCTGTCGTGCGTGCTGATCGTTTTGCTATTGATCGCACCCTTCGGATTTGGCGGCGCATTGCGCATGATTGCGTTACCGCTGCTGGCTGCGCTGTGCAGTTTGGCCAGCCTCGGCTGGCTGGGTCAGCCACTGACCTTATTCAGCCTGTTCGGCTTGCTGCTGGTCACAGCGATCAGCGTCGACTACGCGATTTTAATGCGCGAGCAAATCGGCGGCGCCGCCGTCAGTTTGCTTGGCACTCTGCTGGCTGCGCTCACAACGTGGCTGTCGTTTGGCTTGCTGGCCGTATCCAGCACGCCTGCGGTCAGCAACTTCGGACTGTCGGTCAGCCTAGGGCTGGCGTTCAGTTTTATGCTCGCGCCTTGGGCACGTAAACAAGAGCCGAGCGCAGCATGACGACGCTGCTGCGCGGGCTTCGAACTCACCCGCCGCGATCTGTCGCGCTGATGGTGACGAGCTTGATCGCAACTCTGTTACCCGCCTTGGCTGGTAGGAACACCCCCCCGTTGAAGTCTGCCGTAACCCCCGGCAAGGAGCCTTTGTGTCTGTAGTAGAAATGGAACGTCGCCACGTCGTGGTTATCGGTGCAGGGCCGTCCGGCGCGATTGCCGCCGCCTTGCTCAAACGCAAGGGGCACGACGTGTTGATCGTCGAGCGCCAGCACTTCCCACGGTTCTCCATTGGCGAAAGCCTGTTGTCGCACTGCATCGATTTTATCGAAGAGGCGGGCATGTTGGAGGCTGTGCAAGCTGCAGGGTTCCAGCTCAAAAATGGCGCGGCCTTCGCGTGGGGCGAGCACTACACCGCCTTCGACTTTGGCGACACGTTCAGTAACGGCAAGCCCACCACGTTTCAGGTACAGCGTGCCGACTTCGACAAGCTGCTGGCCGACCAGGCCGCGCTACAAGGGGTTGAGATCCGTTACGGCGAAACGGTGATTGCGGTGGATGTTGAGCGGGCCAAACCGTTGCTCACGGTCGAACGTGAAGACGCCAGCCGCTACTCGCTTGAAGCTGACTTTATTCTCGATGCCAGCGGTTACGGCCGAGTATTACCGCGCCTGCTGGACCTTGAAGCGCCGTCGAACTTCCCGGTGCGCCAAGCGGTATTCACCCACATTGAAGACCGCATTGATGCCCCAGGTTTTGACCGCAATAAAATCCTGATTACCACCCACCCGACCCAACGCGACATCTGGTTTTGGAGTATTCCGTTCAGCAATGGTCGCTGCTCGGTGGGTGTGGTGGCGGCAGCGCAACATTTTGCAGACCGCAGCGAAGACCTCGACCAGCGCCTGCGCAGTTTTATCGATGAAACCCCAAGCCTGCAGCGGGTGCTGGCCAATGCGGTGTGGGACACCCCCGCGCGCACCATCGGCGGCTATTCGGCCAACGTCAAAACCCTGCACGGCAAAGGCTTTGCGCTGTTGGGTAACGCCGCTGAGTTCCTCGACCCGGTATTTTCCTCGGGCGTGACCATCGCCATGCGTTCGGCCAGCATGGCGGCGGCGGTGCTGCACCGTCAGTTGCAAGGCGAAACCGTGGATTGGCACACCGAGTTTGCCGAGCCGCTTAAGCGCGGCGTCGATACCTTCCGCTGTTACGTCGAAGGCTGGTACGCCGGGACTTTTCAAGACGTCATTTACCACCCCGACCGTTCACCGCAGATCCGCCGCATGATCAGCTCGATTCTGGCGGGGTATGCCTGGGATGAACGCAACCCTTTTGTCAGCGAGCCCAAGCGCCGTTTGCGCATGCTCTCGGACATCTGCGCCACGGAGGCCGAATGAAACCGCTTAGTGATACTTATGTCGAAGAAACCCGTTTCGGGTTTTGGTTCTTGCGCAGCCACACCTGGCAACACCACGTTTTGCGGGTGGCGATCAACGACCTGCGTGGTCTGTTCAGCGACCCATTGCCGTCTGCGCCGGTGATCCTGGACGCAGGTTGCGGTCAGGGCAAATCATTCCAGCACCTGCAAAAAACCTTCGCCCCACAGCGTTTGATCGGCCTCGATGCCGACCCGCTAAGCCTTGAGCTGAGCCGCGAAGAAGCTCAACGTCAAGGGCTCGACATTGAGCTGATCGGCAGCGACTGCGCCGAACTGAACGTGGCCGATGCCAGCGTCGACATGGTGTTCTGCCACCAGACCTTTCATCACTTGGTGCAGCAGGACCGAGCGCTGGCCGAGTTTTATCGGGTGCTCAAGCCGGGCGGCTATTTACTGTTTGCCGAGTCCACCGAGGCTTACATCGACACGTGGGTGATTCGCTGGCTGTTCCGCCACCCTATGCACGTGCAAAAAAGTGCCGCGCAGTACCTAGAGATGATCCACGATCAGGGCTTTGAATTTGAAGCGCGCAACGTGTCTTATCCGTACCTGTGGTGGAGCCGTTCCAGCGATTTCGGGCTACTGGAGCGCTTTGGCTTGCGCCGCCCCAAACCGGTGGGCCAGCGGGAAGAAACCCTGGTCAACGTGGTCGCCCGCAAACCCCTGCAAGGCAATCCGCAATGACAAGCGAGTACAGAATTTTCGCGGCTCTTGGCGTGTTTTTGTGTGTGTTGTTGAATGGCTGCTCCAGCCTGCCCCTGCCTAAACACACGCCAACCCTGGCGCTGCCGATGCAGTTGCATGTGCAACGCGAACACGCTGATCAGCGCCAGGACTGGTTGTTGGTAATTCAGCAAGAAGACGCTGCGCTGCGCTGGTCGCTGATGGACCCTCTGGGCATTCCTTTGGCGCGGCAGGTGCTGCAAAACGGCCACTGGAACGCCGACGGTTTACTGCCGCCCAACCCCGAGGCCCGCGAACTGTTTGCTGCCTTGCTGTTTGCACTCACGCCAAACGATCAGTTGGCCGATAACTATCCACAGGCTACATCCAGCACGGACCGACGCGCTATCGAGCCGCGCTGGCACGTGCATTACCAACAGCCACAGGTCTTCAGCATCGACCTGCAAAGCGACGTGCATTACACCATCAGCCCACTCGACACCTCATTCAACCCCGAGACGGCCCCATGACTGCTTACCTGAATGCGCTGGGCATTATGTGTTCACTGGGCCGTGGCCCCGATGAAGTCGCGCGCCAACTGTTTGCCGGAGACTGCTCGGGCATACGGCTGGCCACCGGCTGGGTGCCGGAGCGCTCGGTAGCGGTGGGCAGCGTGCCGGGCTCGCTGGCGGCAGTGCCGACGCATCTGCGTGAGCAAAGCACCCGCAACAACCAGTTATTGCTTGAAGCCGCGCTGCAAATTCGCGATGACATAGAGCTTGCCATTCAAACCTATGGCCGTGACCGCATCGCCATTGTGCTGGGCACCAGCACCTCGGGCATCGAGGAAGCCGGGCGTGGCATCAAGCACTATGGGCAACACCAACAGTTCCCCGACGACTTCCAGTACCCGCAACAAGAGCTGAGCGCACCCGCCACCTTCCTTGCCGACTGGCTCACTATCAGCGGCCCGAGTTATGTGATTTCGACGGCCTGCACCTCCGGCGCTCGTGCCTTGATGAGCGCGCAGCGACTGCTCAGCATGAACCTCTGCGACGTGGTGCTGTGCGGCGGCGTCGACAGCTTGTGCAAGCTGACGCTCAACGGCTTTTCAGCACTGGAAGCCGTGTCTGATGAGCGCTGCAACCCGTTTTCGGTTAACCGTCGCGGGATCAACATAGGCGAAGGTGCGGCCTTGTTTTTGATGAGCCGACAGGCCAGCGGCACGCAGCCGATTGCCCTGCTGGGTGCGGGTGCAAGCTCGGATGCACACCATATTTCAGCCCCCGAACCCAGCGGCCGGGGCGCCGTGCAAGCGATGCATATCGCCTTGAAACGCGCGGGTTTGCAGCCTCACCAAATCGGCTACCTGAACCTGCATGGCACCGCCACGCCACACAACGACGCCATGGAAAGCCACGCGGTGGCTCAGGTCTTCCCGCAGGGCGTGCCGTGCTCATCGACCAAACCCATGACCGGGCATACCTTGGGTGCAGCCGGTGCACTAGAAGCCGCGTTTTGCTGGTTGAGCCTGACCCACGGCAACGCCTTGGCCCCGCATATCTGGGACGGCGAGCCCGACCCGGCATTGCCCGCCCTGAACTGGGTCACGCCCGGCCAAACCCTGGTACCCGCCCCACAACGCTGCCTTATGAGCAACTCGTTTGCCTTCGGCGGCAATAACGTCAGCCTGATTATCGGAGACGCCCCATGATTGATTGGCCGCTCGCCGAATTGCTGCCACACGCTGGCGACATGATCTTGATCGATCAGGTGCTGGCGTTTGATGAAGAAACCATTCAGACCCGTCTGACCGTCCGCGCAGGCGGACTGTTTAACCGCGAAGATGGCAGCCTGCCCGCCTGGGTCGGCATCGAGTTGATGGCGCAAAGTGTGGCCGCCTACGCAGGCTGCCGTGCGCGCTTGGAAGCCAAGCCGGTGGCGCTGGGGTTCTTACTCGGCACCCGCAAATTCGAATGTAACGTGGAACACTTCCCGCTGGGCGCCGAGTTGCAAATCCATGCAGTGCGCTCGCTGGAAGACGACAACGGCATGGGCGTGTTTGAGTGCCATATCACCGGCCCGCAGATTCATGCCACCGCCCGCCTGAACGTGTTCCGCCCGCCTCACGCTGAACACTACCTTGCTCAAGCCTCCCAGGAGACTCGCCATGACTGAGTCCATTTTAGTCACCGGCTCTAGCCGTGGTATCGGCCGCGCCATTGCCTTGCGTCTGGCCCACGCCGGTTTTGATCTGGTGCTGCATTGCCGCAGTGGCCGCGATGAAGCCGATGCCGTAATGGCGCAAGTGCTAGCAATGGGCCGTAACGCCCGTGTGCTGCAATTCGACGTGTCGGACCGCGCTCAATGCCGGGACATTCTCGAGGCCGATGTTGAAACCCACGGCGCTTATTACGGCGTGGTATTGAACGCCGGGTTGACCCGCGACGGTGCCTTTCCGGCCCTCAGCGAAGACGATTGGGACGTGGTGATGCGTACCAACCTCGACGGTTTCTACAACGTGTTGCACCCGGTCATGATGCCGATGATCCGCCGCCGCCAGGCCGGGCGCATTGTGTGCATTACCTCGGTGTCCGGTCTGATCGGTAATCGCGGCCAGGTCAATTACAGCGCTTCCAAAGCGGGCTTGATCGGCGCCGCCAAAGCCTTGGCCATTGAGCTGGGCAAACGCAAAATCACCGTTAACTGCGTGGCCCCGGGCCTGATCGATACCGCCATGCTCGACGAAAACGTCCCCGTAGAAGAACTGATGAAAATGATCCCCGCGCAACGCATGGGCACCCCAGAAGAAGTCGCGGGGGCGGTTAACTTTTTGATGTCTGCGGAAGCGGGCTACATCACCCGCCAAGTGCTGGCCGTCAACGGAGGCCTGTGCTGATGAAGCGCGTTGTCGTTACCGGCATGGCCGGCATTACGTCGCTGGGCAGCGACTGGGCCAGCATCGAAGCCAATTTCATCGCGGGCCGCAGCGGCATTCGGCGCATGGACGAGTGGGACCGCTTCACCGAGCTCAACACCCGTTTGGCGGGGCCGATTGATGACTTTGCGGTGCCCAAACACTGGACGCGCAAACAACTGCGCAGCATGGGCCGTGTCTCACGCTTGGCGGTCGGTGCAGCCGAACAGGCCCTGCAAGACGCTGGCTTGCTGGACAACCCGATCATTCGTGACGGGCGTATGGGCGTGGCCTGCGGGTCGTCTACCGGCAGCACTGACGAAATCAAAGCGTTCGGCAATATGCTGCTCAATTCGGTGGCCGAAGGCCTCAACGCCAATAGCTACGTACGCATGATGCCGCACACCACCGCCGCCAATATCAGCATCTTCTTTGGCCTCACCGGGCGCCTGATTCCGACCTCCAGCGCCTGCACCAGCGGCAGCCAAGGCATTGGTTATGCCTACGAGTCGATCAAGTTCGGCCGCCTGCCGTTGATGCTCGCAGGCGGCGCTGAAGAGCTGTGCCCCACCGAAGCCATGGTGTTCGACGCGCTGTACGCCACCAGCCTTAAAAACGACGCACCGCACACCAGCCCCCGGCCCTACGACAGCGGCCGCGACGGCTTAGTGATTGGTGAAGGCGGCGGCATGCTGGTGCTCGAAGAGCTGGAACATGCACTGGCTCGCGGCGCGCATATCCATGCCGAAATCGTCGGCTTTGGCAGCAACGCCGACGGCCAGCACACCACCCGCCCGGAAGTCAGCACCATGCGCCGAGCCATGGAACTGGCGTTGGAAGACGCAGGCATTGGCGCTCACGCCATCGGTTATGTAAACGGCCACGGCACCGCCACCGAGCAGGGCGACATTGCCGAAACCCAAGCCACCAGCGACTTGTTCGGCGCACACATGCCCATCAGTTCGCAGAAGAGCTTTTTGGGCCACACGTTAGGCGCCTGCGGGGCGTTGGAGTCATGGTTCTGCATCGAAATGATGAACCGCGACCGCTACATACCGACGCTCAACCTGGATGAAGTCGACCCGCGCTGCGGCGCGTTGGACTACCTGCGCGGCGAGGTTCGCGTGATGCACAACGGCTACGTCATGAACAACAACTTTGCCTTTGGTGGGGTCAACACGTCGTTGATCTTCCGTCGCTGGCCTTAAGGTCAAGGAGACCTCATTTATGCACGTCAAAACACTGGTAACGACTGCTCTTGTGCTATGCGCGCTGCCTGCGATAAGCCAGGCCCGCGATACCACCTTGTACCTGCCCTTTGATCAAGTAGTCACCGAAGCCATCAGCACCGGCAAAATTGATGGCAGCGTAAAGTTTTACCTGGCGGGTAACACGCCGAGCGGCAAAGTGACGGTTATCAGCCCTAGCGCCGTGACCAACAAAAAGACCAACGCCTTCAACAAGACCGATTACCAGGCGTGTTCGTGGGCGCTGCAATCGGCGTTGATCACCCTGCATGACGCGGCCAAAAAGGCTGGCGCCAACGCCGTGACCGACATCAGCAGCTTCTACAAGCGCAACGAGCGCAAAGACCCAAAAACCTACGAGTGCCATGCAGGCGCGTTGATGGCGGGTGTGGCGTTGAAAGGCGATTTGTCGAAGGTGAATTGAGTGTCTGACGGCTAGCCCCAGAAACGACAAAGGCGCCTCTCGGCGCCTCATTCACAAACAGACTGGCTTGTCATAGCACGGTGTCTGTCCGGCTCGGTGATGGCTGGTTGCCCAGGATCCTTCGAGTCTCTCAAGCCCCTTTCGGGAACGTGGCGAGTATTACGCTGAACAAGGCTTAAGGCAACCGTAAGTACGTCACATCGGTCGAATCTAACGGGTATCACAAGCCGAGAGCGCGGCGGACTGCAGCTTTGATTGCAATAAACTCATCTGTTTCAAGTTGTGAAACCACATAACAACGCTGGCCCTGACGGTCTCGCGTTTTTATTCGATCCAATCGGGCGAGGCTAACGGTCGACACCATGTCGCATTTTGCCCAACACACAGTGTTCGCCCCCTGCAAATGACTCTGCAACTCAAGGTGATGCCCCAGCATGGACCGGGGCTCAGTTGTGCTTAGAGCAATAACCGTCACCAACTGTTTATTGGTTCGGTGTTTACGAATGACTACAACAGGCCTGATTTTGACCATTTCAGGTACTTCATAGCCCCTGAAATCACAAATAAGCACACTGCCTTCTTTTGGCTGATAGAGAAGGGGCATTGACTGAATCCAAGGCAAAGGAAGCGATTCTGCGCAGCTTAGGATTCAAACGCCTATACGCGTTTTATGACCGTACGTGTCTCGGTTTTTCAGCTCAAGATTACAGCTCGCAGGTCGCTTCTCTTTCCTTTGCGGGACTATTCCTAGAGAATCCTTTGGCCTTGCGTCTGCCTGTTTCGATCGCTAGCCTGCGGTTCGTCATCCCTCATGGATGGTCGGACGTGCAAGTTCGAATCGAAGTTAGAGCCAGACAATGACTGCCAGAAAAATCAGTTTCATGGTGGCTGTACGTGGGAGGTCTTCGGGCCTGCCGGAACTCCGCTCTATATCGACCGGTCTTGCACACCCGCGTACAGCTGCCACCCTCTTTGTGTGCAAGCAAATGGTGAAAGCTCCCAAAATTTTTAGCGGAGTAAAACCATGACTCACACACCCGAATACGAACAAAACCTCGAACACACTGACGAACTGCTTCGGTACGCGCTTGCGACGGCGTATGCGTCGGCCGATAACCTGCAAGGCCTGAACCGCGACGTGGCGTTGGCGGTGGTGCATTTGATCCATCAGGTTAAAGCGTCTGTGGATAAGTTATTGCCGGGGTAAAAAACGCTCACAGGCTGCGGTCTTTTATTGTGGCCGTTGTGGACGGTTTTACGGCCGCTGCGCACCCGGACGTAGCCTCGCAAAGCTCGGCAACTGCTACAGGGTTTGTGTGCGCCACACCACCCTGTAGGAGCAGCCGGTCGACGCTCGATTGCTCGCGATCTTTTGATCGTGGCCGTTGCGCTGCCGATCGCAGCCGTCGGCATGAACCGTGATGTGGCGCTAACCGAATCAGGAAGGCCCCATCCGCTCACTTGGAGATGTGTAGTTTTAGCCCTAGCGCCTTGGCTACTTTAAGAATGGTCCCAAACTCCGGATTACCTTCCCCAGACAGCGCGCGATACAGGCTTTCCCTTGAAAGCCCTGCATCACGCGCGACTTGGCTCATGCCACGCGCTCGAGCAATGGTGCCAAGGGTTTTGGCAATAAAGGCAGGGTCATCGCCAGCTTCTTCCATGCAAGCTTCAAGGTAATAACCTATATCCTCTTCTGTTTTTAGGAATTCGGCGCTGTCCCAGCGGGTGAATTTTTCGGTCAAAGGGTGTACTCCTTCCAGTCTTTGGCTATCAGTCGCGCTTGTTTGATATCACGGGTTTGGCTGCTTTTATTGCCGGCACACAATAAAACCACCCAACACTCCCTCTCGTCAGGAATGACTTTTAGTTAAGTCAGCAATATCCGTTCACGCCTAGGGCTTCATCGTCTTGCGTGTCACCAGTTCCGCAAACGCTTTGGCCATCGGCGAGGGGTTGCCTTTGCGTTGCACCAGCCACACAGCGGTGCTGGCGTCGGCGTCGAGCAGAGGGCGGTAGACCACGCCTTTGATACGCATGTGCTGGAACGACGCCGGTAGTACGGACACGCCCAACCCCGCTGACACCAAGCCGATGATGGTCATGGCTTCGCCCGCCTCTTGTGCGATGTGCGGGCTGAAACCGGCCTGACGCGCCAAGCTCAACAGTTGCGCATACAGCCCACTGCCGTAGCTGCGCGGGAAGAAGACGAACGGTTCGTCAGCCAATGCCGCGATGTACAGGCCGTTTTCGCTGCCTTGTGCCAGCGGATGCTCGGCCTGAATGACCGCCACCAGGGGCTCGCTGAACAATTGCACGGCCTCCAGCGAGTCTGCCAATGGGAACGGGCGCATCACGCCAATTTCAATCGACTCTTCGAGCAACGCCTCCGCCACGTCGCGGCTGCTCATTTCTTTGAGGTTGAGGTGCACCGCCGGGAAGGCCTGGCGAAAGGCAAAAATAGCCTGCGCAATGCTCGAGTTGAACGGCGCCGAGGAGGTGAAACCAATCTTCATTTCGCCCAATTCGCCCAGTTGCGCACGGCGGGCGACGTCCGCGGCTTTGTCGACTTGCGCCAGCACCTGGCGCGCTTCTTCCAGAAACAGCCGCCCCGCTTCGCTGAGTGCAACCCGACGGTTGGTACG
Source organism: Pseudomonas psychrophila HA-4 (assembly GCF_000282975.1). Classification (GTDB taxonomy): domain Bacteria; phylum Pseudomonadota; class Gammaproteobacteria; order Pseudomonadales; family Pseudomonadaceae; genus Aquipseudomonas; species Aquipseudomonas psychrophila_A. Next base: position 84,748 of record NZ_ALJC01000118.1, read on the forward strand.
CTCGAAAAGCCGTGCCCCCAGTTCTTGCTCCAGCGCCTGAATCTGCTGGCTCAGCGGCGGCTGAGAGATGCCCAGCAACTGGGCGGCCCGGCCAAAGTGCAGCTCTTCGGCGACGGCGATGAAGTAGCGTAAATGGCGCAGTTCCATGCAAACTCCATTGAGTCGTTAAACCTATCAAACAGGTCGAATAATATATTGGAAAGAATCGTTAGCTGGCTATATTCTTTTGCCATTGCCGTTTGGCTACATGCGTTATGAGGTCCCCGTGAAAACTGCTGTCGCCCCGCTCGCTCACGAAATCCCGCCGTCTGCGCTGGATGATGTTGTCGCTCAACTCAATGACGTGTTTATCGAGAAAGGCACGCCGATGTTTATGCGCACGGTATTGGCGCTGTTCTCGGGTGGGTTTGCGACGTTTGCCCTGCTGTATTGCGTGCAGCCGATGATGCCGATGCTGTCCCATGAATACGGGATCAACGCCGCGCAAAGCAGTCTGATTTTGTCCGTGTCGACCGCGATGCTGGCGATTGGTCTATTGATTACCGGGCCTATTTCCGATGCCATCGGCCGCAAGCCGGTGATGGTATTTGCGTTGTTCAGCGCAGCGATTTTTACCCTACTCAGTGCGTTTATGCCGAGCTGGGAAGGCGTACTGATTACCCGCGCGCTGGTCGGCTTATCGCTCAGTGGGCTGGCCGCCGTGGCGATGACGTACTTGAGTGAAGAGATTTACCCGCAGCACATTGGTCTGGCGATGGGTTTGTACATCGGCGGCAATGCGATTGGCGGCATGAGCGGGCGTTTGATCACGGGTGTGTTGATCGACTTTGTGAGCTGGCACACGGCGATGCTGGTGATCGGCAGCTTGGCGTTGGTCGCCGCACTGGTGTTTGTGAAGATATTGCCGGAGTCGCGTAACTTCCGCCCACAAGCCATGAACCCGCGCAGCCTGTTGAACGGCTTCACCATGCACTTTCGCGATGCCGGTTTGCCGTGGTTATTTCTGGAAGCGTTTTTGTTGATGGGCAGCTTTGTGACGCTGTTTAACTACATCGGTTACCGCTTGCTGGCCGACCCGTACAACATGAACCAAGCCGTGGTGGGTCTGCTCTCGGTGGTGTACTTGTCAGGCATTTACAGTTCGGCACAGATTGGCGCACTGGCTGACAAACTGGGCCGTCGCAAAGTGTTGTGGGCCGTGATTGTGCTGATGCTGGTGGGCATCGCGCTGACAATGTTCGAGCCCATCGCGTTGGTGATTATCGGCATGCTGCTGTTCACCTTCGGCTTCTTTGGCGCGCATTCGGTGGCCAGTAGCTGGATCGGCCGCCGCGCGACCAAAGCCAAAGGCCAGGCCTCGTCGCTGTACCTGTTCAGTTACTACGCAGGTTCCAGTGTGGCCGGGACAGCCGGGGGCTTTTTCTGGCACTACGCCGGCTGGAACGGCATTGGTGCGTTTATCGTCGGTTTGCTGGTGATTGCCCTGCTGGTGGCGCTGCATTTGGCCAAGCTGCCCGCGTTGCCGGGTAATACCCATAACGCTTAATACCCTAAAACAAAAACGCCCGGCATAAGCCGGGCGTTAAGGAACAGCGAAACGCGTTACTCGTGATACTGCCCCGAGAATTCATGCACGGCGCTGATAAACGCACCGGCGTGTTCAGGTTTAACTTCCGGGGTAATGCCGTGGCCTAGGTTGAAGACATGGCCTGACCCTTTGCCGTAACTGGCCAGAATGCGTTTGACCTCGGTGCGGATGGCCTCCGGGTTGGCATACAACACGGTCGGGTCCATGTTGCCTTGCAGGGCTACCTTGTTACCGACGCGTTTACGGGCTTCGCCCAGGTCGCAGGTCCAGTCCAGGCCCAGCGCATCGGCGCCAGCGTCAGCAATGCTTTCGAGCCACAAGCCACCGTTTTTGGTGAACAGGATCACCGGCACCTTGCGGCCCTCGTGTTCGCGGATCAGGCCGCTGACGATTTTGCGCATGTAGGCCAGTGAGAATTCCTGATACGCCGCTGACGACAGGTTGCCGCCCCAGGTGTCGAAAATCTGCACGGCCTGAGCGCCCGCCAGGATCTGCCCGTTAAGGTACGAGGTCACCGACTGCGCCAGTTTGTCGAGCAGCAAGTGCATGGCTTGCGGGGTGTCGTAGAGCATGGCTTTGGTTTTGCGGAAGTCTTTGGACGAGCCGCCCTCTACCATGTAGGTGGCCAAGGTCCATGGGCTGCCCGAGAAGCCAATCAGCGGTACACGGCCGTTGAGTTCACGGCGAATGGTGCTCACCGCGTTCATCACGTAGCCAAGGTCTTTTTGTGGATCAGGAATCGGCAACGCTTCGATGTCAGCCAGCGTGCTCACGACCTTTTTGAAACGCGGGCCTTCGCCGGTCTCGAAGTACAGGCCTTGGCCCATCGCATCGGGAATGGTCAGAATGTCGGAAAACAAAATGGCCGCGTCCAACTGAGGGAAACGGTCCAGAGGCTGCATGGTGACTTCGCAGGCGAATTCGGCATTCTTGCACAAGCTCATGAAGTCACCGGCCTTGGCGCGACTGGCGCGGTACTCCGGGAGGTAGCGACCGGCCTGACGCATCATCCATACGGGCGTTACGTCTACGGGTTGCTTGAGCAAAGCGCGAAGGAAACGGTCATTCTTGAGATCAGTCATGTCAGCATCCGGAAAAAAAGTGGGGGCATTTTCTCAGAGACGGACGCAAAAGGCACGGCAAGAGCCGTGCCTTTTATCTATCGGGGCGATTTGACGCGGGGGTGACGCATTACATCGACGTCCTGTAGTCGCTGCCGAAGGCTGCGATTAGGGCCGAAGGCCTTCGCTTTTCAGGGAGAAAAACGACCCCTTCGGGCTCGATCGCAGCCTGCGACAGCGACTACAAGGGGGCAGGTTAAACGCCCAGGTAGTCCATGATCCCTTCTGCCGCTGTGCGGCCTTCGAAGATCGCAGTCACCACCAAGTCAGAACCGCGCACCATGTCACCACCGGCAAAGATCTTCGGGTGGCTGGTCTGGTGTTTGAACTGCGACTGCTCAGGCGCAATCACGCGGCCCTGGCTGTCGGTGGCGATGTCGAACTGCTCAAACCACGACGCCGGGCTTGGACGGAAACCGAACGCGATGATCACGGCGTCTGCCGGGATGATCTCTTCAGAACCCGGAATCGGCTCAGGGCTGCGACGGCCACGGGCGTCCGGCTCACCGAGACGGGTCTCGACCACTTTCACGCCTTCAACCTTGCCTTCACCGACAATCGCAATCGGCTGACGGTTGTAGAGGAATTTCACGCCTTCTTCCTTGGCGTTTTTCACCTCTTTACGCGAGCCGGGCATGTTGGCTTCGTCACGACGGTACGCACAAGTCACCGATTTGGCGCCCTGGCGGATCGACGTCCGGTTGCAGTCCATGGCCGTGTCACCACCGCCCAGCACCACGACCTTTTTGCCTTTCATGTCGACGAAGTCTTCCGGCGATTTTTCAAAGCCCAGGTTGCGGTTGACGTTGGCGATCAGAAAATCCAGCGCGTCGTGTACGCCCGGTAAGTCTTCACCGGCAAAGCCACCTTTCATGTAGGTGTAGGTGCCCATGCCCATGAAGACCGCGTCGTACTCGACCAGCAGTTGTTCCATGCTGATGTCTTTGCCGATTTCGGTATTGAGGCGGAACTCGATACCCATGCCGGTGAAGACTTCGCGGCGATTGCTCAGCACGGTTTTCTCAAGCTTGAACTCCGGGATGCCGAAGGTCAGCAGACCGCCGATTTCCGGATTCTTGTCGAAGACCACCGGGGTCACACCGCCACGCACCAGCACGTCGGCACAGCCCAAGCCCGCAGGCCCGGCACCGATAATGGCCACGCGCTTGCCGGTCGGTACCACCTTGGACATGTCCGGGCGCCAGCCCATGGCAAAGGCGGTGTCGGTGATGTACTTCTCGACCGAACCAATGGTCACCGCGCCGAAACCGTCGTTGAGGGTGCAGGCGCCCTCGCACAGACGGTCTTGCGGGCACACCCGGCCGCACACTTCGGGCAGGGTGTTGGTCTGGTGCGACAGTTCAGCGGCGGCGAGGATGTTGCCCTCGGCCACCAGTTTGAGCCAGTTGGGAATGAAGTTATGCACAGGGCATTTCCATTCACAGTACGGGTTACCGCACCCTAGGCAGCGGTGGGCCTGGTCGGCCGACTGCTGGGGTTTGAAAGGTTCGTAGATTTCCACGAACTCTTTTTTGCGTTGACGTAACAGTTTCTTCTTCGGATCTTTGCGCCCGACATCAATGAATTGGAAGTCGTTGCTGAGACGTTCGGCCATCTTCAAAACCTCTATTGCGACAGCTACAAGCTTCAAGCCAATAGCTGCAAGACAAACACGTTTACCGGTACACCGCACGCTGCTTCCAAACTTGCAGCGTGAAGCTGCAAGCTTGGTGCTGCACTTTTATTGCGGGTTGGCACGGATGCTGGAAAGCAGCGTTTTCAAGCTGGCTGCCTTAGGCTTGACCATCCAGAAACGACGCAGGTAATCATCGAGGTTTTCCGCGAGATTACGGCCCCACTCGCTGTTGGTTTCCTCAACGTATTCGTCCAGCACGTGTTGCAGATGGTTGCGATAGGCTTCCATCGCTTCGCCGCTGATACGCTGGATCTCCACCAGTTCGTGGTTCACCTTGTCGACGAAGGTGTTGTCCTGATCCAGCACGTAGGCGAAACCGCCGGTCATGCCCGAGCCGAAGTTGTAACCGGTTTTACCCAATACGCAGACGAAACCGCCCGTCATGTATTCGCAGCAGTGATCGCCGGTGCCTTCAACTACGGCGTGAGCACCGGAGTTACGCACCGCGAAACGCTCACCTGCGGTGCCCGCGGCGAACAGCTTGCCGCCAGTGGCGCCGTACAGGCAGGTGTTACCAATAATCGCGCTGTCCTGAGTTTTGTAAACGCTGCCTGCAGGCGGCACGATCACCAGCTTGCCGCCGGTCATGCCTTTGCCCACGTAGTCGTTGGCGTCGCCTTCCAGGTACATGTTCAAACCACCGGCGTTCCACACACCAAAGCTCTGACCGGCAGTGCCTTTGAAGCGGAACGTGATCGGGGCCTTGGCCATGCCTTGGTTGCCGTGAGCACGGGCGATTTCACCCGAAATACGGGCACCAATCGAACGGTCGCAGTTGCAGATGTCCAGCGCAAACTCGGCACCGCTCAGGTCGTTGATAGCCGAGCCAGCCATCTCAACCATCTTTTCGGCCAGCAGGCCTTTGTCAAACGGCGGGTTACGGTCTACCTGGCAGAACTGCGGTTTATCCGCCGGAATGTGGTCGCTGCCCAGCAACGGCGTCAGGTCGAGGTGGTGCTGTTTGGGCGTCTCGCCTTGCAGGATGTCCAGCAAGTCAGTGCGACCGATCAGTTCTTCAAGGCTGCGTACGCCCAGCTTGGCCAGCCATTCGCGGGTTTCTTCGGCCACGTAGGTGAAGAAGTTGACCACCATGTCGACGGTGCCGATGTAGTGGTTTTTACGCAGTGATTCGTTCTGCGTTGCCACGCCGGTGGCGCAGTTGTTGAGGTGACAAATACGCAGGTATTTGCAGCCCAGCGCGATCATTGGCGCGGTGCCGAAGCCAAAGCTTTCAGCGCCTAGGATTGCCGCCTTGATCACGTCGAGACCGGTTTTAAGGCCGCCGTCAGTCTGCACCCGCACTTTGCCGCGCAGGTCGTTGCCGCGCAGGGTCTGGTGGGTTTCAGCCAGGCCCAGCTCCCACGGAGCGCCCGCGTATTTGATCGAGGTCAGGGGTGATGCACCAGTGCCGCCGTCATAACCAGAGATGGTGATCAGGTCAGCATAGGCCTTGGCCACGCCAGCGGCGATGGTGCCAACGCCTGCTTCAGCAACCAATTTGACCGACACCAGCGCTTTAGGGTTGACCTGCTTGAGGTCAAAAATCAGCTGCGACAAGTCTTCAATGGAGTAGATGTCGTGGTGCGGCGGTGGCGAGATCAGGGTTACACCGGGTACCGCGTAACGCAGTTTGGCGATCAGACCGTTGACCTTGCCGCCTGGCAGTTGCCCGCCCTCACCCGGCTTGGCGCCTTGGGCCACCTTGATTTGCAGCACTTCGGCGTTGACCAAATATTCGGGAGTCACACCGAAACGGCCGGTCGCCACTTGTTTGATTTTCGAGCTTTTGATGGTGCCGTAACGCGCCGGGTCTTCGCCGCCTTCACCGGAGTTGGAGCGAGCGCCCAAACGGTTCATGGCTTCGGCCAAGGCTTCGTGCGCTTCTGGCGACAGGGCGCCGAGCGAAATACCGGCCGAGTCAAAGCGCTTGAGGATCGAGTCCAGCGGTTCGATTTCGTCGATGGCCAATGGCGTGTCGAGGGTTTTGACCTGGAACAGGTCGCGGATCATCGACACCGGGCGTTTGTCGACCAGGGCGGTGTATTCCTTGAACTTGTTGTAGTCGCCCTGTTGCACAGCCGCTTGCAGGGTAGCGACCACGTCCGGGTTGTAGGCGTGGTATTCGCCGCCGTGAACGTACTTGAGCAGGCCACCTTGCTGGATAGCCTTGCGCGGGCTCCAGGCTTCGGCTGCCAGCAGCTTTTGCTCGGCTTCGAGGTCGACAAAGCGCGCGCCCTTGATGCGGCTTGGCACGCCACGGAAGCTCAGGTTGCACACTTCTTCGGACAAGCCGATGGCTTCGAACAGTTGCGCACCCCGATAAGAGGCAATGGTCGAGATGCCCATCTTCGACAGGATCTTGAGCAGGCCCTTGGTGATGCCTTTACGGTAGTTTTTGAACACTTCGTAAAGGTCACCCAGCACTTCGCCGGTGCGGATCAAGTCACCCAGCACTTCGTACGCCAGGAACGGGTACACGGCCGAGGCGCCGAAACCGATCAAGACCGCGAAGTGGTGCGGGTCACGGGCGGTGGCGGTTTCTACCAAGATGTTGCTGTCGCAACGCAGGCCTTTTTCGGTCAGGCGGTGGTGAACAGCACCGACTGCCAGCGCCGCGTGAACCGGCAACTTGCCGGGTGCGATATGACGGTCGGTCAGTACGATCTGGCTATGGCCAGCACGCGCAGCTTCTTCAGCCTGGTCGGCGATGTTGCGCACGGCGGCTTCAAGGCCAATCGACTGGTCGTAGTTGAGGTCGATGATCTGACGCTCAAAGCCTGGCAGGTCGAGGTTCATCAGCGATCGCCATTTGGCAGGCGAAATCACTGGCGAACTGAGGATGACGCGCGAGGCGTGCTCCGGCGATTCTTGGAAGATGTTGCGCTCGGCACCGAGGCAAATTTCCAGCGACATGACGATGGCTTCACGCAGCGGGTCGATCGGCGGGTTGGTGACCTGCGCGAACTGCTGGCGGAAGTAGTCATACGGCGTACGCACACGCTGGGACAGCACGGCCATTGGCGTGTCGTCACCCATCGAGCCCACGGCTTCGTAGCCTTGTTCGCCCAATGGACGCAGCACTTGGTCGCGCTCTTCGAACGTGACCTGGTACATCTTCATGTATTGCTTGAGCTGATCGACGTCGTAGAACGCAGAACCGTGGTCGTTGTCCTCGATGGTGGCCTGAATGCGCAGGGCATTCTTGCGCAGCCACTGTTTGTACGGGTGGCGCGACTTCAAACGGTTGTCGATGGAGTCGGTGTCCAGCACCTGGCCGGTTTCAGTGTCGACCGCCAAGATTTGCCCAGGGCCAACGCGGCCTTTGGCAATCACGTCTTGTGGCTTGTAATCCCACACGCCGATTTCAGAGGCAATGGTGATGTAGCCATTGGTGGTCGTGACCCAACGCGCCGGGCGCAGGCCGTTGCGGTCGAGCAGGCAGACCGCGTAGCGACCGTCGGTCATGACCACGCCCGCGGGGCCGTCCCACGGTTCCATGTGCATGGAGTTGTACTCATAGAACGCCCGCAGATCGGGGTCCATGGTTTCAACGTTCTGCCACGCAGGTGGAATCAACATGCGTACGCCACGGAACAGGTCGATGCCGCCGGTGACCATCAACTCCAGCATGTTGTCCATGCTGGAGGAGTCAGAACCCACGCGGTTAACCAGCGGGCCTAGCTCATCGAGGTCGCCGATCAGGTCGTTGGCAAACTTGGTGCGACGGGCCACTGCCCAGTTGCGGTTGCCGGTAATGGTGTTGATCTCGCCGTTGTGGGCAAGAAAGCGGAATGGCTGGGCCAGCGGCCATTTCGGCAGAGTGTTAGTGGAGAAGCGCTGGTGAAACACGCAGATCGCGGTTTGCAGGCGCTCATCGCTCAGGTCTGGATAGAAGGCGGTGAGGTCCGCCGGCATCATCAGGCCTTTATAAATGATGGTCTTGTGAGAAAAGCTGCAAATGTAGTGATCGGTGTCGGCCGCGTTCGCTACCGACGAGCGGCGACGGGCGCTGAACAGTTTGATCGCCATGTCCTGATCGCTCAGGCCTTCACCTGCGATGAACACTTGTTCGATTTGCGGCAGACGCTCCAGCGCCAGACGACCCAGCACGCTGGTATCAATCGGCACTTTGCGCCAGCCAACCAATTGCAGGCCCGCCGCGAGGATTTCGCGGTTCATGTGAGTACGGGCTGCTTCGGCCTTGATCGGGTCCTGGTTGAAAAACACCATGCCGACTGCGTATTGCTTAGGCAAATCGGTGCCGAAGTGTTCTTGGGCGGTTGCACGCAAAAACAAATCAGGCTTTTGAATCAGCAGGCCACAACCGTCACCGGTCTTGCCGTCTGCGTTGATCCCACCGCGGTGGGTCATGCAGGTCAGGGCCTCAATGGCGGTTTGCAATAGGGTATGACTGGGTTCGCCCTGCATATGGGCAATCAGGCCGAAACCACAGTTATCCTTGAATTCATCGGGGTGGTACAGACCTGCTTTCATAGACACTTTCTCACCAGGCTGCCCCAAAAAGGGGCAAATTTCTTTTAATTCAACCACTTGCTTCCCGCGCTGAACGTACGCCAGCTTGGCGGGAGCAAAAGGGTGGTCATTCTACACACCGACACAGAGGCTCACAAATTAAGCGGCGATTAACCGTAAATTTATGTCGCATTGATGAAGGTTTAAAGCGATTGCTCGTGCTAGTCAAAACATTTTTTGATGTTGACCGCTGTACGGCGCAGACACCACAAAGCACGCGGCTAAAAAGCCGCATGCTCGTGCGAGTATTTTTGATGTGTCAGAACGGCGACCTGGGTAAGGCCGCCGGGGCATCAGCGAGCTGCTGCCAGTTCTTGTTGGACGCTGGCGACAGTGCGAGGCCAAGGTTTACCAGCCTGAGTCTTCGCTGGCAAGTTCTTGATTGCCGCAGTAGCAGCGGCATGGCTTGGGAAGTTGCCGTAAGTGACGACGTACAGCGGCTTGCCGTTCAAGGTTTTCTTGAAGTAGCGAGCTTCGCCGCCCAGTTCTTTAGCCACATTTTGAGCGGAAGCCTCGGAGCTAGTGCCGACAATCTGCACCACATAGTTGCTGGCTGGCTGGCTGGTGTACCAGCTACCACCCGGTGCGGCCTTGGCCACAGTGACCGGCTTCTCGGCGGGTTTTTCAGCCGCTTTGACCACAGGCTTTGTTGCAGGGGCTGGAGCAGGCTTGGCAACCGGCGCTGGCGCAGGTTTAGCGGCGGCAACAGCTGGCGCTGGGCGTGGTGCAGGTGTTGGACCGGCTGGCACGCCAGCCGGTGGCGCAGTGGTGGTCACGGTGGGTGGCTGAGCAACGCCACCGACAGACGGCACTGCGCCATCATCGCCGTCAGCAATGCCACCTGCCTCTTCAGCCAGCGGCCCACGCATCACGGGCTGAGATTGACCCACCAGCGGCAACGGCATTGGCTGTGAAGAACCGGCGAAATCTATCGACGGGTTGGCGCCAGCCTTCGGCGTAGCCTGACCCAACGGTAATTGCCCTTGTTCAGCAGTTGGCGCGGTTGGCGCCTTGCTGCGGCCTGGAATCAAAATGGCCGCGGCGACAGCCACAACCACTACTGCACCAATGGCCAATACGTGTTTCTTCGGCATCTTGAACCCCATACTTGGACGCTTGACCGCTGAACGGCTAGCAATCATGGCTTCGATCATTGCATCGCGGGCGACCTGATTGATGATGCCAGGCCAGCCTTCGGAGCTCTCGTGTATATCTGAGATCTGCTGCGCGCTAAAGAGTTCGATTCCGCGCCCTGCGCCTTCAAGGCGCTGAGCCAGATACTCGCGAGTTTCCTCTTCGGTGTACGGCTGCAATTCGATCACGTGGAAGCGCTCTTCATCAGCGCTTAGCTGTTCAAGCCCAGCAATCATTGACGGCTCACCAAACAGGAACACGTGCGGGCGGCCTTCTGGCGTGCCCGCCGCCAGCCCCAGCAACGCTTCCAGAGCAGACTCGTCGAGCTGCTCGGCATCATCGACCAGCAAGTAGACTTCTTGACCGGTGAGCGCCAATTGCACCACTTGAGCTAGGATCGCCCCCACCTCAGGCCGCGCAACGTTCAGCGTTTGCGCAACTTGGCGCAAGATACCCGCTGCATCGCCAGCACCGCGTGCCGATACCACCACACTCTGCACCGACTGCTTATTGGTGCTCGCGACCAATGCCTGGCGCAACAGGGTCTTGCCGCTGCCCTCAGGGCCAGTCACCACCAACAGCAATTGACTGTAACGGGCAAGGTGATGCAACTGCCCGAGCACCGGTTTGCGTTGCGCGGGGAAAAACTTGAAGCCCGGCACCCGAGGGGCGAAGGGGTCGTGATTGAGCTGGAAGTGACCGAGGAACGCCTCGTCGGCATGCAAACTAGTCATCGCGATCTTATTAACCTTTAAGCTGAGCCAGTGCGCGGTAATCCGCACCCAGCGTGGCTTGTAGAACCTCTTGTGGATAATCGTCAGTCACTGTTGCTTCACCGATGCGACGCAACAGCACCAAGCGCATACGACCGTCGATCACTTTTTTATCAACTGCCATGTGTTGCATGAAATCGGCTTCGCTCATTTCAACAGGCGGCACCACCGGCAAACCAGCGCGCTGGAACAGTCGAATCCCGCGGTCACGCTCAGCCTCAGTGATCCAGCCCAAGCGTGCGGACATTTCCAATGCCATCACGGTACCCGTTGCCACCGCTTCGCCGTGCAACCACACGCCGTAGCCCATGTGGGTTTCGATGGCATGACCGAAAGTATGGCCGAGATTGAGCGTGGCGCGTACGCCCGACTCGCGCTCGTCAGCGCCCACCACTTCGGCCTTGGCCTCGCATGAACGATGAATCGCCGCTGTCAGGGCCACTTGGTCAAGGCCGCGCAGGGCGTCCATGTTCTCTTCAAGCCACGTCAGAAACGGCTCATCGCAGATAAGGCCGTACTTGATGACTTCGGCCAGGCCTGCCGACAACTCGCGCGCAGGCAGAGTATTGAGCGTTTGGGTATCAATCAGCACCAGATTGGGCTGATAGAAAGCGCCGACCATGTTTTTACCCAGCGGGTGGTTGATCCCGGTTTTGCCGCCCACCGACGAGTCAACCTGGGACAGCAAGGTGGTGGGCACCTGAATAAAATCAACCCCGCGCTGGTAGCAGGCAGCTGCGAAGCCAGCCATGTCGCCCACCACACCGCCGCCCAGGGCGACTACGGTAGTACGGCGATCGTGGCGAGCGGTGAGCAGGCCATCGAAAATCAGTTGCAGGGTTTCCCAGTTTTTGAACGATTCACCGTCCGGCAGGATGATCGGCACCACTGAGAACTGCGCAAGGCTGCGGGTCAGACGCTCAAGGTAGAGTGGCGCGACGGTTTCATTGGTCACAATCGCCACCTGACGACCGGCGATATGCGGGGCCAGCAACTCGGGCTGATCCAACAAACCTTCGCCAATATGAATTGGGTAGCTACGCTCGCCTAGATCAACCTTCAGTGTCTGCATGAAACCCCGCGTAGAAAGAGGGCGCTGGCGCCCTGCTTCGCAATTATCAAGTGATGGCCACACCGCTGAACGGGCATGGTGGGCGCCGAGGATAACGCATTTCGTGGCGCACTTTAATCGCCCGTAACCGAGTCAACGCGGAGGTAGCTGCGCCAGACGCTCGAGAATATCCAGAACTACCATTCGCGGCGGCCGCTCATCGGTTTCGACCACCAGGTCGGCGATTTCCCGATACAGCGGATCGCGCATGGCCAGCAAGTCACGCAGGGTTTTCTCCGGGTTGGCTGTGCGCAACAAAGGCCGATTGCGGTCGCGCGCAGTGCGGGCAACCTGCTGCTCGACGGATGCATGCAAATACACCACCCGCC
>NZ_ALJC01000119.1 GCF_000282975.1 Pseudomonas psychrophila HA-4
CCCGCCATGACAGCCACAAATATGCTTGGACCTTACCCGTCGCGGCATTGGGCATGATCTGCCTGGCGTATGTGACCGGTCCCAAACCCGCACCTTCTGCACCTGCCGTGGCCAAGGTCATCAAATACCAGCCGCTGCCGGAAACAGCCATGGGCGGTGTTAAAGCCGCGGATGCCCCGCCAGCAGTAGCGCCCGCACCTACTGCTCCCGCCGCTCCGGTGGCCAGCGTTGACTTCGAAAAAGTCCATTCCGTGATCCAGGAACGCTGCACCGTCTGCCATTCCGCCACCCCGACCAGCCCGCTGTTCAGCGCGGCCCCGGCAGGCGTGATGTTCGACACCGAGCAGCAGATCCAGATCATGGCACCGCGGATTCAGGCCCAGGCCGTCGCTAGCCAGATCATGCCGCTGGGCAATATCACGCAAATGACTCAACAAGAGCGCGACCTAATTGGCGCATGGGTCAACGCGGGAGCACAAACCAACTGATACGAACGCGGTGTGGCCGCGCCGTGGGCGGCCACGCAACCCCACCACTAGCTCACAACAATAAAAAGACCGAGGTGTTGCATGTCCGATTTAACCGAACCGCGCATACCCGCCGTGACCGCGCCACCGCCTATCCAGCGGCTGCCGCTGATGCAATTGATTCTGGTTGGTTTACAACACGTGTTGCTGATGTACGGCGGCGCTGTTGCCGTGCCGCTGATCATTGGGCAAGCCGCCGGTCTGAGTCGTGAAGAGATCGCTTTTCTGATCAACGCCGACCTGTTGGTGGCGGGGATCGCGACCATCGTCCAGTCAATGGGCATTGGGCCCATGGGCATTCGCATGCCGGTCATGATGGGCGCCAGTTTTGCCGCCGTGGGCAGTATGGTGGCGATGGCTGGCATGCCGGGCATCGGCATGACTGGAATCTTCGGTGCCACCATTGCCGCCGGTTTCTTCGGGATGATCATCGCGCCCTTCATGTCCAAGGTCGTGCGCTTCTTCCCGCCTCTGGTCACCGGCACGGTGATTACCTCCATCGGCCTGTCGCTGTTTCCGGTCGCCGTTAACTGGGCAGGCGGCGGTAGCGCAGCGGCGCAATTTGGCTCACCGATTTACCTGTTTATTGCGGCCTTGGTGCTGGCCACCATATTGCTGATCAATCGCTTCATGCGCGGTTTCTGGGTCAACATTTCCGTGCTGATCGGCATGGCGCTCGGCTATGTCTTATCGGGTGCTATTGGCATGGTCAACCTTCAAGGCATTGGCCTGGCGCCATGGTTCCAGATCGTCACACCGCTGCACTTCGGCATGCCTGAATTTCACCTAGCACCCATCCTCTCCATGTGTTTGGTAGTGGTGATCATTTTTGTCGAGTCCACCGGGATGTTCCTGGCACTGGGCAAAATCACCGGTCAAGAAGTTACCCCGCGCATGCTGCGGCGCGGTTTGCTGTGCGATGCCGGGGCGTCTTTTGTGGCGGGCTTTTTCAACACCTTCACCCACTCCTCATTCGCCCAGAACATCGGTTTGGTGCAAATGACCGGCGTGCGTTGCAGGTCCGTGACCATCATGGCCGGTGCCTTCCTGATCACCCTCAGCCTGCTGCCGAAAGCGGCGTACTTGGTGGCGTCGATTCCGCCAGCCGTACTGGGCGGTGCGGCGATTGCCATGTTCGGGATGGTCGCGGCCACAGGGATCAAAATCCTCCAAGAGGCCGACATCGCCGACCGCCGCAACCAACTGCTGGTGGCTGTGAGCATCGGTATGGGCCTGATTCCAGTGGTGCGTCCTGAGTTCTTCGCACACCTGCCCTTGTGGATGGGCCCGATCACCCACAGCGGGATTGCCATGGCGGCCGTCAGTGCCGTGTCACTCAACCTGCTGTTCAACGTACTGGGTGGCGCCGAGCGCGCAGCCATGAGCGGTCACGTGCATCAGCACTGAAGCACGATGAGTGTGTTTGTGTGGGAGCGGGTTTTCTCCCCCCCACACACCCGCCAGCCTCTGGCACAAAAAAAATAAAAAGGACGTTTCCCATGCACTGCAAACACTGGGGCTTTACGCTCGCGGGTGGGCTTTTGGCTGCCGGTCACGCCATGGCCGGAGATCTGTTTTTGTGGCAAACCAATAGCCTCACCTACCTCTATGGCAAGAACTTCGCGATCAACCCGTCAATCCAGCAAACCCTGACCTTTGAACATGCCGACAAATGGAAATACGGCGACAACTTTCTGTTTGTCGACCGCATTTTCTACAACGGCAAAGATGACCCCAACAAAGGGCCGAACACTTACTACGGCGAGTTCAGCCCACGCTTATCGTTCGGCAAAATCTTTGATCAAAAACTTGAGTACGGGCCGATCAAGGACGTATTGCTGGCGATGACCTACGAGTACGGCGAAGGCGACAGCGAGGCGTATTTGATCGGCCCAGGCTTTGATCTCGCGGTACCGGGCTTTAACTACTTCACCCTTAACTTTTATCGCCGTCACACCGAAGGGCCGCGTCCTGGTACGGGCGTCTGGCAGATTACCCCGTCATTCTCCTACACCCTTCCAATGGGCCGTTCCAACGTGCTGATCGATGGCTATATGGACTGGGTGGTCGACAACGACCAGAACTCTCGCGGTACGTATCACGCCAACCTGCACCTCAATCCACAGATCAAATATGACCTGGGCAAAGCCCTTAATCTGGGTGAAAAACAGCTGTATGTCGGCATTGAATACAGCTACTGGAAAAACAAATACGGCATCGACAGCAGCAGCCGTCTAGACACCAACCAGAACACTGCCAGCGCCCTGATCAAAGTCCACTTTTAACCTAAATACAGTCAGTGCCCTGTCATTGCCCGCCCTGCGCAATGACGGGGCACTTGAGTGCCAGCCTCAGAGCCAGTATTCTCCGCGGCCGCTCACAGATGGGCGCTGTTTTAAAGCTGACTTTTAAGCCAACTTTTCGCTTTTAATCCAAGGGTTTACGGCCTGCTCTAGTCTCCCGCCATTCAACTGCCTGATGCCAGTTGAGCGCTGTTTTTTGGCCGCACGACACGCATGGCCCAGCACTTGCTTTACGCATTAAAGCTGACCAAAAAGGCAAGTTTTAAAACAAAAGAACCAAGGGCCAAACAGAGCACCGCGTTCTTATTCATGCAGATTTTTTTTAAATTTTGGAGTAACCGAATGAAGCGCATTCTTACCGGCCTGATGCTTGCGGGGAGCTTGCTGGGTGGGTCAACGGCAGCAGCCGAAGACTTGCTGCAATGGCAAACCAACAGCCTGACGTACTTGTATGGCAAGGACTTCCAGGTGAATCCAAAGATTCAACAGACCCTGACCTTCGAGCACGCTGACAGCTGGAAATACGGTGATAACTTCTTCTTCCTCGACCGTATTTTTTACAACGGCAAAGAAGACGGAAACCTCGGCCCTAATACGTACTACGGCGAGTTCACCCCACGCTTATCGTTCGGCAAAATCTTCGACCAGAAGTTTGAATTTGGCCCGATTAAAGACGTGTTGCTGGCCCTGACTTACGAGTTTGGTGAAGGCGATTCGGATTCGTACTTGATCGGCCCGGGTTTCGACCTGAATGTGCCAGGCTTCGACTTCTTCCAATTGAACTTCTACAAGCGTTATCCAGAAGGCAATCGTGCTGGCCGTGGCGTTTGGCAGATCACCCCGGTCTGGTCTTACACCCTCCCGATGGGCAAATCCGACGTGGTCATCGACGGCTACATGGACTGGGTAGTCGACAACGACCAAAACGCCCGCGGCACGTATCACGCCAACCTGCACTTCAACCCACAGATCAAATATGACTTGGGCAAGGCACTTAACTGGGGCGCGAAGCAGTTGTATGTCGGTATCGAATACGACTACTGGAAAAACAAATACGGCATCGAAGACAGCGGTTCATTCAAAACCAATCAGGACACCGCGAGCCTGTTGGTCAAGTACCACTTCTGATACTGCCTTAAACCTCGCGATCTTTTGAACGATCAAAAGATCGCGAGCACGCGACTACACAGTCCGAGGCGTTAACAATAGCCCGCGCAGCATCACGTCCAGGCTGCCCAGCGCCGCCGTTAGGCGCTGCAGCGGGTACTGGGCCTCGGCAATCCAGAACGACGCATCCATCAAACCTCCCTGAATCAAATGTGCCAACGCTTCAGGGTCGGTGCGCTGAATCACCTGCGTGTCCATCAAGCCTTGCAGAATGACTCCAACCGAGGCTTTGCAATCAGACTGGCTGTTCAGTAGATACTCCGAGCCCAGCACCGAGGGCGCATCACGCAAGATGATGCGCTGTACTTCGACTTGCAGCGACATTTCCAGATACAGCCTGCACTGCGCCTGAAACCCTTCCCAGGGGGTCTCGGCTTGCGCAAACACCTGCGCCAATTGCGTATCGAGCTCGGTATCGATTTGCCTCGCCACCGCCTTCAACAAGCCCTTCTTGTCACCAAAGTGGTGATACAACGCCCCACGGGTCAGGCCGACAGAGGCCGTCAACTCGTCCATTGAAGTCTGCGCATAACCGATCGAGCCGAAGGCTTGACGCGCCGCATCAAGCAGCTTGCCACGGGTTTGTTCAATCATCTGCGACCGCGCTTTGGGCGCCATGTGTGCCACCTTTTTTTTTGAGATACGCCGCGTATGTTAATTGACATACGCCGCGTATGCGTATATTTCTACATACGCCGCGTATGTGATACCGAGCGAAACCTGTGGGAGCGGGCTTGCTCGCGATAGAATCACCGCGTGATTCATACGAACCGCAGCGCCTACATCGCGAGCAAGCCCGCTCCCACCACGCCTCTATTGTTCCGGAGCTTGTATGGCTAACCCTTATCGCGAGATTTTCAGCGCCCCCGGCACCAAGTCCTTTTGCGCCGCAGGCCTGATCGCACGCATGCCTATTTCCATGACGGGGATTGGCATCATCACCATGCTCGCGCAATTGCACGGCTCATATTGGCTGGCCGGTGCCGTGGCGGCGACTTTCGCGCTGGCAATGGCGTTGCTGGCACCGCAAATATCCCGCGCCGTTGATCGCTACGGCCAAGGCCGCATCTTGCCAGGCGCCGCCGCCATCGGTGTGTGCGCCATGCTCGCGTTGCTGCTGTGCAGCTATCTAGAGGCTCCCGACTGGACATTGTTCGTCTGCGCGGCCCTTGCCGGCTGTATGCCCAGCATGTCTGCCATGGTCCGCGCCCGCTGGAGCGAGCTGTATCGCGGCTCGCCAAAACTGCACACCGCCTTCGCCTTCGAATCGGTGCTCGATGAAGTGTGTTTTATCGTTGGCCCGCCCATTTCAGTCGGCCTCAGCGTGGCGCTATTTCCTCAGGCCGGGCCACTCGCTGCGGCGATCTTCATGGCCGTGGGGGTGACTGCGTTTGTGCTGCAACGTAAAACCGAGCCGCCGGTACACCCACGCACCCAAGAAAATAACGGCACCGTATTGCGCCAAGGAGGAGTGCTGGTATTGATGATGGCGCTGCTCGGGCTGGGCACCATTGTGGGTACCGTCGACGTGGTCAGCGTCGCCTTTGCCCAGCATCAGGGCCAGCCTGCCGCTGCAAGTATTGTGCTGTCGGTCTACGCGCTGGGCTCCTGCATCGCCGGGCTGGCTTTCGGCATGCTCAAGCTGAACATGCCATTGCCCAAACTTTTCCTGTTAGGGGCGCTGGCCACTGCCATCACCATGGTGCCGCTGATGTGGGCCAACAGCATCATCACCTTGGCCGCCGCCATGTTTGTCGCCGGACTGTTTTTCGCCCCTACGCTGATTACCGCGATGGCGCTGGTGGAAAACATCGTCGCACCCGCCAAGCTCACCGAAGGCCTGACCTGGATGATCACCGGCCTAGGCGTAGGCGTTGCCCTCGGCGCCGTAGTGGGGGGCTGGGTGATCGATGCTTATGGCGCACCGGCCGGGTTCAACGTGTCGATGCTGGCGGGTCTGAGCATGCTGCTGTTTGCAGTCGTGGGCTATCGCCTGTTGCAAAACAGCACCTCTGCCCACTCCAGCGCGCTGGCCTAACGTTTAACGGCGCGCCAGATCTTGCCTGCAACGTTAACCACCGCTAACACCACAGCGCCGGCAATGATGCCGGCCACGGCGTTGAGCAAGGTTGGCACAATCACCGATACAGAACCCAGCAAAGGCGTGGCGTTTTGCGCAACGCCTTCGATCCAGTGATGCAGCACCGGCACGCCATGGGTCAAAATCCCACCGCCAACCAGAAACATGGCGGCGGTACCGATCACCGTCAGGCTTTTCATCATGTACGGTGCGGCATTTAACACCCCGCGCCCAAAGCTGCGCTGAAAGCGCCGCCAGGCGCCCTCTCCGGTCTTCTGACTCAAGTACAGGCCGCCGTCATCCAGTTTGACGATACCCGCGACCACCCCATACACGCCGATAGTCATCACAACCGCGATACCGGACAACACCACCACTTGCTGTAACAGCGGCGCATCAGCCACGGTGCCTAAGGTGATGGCAATGATCTCGGCCGACAGAATAAAGTCGGTACGCACCGCGCCCTTGATTTTGTCTTTCTCAAACGCCGCCAAATCGACCTCAGAACTGGCGGCGGCTTCTTGCAGGGCCTGACGCTCAGTCTGATCGGCTTCCTTGCTGTGCAAAAACTTGTGCGCCAGCTTTTCAAAGCCCTCGAAACACAGGAAAGCACCGCCCACCATCAGCAACGGTGTGACCGCCCACGGCACAAACGCGCTGATCGCCAAGGCGGCGGGCACCAATATGAATTTATTGCGAAACGAACCTTTGGCCACCGCCCAGACCACCGGCAACTCACGTTCGGCGCGTACGCCCGATACCTGCTGCGCATTGAGCGCCAGATCATCGCCCAACACCCCGGCCGTCTTTTTCGCGGCCACTTTGGTCATCAACGCGACGTCATCGAGTACGGCGGCAATATCGTCGAGCAACATCAGCAAACTGCTGCCAGCCATGAGGGAAGATTCCTTGAAGTGTGAGTGGGTCTAAGCATAGCGTGCGTCAGCCTATAAGCTGCAATCTTGAGCGGTCCGCAAGCCCGGTGCTACCATGCCCAACCGCCACAACAGGCAAGGAAATACCGGGTTTATGAGCAGTATCCGCGAGCGTAATAAAGAACTGATTTTGCGAGCCGCCAGCGAAGAATTCGCCGACAAAGGTTTCGCCGCCAGCAAAACCAGCGACATCGCGGCCAAGGCGGGCGTGCCCAAGCCGAACGTCTATTACTACTTCAAGTCCAAAGAGAACCTATACCGCGAAGTGCTCGAAAGCATCATCGAGCCGATACTGCGCGTCTCGACCCCGTTCAACGCCGACGGCGAGCCGAACGAAGTGCTGAGCAACTACATCCGCTCAAAAATCATGATTTCGCGCGAACTGCCGTTTGCCTCAAAGGTATTCGCCAGCGAAATCATGCACGGCGCTCCGCACCTGAGTGAAAAACAAGTCGAACTGCTCAACGCCCAAGCTAAGCACAACATCACCTGCATCCAGACCTGGATCGACCGTGGACAAATCGCCCCGATCGACCCGCACCACCTGATGTTCAGCATCTGGGCAGCGACCCAGACCTATGCCGACTTCGATTGGCAAATCTCCGCCATCACCGGCAAAGCCAAGCTCGACGACAGCGACTACGAAGCCGCGACCCAAACCATCATTCGGCTGGTGCTCAAGGGCTGCGCCCCAGATTGAAGCTGCAGGCTACACGCTACAAGAGTTGCGCGATCGGCTTCAAACTTACCGCTTGCAGCGTGTCGCTTGAAACTGCGCAGCTACTCCCCCCTAAGCCCCAACACCTCAATTGCGCTGATCGCACATTGCTCATCAATGTCCGAGGTGTCGCCGCTGATGCCAATCGCACCCACCACAGCGCCTTGATCATCACGAATCAACACCCCACCCGGCGCAGGCACGATGTCACCCTGCCCCATCCCGTTTAATGCCGCGAAAAACGCCGGGCGCTGCTGTGCGTCCAGCGCCAGTAAGCGTGAGCCTTTACCTAGGGCAATGGCGCCCCAGGCTTTGCCAATCGCAATGTTGGGCCGCAACAGGCTTGCGCCGTCTTCGCGCTGCAAGGCCAGCAAATGCCCGCCCGCGTCGAGCACCGCCACCGTCAGCGGCGATGCATTGATCTGCCGCCCCGCGCTGAGGGCTTGGGCGGTCAGGTTTAAAGCGACTTTCAAGGTTAAAGCACTCATGGTTGCCGTCCTTATCTTGTTATTGGAAAGCCTGCAGCACACCCGTTTCAGGTGACCACAACGAGCACAATAGAACACAATAATCATTATATTTGTATACAATTTTAAGAGAATAACAATCAGAATCCGACCATAAAGGCCTATCTTCAAGCCTTCCTACCTTCGATCACCCGATCAAACAAAACCGATTGACCTGCACACCAGACCATGAATACACTCGACACACAGCCACTTGTATACAATTATAAAACGTAAGAGGCACAATCAAATGAGCAAAATGAGAGCAATCGAAGCCGCCGTTTTGGTGATGCGTCGCGAAGGTGTCGACACCGCCTTTGGTATTCCTGGCGCCGCCATCAACCCGCTGTACTCAGCCCTACAAAAAGTGGGCGGCATCGATCACGTCCTTGCTCGCCACGTGGAAGGCGCCTCGCACATGGCCGAGGGCTACACCCGCACCAAAGCCGGGAACATTGGCGTGTGCATCGGCACGTCCGGCCCCGCGGGCACTGACATGGTGACCGGGCTTTACAGCGCCTCTGCCGACTCGATCCCGATTCTGTGCATCACCGGCCAAGCACCTCGGGCGCGGCTGCATAAAGAAGACTTCCAGGCCGTCGACATCACCAGCATCGTCAAACCCGTGACCAAGTGGGCGACCACCGTGCTCGAACCGGGACAGGTGCCGTATGCGTTCCAGAAAGCCTTCTATGAGATGCGCTCTGGTCGCCCCGGTCCGGTGCTGATCGACCTGCCATTTGATGTGCAAATGGCTGAAATCGAATTCGACA
Source organism: Pseudomonas psychrophila HA-4 (assembly GCF_000282975.1). Taxonomy (GTDB): domain Bacteria; phylum Pseudomonadota; class Gammaproteobacteria; order Pseudomonadales; family Pseudomonadaceae; genus Aquipseudomonas; species Aquipseudomonas psychrophila_A. Next base: position 9,010 of record NZ_ALJC01000119.1, read on the forward strand.
TCGACGCCTACGAGCCGCTGCCGCTGGCCAAACCCTCGGCCACGCGGGTACAAGTTGAAAAAGCCTTGGCCATGCTCAATCAGGCTGAACGCCCGCTGCTGGTCAGCGGCGGTGGCGTGATCAATGCCGACGCCAGCGACCTGCTGGTGGAGTTTGCCGAGTTAACCGGCATTCCAGTGATCCCGACCCTGATGGGCTGGGGCACAATTGCCGATGACCACCCGCTGATGGTCGGCATGGTGGGCCTGCAAACCTCGCACCGCTATGGCAACGCCACCCTGCTTAAGTCTGACGTGGTGCTGGGCATCGGCAACCGCTGGGCTAACCGCCACACTGGCTCGGTTGAGGTGTACACCGAAGGCCGCACGTTTATTCACGTCGACATTGAGCCCACGCAAATCGGACGTGTGTTTACCCCGGATCTGGGCATCGTTTCCGACGCAGGGTCTGCGCTCAAGGTATTCCTGGAAGTGGCCCGCGAATGGAAAGCCGCAGGCAAACTGAAAAACCGCAGCGCTTGGCTGCAAGACTGCCAGCAACGCAAAGCCACCCTGCACCGCAAGACTCACTTCGACAACGTGCCGGTCAAGCCGCAACGCGTGTACGAAGAGATGAACCAGGTATTTGGCAAAGACACCTGCTACGTCAGCACCATCGGTTTGTCACAGATTGCCGGTGCGCAGTTCCTGCACGTTTACAAGCCACGGCACTGGATCAACTGCGGCCAGGCCGGGCCTCTGGGCTGGACCATTCCGGCCGCGCTGGGCGTGGTCAAAGCCGATCCAAGCCGCAACGTAGTGGCGTTGTCGGGTGACTATGACTTCCAGTTCATGATCGAAGAACTGGCCGTTGGCGCACAGTTCAACCTGCCGTATATCCACGTGGTCGTGAACAACTCCTACCTGGGACTGATTCGTCAGGCACAGCGCGGATTCGAAATGGACTACTGCGTACAGCTGTCTTTCGACAACCTCAACGCCCCGGAACTCAACGGTTATGGCGTCGACCACGTCGCCGTGGCGCAGGGCCTGGGCTGCAAAGCATTACGCGTCTTTGAGCCGGATCAAATCCAACCGGCGCTGCGCAAGGCTCAAGAACTGATCAAAGAATTCCGCGTTCCAGTGGTCGTGGAGATTATTCTGGAGCGCGTGACCAACATTTCGATGGGCACCGAAATCAACGCCGTCAACGAGTTTGAAGACCTGGCGCTGGTGGGTAACGACGCACCGACCGCTATTTCCGTGCTCGATTAACTGATTAGCCCTTGCCCTTTCCCACAGGGAAAGGGCACCCAAAGCAGGAGTTCACCATGCCGCGTTTTGCTGCCAACCTGTCCATGCTGTTCACCGAACAGGATTTCCTTGTCCGTTTTCAAGCGGCTGCCAATGCTGGTTTCCACGGCGTTGAATACCTGTTTCCTTACGACTACAGCTCCGCCGAAATAAAGGCGCATCTGGATGCCAACAAACTAACCCAAGTGCTGTTCAACCTGCCCGCCGGTGATTGGGCCAAGGGCGAGCGCGGCATTGCCTGCCACCCGGATCGGGTTGAAGAATTCCACACTGGGGTCGACTTGGCCATCGCCTACGCGCAAGTGCTGGGCAACACGCAAATCAACTGCTTGGCCGGCATCCGGCCACAAGGCGTAGACGACGCAATTGTCGAAAGAACCTTTGTGAGCAACCTCAAATACGCCGCCGACAAACTGCAAGCGGTGGGCATCAAGCTGGTGATGGAAGCGATCAACACCCGCGACATCCCGGGCTTCTATCTCAATAACACCCAGCAGGCGCTGGCGATTCAGGACAAGGTCGGCAGCGCCAATCTGTTCCTGCAATACGACATCTACCACATGCAAATCATGGAAGGTGATCTGGCCCGCACGATGCAAGAGCACCTGCCGCAGATCAACCACATCCAACTGGCCGACAACCCTGGGCGCCATGAACCGGGCACTGGCGAGATCAACTATCGCTTCCTGTTCGAGCACCTCGACCGCATCGGCTATCAGGGCTGGGTGGGTTGCGAGTACAAGCCGTTGACCAGCACCGAAGCCGGGCTGGGGTGGCTTAAAACGCATAACGCGGTGTAACAAATCACGGGGGCTGCGAGAGAACGGGTTGCTCCGCAACCCTTCGCAGCCTTCGGCAGCGACTACGGTTGTTTGTCTAATAAAAACAAGAGGATTTGTCATGGCTAAAATCGGATTTATCGGCACCGGCATCATGGGCTCGCCTATGGCCAGCAACTTGCAAAAGGCCGGGCACAGCCTGTTCCTGTCCACCCACCACGGCGCCGCTCCGGCCGACTTGGTGGCCGCAGGTGCCATCGCACTGGCCAGCCCGCGAGAAGTCGCCCAGGAAGCCGAATTCATCATCGTCATGGTGCCCGACACCCCACAGGTCGATGACGTGCTGTTTCGCGAAGACGGCATTGCAGCTGGCCTGAGCCCAAACAAAGTAGTGATCGACATGAGTTCGATCTCACCTACCGCGACCAAAGCCTTCGCTGAAAAGATCAACGCTAAGGGCGCGCGCTACCTCGACGCTCCAGTCTCGGGCGGCGAAGTCGGGGCCAAGGCTGGCACCTTGAGCATCATGGTCGGCGGCGATGAAGAAACCTTCGCCCGCGCCCTGCCCCTGCTGCAAAGCATGGGTAAAAACATCACCCTGGTGGGCGGTAATGGCGACGGTCAAACCGCCAAAGTGGCCAACCAGATCATCGTTGCGTTGAACATTCAGGCCGTTGCCGAAGCCCTGGTGTTTGCCGCCAAAAACGGCGCCGACCCGGCCAAGGTGCGTGAGGCGCTAATGGGCGGCTTCGCTTCGTCGAAGATTCTAGAAGTGCATGGCGAGCGCATGATCAAAGGCACCTTCGACCCAGGCTTCCGCATCAGCCTGCACCAGAAAGACCTCAACCTGGCACTGGCGGGCGCCCGTGAACTGGGGATCAACCTGCCCAACACTGCCAACGCCCAACAAGTGTTCAGCACGTGCGCCGCTATCGGCGGCAGCAACTGGGACCACTCGGCGCTGATCAAAGGCCTGGAGCACATGGCCAACTTCTCTATCCGCGACCAGTAACCTCCCCCCGCAACATGGTGTAGTCGCTGACGAAGAATGAGGCTGCGATGGGCAGCGAAGCGGCCCGCATTGCAGCCTTCGTACCTTGGCAGCGACTACGTGTCCGGAGTTCCCATGCGCTCACCCTCACTCAGCCCACTCTGCCCCGATTGGGCCACTGCCCTGTGCAATGGTTTCAGCCAGATTTTCCTGCAACGTCACCCGCTCTGCGGTGTTTTGTGCCTACTGGCCATTCTGATCAGCGCCCCCGCACTGCTCGGCGGCGCATTGCTCGGCGCCGTTGCAGGTTTACTGACCGCGCAACGGCGCGGCTATCCAAAAACCGAGCGCCAGGCCGGGCTGTACAGTTACAACGGCGTGCTGCTGGGGCTTTTGCTGAGCCATCAACTGCCGTGGTCCGCCATGCTGCCGCTGCTGATCATCGCTAGCGCTGGACTCAGCAGCATGCTGGTTGATCAATGGCTCAAACGGGCCACCCATCCCCACAGCCTGCTGATCTATACCGCGCCGTTTGTAGGCATAGGCTGGCTGCTGCTCGGGCTGCACCCATTGCCTGCACTGCCCGAACAGGCACACGTAATCAGCGGCCTCAGCCTAGTTACAGCGCTGTTTAAAGGCATCGGGCAGGTCATGCTGCTGCAACACCCGGCCGCTGGGTTATTGATTGTGCTCGGTCTGTGGCTGAGCCATTGGCGCGCTGCGGTGTGGGCACTCGTCGGTTCATTGGCAGGCCTGATGTTCAGTCTTTACTTGCACGACACCAGTACCGCGCTCAGCGGGCTGGCAGGCTACAACCCGGCGTTGGCCGCATTGGCGTTGAGCCAATTACGTCGCGGCGTCTGGCTGCCACTCAGCGGTATCGTCATCACCTTGCTGCTGACGCCGGTTTTCAAGGCACTAGGATTACCTCCATTGACCGCCCCGTTTGTGCTCGGTTGCTGGTTGATCGCCAGCGGTGTACGGCTGTTCAGCCCAGAACCCGTTGCAGATGACGCGCAAAGCAGGTTGCGCATCGAGCGCTAATACCCGAATCTTCTGACCTTTGGGTATCGAGCATCCTCCATGAATAATCAGGATTGGCGTCAGCGCCTGTACGTGATGGTCTTTCAGTCCGACACGCCAGCCGGACGCCGCTTTGATACCACGTTGTTGCTGATCATCATGGCGAGCCTGGTGGTGGTGATACTGGACAGCATCAACAGTATTCACCGCAACTACGCCGATCAGTTGGCCTACATCGAGTGGGGCTTCACCTTTGTATTTGCGGTCGAATACGGCCTGCGCCTGTACTGCTCGCCCAAACCCCTGCGCTACGCCTTCAGCTTTTACGGGCTGGTGGACGTGCTGGCCATCGTGCCGGGAATTTTGGCCATCTATTACAGCGACGCGCAGTACCTGCTGATTATCCGCATCATCCGCATGCTACGGATTTTCCGGATTCTCAAACTGGTGCCCTACCTAAGCCAAGCCAATTACCTGCTCTCGGCCTTGCGCGGCAGCAAACAAAAAATCATTGTGTTTTTGGTCGGTGTGTCCACCCTAGTGACCGTGTTCGGCACCTTGATGTACGTGGTCGAAGGCCCGGAAAACGGCTTTACCAGCATCCCGGTCAGCATCTATTGGGCCATCGTGACCCTGACCACTGTAGGGTATGGCGACATCGTGCCAAAAACAGTCCCGGGGCAAATCATCTCGGCCATGGTGATGATCACCGGCTATTCGATCATCGCCGTGCCCACCGGGATTTTTACCGCTGAGTTAGCCAACGCCATGCGCGGTGAAAAACTTAAACACGACTGCCCGGTTTGCAAGAAAGACCAGCACGAACCCTCGGCTTCTTTCTGCTCGCGCTGTGGCAATGCTTTATTTACCAAAAACGTATAACCAAAGTGCTTTTTAATCTTTTAAGGACTATGCATCACCCGCTATAGTCGCTGGCAAATTGCCCCTATTGCTCCCGATAACAAGGAATACGCAGTGAAAAAACTCTTTAGCGCCTCCGTATTGGCCGCCGGCCTTGCCCTCAGCAGCTTCGCACACGCGGACACCACGTTGCTGAACGTGTCCTACGACGTTATGCGGGACTTCTATAAAGACTACAACGCTGCTTTCCAGAAACACTGGCAAGCCGAGCACAATGACAAAATCAACGTACAGATGTCGTTTGGCGGCTCCAGCAAACAAGCGCGTTCGGTGATCGACGGCCTCAAGGCTGACGTGATCACCATGAACATGGCCACCGACATCAACGCCCTGGCCGATAACGGCAAACTGGTACCAGAGAACTGGGTGACCCGCCTGCCGGACAACAGCGCACCGTTCACCTCAGCCACTGTGTTTATCGTGCGTAAAGGCAACCCGAAAGCCCTGAACGACTGGCAGGATCTGCTCAAGGATGGCGTGCAAGTGATCGTGCCGAACCCGAAAACTTCGGGTAACGGCCGCTACACCTTCCTCTCAGCCTGGGGTTATGTGCTGAAAAATGGCGGTGACGAAACCAAGGCCAGAGAATTCGTCGGCAAGCTGTTCAAACAAGCACCGGTGCTGGACACCGGCGGCCGTGCAGCCACCACCACTTTCATGACCAACCAGATCGGCGACGTACTGGTGACCTTCGAAAACGAAGCTGAAATGATCGCCCGCGAATTCGGCCGCGATCAGTTCGAAGTGATCTACCCAAGCGTCTCGGCCGAAGCTGAGCCACCCGTGACCGTCGTCGATAAAGTGGTCGACAAAAAAGGCACCCGTGCGGCAGCCGATGAATACCTGAAATACCTGTGGTCACCAGAAGGCCAGGAAATTGCCGCCAACAACTACCTGCGCCCACGCGACAAGGCGATATTGGCCAAGTACAACGACCGCTTCCCGAAAGTCGACTTCCTGTCGGTTGAGAAAACCTTCGGTGACTGGCGCGACGTGCAGAAAAAATACTTCAACGATGGCGGCGTATTCGATCAGATTTACAACGGCCAATAACCCCCCCGTAGGAGCGAGCTTGCCTCGCGATCTTTTGACGTTCTAAAAGCTCGCAAAGCAAGCCCGCCCTCACCACCTGTACAAAAACACAGTAAAAACACTTGCTCTCCCGCCAATGACTGCCCATGCTGCACCTCTTCTGCGACGCACGAACGAGTGAAGTGATGCGGTTGTTTCTGTGTGAAAAACCTTCCCAAGCCAAAGACATTGCCGCCGTGCTCGGTGCCAGCCGACGCGGTGATGGCTGCTGGGTGGGGCCTAATGCCACGGTCACGTGGTGCATCGGCCACCTGCTCGAAACCGCCCCGCCAGACGCCTACGACGAACGCTACAAGCGTTGGGTGCTGGCCGACCTGCCGATCGTCCCGGATAAATGGAAGATGCGGGTCAAACCCAAAACCGCCAGCCAGTTCAAAGCCGTCAAACGCCTGCTCGGTGAAGCCAGCGAATTGGTCATTGCCACCGACGCCGACCGCGAAGGTGAAATGATCGCCCGCGAACTGGTCGAACACTGCCGTTACCGTGGCCCAATCCAGCGCTTGTGGCTGTCAGCCCTGGACGACGCGTCAATTCGCAAGGCCCTAGGCGCCCTAAAGCCTGGCGCCGAAACCTTCAACCTCTACCATTCCGCCCTAGGACGCTCGCGGGCCGACTGGCTGATTGGCATGAACATGAGTCGCCTGTTTACCTTGCTCGGGCGCCAATCAGGCTATCAAGGCGTGTTGCCCGTAGGCCGCGTGCAAACGCCGACCCTGCGTCTCGTGGTCGACCGCGATCGCAGCATCAGCGACTTTGTGCCCGTGGCGTATTGGGCGATTGACGTGCAGCTCAACCACGACAACCAGCTGTTCACCGCCCAATGGCGGGCCAACCCCGACACCTGCGACGATCAGGACCGCTGCCTCAATCAGGCCCATGCACAGCAGGCCGCAACGGCGATCAACAACGCCCGCCATGCCAGGGTCAGCACGTTGCGCACCGAGCGCATGCGCGAAGTCGCGCCATTGCCATTCGACCTCGGCACCCTGCAAGAAGTGTGTTCAAAAAAGCTCGGCCTCGGCGCCCAAGAAACCCTCGACGTCGCCCAAGCCTTGTATGAAACCTACAAGGTCGTGACCTACCCGCGCAGCGATTGCGGTTACCTGCCCCAAAGCCAGCACGCCGAAGCAGCCTCAATTCTGGCGGCCTTGCGCCAGGCCGACCCCAGCCTTGCGCCGCTGGCCGAACACCTCGACCCACAACGCCGCTCACGGGCATGGAACGACGCCAAAGTCAGCGCTCACCACGGCATCATCCCTACCGCCGCCGCTAAAAACCTCGAACGCCTGAGCGGTAAACACCGCGCTGTTTACACGTTGATTCGTGCACGTTACCTGGCGCAGTTCCTGCCCAACCACGAATACGACCGCACCCAAGCCGATTTCGATTGCGCTGGCCAGCACTTGCGCGCCGTCGGCAAACAAATCGTCGAGCCGGGCTGGAAACGCGCCCTGCCCGAAGCCTTGGCCCCGGCCAAAGGCCGCGAGGCCCCAGCGCCACAACCCTTACCGATACTGCGTGAAGGGCTCGACTGCGCGATTGCCAACGTGCACCTCAAAGACCTGTGGACCCAACCGCCCAAGCCCTTCACCGAAGGCGACCTGATCAAAGCGATGAAAAACGTCGCCAAATTGGTGCAAGACCCGCTGCTCAAACAAAAGCTCAAAGACACCACCGGTATCGGCACCGAAGCCACTCGCGCCGGCATCATTCAAGGCTTGCTCGACCGCGGCTACCTGATCAAAAACGGCAAGGCACTGGCGGCCACAGCGCCAGCTTTTAGCCTGATCGACGCCGTGCCCCGCGCCATCGCCGACCCCGGCACCACCGCCATTTGGGAGCAAGCGCTGGATATGGTGCAAAGTGGCGAAATGACCCTCGACATCTTCGTCGCCAAACAAGCCGCCTGGATGAGCAAACACATCGAACGCTGCAGCGGTCTGCGCCTGACCATCAGCGGCCCGGCCAGCCCGGCGGGTGTGGCTCCGGCGTGGAAGAAAAAACGCAAAAGCCCAGCGGGCAAGCCCAAGGCCAAGCGCGTGACCAAAGCTAAAAGTGCCTGAGTGAGCCGGCGTCAATCAAAGGCTCAATGCCCCGGAAATGCAGGTCACGGCTGCGCCACCGACCCAAATATCCTGGCCAATCTGCTCAATGAACACCCGCCCGGCTCGGCCCATGGCGGTGCCTTGACTGACGACATAACGCGCCGGGGCTAGCCCGTCTGCGATCAACCACTGCGCCAACCCCGCATTCAAACTACCAGTGACTGGGTCTTCAGACATGCCGTCGCCCGCCACAAACGCGCGCACTTCAAACTGTGCCTCATCACCATTACGCGCAGGCGTCCAGGGTGCAACGACGCCCAAGGCCAAGCCCTGGAGCTGGGAGAAATCGGGGTTTAACGCCAGTACCTGCTCACGATCACGCAGCAGCACTGCTACCCAACCCGGGCCATTGTCGACCCAGCGCGCTTGCAGCACATCGTGCCGTTCAATGCGTAAACCCGCACACACACGCTGCAACAACGCGTCCTCAACAGCCCCGGAGCGCAGCAGCGGTGGAGCAGCAAAGGCCAGTTGCTCGCCGTTACGACGAAGGGTTATCAGGCCTACGCCGCACTCTTGAATGATCGCTTCACCTCGTGGTTTGCCCCCGGCTTCCAGCCAGGCATGGCAACTGCCCAGCGTCGGGTGCCCCGCAAACGGCAGCTCTGTGAGCGTGGTGAAAATTCGCAGACGGTAATCCGCCTTGGGGTTCTGGGGTTTGAGTACAAAGGTGGTTTCACTGAGGTTGGTCCAACGGGCAAAGTCAGCCATTTGCTCATCGGTCAAACTGTCAGCCTCCAGCACCACAGCCACCGGATTGCCTTTAAGGGCAACCGTGCTAAAAACATCGACCTGCTTGAATTCAAATTGGCTCATGCCGGGCTCCTGATGGCGGTCAATTAGGACCGAGATATTCCCTTGTAGAAGCGAGCTTGTCTCGCGATCTTTTGATCATTTAAAAGATCGCGAACAAGCGCCCTCCTACAAGGGACGGTGCATCAGGGTCGCCTCTCGGCGCTACTTGAACTGCCGACTCAAACCCGGCGGCACACCGCTGATGTCGGTGTCTTCCCACGGCCCGTTCGGACTGACTGCTCGGCTCCAGCCGTTGTCCCAGCGGTAGTAGGTGCGCTGGCGATAAAAGATGTTGCTCTGGTCATCAAGTACGTAGACGCCCATGCGCGCATCCCAATGGCTCGGGCCACCCGGTGGCGGCGCAAAGGTGGCTGAGGTGCGCGGCAACGGTTTTGGCGGCTGCGGGATGGGCATGTCTGGCAGCGGTTTGTCAGAAGGCTGAGGCGCCGGGATTGGGCTGGGTGTTGAGGGCGCGGAGGGTTCGTAAGGCTGATGAACCGTGCAAGCACTCAGGCCGACGGCCAGACTAAGCAGGGTGATTCGAGCAAGTGCGGCCATAACGGGTTCTCATGTAAGTAATGATGAAATCAACGGCGGCAGTCCAGATCTATGGCACGCTCAAATCTCGTAGCAGTTGCTGAGCACCGCGATGCTCAGCAACTGCTACGAAATCGGCTTGCTTTACACCATAGAGTCTCCCAGCGCTTACTTATCCGGGCTGTCGATGGTCAGCTGTTGCAGTGTTTGGGTGCTGTTGGCCAACGGTTTGCTGCGCCCTACCCATTCGCCAGCTGTCGGTTGGCCAGCACGGGAAATGCGCGCAACCAGTTGGACTTCAGGAAAGTTAGACAGTTTCAATTGCGGCATCATTGCATCGGCATCGCCCAGTTCTACGGTGATGGGCAGGTCGGCCACGGTCACGCGCTTGGCCGCCAGCGGCGCCGCTGGTCCAGACGTCGCACGGGCAAAGATGAAGACGCTATCACCCGGCAATACGCTGGCTTTGACCGCATCAGCCAAATCGACGCTGACTTTGATCGACGCCTCGGCTTTGGCGACAGGCGCGGCTTCAACCTTGCCCCCGCTGGCCAGCAACTGCTCACGGGCGCGCTCAATGCCGCCTTCTAAGGCTTCGCGCGACGGATCGCCCACGGGCAATTCCTTCAACAAACGCTCCCAGTAGGTGATTGCCTCCTGATAGCGCTTGCCCTCAAAAGCCGCGATACCAAGCAAGCCTAGGCTGGTGACTTCTTTCGGGTCGGCCTTCAGGGCTTCATCGGTCAACGCCTGGGTCTTGTCGCTCCACTTTTTATTGTCGGCAAAGTACTGCGCCTGCGCCCACTGCCCCAACAGTTCTGGCTGACGCCCAGCCAGTGCAACCGCCCGTTCAAACACTTTGGCCGCATCGGTCGAACGGTTTTGGGCCATGTAGGCGCGGCCCAAGAAGTACCAGCTCTCGGCGGACTCTGGTTGCGCAGCGGCGGCACGCTCAAGGCGCGTAATCATCTCTTCGAGCGATTGCGGCGGGGTCGAGAATTCGTGGGTCAGCTCAACCTTGTCACTGGCACCAAAGTGCAGGTACATGCCCAAACCAAGGACCGGGACCAGGAGCGCCGCCAAAACCGGCACGGCTTTGCCAAGGCTCGAGGTGCGTGACGGGGCCACACCCTCGGTGTCCGCCAGCAGTTCGCGGGCGGCTTCGGCGCGCCCTGCTTCCAGTTGCTCAGCGGTCAATACACCGTCTTCGCGCTGCGCCTGCAATTCGGCCACACGCTCTTGGTACAGCGCCACATTCAAGGCGGTGCGGTCTTCTTCGCGCTGGGCACGGCGACCGCGCAATACCGGGATGAGTAAGAAACTGAGGGCGATCAGTAGCAGCAAGCCTGCTGCGAGCCAGAAATCAATCATCTTTGGTTTTATCCAGCAAGGTGTCGAGGCGCTGACGCTCCTCGGCAGAAAGTGTGTCCGAACCTGCGACAGGCTCTGTACGACGGCGGCGCCCAACAATCACCCCGATCACCACCAAACCGCCCACCAACAAGGCCAGCGGGCCAAACCACAGCACCAGGGTTGTGCTGGTCAAGGCCGGTTTATAGCGCACAAAGTCGCCGTAGCGGTCGACCATAAAGTCGATGATCTGCTGGTTGTCCTTGCCCTCGCCCAGCATGCGGAAGATCTCGCGGCGCAGGTCGGTGGCGATCGGTGCATTGGAATCAGCGATGTCCTGATTCTGGCACTTGGGGCAACGCAGCTCCTGGGTCAATTCACGAAAGCGCGCACGTTCAGCGTCATTGGCGAATTCATAGGTGTCGATGGCCGCGTGCGCCGCGCCCGTGAGCGTCAACCCGAAAGCAACGGCCGCTAACCAGCGCTTCATGGCTTAGCCTCGTCAACCAGGGCTTGGTATTTACCCGCCAGTTGCTCACGCCACACACGCTCGTCGATCACGCCGACAAACTTGTGACGAATGATGCCCTGGCTGTCGATCAGAAAGGTTTCGGGGGCGCCGTACACGCCTAGGTTCAGGCCCAGCGAGCCCGCTTCATCGTTGATGTCCAATTGATACGGGTTGTGGAACTCCTGGAGCCACTTTTTCGCGTCCGCATTAATGTCTTTGTAGTTGACGCCATAAATCACCACACCTTGCGCGGCCAGTTTGGTCAGCACCGGGTGCTCGACTTTGCACGACACACACCACGTGGCCCAGACGTTAACCAGCGCGGGCTTACCCTTGAGGTCGGCTTCGGTCAGGGTTTTATCACCCTCAACCGAGGGCAAGCTGAACGCCGGGAATGGCTTGCCGATCATGGTCGACGGCAACTCGGTCGGGTCCAGGTACAGGCCTTTGTAGAGAAACCCCGCCATGCCCAAAAACACCACCAGCGGGACCAGCATTAGCCAGCGTCTCATGCGGCTTCTCCTTTCATGCCCAGCGCGTCGCGCACGCGGGTTTTAACCTTGACCCGATAACGGCGGTCCAGCGCCGCCAGCAAACCACCGAATCCAGTGAGCAAACCGCCAAACCAGATCCAACGCACAAATGGCTTAACATGCACACGGACCGCCCAAGCGCCATTTTCCAGTGGTTCACCCAGTGCCACGTACAAGTCACGGGTGAAACCAGCATCGATCCCGGCTTCAGTCATCATTGAACTTTGCACCGTGTACAACCGTTTTTCCGGGTGCAACACGCTGACTTCCTTACCGTTGCGGATAACGCGCACGGTGCCTTTGTCTGACGTAAAGTTCGGGCCTTCAAAATGCTTAGCCCCTTCAAAAATGAACTGGTAACCCGCCAGTTCCATCGACTCGCCCGGCGCCAAACGCAGGTCGCGCTCGGCACTGTTCTGGCTCGACAACACCACGCCCACCGCGCATACCGCGATACCTAGGTGCGCAATCTGCATGCCCCAATAGCTGCGGGTCAGGCTGCGCATGCCTTTGATCAGGCCTTTGTGACGGGTTTTGTCGCCAATGTCGCGCACCCCGGCCAGCAACACCCAAGCCGCCAACATAAAGGTGGTCATCACGGCCCAGTTGAAGTCGCCATAGGCCACACCGGCAATCGCCGACAGGGCAGCGCTGCCGAGCAGCACCGGCGTCAACATGCCCAGCAGCCACTTGATCGGGGTGTCTTTCCAGCGCACCAGCACACCCACTGCCATCACCACCATCAGCAAGCCCATCAGCGGGATAAACAGCGCGTTGAAGTACGGCGGGCCAACCGACATTTTGGCGCCGCTGATGGCGTCCAGAATCAGCGGGTACAAGGTGCCGAGCAGAATCATCGACGCGGCCACGACCAAAATCAGGTTATTGCCCAGCAGCAACGTCTCACGCGACCACAGGTTAAAACCGACATGGCTTTTGACCACCGGCGCCCGCAGCGCAAACAGCGTGAGCGAGCCGCCTACCACGAACAGCAGGAAGATCAGGATAAACACACCGCGCTCAGGATCGGACGCGAACGCGTGAACCGACGTCAGCACCCCGGAGCGCACCAGGAACGTTCCGAGCAGGCTCAACGAGAATGCGGCAATCGCCAGCAACACGGTCCAGCTTTTAAACACCCCGCGTTTCTCCGTCACGGCCAGCGAGTGAATCAGCGCCGTGCCGACCAACCATGGCATAAAGGACGCGTTTTCCACTGGGTCCCAGAACCACCAGCCCCCCCAGCCAAGTTCGTAATACGCCCACCACGAGCCCAAGGTGATACCGATGCCCAGAAAGGCCCACGCCACGATAGTCCAAGGGCGCGACCAGCGCGCCCACGCGGCATCTAGCCGACCACCGAGCAAGGCCGCAATGGCGAAGGCAAAGGCCACCGAGAAGCCGACATAGCCCATGTACAACATCGGCGGGTGAACGATCAGACCGATGTCTTGCAACAGTGGGTTGAGGTCATTGCCATCCGCAGGCATTTGCGGGAGCAAGCGTGCGAAGGGGTTGGAGGTCAAAATCAGAAACAGTAAGAAGCCGACGCTGATCATGCCCATGATCGACAGCACCCGCGCCAGCATCACCTGCGGCAACTGGCGCGAGAAGACCGACACGGCGAAGGTCCAGCCGCCCAGAATCATTGCCCACAACAGCAACGAGCCTTCGTGGGCGCCCCACACGGCGCTGAACTTGTAGTACCACGGCAGCGCGCTGTTGGAGTTGCTGGCAACGTACGCCACCGAGAAGTCATCGGCCATAAACGCGTAGGTCAGGCAGCCGAAGGCAAACAGCAAAAAGGCGAACTGGCCCCAAGCCGCTGGTTGCGCGAGGCTCATCCACAATTTGTCGCCGCGCCAGGCGCCGAGCAGCGGCACGATGGCCTGCACGATGGCAAAGCACAGCGCCAGAATCATGGCCAAGTGGCCCAATTCGGGAATAAACAGTCCAGACGTCATCACTTAACCTCGTTAGCCGGTGCAGAGTCGACCGGCGCAGGCGCAGACTGGCCACTCTCTTTGAGCGCCTTGGTCACTTCGGGCGGCATGTATTTTTCGTCATGCTTGGCCAACACTTCATCGGCAACAACCACACCTTGGGCGTTGAGCTTGCCCAACGCGACAATGCCCTGCCCTTCACGGAACAGGTCCGGCAGGATGCCGCGGTATTGAATGGTCACAGCCTTGTTGAAGTCAGTGACCACGAACTCAACGTCAAGTGAGTCGCCCGAGCGTTTCAGCGAACCGGCTTCCACCATGCCGCCCGCACGAATCCGGGTATCAGTTGGCGCTTCGCCATTAGCGATCTGGGTCGGGGTGTAAAACAGGTTGATGTTCTGCTGCAAGGCGCTGAGGGCCAGCGCAACAGCCGCGCCAATGCCCACCAAAATCGCCAGGATGATGATCAAACGTTTTTTACGCAGCGGATTCACTTCGAACTCTCCCGACGCAGACGACGCGCCTCTTGTTGCAAATAACGTCGGCGCGCCGTCAGCGGCAGCGCCACGTTTAACGCCAGCACGGCCAGACAAATGCCATAGGCCGACCAGACATACAGGCCGTGATGGCCCATGGCGACAAAGTCGCTGAAAGAAGCAAAACTCATCGCGAACCCTCCAGCGCTTTTAACACTTCAGCCTTGGCCCAACTGCTGCGCGCCTCGCGCTTGAGCACATCCAAGCGCATGCGCAGCAACAGCACGGCGCCAAAGAAGCAATAAAAACCGAGCACGGTGAGCAGCAACGGCAGCCACATTTCCACTGGCATTGCCGGTTTTTCAGTGAGGGTAAAGGTCGCGCCTTGGTGCAGGGTGTTCCACCACTCCACCGAGTATTTGATGATCGGGATATTGATCACGCCGACAATCGCCAGCACTGCGCAGGCCTTGGCTGCGCTGTCGCGATTGGTAATGGCATTGCCTAGGGCAATCAGGCCGAAGTACAGAAACAGCAGAATCAGCATTGAGGTCAGGCGTGCATCCCACACCCACCACGACCCCCAGGTCGGCTTACCCCAGATGGCGCCAGTGACCAGCGCAACGGCGGTCATCCAAGCACCGATGGGCGCGGCGCATTGCAGCGCGACGTCAGCGATTTTCATCTTCCAGACCAGCCCCACCACCCCGCACACCGCCAGCATCACGTAGCAGGACTGCGCCAACAGGGCCGCCGGAACATGGATGTAGATGATCCGAAAGCTGTTGCCTTGCTGATAGTCCGGCGGCGCAAACGCCAAGCCCCAGACCACCCCGCTGACAATCAGCAACACGGCGGCAATACTCAACCAGGGCAGCAAGCGCCCGCTGATGGCATAGAACCATTTGGGCGAGCCGAGTTTGTGAAACCAAGTCCAGTTCATCACGCTGTTTCCATCACGGTGCTTTGACGCGACCTGCGAGGGTCGCTATCAAAGCGCGGGTCTTTACTGACCCTTGTGGGGCCAGACCTCATTATTCATTCGCCGACGCTGATTTTCAGGCCGGCCGCTATAGCAAAAGGTGTCAGGGTTACTGCCAGGGCGGTCAGGCTACCCAGCCATAACAGATAACCGGTCGCAGGCATGCCTTGTAATGCCGCTTGCAACGCGCCACTGCCAAGGATCAGCACCGGGATATACAAGGGCAAAATCAGCAACGCCAGCAGTAAGCCACCGCGTTTAAGCCCCACCGTCAGCGCGGCGCCCACGGCACCCAACAAACTCAGCACCGGCGTGCCGAGCAGTAACGACATCAACAACACCGGCAAACAGGCCACCGGCAATCCCAGCATCAGCGCCAGCAATGGTGACAAAATCACCAGCGCCAGCCCGGAAAACGCCCAGTGTGCCAGTACCTTGGCCAATACCAGTAGTGGCAAGGGGTGCGACGAAAGGACCCACTGCTCCAGTGACCCGTCTTCGAAATCACTACGAAATAGCCCGTCCAGCGAGAGCAGAACCGATAAAAGTGCAGCCACCCACAGCAAGCCGGGGGACAAGGTTTGCAACAATTGAGTCTCAGGGCCAACGGCCAACGGAAACATGGCGATCACAATCGCGAAAAAAACCAGCGGGTTCGCCAACTCGGCAGGACGCCGAAACAATAAACGCGCTTCACGCGCCAGCAACGATGCAAACACACTCATACGGCCCATCGCCCCAAATCAAGATCGCGATAACCGGCAGGCACTCGGGTCAACGTATGGTGAGTGGTCAGCACCACCAAGCCTCCGCGTTCGCAGTGGCGGGCCAAATGTTCTTCAAGTTGCGCCACACCTTGTTTATCCAACGCGGTAAACGGTTCGTCGAGAATCCACAGCGCCGGGCTGTCCAGGTGCAGGCGAGCCAACGCTACTCGCCGCTGCTGCCCGGCCGACAAGGTGTGGCACGGCACATCTTCAAACCCCTTTAGACCAACGGCGGCCAGTGCCGCCCAAATCGCTTCGCGGCTCGCGGGGCGATGCAGGGCACAAAGCCAACTGAGGTTTTCTTCGGCGGTGAGCAAGTCCTTGATTCCGGCCGCGTGGCCGATCCAGAGCAAGTGACTGGCCAACGCTGCGCGCTGCCCATTCAAGGCCTGCCCGTTGAGCCGTATTTCGCCCGCTGTCGGTTGCATCAGGCCCGCTAACAAACGCAGCAGACTGGTTTTACCACTGCCATTGGGGCCGCTGATTTGCAGCATGTCGCAGGGGCTCAGTCGCAATTCAAGATTTTCAAACAACAGACGCCAATCACGCTCACAAGCGAGCGCTACGGCTTCTAGAAGAGGGCTGGTCACGTAATTGAGGCCTTCACGGTTCAAGTCGGCGCGGGCGGGGCCGTTAAAGTGATGCAGCATAAATGCATTTACGGCCTGTATAAGAGAGCTGGATCAAAGAATTGTGTTGTTTTTCAAGCCCCTTAACCAACGGGGCAGCATTATACATGCCATGTCCTACTCTAAAGAGGGCAATTTCGACAGGTTGTGACGATGAAAAGCGATATGAATATTCCCCACATCCCACAAGCTGCGCCCACCAACCTACGCCCCAGTGCTGTCGGTGGCGAAGTGCTCAAGCTGCTGCAACCCCTGGATGGCCTGATCGGGCCGGGCCAAAGTGCTCAGGCGCAAGTTTTGTCTCTCAAGCAAGGCGATGCGGTGTTTGAACTGCTGCTCAAATTGACCCTCGACAGCGGCCAGCAAACTCACGTGCAGGTTAACAGCAACCAGCCCTTGCCTCTGGGCACGCTACTGTCGGTGACTCAACCATCACCTGGCAACCTGGCAATTAGTGTGCAACAAGCCTTGAGCAGCAGCGCTGCCACCCTCACCCGCCTTGATCCGCAACAATTTCCGTCGGGCACGCTGCTACAAGGCAAGGTGCTAAGCACTCAAGTATTGCCACAAGCGGCTGGACAACCCACGGTCTATCGCTCGCTGGTGACCTTGCTCAACACCGCCCTGAGCGGCAACACACTGCTCGTCGACAGCCCACAGCCCTTGCGCATCGCCAGTTTGCTGACCGCACAGGTACAAAACAGCCAAACGCTGGACTTCGTGCCACTCAGCGGCCGCCAAGACCAATTGGCCATTGCCCAACAACTGGCCACTCAGCAAGCCCGTCAAGGCTCGCTCGAAGGCCTGTTAACTGCCTTGAAAAATCTCCCGCCAGCAAGCGACAACATGCCGGACGGACTGCGCGGTGCAATCGACAAGCTGCTGAGCGGCTTGCCGACCCCCCAACAACTGAGCAACCCCGGTGCTTTAAGCAGTTCCCTACTTAACAGTGGGGCGTTTCTGGAAGCAAAACTGCTCGGTGGACAGCTGCAAGCGCTGGCCCCGGACATGAAAGCCTCACTACTGCGCCTGATTGCGCATATCCAGCCCGGTGTTCCGGCCAATACCAGCTTTACCCCGGGGGCGGCCGCCAGCACTCAGGCGCAGGCGTTACCAACCTTTGTTCGCAACGCGCTGGGCATGCTTGGCCAGGTCAGCGCCAAACCTCAACCAGGAGGTTTCCCCTTGCCAACGCGCCTGCTGCAAAGCGGCGACGCTGACGACAGCCTGGAAAACTTACTCAAACTCGCCGCTGCCGCTATTTCACGCCTGCAAAGCCATCAACTGGCGAGTCTGGAGCAAAGCGGGCGCACCGCAGACGGTAATCTGCTGACCACTTGGCAATTGGAAATCCCCATGCGCAACGCGCACGACATCGTGCCGTTGCAGGTCAAGTTCCAGCGTGAAGAGCCGCCCCAGCACCAGCCGAATGAGCAACGCGAACACCGCGAAACCAAGGATCAACTGTGGCGCGTCGAACTGGCTTTCGACCTAACACCCTTAGGGCCGCTGCATGTGCAGGCGCAACTGATTCGTGGCAACCTGTCCGGGCAATTGTGGGCGCAACGCAGCGACACGGCCGAACTGATCGCCAGCCAACTGGGCGTGCTGCGTCAGCGCTTAAATGATGCAGGCCTGAGCGTCACCGACCTCGACTGCCACCAAGGCACCCCGCCCCACAGCGGCTCTGCCAAACTTGAACACCGCTGGGTCGACGACACCGCATGAGCGCACACTCCGAACCACGTCAGGCCATTGCCCTCAAATACGACGGTAACCAGGCACCCACCCTGACAGCCAAAGGCGATGACGCACTGGCCGAAGCCATCCTTAAACTGGCCCGCGAGTACGAAGTGCCTATTTATGAGAATGCCGAGCTGGTCAGGTTACTGGCGCGCATGGAATTGGGCGACAGCATCCCGCAGGAGCTGTACCGAACACTGGCCGAAATTATTGCCTTTGCCTGGCAATTGAAAGGTAAATTCCCAGAAGGCTTTGACCCGGATGCCGGGCCGGTGGAACGTGATATTACGCCGCGCTAAACCCCGTAGGCTGCAGATCTTTTAACGATCAAAAGATCCATGCATACCTATACCTTGACATACCTATCAGTTCTGCCAGTAGACAACGCCACTCATACAACCGACCCTGCGTATTTTGAAATACCTGACGGGAGTACCGGGCATGGCCTCTATTTATCGTTATGATCCGATGGATCGATTGATCAATTGTTTGTCAGATACGCAAGCCCTTGGGCTACGCTTTTATTGCGCCAATAAACTGGCCACAGAGATTCAAGGAGTGCTCAGTTACTCGTTGTTCCAATACGATAAAAATGTCCTGGCGCAGCACCGCCAACAAGCACCTCAACAGGAAAACACCCTATTAGCCACTGACCCACAAGGCTCTGTGATTCAAGCAATAAAAAACACACAGCATGATGCCTTTATTTATAACCTTTATGGTCATCAGCCCGATCACAGTGGGCTGGCCAGTCTATTAGGATTTAATGGCGAGCGTTGCGAGCCGCTGACCGGGCATTATTTATTAGGCAATGGCCTTCGCGCATTCAACCCCGTGCTGATGAAGTTCAATAGCCCTGACCCCATGAGTCCATTTGAGGATGGTGGAATAAATGCGTATGCCTATTGCAAAAACGACCCCATTAACTGGAATGATCCATCGGGTAATATTCCCGTAAAGACTCTAATAAAAAAAGCGTCCTCACGTATTGCAATACCAAGGTCAAGGGCTACGGCTACGGCTACGGCTACGGCTACGGCTAGCGAAGCTAGGCGTGCTACGTGGAGGAAGGCAGGACTCAAAATGAATAAAAGAAAAGGCGCTGAATACGCACGCGCCGTCGCCGCTGAAAAACGGGGTGAGTTTATAGGCCGCGTCTCAGTAAATGAGACACCACACGCTCCCGCTGATATCAAGGAAGCTTATCGGCTTGCTCAAGAAGCTTTTGGCTTTAAAGCACTGCCCTCAAGCAACATGGCTCCACATTATATTGACGGTCCTCTCGGTCACCCCTCCGCAGTCGACACTTCAGCATTTTTTGCAACACATGACTATTTAGGGAACATAAAATACACACTACAAAAAATACCTAGCCATCAAAGAAGCCCGAGCCAAGCAAGCAAACTAAATACAATTAAAATTCAATTAATTAACAACAAAAAAAACCTACTTATCTATATCCACAAAACACTAAGCAACATCCGAAACCATTAACTATTCACTTTTAAAAGTTAAACATTCCATCTTTCGATCAATACGTTGTTCTGCAAGAGAAGTTCAATTTCAACCCTTATGCATCTTGCTCATCAACTCAGCCTCAGCCTGGGTCAACCCGCACGATTGGGTCAATTCGTCGACGCTGGCACCCATGCCCACCAACCGCGCGGCCTGATCAAACGACAGGCTGGTCGGGTCGCGCTGCTCCAGGCGGGTCAGTTTTTCAGGCAGGGGCGCAACGACAGAGCGCATTTCATGCAGTTCTTCGCCCATTTGCACGTTGCCGTTCTGGTAGGTGTCCAGGCGGCGGCTGAGTTCTTTGAGGCGGCGATCGCGCTGGGCATCGGCCACGGCCTGCCGCGTCGCTACCACGCGCTGTTTGCGCACGTACGTCACGAACACATACAGACTGGCTGCCCACAGCAGCCCTAGCACGATTACCGCCACCTCAAGGATCAATCAGATGTTCTCCAGGTCCGACCATTCTTCTTCGGTCATCATTTTGTCCAGTTCAACCAGAATCAGCAGTTCGCCGTTCTTGTTGCAGACGCCCTGAATAAACTTAGCAGACTCGTCGTTGCCCACGTTGGGCGCCGTTTCGATTTCAGACTGACGCAGGTAAACCACTTCAGCCACGCTGTCGACCAAAATTCCGACCACTTGCTTGTCGGCCTCGATGATGACGATACGAGAGTTGTCGCTGATGTCGGCCGGGTTCAAGCCAAAACGCTGACGGGTGTCGATGACCGTTACCACGTTGCCACGCAGGTTGATGATGCCCAACACATAGGCTGGCGCACCCGGTACCGGGGCAATTTCGGTATAGCGCAGCACTTCCTGCACTTGCATCACGTTGATGCCGTAGGTCTCGTTGTCCAGCTTGAAGGTGACCCATTGCAGGATCGGATCTTCGGAACCCTGTGCGGCTGATTGCTTCATTCCCCAAACCCCTGACTAAAACCATAACGGTGTGTGCTGTGTGACCGCGCTCAAGGCCGGTCGCTTATTTGTCTGCTTTGTGATCTGCCATGTGTCTGGCGCCACCACTGGCGATCAAGTCCGCCAACTCAGCTACGTCTAGCAATGCACACATGTGCTCGATCACGGTGCCCGCCAGCCAAGGACGTTGCCCACGATGGGAACGCCATTTGATTTGGTTAGGGTCCAGACGTAACGAGCGGCTGACCTGATGCACCGCCAACCCCCACTCATAGCCCTGGACCGAGATGACGTATTGCAACCCTTCACGGAAATCGTCGCGATAGCGATCAGGCATCACCCAACGGGCCGTGTCGAGTACGTTGAGCTTGCCACTCTGGCTTGGCAGAATGCCCAAAAACCATTCTGGCTGACCAAACAGCGGGGTCAGCTCACGGCCTTCCAGCGAGTAAATCGAGCCCAGGCACACCAGCGGCACAGCCAATGTGAGCCCGGCAACGTCGAACAATAAGCACTCGAACGGCTCGCTCGCCCACGCGGGGCGCCCGTCATCCTGAACCGCCAAGCGCGTACCCGACGCACTCGCACGATGCACCTCAACCAGAGGCGGCACCCACAACTCGGCACTCGGAATGACCGCAGACAGTTCCAGCGGCACCGCCACTTCTACCTGAGCAGCGCGTGCATCACGCACCTGTTCTTCACGCACGGCAGCGGCAAAATCCTCCAGCGCTTCAGGCTCGGGCTCGGGCTCGGGCAGCGGGACGTCATCCAGCACCTCTTGCGTGGCATCAAACAACAAGGTGTCCAAGTAAGACTGCAA
Source organism: Pseudomonas psychrophila HA-4 (assembly GCF_000282975.1). GTDB lineage: Bacteria > Pseudomonadota > Gammaproteobacteria > Pseudomonadales > Pseudomonadaceae > Aquipseudomonas > Aquipseudomonas psychrophila_A. The sequence goes on from NZ_ALJC01000119.1 coordinate 30,738, forward strand.
CGCCACTTGCGGGCTCGTAGACAGCGCGACCAGTTGCTTCATAAGGTGCCCCCTTCAGCGCCAAGGCGACAAAAACCTAGCAAGGTTGGCAGCTCAACGGAGAGACGTGGATGCGCGCCCATCTCACACCGCCTGCGGCGAAAGTTGCTGAGTCAACATATGTTTGAGCAAGGCGCGATACGCAATCGTGCCACGGCTTTTGTTGTCGAACTGCGAAGGTGTAAGCCCTGCTCGGCTCGCATCACGCAAACGCGTATCGACCGGAATAAAACCTTGCCAAAGCGTTTCGGGGTGCGAATCGCGCAACACCCGCAAGGTGCTCATCGAGGCCTGGGTACGGCGATCGAACAAGGTTGGCACGATGCAGAATGGCAACGCCTGCTGGCGCGAACGGTTGATCATCGCCAGTGTATTGACCATGCGTTCCAGCCCCATCAGCGCCAGGTGCTCGGTTTGCACCGGGATCACCAACTGCTGGCTGGCCGCCAATGCATTGACCATCAGCACGCCAAGCAAGGGCGGGCTATCAATGATCGCGTAATCGTAGTCTTGCCACAGTTGAGCCAGGGCACGAGCGATCACCAACCCCAGACCACTTTGCCCGGGCGATTGGCGCTCTAGCGTGGCAAGCGCAGTGCTGGCCGGCAACAAGGCAATCTGCTCGTTGCTGGTGGACAACAGCAATTGCGCGGTCAGGCCTTCGGGTACCTGACCCTTGTGCAAAAACAGATCGTAATTGCTGTGTTCAAGGGCGTCCGGGTCATAACCGAAATAACTGGTCATGGAACCGTGCGGGTCGAGATCGACCACGACCACGCGCTTGCCCGCCTCAGCCAGCAAACCGGCCAGAGCGATGGATGTGGTGGTCTTGCCGACTCCACCTTTTTGATTAGCTACTGCCCAGACTCTCATTCAGTTGTTCCTCCCGGCTGCACTTTGCCGGCCGAGAATTGACATGCACTTATAGGGACGGTGACGGGGAATTGACACCATTCCCACGAACCAGCGGCGTTGTATGCGGCGGTGCAGTTTGTGTGCCAGCCCGCTTAAGGGCCGCATCCGGTGTTGCATTGGAGGTACCGCTGCCGGTCAGGCTGCGACGCACTTCCAGATTACGGGACACCACCAACACCACTCGACGGTTGCGTGCACGCCCTTCGGGCGTGTCGTTATTGGCCACCGGCTGAAACTCGGCGTACCCCACTGAGGCCATACGTGCAGGGTTAACACCTTGCATCGCCATCATGCGCACAATGCTGGCCGAGCGTGCCGAGGACAATTCCCAGTTGGTGGGATATTGCACGGTGCGGATCGGCAAATTATCAGTGAACCCTTCGACATGAATCGGATTGTCGAAAGGTTTGAGGATCGCTGCCACCTTGTCGATGATGCTGAACGCCAAATCGCTGGGCATCGCATCGCCGCTGCCAAACAGCAGGCTAGAGTTGAGTTCAATCTCGACCCACAGCTCGTTACCGCTCACGGTCATTTGGTGGGAGGCAATCAAATCGCCAAAGCTTTGGGTCATGTCATTGGCAATGGTTTTAAGCGGGTCATCCGGAATCTGCCCAAGTCCGGCATCGGTATGTTCGCTGTCTTTGATCAGAGGCTCGGCCGGCTTGCTGGTCAGCGGCCGCTCATCGCCTATCGGAATAGGCTTGATGCTGCGCTCGCTGTCCTTGAACACCCCAACCAGCGCCTCGGAAACCACTTTGTATTTGCCTTCGTTGATCGACGAAATCGAGTACATGACCACAAAAAAAGCAAACAGCAAGGTGATGAAGTCCGCGTAGGACACCAGCCAGCGTTCGTGATTGACGTGCTCTTCGACAGCGCGACGGCGGCGACTCATGGTTATCCCGTAAACCCTTGAAGCTTGAGTTCGATGGCCCGCGGGTTTTCGCCTTCGGCAATTGAGAGGATGCCTTCGAGCAGCATTTCGCGGTACAGCGATTGCCGCGCGGCAATGCCCTTGAGCTTGCTGGCAATAGGCAGCAATACCAAGTTGGCACTGGCCACCCCGTAAATGGTTGCCACAAAGGCCACGGCAATCCCGCTGCCCAATTGGGTCGGGTCTGCCAGATTGCCCATTACATGGATCAAGCCCATGACGGCACCAATGATGCCGATGGTGGGCGCATAGCCGCCCATGCATTCAAAGACTTTGGCAGCGTCGATATCGCGGCTTTCCTGGGTCATGTAATCAACCTCCAGCACGCTGCGAATGGCCTCGGGCTCAACCCCATCGACCAGCAACTGCAGGCCTTTGCGCGCATAACTGTCAGGCTCGGCGTCGGCCACGCCTTCAAGGCCGAGCAAGCCTTCCTTGCGTGCCGTGAGGCTCCAGTTGACGACCCGGTCGACCCCGCCTGCCATGTCGATGTGCGGCGGAAACAAAATCCAGCCCACGGTCTGTATGGCCCGTTTGAAAGCGCTCATGGGTGACTGCAATAACGCCGCACCGATGGTGCCGCCGAGTACGATCAGCGCTGCCGGACCGTTGGCCAGGGCTCCAAAGTGCCCTCCTTCCAGATAGTTGCCGCCAATAATCGCGACAAAGGCCATGATGATTCCGATCAGGCTAAGGACGTCCATTAATGACAGGCCTCAATCAGATGCCGCCCCATGTCGTCGAGGCTGTATACCGCGTCCGCCAGACCGGCTTTAACAATGGCCATGGGCATGCCGTAAATCACACAGCTCGCTTCGTCTTGCGCCCACACCTGACTGCCGCCCTGTTTGAGCAGGCGCGCACCCTCGCGACCGTCCGCGCCCATGCCCGTCAAAACCACCGCCAAAACTTTGTCACCATAAGACTTAGCCGCAGAACCAAAGGTGATATCGACACACGGCTTGTAGTTCAGACGCTCATCGCCTGGCAGGATTCTGACCGTGCCGCGGCCGTCGATCATCATTTGCTTGCCGCCAGGCGCCAGCAAGGCCAGACCTGGGCGCAAGGTATCACCGTCTTCAGCCTCCTTGACGCTGATGCGGCACAGTTTGTCTAGGCGCTCGGCAAAAGCCTTGGTGAACGCCGCTGGCATGTGTTGCACCAACACGATGGGCGCCGGAAAGTTACCCGGCAATTGGGTCAATACCCGTTGCAACGCCACCGGGCCACCCGTGGAAGTGCCAATGGCCAGCAGCTTGTAGGCCTTTCGTTTTGGCGCCGGTGAATGGGGGACTGGCGCCGGGGCCGCGCGACTGGTAATCGGCGGGGTCCGCACAGGCGCCGGAGCGGCTACTGGCGTCGTAAAACCGCCGAGTGCCGGACGGCTAACCGGCGCAGGCGTGGGAGCAGGCACTGGCGTCGGCGCGCTGTAGCTGGGCAGACGCCGGTTACTGCGCGAAATGCTGTGTACTTTTTCGCACAGCATTTGTTTGACTTTGTCTGGGTTTCGCGAGATGTCTTCGAAGTTCTTCGGCAGGAAGTCCACCGCCCCAGCGTCCAGCGCATCGAGCGTTACCCGGGCGCCTTCGTGGGTCAGCGAAGAAAACATCAATACCGGCGTCGGACAGCGCTGCATGATGTGACGCACAGCGGTGATGCCGTCCATCAACGGCATTTCGTAATCCATGGTGATCACGTCGGGCTTGAGCGCCAGCGCCTGATCGATGGCTTCCTTGCCATTCGTGGCGGTGCCGATCACCTGAATTGTCGGGTCAGCGGACAAAATTTCCGAGACACGGCGGCGGAAAAAACCAGAATCGTCCACCACCAGGACCTTGACTACCATAAACACTCCGTTAGGCGGCGTGGGGCACCAGCGCCCCGCGCGACCAGAATCAAATACGCCGTGAGGCGTAGTGCTTGAGCATGCTCGGCACATCCAGGATCAAGGCAATACGACCGTCACCGGTAATGGTGGCGCCCGACATGCCAGGCGTGCCCTGAAGCATTTTGCCCAACGGTTTGATGACCACTTCTTCCTGGCCAACCAGTTGATCAACCACAAAGCCGATGCGCTGGGTGCCCACCGACAAAATCACCACATGCCCTTCGCGTTGCTCTTCGTGCTCGGCCGAAGCCACCAGCCAACGCTTGAGGTAAAACAACGGCAGCGCTTTGTCGCGCACGATCACTACTTCTTGACCATCGACCACGTTGGTACGCGACAGGTCGAGGTGAAAGATTTCGTTGACGTTAACCAGCGGGAAAGCAAACGCCTGATTGCCCAGCATCACCATTAGCGTCGGCATGATCGCCAGGGTCAGCGGCACCTTGATCACAATCTTCGAGCCTTTGCCCAGGGTCGACTCAATGGCCAGCGAGCCGTTGAGTTGGGCGATTTTGGTTTTCACCACGTCCATGCCCACGCCACGGCCAGACACATCGGAAATCTCGGTTTTGGTCGAGAAGCCAGGCGCAAAAATCAAGTTATAGCAATCGTTGTCGCTCAGGCGGTCGGCAGCGTCTTTGTCCATCAAGCCTTTTTTGACGGCAATGGCGCGCAGCACATTGGCGTCCATGCCTTTGCCGTCATCCGAGATCGATAGCAGGATATGGTCGCCTTCCTGCTCGGCCGACAGAATCACTCGCCCACAACGCTGCTTGCCAGCGGCTTCACGCTCTTCCGGGGTTTCGCAACCATGGTCGACTGCGTTACGCACCAAGTGCACCAATGGATCGGCCAGCGCCTCAACCAAGTTTTTGTCGAGGTCGGTTTCTTCGCCCACCAGTTCCAGGCTGATTTCTTTTTTCAGTTGGCGCGCCAAATCGCGTACCAGACGTGGGAAGCGACCGAAGACTTTCTTGATCGGTTGCATCCGGGTCTTCATGACCGAGGTTTGCAGGTCAGCGGTGACCACATCGAGATTAGACAACGCCTTGGCCATGGCTTCGTCGTGACTGTTGAGGCCCAGACGTACCAATCGGTTACGCACCAGCACCAGCTCGCCCACCATGTTCATGATTTCGTCGAGCCGTGCGGTGTCGACCCGCACGGTGGTTTCGGCCTCGGAGGCGGTCGGTTTCTCTGCCGGAGGAGCCGTTGCACGCGCGGGCGCAGAACGCGGCGCACCCGCGTTGGTGTCAGGTTTTTTTGCGACCGGCGCGGCAACAGCCACAGGCGCCGGGGCTATCGCCGCCGCAACAGCCGGGCTTTGGGCCGAGAACTTACCTTTGCCGTGCAGCTCGTCGAGCAACGCTTCAAATTCGTGATCGCTGATGTGATCGGGGTGCGTCTCGGGGGCCAGCTCAGTCGGCCCGGCCGCTACCTCCGTTGGCGCAGTCGCAACGGCGTCTAGCGCATCAGCACTGAACGAACCCTTGCCATGCAACTGATCAAGCAAGGCTTCAAATTCGTCGTCAGTGATCTCATTGCTGGCGGCCACGGGCTCAGCGGGTGCAACACCCGGCGCGGTCCGGGAAACAGCATCCGGGGAGAACCGGCCTTTACCATGCAATTGGTCAAGCAATGACTCGAACTCGGCGTCGCTGATTTCGTCGTTAAGCGGGGCAACTTCAGTGGCCGCAGTCACGTGCTCTGCGTCAGCCTTGACTGCGTTCAGCGAGTCGAGCAGCAGCTCAAATTCGTTGTCAGTGATATCGACGATGTCGTTGCTTGGCGTGCTTGCCACTGCCGCTGCAACGGGCTCTGGTGCAGCTGACACCTGAGTCGTAGCGGGCTCAGCCAGTCGCGCCAGCGCCGCAAGCAGCTCGGGTGTGGCCGCAGTAATCGGGCTGCGTTCGCGTACTTGCGCAAACATCCCGTTGACCGCGTCCAGCGCCTCAAGCACCACGTCCATCAGCTCCGAGTCGACGCCGCGCTCACCCTTGCGCAGGATGTCGAAGACGTTTTCGGCAATGTGGCAGCACTCCACCAGCTCATTGAGCTGCAAGAAGCCGGCGCCCCCTTTTACAGTGTGAAAACCGCGAAAAATAGCATTGAGCAAGTCTGCATCATCCGGTCGGCTTTCCAGCTCAACCAGTTGTTCGGACAGCAACTCTAAAATTTCGCCGGCTTCAACCAGAAAATCCTGAAGGATTTCTTCATCGGCGCCGAAGCTCATGTACGTGCTCCTTGAAGTAGGGACTTTCAGCGCCGGACAACTGCGCCCGCACGCCTACTCAAGACCTAGAAACCTAAACTGGACAACAAATCGTCTACATCATCCTGGCCGGATACGACGTCACTACGCTTATCGGCATGAATCTGCGGACCTTCACCCTTAGCTAGGTTTTTTTGCGAATTATTTTCAGCACGCAGCGCATCACGGTCATGTTCGATCCCGGCGAAGCGATCGACTTGGCTGGCCATCAGCACCAATTTGAGCAAATTGCGTTCAACGTCCGTGACCAACTGCGTGACGCGCTTGATCACCTGACCGGTGAGGTCTTGGTAATCCTGGGCCAGCAGAATGTCAGTCAGATTGCTGGAAACAATCTGCTGCTCGGCTTCACTTCGCGTCAAAAAACTGTCAACCCGATGCGCCAGCTCACGAAACTCTTGCGCACCGACTTCACGGCGCATGAATCGCCCCCAGTCGGCACTCAAGGCTTTGGCTTCCTGACCGAGGCCATTGACCAGCGGCGTACAGTGCTCGACCAGATCCATGGTCCGATTGGCGGCGGCTTCCGTCAGCTTCACAACATAAGCCAAACGCTCAGTGGCATCCGTGATCTGCGACACTTCTTCAGCGCGCGGCATGGTCGGATCAATATGAAAATCGACAATCGCGCTGTGCAATTCGCGCGTCAGCTTGCCGACTTCCCGGTACAGACCGCGATCACGGGTCTGGTTCAGCTCATGAATCAATTGCACGGCGTCGCCAAACTGGCCTTTTTCCAGGCTTTCGACCAGTTCGTGAGCATGTTTTTTGAGGGTCGATTCAAACTCGCCCGTTGTTGAATCCATCTGCTCCATTGCGCCCCCCAGGGAACCATTCAACCGATGCGATCGAAGATCTTCTCGATCTTGTCTTTGAGTGCGATAGCGGTAAACGGCTTGACCACATAGCCGTTCACGCCAGCTTGAGCGGCTTCAATGATCTGCTCACGCTTGGCCTCGGCAGTCACCATCAGCACGGGCAAATGCTTAAGTTTTTCGTCCGCGCGTACATGGCGCAGCAGTTCGATACCGGTCATGCCAGGCATGTTCCAGTCAGTCACCAAAAAGTCGATGTGACCCAGATTGAGGATCGGAAGCGCAGTCGTGCCGTCATCCGCCTCGACCGTGTTGGTGAACCCGAGGTCACGCAACAGGTTTTTAATGATCCGCCTCATCGTTGAAAAATCATCAACGATGAGGATTTTCATATTCTTGTCCAATTCGACCTCCAAGCAGTCTTAAACGCGCCCTGTTTCTGAACGCGTCATTTCAATCAATTCGGTGCATTTAACAATCGATATGCCTGCGGCAGCGGCTACAGGATTTGCGTACGCCTTAGTGCGCTCGCCACTGGCCCAAACGCGCGCGCAAGCGTGCTGCGCACTGGCTGTGCAGTTGACTGACCCGCGACTCGCTCACCCCCAGCACCTCACCGATTTCCTTGAGGTTGAGTTCCTCGTCGTAATACAGCGCCAGCACCAGCCGTTCGCGCTCCGGCAATAGGCTGATGGCTTCGGCCAGCGCGGCCTGAAAGCGTTCATCTTCCAGGTCTCGCGACGGCTCAAGGTGAGCACTGGCGCCATCTTCATGCAGCCCTTCGTGTTCGCCGTCCTGCAACAGGTCGTCGAAACTGAACAGGCGGCTGCCCAGGGTGTCGTTCAAGATGGCGTAATAATCATCAAGGCTTAACTTAAGTTCGGCCGCAACTTCGTGATCTTTAGCGTCACACCCGGTTTTAGCTTCAATTACCCGAATGGCATCACTGACCATGCGCGTATTGCGGTGCACCGAACGCGGCGCCCAGTCACCCTTGCGCACTTCATCGAGCATGGCGCCACGAATGCGGATACCCGCGTAGGTCTCAAAACTCGCGCCCTTGGTGGCGTCGTATTTGCTCGACACTTCAAGCAGGCCGATCATGCCAGCCTGAATCAGGTCGTCTACCTGCACGCTGGCGGGCAAACGCGCCAGCAGGTGATACGCAATGCGCTTAACCAGCGGCGCGTAGCGCTCTATCAGCTCATATTGGCTGTCACGCGACGGCTTGCTGTACATGCGATAGCCGCTGGCAGTCATTAGACCCGTCCCCCACCCGCTTGCTGTACCAAGCGCTCGACAAAGAATTCCAGATGACCACGCGGGTTAGCCGGCAACGGCCAGGTATCCACCTTCTGGGCAATGGCCTTAAACGCCAGCGAACACTTGGAACGCGGGAAAGCTTCGTACACAGCACGCTGCTTTTGCACAGCCTTACGAACACATTCGTCGTAGGGCACGGCGCCGACGTATTGCAGGGCCACGTCCAAGAAACGGTCAGTCACTTTGGTCAATTTGGCGAACAGATTGCGCCCTTCCTGAGGGCTCTGAGCCATGTTCGCCAACACCCGGAAGCGGTTCATGCCGTAGTCACGATTGAGCAGCTTGATTAAGGCGTAGGCATCGGTGATTGAGGTCGGCTCGTCGCATACCACGAGCAGCACTTCCTGGGCGGCGCGCACAAAACTCACCACCGACTCGCCAATCCCAGCGGCCGTGTCGATGACCAGCACATCCAGGTTATCGCTCAGATCGCTGAAGGCCTGAATCAGGCCCGCATGTTGCGCAGGGCTCAAGTGCACCATGCTCTGGGTGCCCGAAGCCGCTGGCACGATACGAATCCCACCGGGGCCTTGGAGCAATACGTCACGCAGCTCACAACGACCCTCGACCACATCGGCCAGGGTAAATTTGGGGGTCAGGCCCAGCAGAACATCAACATTCGCCAACCCAAGGTCGGCGTCCATCAACATGACGCGCCGACCCATTTCGGCCAATGCGATGGACAAATTGACTGACACATTAGTTTTACCGACGCCACCCTTGCCGCCGGTCACTGCGATCACCTGTACGGGATGCATGCTGCCCATGATCTTTTTTACCTTGTCTTACTTAGACGCGGCTACAGAGACTGCTGCGTGTTCCCCAGGAACAACACCGTGCAGACCATCAATGTAGGTACATTGCAACGTAATCATCGCTACCTCAGCCAACCCGTTTGGGCGGGCTGTGGTAGATATCAGCGAACATATCGGCCATGGCTTCTTCGCTGGGTTCTTCTTGCATTTGCACACTGACGGCCCGACTAACCAATTGGTGACGACGCGGCAGGTGAAGGTCGTCGGGGATCCGTGGACCATCGGTGAGATACGCCACCGGCAACGCGTGACCGATTGCCAAGCTCAACACCTCGCCCAGACTCGCCGTTTCATCCAGTTTGGTAAGAATGCAACCCGCCAGCCCGCAGCGTTTGTAACTGAGATAAGCCGCCGCCAGGACTTGTTTCTGGCTGGTCGTGGCCAACACGAGGTAGTTGCGCGCCTTGATCCCGCGCCCCGCGAGGCTATCGAGTTGCAGGCGCAGCGCCGGGTCGCTGGCTTGCAGGCCCGCGGTATCAACCAGCACCACGCGCTTGCGCACCAGCGGCTCAAGGGTTTGGCCCAACGACTGGCCGGGGGCCACGTGGGTCACCGGTACATTCAAAATGCGCCCCAGGGTTTTAAGCTGCTCCTGGGCGCCGATACGAAAGCTATCCATGCTCACCAATGCGATATTTTGCGCGCCGTACTTGAGTACATAACGCGCCGCCAGCTTAGCCAGCGTTGTGGTTTTTCCCATGCCTGCGGGACCGACCATCGCGATCACGCCGCCCTCTTCAAGCGGCTCCAGCTCCGGGGTCGTAATCATGCGCGCCAGGTACGCCAACAACATCCGCCAGGCCTGACGCGGCTCATCTATCTGTGCCACTTGCGCCAACAAATCACGTGACAGCGGACCGGACAAACCGATGCGCTGCAAACGACGCCACAAGTTGGCCTGTTCGGGCCTTGAGCCTTGCAACTGGTTCCAGGCCAGCGAGCCCAGTTGCACTTCGAGCAACTCACGCAGGCCATTGAGCTCGTTGCGCATATTATCGAAAGCACGCTGATCAATCGACGCTGCAGGCGCGGGAAGCGGGCGCGGGGGTTCTACGAGTGTGGGCTCAATCAAGGGTTCGGCAGCCGTCAGCGGCAAGCCTGCGAACAATTGACGGCTCGCCTCGGCATCGCCCTCACCGCGCAGACTCAACTCAGCTTGGGCCGAGACAATCTTCGACTGGGTCTTGCGCAGCTCTTCTTCCAGTTCGACGTTGGGCACCCTAGGTGCCAGCGCGGACAGTTTGTAGTCCAGCGCCGCGGTCAACTCAACGCCACCCGCGATCCGGCGATTGCCAATAATGGCGGCATCAGCCCCCAATTCGTCCCGAATGAGTTTCATGGCCTGACGCATGTCGGCGGCGAAAAATCGCTTCACTTGCATAAATCAAACCCTCAGCCGTTAGGGCCAACTGTCGCAACAATCGTCACTTGCTTGTTGTCAGGAATTTCCTGGTACGCCAGCACGTGCAGGTTAGGCACAGCCAAACGGCCAAACCGCGAAAGCATAGCGCGTACCGGGCCGGCCACCAGCAAGATCACTGGATTGCCTTGCATTTCCTGACGCTGAGCCGCATCGATCAACGAACGTTGGAGTTTTTCAGCCATGCTTGGCTCCAGCAAAACACCGTCTTCCTGACCTTGACCTGCCTTCTGCAAACTATTCAGCAATATTTGTTCCAACCTTGGCTCCAAGGTAATCACAGGCAGCTCAGACTCAACGCCGACAATGCTTTGCACGATGGCGCGAGACAAGCCGACCCGCACAGCGGCAACCAACGCGGCAGTATCTTGACTCTTATGGGCATTGTTCGCGACAGCCTCGGCAATGCTGCGTATATCGCGCACCGGCACCTGTTCGGCCAGCAGCGCCTGCAAGACCTTAAGCAACTGCGACAGACTCAAGACACCCGGCACCAACTCTTCGGCCAATTTAGGTGAAGACTTGGCCAGCAACTGCATCAATTGCTGCACTTCTTCATGGCCAATCAGCTCGTGGGAGTGCTTGTACAGAATCTGATTCAGGTGCGTCGCCACGACGGTACTGGCATCGACCACGGTATAGCCCAGTGATTGCGCCTGACTGCGCTGACTGACTTCGATCCACACCGCTTCTAGGCCAAAGGCTGGGTCTTTGGCGGTAATCCCGTTAAGAGTGCCGAACACCTGGCCAGGGTTAATCGCCAGCTCACGGTCTGGGTAAATCTCGGCCTCGGCCAAAATCACCCCCATCAGGGTCAGGCGGTATGCACTGGGCGCCAAATCGAGGTTGTCGCGAATGTGTACAGTCGGCATCAAAAAGCCCAAGTCTTGAGACAGCTTTTTACGCACACCCTTGATCCGCGCCAGCAACTGCCCACCCTGATTGCGGTCCACCAACGGGATCAGGCGATAGCCCACTTCCAGCCCGATCATGTCGATGGGCGTGACGTCGTCCCAACCCAGCTCCTTGGTTTCTTGGGCGCGGGCTGGCGAAGGCAGCAGCTCTTGCTGGCGCTTCACCTCTTGCAGAGCCTGCACCTTGACCACGTTTTGTTTTTTCCACATCAGGTAAGCCGCGCCACCGGCGACGGCGGCCAGGCTGAGGAATGAAAAGTGCGGCATGCCGGGCACCATCCCCATCACCGCCATCAGGCCCGCCGACACAGCCAGCGCCTTGGGGGATGCGAACATCTGGCGATTGATCTGCTTACCCATGTCTTCGGAGCCCGAGGCACGGGTCACCATGATCGCGGCAGCCGTCGATAACAGCAGCGACGGCAATTGCGCCACCAGACCGTCACCGATGGTCAGCAAGGCGTATACCTTGCCAGCTTCGCTGAACGTCATGCTGTGCTGGAAAATACCGACCGCCATGCCACCGATCAGGTTGATAAACAGAATCAACAAACCGGCGATAGCGTCACCGCGCACGAACTTGCTGGCACCGTCCATCGAGCCGTAGAACTCAGCCTCTTGGGCGACTTCCTGACGGCGCAGCTTGGCTTGGTTTTGATCGATCAAGCCAGCGTTAAGGTCGGCGTCAATCGCCATTTGTTTGCCGGGCATGGCGTCGAGGGTGAACCGCGCGCTGACCTCGGAAATACGCCCGGCACCTTTGGTCACCACCACAAAGTTGATGATCATCAAAATCGCGAACACCACGATACCGACCACGTAGTTGCCGCCGATCACCACCTCACCGAATGCCTGAATCACCTTACCGGCAGCGGCGTGACCCTCTTGACCGTGGAGCATCACCACCCGGGTCGAGGCCACGTTGAGCGCCAGTCGCATTAACGTCGCGACCAACAAAATGGTCGGGAACACGGCGAAATCAAGGGGCCGCAGCGCATAAACGCACACCAGTAGCACCACAATCGACAACGCGATGTTGAAGGTAAAAAACACATCCAGGAGAAAAGCTGGGATGGGCAGCATCATCATGGCCAGCATCACCAGCAACAACAGCGGCACACCCAACTGCCCCTGACCCAAACCGGCCAGACCGTTGCGTGCGGTGTTGATTAACTGAGAGCGATCCAATGACATTGCGACAAACCTTTAGCAAACTTTTGACGCCAGATGCGGCTTGGGGCCTGCCACTGCAAGAAGCCTTCCAACTTTGGCAAATGGCCACATGATCTACGCATAGCTGCTGAGCACCAAGCCTCGTAGCAGTTGCCGAGCGTGCGAGGCTACGTCCGATTGCGCAGCGATCGTAAAGTCTGAGAGCCCGATTTAACTGAAAGACCGCGACAGCCTGTTTACGACTGCTACGCAGCCGGACGTAGCCTCGCACGCTCGGCAACTGCTACGGGCTGGTAGACGCCTTCAACAAAGAAGGTATTGAGGGTTACACCGGCTTCAAGCGCCAGCCCAGCACATCGAGCACGTCGCAGCCATCGCGCAGCAGCATCATGGCGGTGGTTGCCAAGTGTTTAAGGTCAACGGCGTCGGCGTTTTGTACGTCGCGGCTGGCGAAGGTTTCCATCAATTGAGTCACCGCCAAAACGCGGGCAGCGGCATTGGCATGCAACACGTCGAGTGGCGCGTTGCGATCAATCAACAAGGCGGGAATCGTGCAGTCGATGGCGGTTAGCGGGATATAGGGAGAATGCGTCATGAGTGATTTCCAATGGTTAAAAGCAAAAGCTCCCATCGTCGCCAAACGAATGGGTGGCAGCTGTGCGTAGGTTGGCGAACCGGATAACCATAGAAATCCCGGCAGACCCGAAGATCTCCCACGCACAACCGCCATAAAGCCAAGCAATACACAAATCGTGCGCGCAAGGACTCACAACGCTTCTGCATCTATGGTTAAGTTCCAAGTCGCCAAACCTGGTCGCCGAGAGGGCGAGCGCGGACTATAAGCGTCGAGGGACAAATGCGGCAAGCGGCAAACCTGTACGACGCTGCCGATAAATGGGTGGGCTTTGTTTTTGATCTAAAAATTGCATCTGTCGCCACGCGATTGTGTAGTCGACT
>NZ_ALJC01000120.1 GCF_000282975.1 Pseudomonas psychrophila HA-4
CCCTAGCCCTCTCCCGGAGGGAGAGGGCTAGGGTGAGGGCTTGCTTTAAATCAGAGGCCGTAGCTCATCAGGCGGTCATAACGACGCTTGAGCAAGGTTTCGGTGTCCAGCTTTTTCAGCATATCCAACTGCGATGCCAGTTCGCTACGAATGGTCGCAGACGCTGCCGACGGGTCGCGATGCGCGCCGCCCAATGGCTCAGTGATCACCTTGTCAACAATACCTAGGCCTTTGAGGCGCTCAGCGGTAATGCCCATGGCTTCTGCTGCGTCCGGCGCTTTTTCAGCAGTTTTCCAAAGAATCGATGCGCAACCTTCTGGCGAGATCACCGCGTAAGTCGAGTACTGAAGCATGTTCAACTGATCGCAAACGCCAATCGCCAATGCACCACCCGAGCCGCCTTCACCAATAACAGTGGCGATGATCGGCGTTTTCAAACGCGCCATCACCCGCAGGTTCCAGGCAATCGCTTCACTCTGGTTGCGCTCTTCTGCGTCGATACCAGGATAAGCGCCAGGGGTGTCGATGAACGTCAGGATTGGCATTTTGAAACGCTCAGCCATTTCCATCAAACGGCAGGCTTTACGATAGCCTTCAGGGCGCGGCATACCGAAGTTACGGCGGACCTTCTCACGGACTTCACGACCTTTCTGATGACCAATAACCATTACTGGCTGGTCATCAAGACGCGCAATACCGCCAACGATGGCAGCGTCATCAGAGAAATGGCGGTCGCCGTGTAGCTCATCGAACTCAGTGAAGATGTGATCAATGTAGTCCAGGGTGTAAGGACGACGCGGGTGACGGGCCAAGCGAGCAATTTGCCAGCTGGTCAGTTTGCCGAAAATATCTTCAGTCAGCGTTTTGCTTTTGTCTTGCAGGCGAGAGATTTCATCGCTGATGTTCAGCGAATTGTCATTACCGACCAAGCGCAACTCTTCGATTTTGGCTTGCAGGTCAGCAATCGGCTGTTCGAAATCAAGAAAATTCGGGTTCATAAGCATCCGTCTTGGGTCGGCGGCAAAGCATGCCAGTGGGTTCGAAGCCCAGCATTTGCTGGTGATTCCAACCTGACTGGGGCAGCCGGTTGATCTGTATCGCGCCTACCTTAAGGGACAGGCGCTCTCAGGTCGAGATTAAAAATTCAGGTCAAGGTCAGGGCGCGCTAATCGCCCCTGACCGTCAACGGTATTGGAGGAAGACGTTGTCTTTCCCGAACTGGTCACGCAAGGCTTGAATCAGGCTGTCTGCCGGATCAATTCGCCAGGTATCGCCAAACTGCAACATGGCCTTGGCGTCTTCGCCGGTGTAGTCCATGGTGATCGGGCAGGCCCCACGATGTTTCTTGAACAAATCACCCAGCACACGCAGTTGATCGCCTTTGAGCGCAGTTTGCGTCACCTTCAGACGCAGGCTTTCAGCCAAGCTGGTACGCGCTTCTTCCATGCTCATCACCCGCTTGACCCGCAGGCGCAAGCCACCGGAGAAATCGTCGTTACTGACTTCGCCTTCTACCACCACCATGGCATCAGTCTGCAACAACGATTGCGCCGAATGGAAGGCCTCAGCAAAAAGCGACGCTTCAATCCGCCCTGAACGGTCGTCAAGGGTGATGAAGCCCATCTTGTCGCCTTTTTTGTTCTTCATCACCCGCAACGCGATGATCATGCCCGCGACGGTCTGTGTGTCTCGTGCAGGCTTTAGGTCAATGATGCGCTGACGGGCAAAACGGCGAATCTCACCTTCGTACTCGTCAATTGGGTGACCGGTCAGGTAGAGCCCAAGGGTATCTTTCTCACCCTTTAAGCGCTCTTTAAGCGTCAGTTCCTTTGCCTTGCGATGGTTCGCATAGACATCCGCGTCTACCTCGACAAACAACCCGCCGAACAAGTCGGCATGCCCGCTGTCATGGGTTCTCGCTGTTTGCTCAGCCGCCTTGATCGCCTCTTCCATCGCTGTGAGCAACACGGCTCGGTTCTGGTCGATGTGCGTTTGGTAAGCCTTGGGTTCGTCATAGAAGAAAGGCCCCAGTCGATCTAGGGCGCCACTGCGGATCAAACCGTCGAGGGTGCGCTTATTAATACGTTTAAGGTCGACACGCGCGCAGAAATCGAACAAGTCAGTAAACGGACCGTCCTTGCGCGCTTCGGTTATGGCCTCAACCGGCCCCTCGCCAACCCCTTTGATCGCACCGAGGCCATAAATGATGCGACCCTCATCGTTAACCGTGAACTTAAACTCCGAAGCATTCACATCCGGGGCGTCAAGACGCAGCTTCATGGTGCGAATTTCTTCGATCAAGGTCACAACCTTGTCGGTGTTGTGCATATCTGCCGACAGTACCGCGGCCATAAAAGGCGCCGGGTAATGGGTTTTCAGCCAGGCCGTCTGGTACGACACCAAACCATAGGCGGCGGAGTGGGATTTGTTAAAGCCATAACCGGCGAACTTTTCTACCAGGTCGAAAATGTTACCGGCCAGGTCAGCATCAATATTGTTGTTGCCACACCCTTCGATGAAACCGCCGCGCTGCTTGGCCATTTCTTCGGGTTTTTTCTTACCCATGGCGCGACGTAGCATGTCAGCGCCGCCGAGGGTATAACCGGCCATGACCTGCGCAATCTGCATCACTTGTTCTTGGTACAGGATGATGCCGTACGTCGGCGCCAATACCGGCTTGAGGCCTTCGTACTGGTAGTCCGAGTGCGGGTACGCCAGTTCGGCGCGGCCGTGCTTACGGTTGATAAAGTCATCAACCATGCCTGATTGCAGGGGCCCCGGACGGAACAGAGCCACCAGTGCGATCAAGTCTTCCAAGCAGTCGGGCTTGAGCTTTTTGATCAGCTCTTTCATACCCCGCGACTCAAGCTGGAACACCGCAGTGGTCTCAGCCTTTTGCAACAACTGATAGGTTGGTTTGTCGTCCAGCGGGATGAAGGCGATGTCCAGCGGCGCTTCATTGACCTTGGCGCGATCGCGGTTGATGGTTTTCAGCGCCCAGTCGATAACGGTCAGGGTCCGCAGACCCAGGAAGTCAAACTTCACCAGCCCAGCCGACTCAACGTCATCCTTGTCGAACTGGGTCACCAGACCACCGCCCTCTTCGTCGCAATAAATCGGCGAAAAGTCAGTCAGTTTAGTCGGTGCGATAACCACACCACCGGCGTGCTTACCCACGTTACGCACAACGCCCTCAAGCTTGCGCGCCATTTCCCAGATTTCGGCAGCTTCTTCATCGACTTTGATGAAGTCACGCAGGATCTCTTCCTGCTCGAAGGCTTTTTCGAGGGTCATGCCGACTTCGAACGGAATCATCTTCGACAGACGGTCAGCCAAGCCATAAGACTTACCTTGAACGCGCGCCACGTCGCGGATTACTGCCTTCGCCGCCATCGAACCAAAGGTGATGATCTGGCTTACCGCGTTGCGGCCATACTTCTGCGCCACATATTCAATGACCCGGTCGCGACCATCCATGCAGAAGTCGACGTCGAAGTCGGGCATCGATACCCGTTCCGGGTTAAGGAATCGTTCAAACAGCAGGTCGTATTCCAACGGATCAAGGTCAGTAATCTTCTGCACATAAGCCACCAGCGACCCGGCACCCGAGCCCCGGCCAGGCCCCACGGGCACGCCGTTGCTTTTAGCCCACTGGATAAAGTCCATTACGATCAGGAAGTAACCGGGGAACCCCATCTGGATGATGATATCCAGCTCGAAATTCAGTCGATCGACGTACACCTGACGCTTGGCGTCGTAATCCTCGGTGGTGTCTTTGGGCAGCAGAACGCTGAGGCGGTCTTCCAGACCGTCAAACGACACTTTGCGGAAATACTCATCGATGGTCATGCCATCGGGAATCGGAAAGTTGGGCAAAAAGTGAGTGCCCAGCTTGACGTCAATGTTGCAGCGCTTGGCGATTTCGACCGAGTTCTCAAGCGCCTCGGGCAGGTCACTGAACAGCTCGGCCATTTCTTCGGCACTTTTCAGGTACTGCTGATCGCTGTAGTTCTTGGAGCGACGCGGGTCATCAAGGGCACGACCTTCGCCGATGCACACGCGAGTTTCGTGAGCTTCGAAGTCCTGCTGCTTGAGGAAGCGCACATCGTTAGTTGCCACCAATGGCGCGCCGATTGCGTCGGCCAGCGCCACAGCCGCATGCAGATGCTCTTCGTCATTGGGACGCTTAGTGCGCTGTACTTCGAGGTAAAAACGGTCCGGGAACACCGCCATCCATTCACGGGCCAGTACTTGCGCCTCATCGGCATTACCACTGAGCAGTGCAAGACCGATTTCGCCCTCTTTGGCCGCCGAGAGCATGATCAAGCCGTCAGCAGCTTCAGCCACCCACTCGCGCTCGATAATCACCTGACCGTTGCGCTGGCCGTCGATGAAACCACGCGAAATCAGCTCGGTCAGATTGCGATAACCCACGGCATTCATTGCCAACAGGCTGATACGGCTCAGCGGGTTGTCCGGGTCTTTGTTCGACAGCCACAGATCAGCACCGCAAATCGGCTTGATCCCACCGCCCATGGCGGCTTTATAAAATTTGACGAGGGAGCACATGTTGTTCTGATCGGTCACAGCCACGGCGGGCATATTCATGCCGGCCAGGGTTTTGATCAGCGGTTTGATCCGCACCAGGCCATCGACCAGGGAGTATTCAGTGTGCAGGCGCAGGTGAACGAATGAAGCCGGCATGGTGATCCTGTCTATAAGCTTTGGGAAACAACAAGGCCCGGATTGTACCGGGCCTTGGCAAAAACATCAGCCTTGAGGCTAAACCTTGGCAAGACCTTCGAGGGCCTCATAGGCGCGGCGAACCGGACCAAACGATCGCCGATGAATCGGTGTCGGGCCCAGACGTTCAAGCGCCTCCAGATGGACGGTCGTCGGGTAACCCTTATGACCGCCAATGCCGTAGCCAGGATATTGCAACTCGAATGCCGCCATCTCACGGTCACGGCTGACCTTGGCCAGAATTGAAGCCGCGGCAATGGCAGGCACTTTACTGTCGCCTTTAACCACTGCCTCAGCAGGCATGGCCAATTTGGGGCAGCGATTGCCGTCGATCATCGCCAGTTTAGGGGTAATGCTCAGCCCCTCCACCGCGCGCTGCATGGCCAACATCGTGGCATGCAGAATATTCAGTTCGTCGATTTCCTCGACTTCAGCCCGAGCGATATGCCAGCTCAATGCTTTTTCACAGATTTCGTCGAAGAGTTTTTCGCGACGTGCCTCGGTGAGCTTCTTGGAGTCGTTAAGCCCCGCGATAGGACGCGCAGGATCGAGTATCACTGCTGCCGTGACCACGGCGCCGCATAACGGGCCACGGCCGACTTCATCAACACCGGCAACCAGGTCGTCGACCTGATTAACCAGATTGAAGTCCAATCCGATTTGCATATTCACTGTACTCATTTGGATGTTGCGATCAGACCCAGTACCGCATCTGCGGCCTGATTAGAAGCGTCTAGACGCAAGGTTCGATGGATCTCATCGAAGCCACGGGTTTGCTCTTCGCCACTGTCCAGCAAAGGCAGCAGGGTTTCAGCCAGCGCCTCGGGAGTCGCCGCATCTTGCAACAACTCTGGCACCAGCAGCCGTTGAGCCAACAAGTTAGGCAGTGACACGTAAGGGCTTTTAACCAAACGCTTGAGAATCCAGAACGTCAACGACGAGAGACGATAAGCGACGACCATGGGACGCTTGTACAGCAGCGCCTCTAGGGTGGCAGTACCCGACGCTATCAGCACCGCATCGCAGGCGGCCAGCGCCACGTGTGACTTGCCATCGAGCAACGTCACGGGTAAATCACGGCCGACCAGCAGTTGCTCAATCTGGATACGCCGCGCATGACCTGCGCACGGCAGGACAAAACGTACTTCGGGCCGCGCCTCGCGAATTTTCTGCGCGGCATCCAGAAACAAGCCACCCAACTTGCCGACCTCACCGCCACGACTGCCCGGCATCAACGCCACTAACGGCCCATCAGGCAAGCCCAACTCAGCACGGGCCGCCGCACGATCAGCTTCAAGCGGAATGGCATCAGCCAATGAGTGCCCGACAAACCGTACCGGAACGCCCTTTTCTTCATAGAATTTGGCTTCAAACGGAAACAGCGTCAGCATCAAATCGCAGCCTTCGCGGATTTTCAGCACCCGTTTCTGACGCCAGGCCCAAACAGACGGGCTCACGTAGTGAACGGTTTTGATCCCGGCACGGCGTAATTGGAGTTCGATATTGAGGGTGAAGTCAGGGGCATCGATACCGATAAAAACATCAGGCTTTTCAGCAATCAGCGTTTGCACCAGTGCTTTGCGGCGCTTGAGCAGTTCGCGCAAACGGCCAAGGACTTCAACCAGCCCCATCACTGATAAACGCTCCATCGGGAAGTAAGAGGTCATGCCCTCAGCTTCCATCAATGGCCCGCCAACGCCCATAAATTCGATATCTGGATGCTGAGCTTTAAGCGCCCGCATCAGCCCTGAACCCAGAATGTCACCAGAGGCTTCGCCTGCCACCAGCGCAATACGCAATCTAGCCATGACTAGCGCGTAATGCCGCGAGTGGAGGAACGGATAGATTCGACAAACATCGCAACTTCAGGAAATTGCACAGCAGGTTCGGCGAGTTCGGCAAGCGCCTGATCAACCGTCAGACCTTGTCGATAAACTACTTTGTAGGCTCTACGCAGGGCATGAATGGCTTCATCACTGAAACCCCGGCGACGCATGCCTTCAAAGTTCATGCTGCGGGCCTCGGCAGGGCTGCCGAACACGGTGACAAATGCCGGAACGTCCTTGCCAATAGCAGTGCCCATACCCGAGAAGCTATGTGCGCCGATATGACAGAATTGATGGACCAGCGTAAAACCCGACAGAATCGCCCAATCACCCATATGCACATGGCCAGCCAACGCGGCGTTATTGACCAAAATGCAGTGATTGCCGATGACGCTGTCATGCCCGATGTGGGCATAAGCCATCACCAAGTTGTGATCACCCAGCGTCGTTTCGGAACGGTCTTGGACCGTGCCACGGTGGATGGTGACGCCCTCACGAATCACGTTGTGATCACCGATCACCAGGCGCGTTTCTTCGCCCTTGTACTTCAGATCAGGTGTGTCCTCGCCTACCGAAGAAAACTGGTAGATACGATTGTGTTTACCGATCCTGGTTGGGCCTTTGAGAATCACATGCGGCCCAATCACAGTCCCCTCGCCGATTTCCACACCTGCGCCGATGATCGACCACGGGCCGACCTCGACGTCGTCGGCCAAAATGGCCGTCGGATCGATGATTGCGCGAGGGTCAATCAAACTCATAGTTTGCGTTCCGCACAGATAATTTCAGCCGAGCACACCGGCTTGCCGTCAACCGATGCCTGGCACTCAAACTTCCAGATAGAGCGCTTGCAGCTCAGGAACTTGGCTTCAAGGATCAGTTGATCACCTGGCAGCACGGGCTGGCGGAAACGCAGTTTGTCAGAACCTACGAAATAATAGAGTGTGCCGTCCGCTGGTTTAACGTCCAGCATCTTGAAACCCAGGATGCCAGCTGCCTGAGCCATGGCTTCAATGATCAATACGCCGGGCATGATAGGGTGCGCCGGGAAGTGACCGTTGAAGAAAGGTTCGTTGATGCTGACATTCTTGTAAGCACGAATGCGCTTGTTCTCGACATCCAGATCCACCACCCGGTCCACCAGCAGGAAAGGGTAACGGTGGGGCAGATATTCGCGAATCTCGTTGATGTCCATCATTTCGTGGGGAAGCCTGTAATAAAGATTGGGCGCGCGCGACTAAGGCGCGCTCCTCTAGCAAATCAAGGAAGCAAACCAGTGGCTATGCACTCTTGATATGGAAAATGTACTAGCCCTCTGAAGAAGCTTTACCGTTCGGGGTCACTTCCCCGACGCGCTTTTCCAGATGCTTAAGCCGTCTTGCAATGTCATCCAACTGACGAATACGTGCAGCACTTTTGCGCCACTCGGCAGCCGGCTGCATAGCAGTACCGGAAGAATAGGCTCCTGGCTCGGTGATCGAATGAGTCACCATCGTCATGCCAGTCAAGAACACGTTGTCACATACTTCAATGTGACCTACCAAACCAACACCACCCGCCAACATACAATGCTTGCCGATTTTAGTGCTGCCGGAGATCCCCACACAGGCGGCCATCGCCGTATGGTCACCGATTTGAACGTTGTGCGCGATTTGGATCTGGTTATCCAGTTTGACGCCGTTACCAATTAGTGTGTCGGCCAAGGCGCCACGATCGATGGCGGTGTTAACGCCTATTTCGACATCATCGCCCAAGGTGACACCACCAATTTGGGCAATTTTCTGCCAGACACCTTTCTCGTTGGCGAAACCAAAACCTTCACCACCCAGCACAGCACCCGACTGAATGACCACACGCTTGCCAATATGCACATCGTGATAGAGGGTGACCCGAGGGGCCAACCAACCACCCTCACCGATCGAACTGCGAGCACCGATAAAGCAATGTGCACCCAAGGTGACACCAGCCGCAATTCGCGCACCGCTTTCGATCACCACAAACGGACCAATGCTGGCCAAAGCATCGACCACCGCATCATCCGCAATCACCGCCGTCGGATGAACCCCGGCAGGCGCTTTAGGTTTGGGATCGAACAAATGGGAAATTCGGGCATAAGCCAAATAAGGATCGGGCACAACCAGCGCATCCCCGACGTATTCCTGAGCATCGCCTGCCTTGAGCAATACAGCTCCTGCATGGCAATCAACGAGGTATTTACGGTATTGGGGATTAGCCAGAAAGCTCAACTGAGCTGGGCCGGCCTCTTGTAAAGTGGCCAGCCCAGTAATTTCTTTCTCCGCAGAACCACACAAGGTGGCTCCGAGGAACTCGGCCAATTGGCCGAGCTTTATAGTCGTGCTCATAATTACTTCAGCTGGTTCATGCGCTCGATGACTTGGCGAGTGATGTCGTACTGAGGCTTAACATCAATCACAGCACCACGCTCGAACACCAGGTCAAAGGCGCCTTTCTTGATCACTTCTTCAACAGCGCTGTCCAGTTTTGGCTTCAGCTGCTTCAGCATTTCACGGTCAGCAACCGCTTTGGCTTCGTTCAGTTCTTTAGACTGGAACTGGAAGTCACGGGCCTTTTGCTTGAATTCAAGCTCCAAACGCTCACGCTCGCCTTGCTGCATCTTGTCGCCGCCGCTTACCAGGCGGTCTTGAATACCCTTGGCACTGCTTTCCAAGGTTTTCAGCTTGGTCAGTTGAGGACCGAACTTCTTCTCGGCATCTACTGCGTAACGCTTGGCAGCGTCCGATTCGAGCAGTGCCATTTGATAGTTCAGTACAGCAATTTTCATGTCAGCAAAAGCTGGACCTGCTGCCAACAGCGAAGCCAGGAGAACCAATTGAGTCAACTTACGCACGATGCACCCCTAAAAAATCCGTTGTCTGTATCTAAAGTCAGGCTTTTAGAAAGTCTGACCGAGGGAGAATTGGAACACTTGAGTGTCTGCGTCATCCGGTTTCTTGATTGGCATGGCCAAGCTGAAGCTCAGCGGACCAAGCGCAGTCACCCATGTCACGCCAACACCGACAGAACTGGCCATATTGCTAAAGCTGATGTCGCAATTTTTGGTATCGCCCTTGCAGTTGGTGTCGAACACGTTACCCACATCCCAGAATACGGAGGTGCGCAAGGAACGCTGGTCTTTCACAAACGGCATTGGGAACAGAACTTCTACACCACCCTGAATCAGTACGTTACCACCGAACGGTAGCGGGTCTTGGTCCGGGTCAGCGATGGTGCCAGGGTTTTTACCCGTACTTGGCGTACTGCGCGGGCCCAAGGCACTGTCTTTAAAACCACGTACCGAGTTGAAACCACCGGCGTAATAGTTCTCGTAGAACGGTAGACCTTCAGTAGAACCGTAACCATCACCATAGCCCAACTCTGTGTGCAGACGCATAGTGTAGGTGTCGGTCAACGGCTGGAACAACTGTGCACGATAGTCCAGTTTGTAGAACTGCAGGTCGCTGCCAGGAATGGTGCTTTCCAGTACCAAGCTCTGCGAGCTGCCACGCGTTGGCAATACGCCCTTGTTCAGAGTCGATTCAGACCAGCCAACCGACGCCTTAAAGTTGAGATATTTGTCACCTTCACGGTTTACGAAGTCGAAGATCTCGTCAACGGTGTAACGACCGGTGCTGATCTCATCCTGCTGAACGGTCAGGCCGTAGGTCAGACGAGATGTATCGCTGATCGGGTAGCCCATGGTGACGCCAGCACCCAAGCTGTCCACCGAGTAGTTGGCAACGTCAACGTCCAGCTCTTTGTAGTCAGTGGTGCGATAGAAAACGTTGTAACCCAAGCTCACACCATCCGCAGTCCAGTACGGGTCAACGTAGCTGAAGTTGTAACGGCTTTGGTATTCGCTACGCGTCAGGCCAATGCTGACCTTGTTACCCGTACCCAGGAAGTTGTTCTGAGTAATCGAGCCACCCAAGATCAAACCGGCGCTCTGAGCAAAACCGACGCTGGCAGTGATCGAACCCGAGGCTTGTTCTTCAACGGCGTAGTTCACATCAACCATGTCGTCAGTGCCTGGCACTGCCGGAGTTTCAACGTTGACTTCTTTGAAGAAGCCCAGACGCTCCAGGCGAACCTTGGACTGATCAATCAGGTAAGTAGAAGCCCAGCCACCTTCCATCTGACGCATTTCGCGACGCAGCACTTCGTCTGCCGACTTGGTATTGCCGCGGTAGTTGATACGGTTAACGTAAGCACGTTTGCCCGGATCGACCACAAAGGTAATGGCCACTGTGTGGTTTTCAGGATCTGGCTGGGGCACGCCGTTCACGTTTGCAAAGGTATAGCCCTCGTTACCCAGACGACGGGTAATCAGTTCGGAGGTAGTGGTCATCAGCTTGCGCGAGAACACTTGGCCTGGCTGAACCAGCAGCAGCGACTTGATCTGATCTTCCGGGACCTTGAGGTCACCGCTCAGCTTCACTTCGCCTACGTTGTATTTTTCGCCTTCGTTCACGTTGACGGTGATGTAGACGTTTTTCTTATCAGGTGTGATCGATACCTGAGTCGAGGCTATATCCATATTGATATAGCCGCGATCGAGGTAGTAGGAGCGCAGACGCTCCAAGTCACCCGACAGCTTTTCACGCGCATACTTGTCATCGTTCTTGAAGAACGACAACCAGTTGGTGGTTTTCAGCTCAAAAAGATCAACCAAGTCGGCTTCAGGGAAGACAGTGTTACCCACCACGTTGATGTGCTGGATAGACGCAACGGTGCCTTCGTTGATGTTGACCTTCAAGGCAACGCGGTTACGCGGCTCTGGCACCACTTCGGTGTCTACCGTCGCCGAGTAGCGGCCTTGGGCAACATACTGACGTTGCAGTTCGTTACGCACGCCTTCAAGGGTGGCACGCTGGAAGATTTCACCTTCGGCCAAGCCTGATTGCTTCAGACCTTTCATCAGGTCATCAGTGGAGATCGCCTTGTTGCCGTCAATCGTGATGCTAGAGACGGAAGGACGCTCGACAACCGTGATGACAAGCACATTGCCATCACGACCCAGTTGGATATCCTGAAAGAACCCGGTTTTGAACAACGCACGAGTGGATTCCACCAAACGGCGGTCATCCGCTACCTCACCCACGTTCAGCGGTAGCGCACCAAACACACTGCCGGCGGAAACCCGCTGGAGCCCGTTGACACGAATATCAGAGATAGTGAAGGACTCGGCGTGAACTTCGGCGATCATCAGTACGGCGAGAACCGCAGTTAGCAGCAGACGTTTCATGAAGTCCTTTCTTATTCCAACTGGCAATAAACAAACTGCCGCAAAATGCGGCAGATTCGCAATTCAGCGAAGTGTTACAGACGTCCCAGATCGTTGACCAGGGCAAGCAACATCACCCCAACCACCAAACTGATACCGATCTGCATCCCCCAACCCTGTACCCGTTCCGACAAGGGGCGACCACGCACCCACTCGATCAGATAAAACAACAAGTGCCCACCATCCAGTACAGGAATGGGCAACAAGTTCAGAACGCCTAGGCTAATACTCAGATAAGCCAAGAAATTCAAGAAATCAGCAACGCCCGACTGGGCAGAAGCGCCCGCCACTTTAGCAATGGTTATCGGTCCACTCAAGTTTTTTACCGAGAGCTCGCCGAACAACATTTTCTTGAGTGAATCGAGCGTCAATACGCTCATGGTCCACGTGCGCTTGGCCCCCTCTCCGATCGCAGCAAGCGGGCCATAGCTGACCTCGCGAACCATCTCAGGTGGCCAATCGACACCTTTGACGCCAGCCCCCAGATAACCGGTTGCAGCGTCTCCCTCTCCATGCGCCGCAAGGATGACAGGCATATCAACCGCTACACCATCACGCTCGACCTTTAATACAACGCGCGCAGCGGGGCGCACACGAACCCAATCGACAACTTGCTGCCAATCGTTGATCGATTGGCCGTTCATGGCCACAAGCTTGTCACCAGTCTTAAGACCAGCCGCTTGAGCTGGGCCATTAGGGTCAAGTTCAGCCAATATGGCTGGTAACTCAGGGCGCCACGGGCGAATACCCAGCGACTTGATCGGATCCGGCTCGTTAGCCCCTCTAAGCCAATCATGCAACGCCAACTGATGCGACGTCTCAACATCGCCCCCAAGCCCGCGCACCGACACTTGAATAGAGCCGCTTTCGCCCAAACGACGAACCAGCTGCAGGTTAACGTTCGACCAACCTACGGTCGGCTCGCCATCAATAGAGACGATTTCCTGACCCGCTACTAAGCCTGCCTGTGCTGCCAAACTGCCGCTTTCGACAGCACCGATCACCGGCCGCACTTGCTGGCTGCCCATCATGGCCAAGACCCAGAAAAATACGATTGCCAACAGGAAGTTAGCAATTGGCCCAGCAGCCACAATGGCAATACGCTGCCCGACCGTTTTACGATTGAACGATTGATTGAGCTGCTCGGCCGGGACGTCGCCTTCGCGCTCGTCGAGCATTTTTACATAGCCACCCAGCGGAATCGCAGCGACGACAAACTCAGTACCCTGGCGATCATGCCAGCGCAGCAACGGGGTACCGAAGCCCACAGAAAAGCGCAGAACCTTGACGCCACAACGGCGCGCCACCCAAAAGTGACCGAATTCATGAAATGTGACCAGCACCCCCAATGCCACTAGGGTGCCAACAATCATATAGAGCGCACTCATCTACTTTCTCCGCGATTCTGTCCGACTCCGACTTGTACCACTTGTCAGCCGTTACGGCTCAACCACTGTTCAGCCCGCAGTCGCGCTTTGGCATCCACCACAAATACCGCATCCAGTTCGTCCAGAGCAATCACCGGTTCACTGCCCAAGACCTCTTCAATCATATGAGCGATTTGTGGATAACGGATTCGCCCATCAAGGAACGCCCCGACTGCCACCTCATTCGCTGCATTAAGCATCGCTGGCGCGCTATTGCCCGCCATCGCAGCCTCACGAGCCAAGCGCAAACAAGGAAAGCGTTGCTCATCCGGACGCTGAAAATCCAGGCGTGCAACGGCAAACAGATCCAGTGGCGCAACGCCCGAATCAATCCGTTCAGGCCACGCCAACGCATTCGCAATTGGCGTACGCATGTCTGGATTGCCAAGCTGAGCCAACACTGAACCGTCAACGTAGTCGACCAACGAATGGATCACGCTTTGCGGATGGATCACCACCTCAACCTGGCTCGGCTTGGCGTCGAACAACCAGCACGCCTCAATGAGTTCCAAGCCTTTGTTCATCATGCTGGCCGAATCGACCGAAATCTTGCGCCCCATCGACCAGTTGGGATGAGCGCACGCCTGATCCGGCGTTACATGCTGCAAATCAGCCAACTGGGTTTCACGAAAAGGCCCGCCCGACGCAGTCAGTAAAATCCGGCGCACACCAACTGCGCCCAAGCCTCGGGCATAGTCGTGTGGCAAGCACTGAAAAATAGCGTTGTGTTCACTGTCGATAGGCAGCAACACCGAACCGCTGCGACGCACCGCCTGCATAAACAGGTCGCCCGTCATGACCAGCGCTTCTTTATTAGCCAGTAGGATTTTCTTACCCGTATTCACGGCCGCCAATGTCGGTCGCAAACCCGCAGCACCCACGATTGCCGCCATCACAGCGTCAACCTCAGGGGCCGAAGCAATCTGGCACAACCCCTCTTCACCGACCAAGACTTCGGTGTTGAGGCCTGCTGAACGAAGGCCCGCCTGCAATTGGCTGGCCGCACGCTCATCAGGCACAACAGCAACTCTCGGCATGTGCTTGACGCACAAAGCCAGCAACTCGGCGAGACGGCTGTAACCGCTCAAGCCAAAGACTTGGTAGCGATCAGGGTGACGCGCAATAACATCTAGAGTGCTCAGGCCAATCGAGCCTGTCGCCCCCAAAACCGTAATTTGTTGTGGACGACTCATGACGCCGCAATCCAAAGCAGTACTGCAAATACAGGGATCGCCGCGGTCAAACTGTCAATACGATCCAGAACGCCTCCATGCCCAGGCAGCAGGTTACTGCTGTCTTTAATACCGGCCTGACGTTTGAACATACTTTCGGTGAGGTCGCCCACTACCGAAATCAACACAATCATTGCTGCACCGAACAGCGCCGCGAACATCTCGGGGATGCTCCAGCCGCGCGTAAAACCTACAGCAGCGGTGATCACCAAACTCAGCAACAGACCACCAAAAACCCCTTCCCAGCTTTTGCCTGGACTGACTTTGGGCGCAAGTTTGCGCTTGCCGAATTTTCGGCCCGAGAAGTAAGCGCCAATGTCGGCGCCCCACACCAGAACCATAACAGCCATGATCAGCCAATTTCCTAGCGGCATGGCCTTAATCAGCACGAGGCCTTGCCACGCCGGCAGCAAAATCAGCAGACCGATAACGAGCTTGGTCGAGGTAGTAGACCAGCGCTCAGCCGATTGCGGGAAGGTCAGGACCAACCAAGTCGCCGCCCCCCACCACAACACAGCCGCCCCCAACACCCACGGCGCCAGATCGGGAAAAACGTACAACCCAAACAGCAGCAAAGCCACTACCACGGCAAAGACAACCCGCGCGACCGAAGCCTCGAAGCCTGCCAGACGCGCCCATTCCCAGGCTCCCAGGGTCACAACTAGGCCGATAAACAGCGCAAATCCAGCCCCTTCAAGCAGGAAAAAGCCGCACAAGGCGATGGGTAGCAATATAAGTGCAGTAATGATGCGTTGCTTAAGCATTAAATCCGGGCTCCAGCCTCAACCTGCTCGCTCGTTTTACCGAAACGACGCTGGCGAGAAGCGAAATCAGCCAACGCATTACGCATGGCTTCGTGTTTGAAGTCCGGCCAGAACAGGTCGGAGAAATACAACTCAGAGTAGGCCAACTGCCACAGCAAGAAGTTGCTGATGCGATGCTCGCCGCCTGTGCGGATGCACAAATCAGGCAAGGGCAACTCGCCCGTGACCAGACAGGTTTGCAACAGGCCTGGCGTGATGTCTTCAGGCTGCAAATGCCCTGCCTGAACCTCCCGCGCCAGCCGTTGCGCAGCCTGCGCGATATCCCACTGCCCGCCGTAGTTAGCGGCGACCTGCAGGACAAAGCGATCAGGCCCTGCCGTCATCTGCTCCGCTTCACGCATCGCCGCCTGCAATTCGGGATGAAAACGTGAGCGATCACCGATGATCCGCAAGCTGATGTTGTTTTCATTGAGACGCTTGGCCTCACGACGCAACGCCCGGAAGAACAAATCCATCAGGGCGCTGACTTCAGCCGCAGGGCGCTGCCAGTTTTCACTGGAAAACGCGAATAAAGTGAGCACCTCGACCTTGGCCTTGACACACACTTCAATCACTGCGCGAACAGCATCCACTCCCGCTTTATGCCCGGCAACACCCGGCATAAAGCGTTTTTTCGCCCAGCGATTATTACCATCCATGATAATCGCGACGTGTCGCGGCACCGATGATGGCTCTGTCTGCTTGGTCTTTTCCATAAAACGCCCAGACCCTTATACGGCCATCAGGTCCGCTTCTTTCTGCTTGGTAGCCGCATCAATATCTGCCTCGGCCTTATCGGTCAGCTTCTGAATGTCGGCAGCAGCACGACGCTCTTCGTCTTCACTGATCGCTTTATCTTTAACCAGCTTTTTCAGCTCGCTCAAGGCATCACGACGAATGTTGCGCACCGCAACACGTGCATCTTCAGCTGCACTGCGCGCCTGCTTGGTGAAACCTTTACGGGTTTCTTCAGTCAGGGCTGGCATGGAGATCAACAACAATTCGCCCAAGTTGGTCGGATTGAGGTTCAAGCCAGCGCTTTGGATAGCCTTATCGACGGCAGCCAGCATGTTGCGCTCAAAGGCCACGACTTGCAGGGTGCGCGAGTCTTTGACGGTCACGTTGGCAACACTGCTTAACGGGGTGTCAGCGCCGTAGTAAGGCACCATAACGCTACCCAGAATGCTTGGGTGCGCCTTGCCGGTACGGATCTGGCCAAATGCATGGGCCAGCGATTCCAGCGATTTCTGCATGCGCTCTTGAGCGTCTTTTTTGATTTCGTTGATCATTGTTGACCTTCCTCGATCAGAGTCCCTTCAGCGCCGCCATGGACAATATTAAGCAGGGCGCCGGGCTTGTTCATATTAAATACGCGCAATGGCATTTTGTGGTCACGGCACAGGCAAATAGCCGTCAGGTCCATAACACCCAGTTTGCGATCCAGTACTTCATCGTAAGTCAGATGATCGAACTTCTCGGCATGCGGGTCTTTAAATGGATCTGCGGTATACACGCCGTCAACCTTGGTCGCTTTAAGCACCACATCAGCGTCGATTTCAATGGCACGCAAGCAAGCCGCCGAGTCAGTGGTAAAGAACGGATTACCAGTACCCGCTGCAAAAATCACCACGTCCTTGGCATTCAAGTGACGCATTGCCTTACGACGATCGTAATGATCAGTCACGCCCACCATGGAAATAGCCGACATTACGATGGCAGAGATATTGGCACGTTCCAGCGCGTCCCGCATGGCCAAGGCATTCATCACAGTTGCCAGCATGCCCATGTGGTCGCCGGTGACACGATCCATGCCTGCCGCACTCAGCGCAGCACCACGGAACAGGTTGCCACCACCAATCACCAAACCTACCTGAACGCCGATGCCGACCAATTGGCCCACTTCCAGCGCCATGCGGTCGAGTACTTTGGGATCGATCCCGAACTCTTCAGAGCCCATCAGGGCTTCGCCGCTTAGCTTGAGTAGAATGCGTTTATAGCGAGCTTGATAACCACTGCCCTGCTGAGCCATTGCGAATCTCTCCTGCCGCGTTTTTTTAAAAAAATCTGTGCGAGGCCACTTTCAGCCCGCGCTTACTCTAGCGTGGCGCTGCACAGCAGCACCATCGGAACACGACTTCATCAATCGGTTCCGCAAGAGAAGGTAAAACCCTCTCCCATTTGAAAAGAGGCTGCGCGCGTGAGCGGGCAGCCTCTTCGGGGCGACAGTTTAAAACTGTCTTATTGCTTGGCTGCAGCCAGCTGAGCAGCAACTTCTTCAGCGAAGTTGTCTACTGGCTTCTCGATGCCTTCACCTACTTTGTAGTAAGTGAAAGAAACGATTTCAGCACCGGCTTTCTTAGCCAGCTCGCCAACTTTGATTTCCGGGTTTTTAACGAAAGCTTGCTCAACCAGGCTCGCTTCAGCCAGAAACTTGCTGATACGGCCTTTGATCATGTTTTCAACGATGTTTTCTGGCTTGCCGGCGATCTTGTCAGCATTGAGGCTCAGGAACACCGCTTTTTCGCGCTCGATCGCTTCTTCAGAAACTTCCGAAGGCAGCAGGAACTCTGGGTTGCTTGCAGCAACGTGCATAGCGATGTCTTTGGCCAGCTCAACGCTGCCGCCGTTCAAAGCTACAACTACACCGATCTTGTTGCCGTGCAGGTAACCACCAACCACATCACCTTCAACGCGAGCCAGGCGACGGATGTTGACGTTTTCGCCAACCTTGCCGACCAGTACCAGACGATCAGCTTCTTGAGCTTCGATCAGAGGCTCAACAGTAGTCAGTTTGTCTGCAAATGCTTTTTCAATGCTGGCAGCAACGAATGCCTTGAAATCATCCTGCAGGGCCAAGAAGTCAGTCTGCGAGTTCACTTCCAGCAGAACTGCGGTTTTACCGTCTTCCTTCAGAGCGATAGCGCCTTCAGCAGCAACGTTGCCTGCTTTCTTGGCAGCCTTGATGGCGCCCGAAGCACGCATGTCATCAATGGCTTTTTCGATGTCGCCGCCAGCCTTGGTCAAGGCTTTCTTGCAATCCATCATGCCTTCGCCGGTACGCTCACGCAGTTCTTTAACCAACGCTGCAGTAATCTCTGCCATTTCAAAATTCCTCTTGGATAGGTTTTCAACCATTCCACCCGACCGAACGGGCGTTCAAATTCGTGTGAAGCCTGCCTCGAGGCTCCCTGCCAGCCGCAATCTGATACAGCAACGACGGGAGCATGTCCAACAAATGGATTTCGAGGTGGCAAAAAGGGGGCCAAGCCCCCTTTTTGCGCACTGAGTAAACGCTAGGCGTTAGTTACTCAGCCTTCAACTACCGCTGCAGCTGGAGCTTCTTCGACGAAAACGTCGGTGCCGCCAGCAACGTGGTTACGACCACGGATAACAGCATCAGCCATCGCGCCCATGTACAGCTGGATAGCGCGGATTGCGTCATCGTTACCTGGGATGATGTAGTCAACGCCTTCTGGGCTGCTGTTGGTATCGACAACGCCGATAACCGGGATACCCAACTTGTTAGCTTCGGTGATCGCGATACGCTCGTGGTCAACGTCGATAACGAACAGAGCGTCTGGCAGACCGCCCATGTCCTTGATACCACCCAGGCTACGATCCAGCTTTTCCAGATCGCGAGTACGCATCAACGCCTCTTTCTTGGTCAGCTTAGCGAAAGTACCGTCTTCTGCTTGAACTTCAAGGTCACGCAGACGCTTGATGGAAGCACGGATGGTTTTGAAGTTGGTGAGCATGCCGCCCAACCAGCGGTGATCCACGTACGGCGAACCGCAACGTGCTGCTTCTTCAGCAACGATCTTGCCAGCGGAACGCTTGGTACCGACGAACAGAATCTTGTTTTTGCCCTGAGCCAGACGCTCTACGAAAGTCAGAGCTTCGTTGAACATTGGCAGGGTTTTTTCAAGGTTGATGATGTGGATCTTGTTACGCGCGCCAAAGATGTATTTACCCATCTTTGGGTTCCAGTAACGGGTTTGGTGACCGAAGTGCACACCGGCCTTCAGCATATCGCGCATGTTGACTTGGGACATGGTAGTTCCTTAGTAAGTCGGGTTAGGCCTCCACGTATCCCAACGACCAACCAGCAGCTTCAAGCTGAAGGCACCCAGGTCATCGTGTCGATACGTGTGTGGGTTTGTGCTCTGCGGGCTATACCCGCAAAGCGGCGCATTTTATACCACAAGGTGCGTAAAAAACGAAGCGCGAATTCAGATTTTATTGCCAACCCCTTGCCCTGCAAGGGTTTACGCTACGTAGGCACGCTGCGACGGGCCATCCATGGGCCAGCGCAGCTCTCTCGGCATCCATGCCGGTCGACCCACTCCGCGAAACCTCCATTCGGCCTCCCGAAGGAGCGGGTAGATCAAGATCAAAAACCTAAAGATCAAAAACCAGATCAAATGCAGCATAAATCAGGGCTCATTTCCCTCGCCTGCATTTTGCACGAGGCTTGGAATAGCGCCAGAATGCCCCACTCTATTAATAGAAGCGATGGCGCAAGGCTCATCTTTACAGCCGACCGTCTGGTAGAATCGCGTTTTTATGGCGGTGTGTAGCTGTAATGTCTCGTCACACACCCGCAATCCTGATGATGAGCGCTAACGCGCGAAGAGAGCCTGTATGACCGTCACCCTCAAAACCCCCGAGGACATCGCAAAGATGCGTATCGCCGGCAAACTGGCCGCCGATGTGCTGGAAATGATCGCCGAATACGTAAAACCTGGCGTCACGACTGAAGAGCTAGACCGCATTTGCCATGACTATATTGTCAATGTGCAACAGGCCATTCCTGCTCCGCTCAATTACAAAGGTTTCCCTAAGTCGATCTGCACCTCGATCAACCACGTGGTTTGCCACGGCATTCCAGGTGATAAGGCGCTGAAAGACGGCGACACCCTGAACATCGACGTGACCGTGATTAAAGACGGTTATCACGGTGACACCAGCCGTATGTTCCACGTCGGCAAAGTGCCGGTCTGGGCCGAGCGCCTGTCGCAAGTGACTCAAGAGTGCATGTACAAAGCCATCGAAATCGTAAAACCAGGCTGCCGCCTAGGCGATATCGGGGAAGTGATTCAGAAACACGCCGAAAAGAACGGCTTCTCGGTGGTTCGAGAATTCTGCGGTCACGGCATTGGCAAGGTGTTCCACGAAGAACCGCAAATCCTGCACTACGGCCGTGCAGGCACCGGGATGGAGCTCAAAGCTGGCATGACCTTCACCATCGAGCCCATGATCAACCAGGGCAAAGCCGACACCAAGGTGCTGGGCGATGGCTGGACGGCAATCACCAAGGACCGCAAGCTGTCTGCCCAGTGGGAGCACACCTTACTGGTGACCGACACCGGCTACGAGATTTTCACCCTGCGCAGTGATGACACCATCCCGCGTGTCTCGGCCTGATAGTTGCTTAATGCCAGCCACTGAATAGAAACAAATCTCACGATAGGAAAGCCAATCGATGCCGCAGGTGGATCCCGAACTTTTTGACCGCGGCCAGTTCCAGGCCGAATTGGCATTAAAGGCAAGCCCGATTGCCGCTTTCAAAAAGGCCATCCGCCAGGCACGTGAAGTGCTTGACGAACGTTTTCGCAAAGGCCGCGATATTCGCCGCCTGATCGAAGACCGTGCCTGGTTCGTCGATAACATCCTGCAGCAGGCCTGGGAGCAGTTCACTTGGAGCGATCAGGCCGATATCGCCCTGGTCGCCGTTGGTGGTTATGGCCGCGGCGAACTGCACCCCTACTCCGACATAGACTTGCTGATCCTGCTCGATGACGCTGATCACGAGATTTTCCGCGACTCTATCGAGCGGTTTCTGACACTGCTTTGGGACATCGGTCTCGAAGTGGGTCAGAGCGTACGTTCAGTCGACGAATGCGCCGAGCAAGCCCGCGCCGACCTGACTGTCATCACCAACTTGATGGAAAGCCGCACCATTGCGGGGCCTGAACGCTTGCGCCAGCGCATGCTCGAAGTCACTAGCACCGAACACATGTGGCCCAGCAAAGACTTCTTCTTGGCCAAACGTGCCGAGCAAAAAGCCCGGCATCACAAGTACAACGACACGGAATACAACCTGGAACCCAACGTCAAAGGCTCGCCCGGCGGCCTGCGCGACATCCAGACCATTTTGTGGGTAGCCCGTCGCCAGTACGGCACCCTGAATTTACGCGCCCTGGCAGGCGAAGGCTTTCTCGTCGAAAGCGAACACGCCCTGCTGGCCTCCTCCCAGGAGTTTCTGTGGAAGGTGCGCTACGCCCTGCACATGCTCGCCGGGCGCTCCGAAGACCGTTTGTTGTTTGACCACCAACGCAGCATCGCCGAACTCCTCGGTTTTACCGGCGAAGACACCAAGCAGACCATCGAAAATTTCATGCAGCAGTACTACCGGGTGGTCATGAGCATTGCCCAGCTCAGCGACCTGATCATCCAGCACTTTGAAGAAGTGATTTTGGCGCCCGAAGACGAAGCGCCGCCGACACCGATCAACTCGCGCTTTCAACTGCATGATGGCTATATAGAAGCCACCAGCGACAATGTGTTTAAGCGCACGCCATTTGCCATGCTCGAAATATTCCTGCTAATGGCCCAGCAGCCCGAAATCAAAGGCGTACGCGCTGATACCATTCGTTTGCTGCGCGAGCACCGTTACCTGATCGATGACGACTTTCGCAACGACATTCGCAATACCAGCCTGTTTATCGAACTGTTCAAGTGCAAAATCGGCATCCATCGCAACCTGCGTCGAATGAATCGCTACGGCATTCTCGGACGCTACCTACCAGAATTCGGCTTTATCGTCGGACAAATGCAGCACGACCTGTTCCACATCTACACGGTTGACGCACACACCCTGAACTTGATCAAACACCTGCGCAAATTGCAGTACACCCAGGTTTCCGAAAAATTCCCGCTGGCCAGCAAATTGATGGCCAAGCTGCCAAAGCCGGAACTGATCTACCTGGCCGGGCTCTACCACGACATTGGCAAAGGCCGCCACGGTGACCACTCCGAGATTGGCGCGGTGGATGCCGAAGCCTTTTGCATTCGCCATCAACTGCCAGTCTGGGATACACGCCTGATCGTGTGGCTGGTGCAAAACCATCTGGTGATGTCGACCACTGCCCAGCGCAAAGACTTGTCTGACCCGCAAGTGATTCACGACTTTGCACAAATCGTGGTCGATGAGACCCATCTCGACTATCTCTATGTGCTGACCGTGGCCGACATCAACGCCACCAACCCGACGCTGTGGAATTCATGGCGCGCCAGCCTGTTGCGCCAGCTCTACACCGAGACCAAGCGCGCCTTGCGCCGAGGCCTGGAAAACCCGGTGGATCGCGAAGAGCAGATTCGCCAAACCCAAAGCGCCGCACTGGACATCCTGGTACGCAACGGCAACGACCAAGACGACGTGGAGCAACTCTGGTCGCAATTGGGTGACGACTACTTCCTGCGCCACACCTCGGCTGATGTGGCCCTGCACACCGAAGCCATCCTGCAACAACCGGCCGATGGCGGCCCGCTTGTATTGATCAAGGAAACCACGCAGCGCGAGTTCGAGGGCGGCACGCAGATTTTCATTTATGCACCCGACCAGCACGACTTCTTCGCCGTGACCGTGGCGGCCATGGACCAGCTCAACCTCAACATCCATGACGCGCGCATCATCACCTCCAGCAGCCAGTTCACCCTCGACACCTACATCGTGCTCGACAACGACGGCGGCTCGATCGGCAACAACCCAGAGCGCATCGAAAAAATCCGCAAAGGCCTCACCGAAGCCCTGCGCAACCCCGACGACTACCCAAACATCATCCAGCGTCGGGTGCCGCGCCAGCTCAAGCACTTCGCTTTCGCGCCACAAGTGACTATTCACAATGACGCCCAGCGCCCGGTCACCGTACTGGAACTCAGCGCTCCCGACCGCCCCGGCCTGCTGGCTCGCATCGGAATGATATTCCTGGAGTTCGACCTGTCGTTGCAAAACGCCAAGATCGCTACCCTGGGCGAGCGCGTCGAAGACGTCTTCTTCATTACCGACGAAAACAATCAGCCCTTGTCTGATCCGCAACTGTGCATACGTTTGCAGGAAGCCATCGTCGAGCAACTAACGGTCAATAAAGACTCAACCCCAGAAACCTGGCGCCTGAGCATCTAGCCGCCGAGTGAGACCCGCACCCAATGAACAACGCTCTAAATCAGTTGCAGCCTTACCCGTTCGAAAAACTGCGCGCCCTGCTGGCTAGCGTGCAGCCCAACGCCGACAAGCGCCCAATTGCGTTGTCGATTGGCGAACCCAAACACCGCTCTCCCGATTTCGTGGCCAAAGCCCTGGCGGACAACCTTGACCAGATGGCGGTGTACCCGACCACCCTTGGCACCCCCGCCCTGCGCGAAGCCATTGCAAGCTGGGCCTCACGCCGCTTCAACGTACCGGCTGGCTGGCTCGACCCAGCGCGCAACATCCTGCCAGTCAACGGCACCCGTGAAGCACTGTTCGCCTTCACCCAAACCGTGGTTAATCGCGGCGATGACGCACTGGTTGTGAGCCCGAACCCGTTCTACCAGATCTACGAAGGCGCGGCGTTTCTGGCCGGTGCCAAGCCGCACTACCTGCCGTGCCTGGCCGAGTATGGCTTTAACCCGGACTTTGACGCCGTGCCGGCTGACATCTGGAAGCGCTGCCAGATTCTGTTCCTATGCTCACCCGGCAACCCGACCGGTGCCCTGATCCCGCTTGAAACGTTGAAAAAGCTGATCGCTCTGGCCGACGAACATGACTTCGTCATCGCCTCTGACGAATGCTACAGCGAGCTCTATTTCGACGAGCAAACGCCGCCCGCAGGCTTACTCAGCGCCTGCGTAACGCTGGGCCGCGAAGACTTCAAGCGTTGTGTGGTCTTCCACAGCCTGTCCAAGCGCTCCAACTTGCCGGGGCTGCGTTCGGGCTTCGTGGCCGGTGATGCCGAGATTCTCAAGGCTTTTTTGCTGTACCGCACCTACCACGGTTGCGCCATGCCGGTTCAAACCCAATTGGCCAGCATTGCCGCTTGGAACGACGAAGAACACGTGCGTACAAATCGCGATTTGTACCGCGAGAAGTACGATGCGGTGCTGAACATCCTGACCCCGGTACTCGACGTACAACGCCCCGATGGCGGTTTTTACCTGTGGCCAAGGGTTGAAGGCGATGACGCCGAGTTCTGCCTCGACCTGTTCGCTGAAGAGCACGTGACCGTGGTGCCGGGTTCTTACCTGTCACGCGAAGTCGACGGTTTCAACCCGGGTGCCGGGCGCGTACGCATGGCCTTGGTTGCGCCATTGGCCGAATGTGTCGAAGCCGCCGAGCGGATCCGCGACTTCATCCAGCGCCGCCGCTAAACCCAAAACGTAGGAGCTGCCGAAGGCTGCGATCTTTTGACCTTTAAAATCAAAGGATCGCAGCCTTCGGCAGCTCCTACAGTAAGGCGCCTTACTTCACCGTCCCCAGATTCGCTTCGCTCAAATCCAGATCACGCAAAATCTCGCTGAGCACGTCATCGCCGATTTCATGGTGGCGACGCAAGCTGTACAGCTCCAGACGCTGCGCCCGGAGCGCCTTGAGGCGCAAGCGGCTCTCCAGCAGGTCCATTTGTGAGGCCAGCGCTTGAGCTTCCGCAGAGTCGTTGAAGACCTCAAGCTGATGCCGATACTCCGACATGATCCGCGCCTTCAATTCGGCCGCTAATGCTGCCTGCGCCGCGTCTTGCGGGTTGGCCGGCTCGACCACCTCTTCGGCTTCAAGCGCATGAATTGCGGCCTCGGCAGTACGTCGCCACGCCTCTCGTACTTCTTTGCGCATCGCGTCGTCCGGGCTTTTGGGAATGCCGCGCAACAACAGGGGCAAGGCAATGCACGCTGCCACCAATGACAGCAAAATCACTCCAGCCGCAATGAAGATCAGCAGATCGCGTTCAGGGAAGTCCACGCCCTTGCTGATAAACAGCGGCACCGACATGACACCCGCCAAGGTCACAGCCCCGCGCACGCCACCGACCGTCAACAACCAGCAGGAACGGGCAGTCGGCACCAGCGTCAACTCGCCCTTGCCACGCCAGCGACGCAGTAGGCCAGATAAACGCCAAATGCTTTGCACCCAGATAAAACGCAGCGCCAGCAGCACCAGGAAAATCGCTACCACATCCAGGCAGCGGTACAACAAGGTAGGCCAGAGTGTGGTTTCGTGGCTGACAACCGCCTTGATGATGTCAGGCAGTTGCAGGCCCAACAGCAAGAAGATCAGGCCGTTAAACGCGAACTCCAGCAGCCCCCATACACTGCGGTTTAGCAGGCGGGTGCTGGTTTGACGCGGCAGCAAATCCAGCCAACTTTGCATCATCCCGGCCGCCACCGCCGACAAAATGCCGGAAGCGCCCAAGCGTTCGGCCAGTACATAGGCAGCAAATGGCAGCAACAGCATAAATACCACGTGCGTCGCTGGGTCATCCCAACCGCGGGCAATCATCCATGCGCGCATGCGCCCTACCAGCCAGCTCAGGGCCACACCGATGGCCAAGCCACCACAGGCCACCAACACAAATGTCAGGCTGGCATTGGCCAGCGAAAAAACGCCCGTGATCGCAGCGACCAAGGCAAATTTGAAGGTCACCAGACCCGACGCATCATTCATCAACGCTTCGCCCTGAAGCATATGCATCAACGGGCCTGGCAAGCGGTTCTGAGCAATGGCCGACACCGCCACCGCGTCAGTGGGCGACAGCACAGCCGCTAGGGCAAAAGCCACCGGCAACGGGATCGTCGGCAAAAGCCAGTGAATGAAGTAACCCGCCCCCACCACGGTGAACAGCACAAGACCCACGGCCAGGGTCAGAATCGGTCCGCGCAGGCGCCAGAACTCACGCTTGGGCATACGCCAGCCATCAGAGAACAACAGCGGTGGCAAAAATAGAAACAGAAACAACTCGGGGTCCAGCGCAACATGCAGGCCCAAGGTGGGCCATGCCAGCACGGCGCCCGCCGCGATTTGGACCAAAGGCAGAGGTAACGGGATCACACGCCCCAATAAACGCGAGACACCCACCAACATCAGCAGGATGAGTACGGTATAGGCGGTTTGCATATCTACAGAATTCCCAAACAATCAGCGTTAACTAAACCGCTTTTAATCAAACACAGCTAGCAACAATTTTCCATTGCACCTCATAGTAGCTTCATATTGCCAAAGTAGAGCCTGAACAAAAGTCTCAGTGCGACGACATGTCACAACAACCTGCCAAGGTTACAGGCAGCCCGCGCTCAAGCGCGTCGCACATGGCATAATCCGCCACTGCATATTTCTAGGCATCTCCAAAGGAGGGGCAATTCAGTGACCGATTCAAGCAAAACGTTGCACCTTTTCGGCATCAAAGCCTGCGACACCATGAAAAAAGCTCGCACGTGGCTAGATGACCATGCAGTGCGTTACGACTTTCATGATTACAAAACCAGTGGTATCGACCGAGAACACCTCACTCAGTGGTGCAACGAGCACGGCTGGCAAGTGGTGCTAAATCGCGCTGGCACAACCTTTCGCAAACTCGAAGACGAACAAAAAGCCGATCTAGACCAAGCGAAAGCCATTGAGCTGATGCTCGCCCAACCCTCGATGATCAAGCGCCCTGTGCTCGATCTCGGAGACAAAACCCTGATTGGCTTTAAACCTGATCTTTATGCGGCGGCCCTTCTCTAAGCCCAATGGCTAAAGCCCGCCCATTCATTTTTGTAAGAGGTAATTGCATGTCTACAACTCTGTTCAGCGCGGCCTTCGGTGTCGGCACTCAAAATCGTCAAGGCGCATGGCTGGAAGTGTTTTACGCCCAACCGCTGATCAACCCATCGGCCGAGCTGATCGCTGCAATCGCGCCGATCCTGGGCTACACCGATGGCAATCAGGCAATCACCTTTACCACTGCACAAGCCGCGCAATTGGCTGAAGCCGTTAAATCGGTAGACGCTGCCCAAGCCGCGCTGCTGACCCGCCTGGCCGAAAGCCACAAACCACTGGTTGCCACGCTGCTGGCCGAAGATGCTGCGCTGACCTCTACCCCAGAGGCTTACCTGAAGCTGCACCTGCTATCGCACCGTCTGGTCAAGCCGCATGGCCTGAGCCTAGCAGGCGTGTTCCCGCTGCTGCCGAACGTGGCATGGACCAGCCAAGGCGCCATCGACCTGAGCGAGCTGGCTGAGCGTCAACTCGAAGCCCGTCTGCGCGGCGATTTGCTGGAAGTGTTCTCGGTCGACAAGTTCCCGAAAATGACCGACTACGTGGTGCCGGCTGGCGTGCGTATCGCTGACAGCGCGCGCATCCGTTTGGGCGCTTACATCGGCGAAGGCACCACCGTCATGCACGAAGGTTTCGTCAACTTCAACGCGGGCACCGAAGGCCCAGGCATGATCGAAGGCCGTGTATCGGCAGGCGTTTTCGTCGGCAAGGGTTCGGACTTGGGCGGCGGCTGCTCGACCATGGGCACCCTGTCAGGCGGCGGCAACATCGTGATCAAGGTCGGCGAAGGCTGCCTGATCGGCGCCAATGCCGGTATCGGTATCCCATTGGGTGACCGCAACACCGTTGAATCAGGCCTGTACGTAACCGCTGGCACCAAAGTGGCACTGTTGGACGAAAACAACCAACTGGTCAAAGTGGTTAAAGCCCGTGAACTGGCCGGTCAGCCTGACCTGTTATTCCGTCGCAACTCGGAAACCGGCGCTGTGGAATGCAAAACCCACAAGTCGGCCATCGAGTTGAACGAAGCGCTGCACGCTCACAACTAAGCGTTTGTCTGCCACTGATGGGGCCGGCTCACGCTGGCCTCGTCAACAGAGCCTTGAACACCATGCTTTTGCCTTCTCCGTGGCGCGCCGACTTCCCGGCCATCGCCGCCTTGCAACGTCAGGACCAGATCTATCTGGACAACGCTGCAACCACGCAAAAACCCCAAGCCCTGCTCGACGCACTGACGCATTACTACGCCAGTGGCGCCGCCAATGTGCACCGGGCCCAACACTTGCCGGGCGCCCATGCGACCCAGGCGTTTGAAAACAGCCGCAATAAAGTCGCCCAATGGCTCAACGCGGCCGACTGTGGGCAGATTGTCTTTACCCACGGTGCCACGTCGGCACTTAATCTTCTGGCTTATGGGCTGGAACACCACTTCAATCCGGGCGATGAGATTGTCATCAGCGCCCTGGAACACCACGCCAACCTGCTGCCCTGGCAACAGCTTGCACAGCGTAAACACCTGACGCTGGTGGTGCTGCCGCTCGATGCCGCCGGGGTGATTGACCTCGACCAAGCCGCGCGCCTGATCACACCACGCACCCGCCTGCTGGCCGTCAGCCAGTTGTCCAACGTGCTCGGTGTCTGGCAGCCGCTGACTGAACTGCTAGCACTGGCTAAAGCGCACAACGCGTTAACCGTGGTCGATGGCGCCCAAGGCGTGGTTCACGGCCGTCAGGACGTACGCGCACTGGGCTGCGACTTCTATGTCTTTTCCAGCCACAAACTGTATGGCCCTGATGGTGTGGGCGTGCTGTTTGGGCGTCATGCGGCGCTAGCGCGTCTACAACACTGGCAGTTTGGCGGCGAGATGGTGCAAGACGCCGACTACCAGCACGCCACCTTTCGCCCGGCACCGCTGGGCTTTGAAGCGGGCACACCGCCGATTGCCAGCGTGATTGGCCTGGGCGCCACCCTCGCCTACTTGAGCAGCCTCGATCAGGCAGCTGTCGACGCCCACGAGGCCGCGTTGCACCGGCTTTTGGTTGACGGTTTGCAGCAACGCTCAGGCATTCGTCTACTCGGTTCGCCGCAGTTGGCATTGGTGAGTTTTGTGGTCGAAGGCGTGCATAACGCCGACCTTGCCCACTTGTTGACCGAGCAAGGCATCGCCGTGCGGGCCGGGCATCACTGCGCCATGCCACTGCTAAAAAGCCTAGGTTTGGCTGGGGCGATTCGCGTATCGCTGGCGTTGTACAACGACTCTGACGATGTGGAGCGCTTTTTCGATGCGCTCGACCAAGCACTGGAGTTGCTGCAATGACCCTGTCTGCTGACGCCCAAGCCGCCCTCGACAGCTTTGAACACTGCGCCAGTTGGGAACAGCGCGCACGCTTGCTGATGCAATGGGGCCAACGCCTGCCAGAACTGAGCGATGCCGATAAAACCGACGCCAATCGTGTACATGGCTGTGAAAGCCAGGTGTGGTTGGTGAGTGAATTAAAAGACGGGCATTGGCAATTTGCTGCCAGCAGCGATGCGCGCTTGATTCGCGGGCTGGTAGCGTTGCTGCTGGCGAGGGTCAATGGTCTGTCCAGCGAGGCGCTGCACGCCGTGGATCTGCCTGACTGGTTCAACCAGCTTGGCCTGAGCCGCCAGCTGTCGCCGTCGCGCAGCAATGGCCTGAATGCGGTGTTGCAGCGGATGCGTGAGTTGTCTGCTTAAAAGCCTACGCTCAGATTTATGGAGCGCTAAAACTCGTAGCAGCTGCCGAGGCTGCGTCCGGCTGCACAGCAGTCGTAAAATCAGGCAGCGCGGTGTGTCAGTTAAATCTTGCGCTTAGCGCTTACGATCGCTTCGCAATCGGACGTAGCCTCGCAAGCTCGGCAACTGCTACGAAATCGGCTTGCATCCCTCGCGCCGTTTTTAAGCCTGTGCCTTCACCTTCTCCGAAGGCCGCCTTACACCCGCCACGATCTTGTCCACCGCCTTGGTGGCCGCAACCATGCCAAAGGTGGCGGTCACCATCATGACGGCGCCAAAACCTCCGGCGCAATCGAGCTTCACACCGTCCCCAACAAAACTCTTTTGTAAGCAAATGCTGCCATCCGGCTTGGGATAGCGCAGTTGCTCGGTCGAGAACACGCACGGCACGCTGTAATGACGGGTCACGGTGCGCGAAAAACCATAATCACGGCGCAAGGTCGAACGCACTTTGGAGGCCAGCGGGTCATTAAAGGTGCGGTTCAAGTCGCAGACCTGAATCAGCGTCGGGTCTATCTGACCGCCCGCACCACCGGTCGTGATGATCTGGATCTTTCGTCGTTTGCACCAAGCAATCAGCGCCGCCTTGGCATTCACACTGTCGATGCAGTCAATCACGCAATCAATGTTGGGGGTGATGTACTCAGCCATGGTTTCGCGGGTCACGAAATCAGCGACCTCGTGCACGATGCAGTCCGGATTGATCTGGCGCAGACGTTCAGCCATTACT
Source organism: Pseudomonas psychrophila HA-4 (assembly GCF_000282975.1). Taxonomy (GTDB): domain Bacteria; phylum Pseudomonadota; class Gammaproteobacteria; order Pseudomonadales; family Pseudomonadaceae; genus Aquipseudomonas; species Aquipseudomonas psychrophila_A. The sequence goes on from NZ_ALJC01000120.1 coordinate 30,609, forward strand.
TCGACCTTGTCCCGACCAATGGTCGAACTCAAGGCATGAAGCTGGCGGTTGCTGTTGCTGACGCAGACGTCATCTAGGTCAAACAGCGAGATTTCTCCCACACCGCAGCGGGCGATCGCCTCTGCCGCCCATGACCCTACGCCGCCCACACCGACAATTGCCACGTGCGCCGCACGCAGTCGTTCCAGGCCTTCCAAGCCATATAACCGGGCTACACCGGCAAACCGTGGATCTTCTGTACTCATTGCCAACACCCCAAAAACCGGCGCGCATTATAGAGGGCAGACGTGTCGTTTAGTATCTTTCGTAAGTTCTATGCAACCAAGCCTGCTTTAATGACTCTCAAAGCAACAAGACAAGAACCACAAGAATTAATGAAATAGCCTAAGTCGACTGCAGCAACCTAAGCCTGACCGGATTCCGTGCGCTGTACGGTTGGTCAGAGAGAAGTGTAGGATGCGCGCCGCTGTTGTACCTGCCGACCGATCCTCGTTCCACTCCCTTTGGAACCCGAAATAGTTATGTCATCGCGTAAATTTGGACTCAACCTAGTGGTGGTGCTGGCCATCGCTGCCTTATTCACTGGCTTCTGGGCGCTGATTAACCGCCCGGTTACTGCGCCTAACTGGCCAGATCAAATATCTGGCTTTTCGTATTCGCCGTTTCAGCAAGGCCAATACCCGCAGAAAGACCAGTACCCAACCGACGATGAAATGCGTCGCGACCTGGAAATATTGAGCAAGCTGACCGACAACATTCGGACCTACTCGGTCGACGGCACCTTGGGCAATATTCCCAAACTGGCGGAAGAGTTCGGTCTACGGGTCACGCTTGGGATCTGGATCAGCCCCGATCAAGCGCGCAATGAGCGCGAAATCCAAAAGGCCATCGAACTGGCCAATCATTCGCGCAGCGTCGTGCGCGTTGTGGTGGGCAACGAAGCCCTGTTCCGCGATGAGATCACGCCCGAAGAACTGATCGTGTTGCTGGACCGTGTTCGCGCAGCCGTCAAAGTGCCAGTAACGACGTCCGAGCAATGGCACATTTGGGAAAAATACCCGCAACTGGCCAAACACGTAGACCTGATTGCCGCGCACATTCTGCCGTATTGGGAATTTATCCCGATGGACAAGGCCGGCCAGTTCGTTCTGGAGCGCGCCCGCGACCTGAAAAAGATGTTCCCGAAAAAGCCACTACTGCTCTCCGAAGTGGGCTGGCCAAGTAATGGCCGCATGCGCGGTGGCGCAGACGCGACGCCCGCCGACCAGGCAATTTACCTGCGCACACTGGTGAACACGCTAAACCGTCGCGGCTACAACTACTTCGTGATCGAAGCCTTCGACCAGCCGTGGAAAGCCAGCGATGAAGGTTCTGTGGGCGCCTACTGGGGCGTCTATAACGCGGCCCGCCAGCAGAAATTCAACTTTGAAGGCCCGGTTGTGGCCATTCCACAGTGGCGCGTGCTGGCCATTGGTTCGGTGGTGATGGGCTTACTGTCCCTGGCCTTGCTGTTGATCGACGGCTCGGCTTTGCGCCAGCGGGGTCGCACGTTCCTGACGTTTACCGCGTTCCTGTGTGGCTCGGCCCTCGTGTGGATCGGCTACGACTACAGTCAGCAATACAGCACCTGGTTCAGCCTGACCGTGGGTTTCCTGCTTGGGCTAGGCGCACTCGGGGTGTTTATTGTGTTGCTCACCGAGGCCCATGAACTGGCCGAGGCGGTATGGACGCACAAACGCCGACGGGAGTTTTTACCGATCGAAAGCGATGATGCCTACCGACCTAAAGTCTCGATCCATGTGCCGTGCTACAACGAGCCACCGGAGATGGTCAAACAGACCCTCGATGCGCTGGCCAACCTCGACTACCCGGATTTCGAAGTGTTGCTGATCGACAACAACACCAAAGACCCGGCCGTCTGGGAGCCGGTGCGTGACTACTGCGCCACCTTGGGCCCGCGTTTCAAATTCTTCCACGTCGCGCCCTTGGCCGGTTTCAAGGGCGGCGCGCTGAACTACCTCATCCCGCACACCGCGCCAGATGCCGAAGTGATCGCCGTAATCGACTCCGATTACTGCGTTGATCGCAACTGGCTCAAGCACATGGTCCCGCACTTTATCGACCCGAAAATCGCCATCGTGCAGTCCCCACAGGATTACCGCGACCACAGCGAAAGCACCTTTAAAAAGCTCTGCTACTCGGAATACAAAGGGTTCTTTCACATCGGCATGGTCACCCGCAATGACCGTGACGCGATCATTCAGCACGGCACCATGACCATGACCCGCCGTTCGGTACTCGAAGAACTGGGTTGGGCCGACTGGTGTATCTGTGAAGACGCTGAGTTGGGCCTGCGCGTGTTCGAAAAAGGTTATTCGGCAGCCTATTCCCACAACAGCTATGGCAAAGGCCTGATGCCCGATACCTTTATCGACTTCAAGAAACAGCGATTCCGCTGGGCCTACGGGGCGATTCAAATCATCAAGCGTCACACCTCCAGCCTACTGCTGGGTAAAGACACGGAACTGACCCGTGGCCAGCGTTATCACTTCCTCGCGGGCTGGTTACCGTGGGTGGCTGACGGCATGAACATCTTCTTCACCGTGGGCGCCCTGTTGTGGTCGGCGGCGATGATTATTGTGCCGACGCGGGTCGACCCGCCGTTACTGATCTTCGCTATCCCACCGTTGGCACTGTTTGTGTTCAAGGTCGGCAAGATCATCTTCCTCTACCGTCGAACCGTGGGGGTTAACCTCAAGGACGCGTTTGCCGCTGCCCTAGCGGGTCTGGCGTTGTCGCACACCATTGCCAAAGCGGTGCTGTACGGGTTTTTCACCACCAGCATTCCGTTCTTCCGCACCCCTAAAAACGCCGACAACCATGGCTTTTGGGTCGCCATCTCGGAAGCCCGTGAAGAAGTGTTCATCATGCTGCTGCTCTGGGGCGCAGCACTCGGGATCTTCGTCGTGCACGGCTTGCCAAGCAACGACATGCGTTTCTGGGTGGTGATGCTGCTGGTGCAATCGCTGCCGTACTTGGCAGCCCTGGTCATGGCCTTTACCTCTTCACTGCCAAAACCTGCGCAGGTACTTGAGCAACAACCGACGGCATAAATTGACAGCAACGACTAAACGGCGGCCTCTGGTCGCCGTTTTGCTTTAAGATAACCGCCCTTTTGTGCCGCGCCACCTGTCCCGCTTCGGAGTCTCTACCATGACGGCCCACGCCGACCTCTCGCCGACCCTGCAACTTGCCTGCGATCTGATCCGTCGCCCTTCCGTGACGCCGATCGACGCTGACTGCCAGAAGCTGATGATGCAGCGCCTGGGCGATGCTGGCTTCAAGCTGGAACCCATGCGCATCGAAGACGTCGACAATTTTTGGGCCACCCACGGCAAACACGAAGGCCCGGTGCTGTGCTTCGCTGGCCACACCGATGTGGTGCCGACCGGCCCGGTGCAAGCGTGGCAAAACGACCCATTTGATGCACTGATCGACGAACACGGCATGCTCTGCGGACGTGGCGCTGCAGATATGAAAGGCAGCCTCGCGGCCATGCTGGTTGCCGCTGAGCGTTTCGTCGCCGACTACCCGGACCACAAGGGTTCGGTCGCGTTTCTAATCACCAGCGATGAAGAAGGCCCGGCCCATCACGGCACCAAAGCCGTGGTTGAGCGCTTCGCAGCGCGTAATGAGCGTCTGGACTGGTGCATCGTTGGCGAGCCGTCGAGCACTTCGCTGGTCGGTGACGTGGTCAAAAATGGCCGTCGCGGCTCGCTGGGCGCCAAGCTCACCGTACGCGGCGTTCAAGGCCACGTGGCCTACCCGCACCTGGCCAAGAACCCGATCCACCTTGCAGCCCCGGCGCTGACTGAGTTGGCGGCTGAACATTGGGACAACGGCAATGCCTTTTTCCCACCGACCAGTTTCCAGATCTCCAACCTCAACTCCGGCACTGGCGCGACCAACGTCATCCCTGGCGACTTGGTCGCGGTATTCAACTTCCGCTTCTCGACCGAGTCCACCGTTGAAGGGCTGCAGAAACGTGTTGCCGATATTCTCGACAAGCATGGCTTGGACTGGCACATCGAGTGGGCGCTGTCTGGCCTGCCCTTCCTGACCGAGCCGGGTGCGCTGCTGGACGCCGTGTCGTCGAGCATCAAGCACGTGACAGGCCGCGAAACCAAAGCATCCACCAGCGGCGGCACCTCGGATGGACGCTTTATCGCCACTCTGGGTACGCAAGTGGTTGAGTTGGGCCCGGTCAACGCGACCATTCACCAAGTCAACGAGCGCGTGCTGGCCAGCGATCTCGACGTGCTGACCGAGATCTACTACCAAACCCTGATCAAGTTGCTCGCCTGATGCTTGCTTGCCCTATTTGCTCTGAACCGCTCACAGCGGCCGATAACGGCGTGGTCTGCCCGGCAGGCCATCGCTTTGACCGTGCGCGCCAAGGCTACCTGAACCTGTTGCCGGTGCAGCACAAAAACAGCCGTGACCCGGGTGACAACCAAGCCATGGTTGAAGCCCGCCGCGACTTTCTCAACGCCGGCCATTACGCGCCAGTGGCCAAGCGCCTGGCAGAGCTGGCCGCCGAGCGCGCCCCGCAACGTTGGCTCGACATCGGCTGTGGCGAGGGTTACTACACCGCGCAAATCGCCAAAGCTTTGCCAGATGCCGACGGCTACGCACTGGACATCTCCCGCGAGGCAGTGAAGCGCGCCTGCAAGCGCAACCCGAACCTGACATGGTTAATCGCCAGCATGGCCCGCGTGCCATTGGCCGATGCCAGTTGCCAGTTTTTGGCCAGCGTGTTCAGCCCGCTGGACTGGCTCGAAGCCAAGCGCCTGCTCAGCCCTGGCGGCGGCCTTATGCGTGTCGGCCCAACACGGGGCCACTTGATGGAATTGCGCGAACGCCTCTACGACGAAGTGCGCGATTACGCAGATGACAAACACTTGGCGCTGGTGCCCGAAGGCATGCAGTTGCAACACAGCGAAACACTGGAGTTCACCCTCAGCTTGAGCGCGCCACAAGACCGCGCCAACCTGCTGGCAATGACCCCACACGGCTGGCGTGCTAGCGCCGAACGTCGGGCTCAAGTCATCGAACATCCAGAGCCGTTAATCGTGACAGTCTCCATGCGCTACGACTACTTCGTGCTTCAATAACCCCTTTACGGCCTGCGGCACGCGCGGCAGGCCCGACTAATCCGCGAATGGATTTTTCAGACACGCAGTGAGGACATCCATGCGCCAACCCGATATCGAGATTTACCTAAAAGAATCTGTCACCTACAAAGACGTCGCCGATTGGCTGTCCACCGTGTTGGGCACGTGCTCGGAATGGACGCAAAAAGGCCAGGTATGGAAATGCACCGTGGGCAAAGTCCCGGTGACCTGGATGCCAAAAGCCGTGGGCAAATGGAACAGCCTGTACCTAGAAAGCGACCAAACGCCGTGGGACGACGACATCGCCTGCGCCCGCGATGCCTTTAAGGCATTGAACGTAGAAGTACGCTGCGCGCCGGGCACGTGGGTCGAAGAAGAAGGCGAAGAAACCGCTGACAACTGGATCCGTATCAGCGCAGACGGTGAAGAAGAAATCACCTGGCGAACCGGCTCCTGACTCAGGAACCTTGTAACCACTGCCGCAGGCTGCGATGGGTTGCGCAACGACCCCGCTCTTGATAAGCGAAGGCCCTTCGGCCCTTATCGCAGTCTTCGGCAGCGGCTACAGGTTGTGCCGTTACAGACCTACCACATCTTCAGCCTGAAACCCTTTATCACCCGTCACGCGGGTGTATTCGACCTGCTGGCCTTCAGCCAGAGAACGATGGCCTTCACCGCGAATAGCGCGGTAATGCACGAATACGTCGCCCCCGTTTTCACACTGAATAAAACCGTAGCCTTTGGCGTCGTTGAACCATTTCACATTGCCTGTCAAACGTGTGGTCATAGATCCTTCCCCCTTTTTATTTTTGAATGGGCTCATTGGTTAGCCCGCTAAGAACTGTCGCTCGAACTTAACTCTCTAAGACTCGGTCTTACGCAGCATGGCGAAAGAGCCCCGAGTATAAGTCAGCGCGAAGAACACTCAATCAATATTAGTTCGCTGCTTTTTTGCCGATTTTCCAGAGATACGGCACACTATCCGGCCGAGTAAACACTCGTTTTATCCACTAACGCAGAAGCCGTATGACCCGCTCCCCATTCCACCGTCTTGTATTTGGCGCCCTTCGTCGCTTGCTGTACCTGTGGGTACGCTCGGAGACGATCAATCAGTCGTCCTTATCCTTGAATCTGGATCGCAGCCGACCGGTGTTTTACGTCCTGCAATCGCCTTCCATCACCGAATTGGCGGTGGTCGACGCTGAATGCACCAAAGTGGGCTTGCCTCGTCCCGTGTTACCCGTGGCCGTCGGCCCCATGATCGAACCTGCCGCGTTCTTCTACCTGACCCCCGAGCCCGATTGGCTGGGACGTCAAGACAAACGCGGCGCGCCCCCGACCTTGACCCGCCTGGTGGATGGCTTGACCCACAACCCGACCGAGGATGCACAAATCATTCCGGTCAGCGTGTTCTGGGGCCAATCACCCGACAGCGAATCCAGCCCCTGGAAGCTGCTGTTTGCCGACAGTTGGGCGGTCACCGGGCGCCTACGTCGCCTGTTGCGCATCCTGATACTGGGTCGCAAAACCCGTGTTCAATTCTCTGCTCCTATTCACTTGCGGGAATTGATCGACCTCAATAAAGGTCACGAACGCACGGTGCGCATGGCGCAACGGATTTTGCGTGTGCACTTTCGTAACCTCAAAACCTCAACCATTGGCCCCGACCTGTCGCACCGGCGCAACTTGGTCAAAGGCTTGGTCAATGAGCCTTCCGTTCGCCAAGCAATTCTCGATGAGGCTGAACGCGAAAATATCACCCCGGAAAAAGCCAAGGCCCAAGCGCTGCGTTACGCCAATGAAATTGCCTCGGACTACACCTACACCGCCATCCGCTTTTTTGAAGTGATCCTGAGCTGGTTCTGGAACAAGATTTACGACGGGGTCAAAGTCAATCACATCGAGGGTGTACAGAACGTTGCGCAGGGCAACGAAATCATCTACGTGCCGTGTCACCGTAGCCATATCGACTATTTGTTGCTGTCTTACCTGCTGTTTCGCAACGGCCTTACCCCGCCGCACATCGCCGCGGGGATCAACCTCAATATGCCGGTTATTGGCCGCTTGCTGCGCCGTGGCGGTGCCTTCTTTATGCGCCGCACATTCAAGGGCAACCCGCTGTACACCTCGGTGTTCAACGAATACCTGCACACGCTATTCACCAAAGGCTTCCCCGTAGAGTACTTCGTCGAAGGCGGCCGCTCACGTACCGGGCGCATGCTGCAACCTAAAACTGGGATGCTGGCCATCACCCTGCGCAGCTTCTTACGCTCATCGCGCACACCGATTGTGTTCGTGCCGGTGTACATCGGCTACGAGCGTGTTCTGGAAGGCCGCACCTACCTGGGCGAACTGCGTGGGGCGAGTAAGAAGAAAGAATCGATTTTCGACATTTTCAAAGTCATCGGTGCCCTCAAGCAGAAATTTGGCCAGGTCGCGGTCAACTTTGGCGAGCCAATCAAACTGGCTGAGTTTCTTGATCAGGAACAACCGAACTGGCGCCAGCAAGAACTGGCGCCGCTATACCGTCCTGAATGGTTGAATGCCACCACTAACCGCTTGGGCGAGAAAGTCGCCCAACACCTCAACGAAGCCGCCGCAATCAACCCGGTCAACCTGGTGGCCCTAGCCTTGCTGTCAACCAGCAAGCTGGCACTGGATGATAGGGCGATGGCTCGGGTGCTGGATTTGTACCTAGCCCTGCTGCGCCGCGTGCCTTATTCCGCGCACACCACTTTGCCAGCCGGCGATGGTCGGGCGTTGATCGAACACGTCAAAGACATGGACCTGCTCTCTGAGCAAAGCGATGCGCTGGGAAAAATCCTCTATTTGGATGAGCAAAACGCGGTGTTGATGACGTACTACCGCAACAACGTACTGCATATTTTTGCACTGCCGGCATTGCTCGCCAGCTTCTTCCAAAGCTCGTCGCGCATGACCCGCGAGCAAATTCTGCGCTACACCCGCGCGCTGTATCCTTACCTGCAGTCGGAACTGTTTATCCGCTGGTCGCTGGATGAACTGGATGACGTGGTCGATCAATGGCTTGAAGCCTTTGTCGAACAAGGCTTGTTGCGTTTTGAGAATGACATCTACCTGCGCCCGGCGCCGAGCTCGCGGCATTTTGTACTGCTGACGCTGCTGTCCAAAAGCATTGCGCAAACCCTGCAACGCTTCTACATGGCGATCTCGCTGCTGCTTAACAGCGGCCAGAACACCTTAAGCAGCGAAGAGCTGGAAGACTTGTGCACCATGATGGCTCAGCGCCTGTCGATCCTACACGGGCTCAACGCTCCAGAGTTCTTCGACAAAAGCCTGTTCCGCCACTTCATCGAAACATTGCTTGAACAAGACGTGCTGCGCCGTGATGAGAACGGCAAATTGAGTTACCACGAATTGCTCGGCGAACTGGCCGAGGGCGCCGCCAAACGCGTATTGCCCGCCGAGATTCGTCTGTCTATTCGTCAGGTCGCGTTGCATCGCAGCGAAGATGCACAAGACCAAACGCCGCCCTCACTGGAAAAAACGCCTTAACTCATTAAAGAAAGCCGGTCAGGCACCCGGTGCCTGATCGGCGCATTGATTCTTTTCAGCCCTTTGGAGCCAGCCATGAAAAAAGTCCTGTTACTCAGCCTCACCGCCCTGCTCGGAGCCTGCAGCTCGATGAACTCCACACCGCAAGCCACGCTCGACGGCGAAGTGTATTACCTGCAACGCATCGCTCTCCCACCGACCGCTACACTTGAAGTGAGCTTGCAGGATGTATCGCTGGCCGATGCACCCGCCATTACTCTGGCCAAACAAAGTGGCCCGGTCAAAGGCCAGGTGCCGCTGCCGTTCCACCTGACGTACGACCCGGCCGAGGTCAAACCGGGCCACACCTACGCCGTAAGCGCGCGAATTGAAGAAGACGGCAAATTGTTGTTTATCAGCACCGAGCGCAACAGCGTTGACCTCAATGCCAAGACCCTGCAACCCATCCGTTTACGTGTGGATCAAGTTCGTTAATCCAATTTCCATGTAGCGAGCTTGCTCGCGATCTTTTGATCTTAAAAGATCGCGAGACAATCGAGCGTCGACCGGCGACGCCTAAAGGTCAGGCATTAACTTCAGGCTTTTTCACCCTGAACCACGCGGCATACAGCGCCGGCAAGAACAGCAGCGTCAACGCCGTGGCCACAATCAGACCACCCATGATCGCCACCGCCATTGGCCCGAAGAACACACTGCGTGACAACGGGATCATCGCCAGCACCGCCGCCAGCGCGGTGAGCACAATCGGCCGGAACCGACGTACCGTCGCTTCAATAATGGCCTGCCACGCATCCAGCCCCGCCGCTCTGTCCTGCTCGATCTGGTCGACCAGGATCACCGAGTTGCGCATGATCATCCCGGACAAGGCAATCGTGCCGAGCATCGCCACAAAACCAAAGGGTTTGCCGAACACCAGCAAGAACAACGTCACCCCGATCAACCCCAGCGGCGCGGTCAAGAACACCATGGCCATGCGCGAGAAACTGCGCAGTTGCACCATCAGCAACGTCAGTACCACAACGATAAACAACGGCACTCCAGCTTTCACCGAGTCCTGTCCGCGTGCAGAGTCTTCAACCGTACCGCCCACTTCCAACAGATAACCGTCAGGCAATTGCGCACGAACGTCTTCCAGTGTCGGAAGAATCTGTTGCACCAAGGTCGCAGGTTGTTCCTTGCCGTAAATATCAGCTCGCACCGTCACCGTCGGCAGGCGATTGCGGTGCCAGATGATGCCTTCTTCAAAGCCATATTCCAGGGTCGCGATTTGCGACAAGGCGACGCTTTGGCCATTGTCCGTCGGCACTGACAAGCTCGGCAGCAACGACAGTTCGGTGCGTTCCTGAGAGGTGCCGCGCAACAAAATTTCGATCAACTCGTTGTCTTCGCGGTACTGGCTCACCGTGGAACCCAGCAAGGTGCTTTGCAGAAATCGCGACAGGTTGGCCGTGCTCACGCCCAACGCCCGCGCCCGATCCTGATCGACATTGAGGTACACCACTTTGCTCGGCTCCTCCCAGTCCAGGTGTACGTTCACCACGTGCGGGTTACCACGCACCTTGGCGGCCACTTTTCGCGCCAGCGCCCGAACCTCTTCGATGTGCTCGCCGGTGACCCGGAACTGCACCGGATAGCCAACCGGCGGACCATTTTCCAAGCGAGTGACCCGTGCACGAACGGTCGGGAATTGCTGGTTCAAGGTATCAATCAGCCAGGTGCGCAGGTTTTCGCGGTCTTCGATGGTCTTCGCCAGCACCACAAACTGGGCAAAGCTAGCGGCTGGCAATTGCTGGTCCAGCGGCAAGTAAAAGCGCGGCGAACCGGTGCCCGCGTAGGCCACGTAGTTCTCGATGCCGGGGTGGTCCTTGAGCAGGTTTTCGAGCTGTTTGACCTGCTCCGTGGTGTTACTCAGCGATGCGCCTTCGGCCAGTTTCAAGTCGACCATCAACTCCAATCGACTCGACGCCGGGAAGAACTGCTGCGGCACAAACTTAAACAGCACCACCGAACCCAAAAACAGCAACACCGTCAGCGCTATCACGGTTTTGCGGCGGCGCACACACCACTCCACCAGCCGTCGAACACGCTGATAAAACGGCGTGCCATAAGGGTCCGGTGCGCTGTCACCCGTGCCGTGTTTAGCGGCATGAATCTTCGCCAGATCCGGTAATAGCAACGCGCCCAAGTAAGGCACAAACACTACCGCAGCGATCCACGACGCCACCAGCGCAATGGTCACCACTTGGAAAATCGAGCGGGTGTACTCCCCCGTACTCGACTGCGCCATAGCAATCGGCAGAAAACCGGCTGCCGTAATCAGCGTCCCGGTCAGCATCGGAAACGCCGTACTGGTCCAGGCGAAGCTAGCCGCCTTGAGCCGGTCGTAACCTTGCTCCATCTTGATCGCCATCATTTCCACGGCAATGATCGCGTCGTCCACCAGCAAACCCAGCGCCAGCACCAGCGCGCCCAGCGAGATTTTGTGTAGGCCGATACCAAAGTAATGCATGGCCGCAAAGGTCATCGCCAGCACCAGCGGAATGGCCAGCGCCACCACCATCCCGGTGCGGACACCGAGGGAGAAAAAGCTCACCAGCAATACAATCGCCAAGGCTTCCACCAGCACTTGGACGAATTCACCCACGCTGGTCTTCACCGCTGCGGGTTGGTCCGAGACTTTGGACAACTGCATCCCGGCCGGAAGGTTCCTCTGCAACCGTTCAAACTCGGTTTCCAGCGCTTTGCCCAGTACCAGAATGTCGCCACCGTCCTTCATCGCGACGGCCAGACCAATCGAGTCCTGGCCCATAAAGCGCATGCGCGGCGCAGGCGGATCGGTAAAACCACGGCGCACATCGGCGACATCGCTGATGCGCAGCGTGCGTTCCCCAACCCGAATCGGAAAATGCTCAATTTCTTCCACGGTTTTAAAATTGCCGCTAACACGCAATTGCACGCGCTCGGTCGGGGTCTCGAAGAAGCCCGCCGTCGACACCGCGTTCTGCTCTTGAAGGGCTTGTTGCACCGCCGCCAGCGGCAAACCGAGGGTAGCCAGTTTGAGGTTGGACAACTCGATCCAGATTTTCTCGTCTTGCAGGCCCAGCAACTCCACCTTGCCGACATCCTTAACCCGTTGCAGTTGGATTTGAATGCGGTCGGCGTAGTCCTTAAGCACTGCGTAGTCGTAACCGTCCCCACTCAGGCTGTAGATATTGCCGAAGGTGGTGCCGAACTCATCGTTGAAAAACGGGCCCTGAATATCCGGCGGCAACGTTTGGCGAATGTCGCTGATTTTTTTGCGCACCTGATACCACAGCTCAGGCACTTTGGAGGAGTCCATCGAATCGCGGGCCATAAAGGTCACTTGCGACTCGCCAGGGCGCGAGAACGAGACAATGCGCTCGTACTCACCGGTTTCCATCAGTTTCTTTTCGATGCGTTCGGTCACCTGACGCGAGACTTCTTCGGCGGTGGCACCCGGCCACAGCGTGCGGATGACCATGGCTTTGAAGGTGAACGGCGGGTCTTCGCTTTGTCCTAACTTGGTATAGGAAAGCGCGCCGACAATGGCCAGCAACAGCATTAAAAACAGGACAATCTGGCGATTTCGCAGTGCCCAAGCGGAAAGGTTGAAACCCATCGGGATTACTCCTTCACCACAACATTGATCGTTCGGTTGGAACGATCAATCGGTCGCACCTCCTGGCCTTGATGCAGTACATGCACGCCTGCAGAGACAATCCAGTCATTGGCGTTGAGGCCTTCGAGCACCGGCACGCTGTTCTCGCCAAACGGCCCGACACGCACAGGTACCTGTTCCAATGTGTTGCCTTGACCGACGCGCCATACATAGGTCGCGCCATTTTCTGCGCTCAAGGCCGACAACGGCACCGACAACGGGGCAACACCTTCACCAGGAATAAAAACTCGAGCACTTTGCCCCAGTTCAGCCGGCACTTTGCCCTCTTCGAAAGCGATACGGGCTGCAAAGGTTCGCGACTTTGGATCAGCCGAAGGTGACAGTTCGCGAATTCGTCCGCTGAAGCGCTGACCCGGCTGTGACCACAGTTCGACCGAAACCGGCAAACCAATCTTGAAACGGCCAAAGGCTTGTTCCGGCAAGCTGATCAACACCTCACGCTCGCCATCGGCGGCCAAGGTAAACACCGTTTGCCCGGCGGCGACCACCTGCCCGACTTCCACCTGGCGTTGTGCGATCACGCCATCTTGTGGTGCTCGCAATACGGCATAACTGGCCTGATTGCTGGCCACGTCCTGCTCCGCCTTCAGTTGCTGGAGCTTGGCTTCGCCGGAGCGATAGAGGTTTTCGGCGTTATCAAACTGCGAACGGCTGACCATTTGTCGGTCAAGCAAGGTTTTATAGCGATCACGCTCGGCGCGCACCAGATTCAAGTTGGCCTGCCCCGCCGCGACCTGGGCACGGGTGGCTTGCAGTTGCAGGCGCACGTCTTGCGGATCAAGTTCAGCCAGTGGCTGGTTAGCCTTGACCCGCTCACCTTCGTCCACCAGACGCTTGGTCACTTTGCCGCCAATACGGAATGCCAGTTGTGGGTCGAAACGCGCCCGCACCTCGCCAGGATAGCTTTGCGACGCCAGCGCCGAAGGCTGCGGTTGAACCACCATGGCCGGGCTGATCGAAACGTGTGCAGTTTTTTCCTGCCCGCACGCCGATAACAAGAACACCAGACACACAGGTAAAGCGCGGGACAAGGCATGGCGCAACATGGAGATGACCTTTCGCTAATAGGGCGTGGAATATTTATACTGGACGGCATGTTATTAATACCAAACTCACCAGTCCAGTAATAAACGGAAATGTCCGACAATCCTTTACCCCCCAATGCCCTCGGGCGCCCCAAAGACATGGCAAAACGCCAGTCCATCCTCGATGCGGCCAAATCCCTTTTTCTGACCAAGGGCTATGCCAATACCAGCATGGACGCGGTCGCAAACCTGGCTGGGGTATCAAAACTGACTGTTTACAGCCACTTCACCGACAAAGAGACGCTGTTCTCCTCGGCGATCCTGGCCAAATGCTCAGAACAGTTACCGGACTTGTTTTTTGAGTTGCCCAGCGGCGTGCCCATTGAAACAGTGCTGTTAAACATTGGCCGTGGTTTTCAGATGCTGATTAACAGCGAGGAGTCGCTGAACCTGCATCGGCTGATGGTGACGCTTGGCAGTCAGGACCCGAAGCTCTCACAGATATTCTTCGAGGCAGGACCCGAGCGGGTGGTACACGAGATGGAACGCCTGCTGAGCAAGATTCACCAGACGGGAGCCCTGTGCATTGAGCGACCGCATTACGCGGCGGAGCACTTTTTTTGCATGCTCAAAGGTTCACCCAACTTTCGCTTGTTGTACGGCTGCGGCGGGCTGCTGACGCCGCAAGAGTACGACGCACATGTGCAGGAAGTGGTGAGCATGTTTATGCGAGCTTATCGACCGGAATGAACACCGAGTTGCCAAGACTGCCCCTCACCCCAACCCTCTCCCCGGTCCATTCAGGGAGAGGGCTAGGGTGAGGGGCTTTTGATTCTGCTTAAGGCTTTAGCGCTTTTTTCGGGTAAATATCGTAACGGCTCGATTTGCCATCCAGTGCATGGCTCGGTTTAGGCCCGGCAATACACGGTGCTTTGCGCGGGCGCTTAACCACAACCCGATGCGTAGCCAACGCCAATGCGGCTTCTAGCAAGGCTGGCGCGTCGTTGTCATCCCCGACCAGTGGCCGGAACAGGCGCATTTCTTTCTTAACGAGAGCCGTTTTCTCACGATGCGGGAACATCGGGTCGAGGTAGATCACCTGCGGCGCCTCGCCTTCCCAGTTGCGCATCACTTCAATCGAGTTGCCTTTGAGCAAGTGCATGCGCGACACAATCGGCGCCACGTCAAAGTCATCCAGCCCCCGGGCTAGGCCGTCTTCTAGCAATGCACCGATCAGGGGTTGGCGTTCGACCAAGCTCATCTCACAGCCCAGGCTTGCCAACACAAACGCATCCTTGCCCAATCCCGCTGTGGCATCCAGCACGCGTGGGCGCACGCCCTGCTGAATACCGACCGCTTTGGCAATCATCTGCCCGGTGCCGCCGCCAAACAATCGCCGGTGGGCCGCGCCGCCTTCAACAAAGTCCACCCGCACCGGGCCGGGAGCATCGGGGCCAAGCTGTTGCAGTTGCAAACCTTGAGGGCCGACTTGCAGGGCGAATGCAACGTCAGCCTCATGCTCAGGCTCGGCCAAAGGCAGCCCCAAGCGCTCAGCCCATTGCTCGGCCAAGGCCTGATAAGCCTCCTCCAATGCCTCGACGTTGATACGACTGCCCGCTGCTTGCTCAATCATCTAAAAACACGCTCAAAAATTTAATGATCGGCAAACGCTGCCGATAAATGAAATATCCGGCATTTTGCCAGAGCTGGGCGTCGACCGAGAGCTATGTCAGACATTCATTCCACATCTATCGGCTTTATTGCGCCTATTGGCGACTTTGGCCGACACAATTCTCAGATCACAGGCAGCGTCAATCACCTGTGGAAGGACTTCTATGCGCTGGCAATGGCAGAGCAGGCCTCGACTGAAGACTATGTGGCTATCGACACGCCCGCCGCACCCTTGGATGAAAACGCCGAGCCCACGGGAGGCAGCGATCTGCTGAGCCATATCGTGACTCAGCGCCATTGCGAGGTGCAGGACACCGAGCTGAAGCCGCCTGAAGCGCTGTTTTTGCCGATTGCCGAATTCGAGCTCGATTTGCTGCCGCCAACAGCGCCGCCTTTCCCGCCCGAAGAAATCGCCCAACAGCAACACCAGCAGGATTACACCGACACATGGATTCGCCCGCTGGTGATGGCGCAGGGTCATCCGCTGCCGACACCTGGGCCTGCTGCTGAGCCGCGTCCATTGCACCTGCCGATTGCCGAGTTTGAAATGGACTTGCTCGACAAACCCGCCGAGCCGTTTGATGCAATCACCTTAATTGAACAGCAACACGCGATGGACTTCGACTTGGCCTGGGCTCGCCCATTGGTCATCAATAACCTGCGGATGGCGGCTTAAAGCAGCCCCAGTTGCTCGCTGGTGTGCGGCTGATGCAACTGCGCCAGCGCGGGGAGCCCCGGCAAGCGCTCACTCAACTGCTGATGAAACCGGCGCGCCAACTCCGGCGCCCGATGATTGTCGGGGGTGTGCAAAAACACATACGGCGTTCGACCTTCTTCAATCCAGCCCGCTACTTTTTCAACCCAGGGTTTCAAGTAAAGGTCGTTGGCGTCCAACTCTGGACGGCCGATAAAGCGCACTTGCGGGAATTGGGTGAACGCTGCGGGGCGCGGTGGCACCTTGGGTTTTTTCGATTGTGCATGCAGGACTGCCGGATCGCGGGAGGTGCAACTGAACAACGCCCGAGAATCTAGGCAAATGCGCTCTACCCCGCGCTCCTTTAACAAGCGATTGAGCAAACGCTCGGCATCGCCCTTAGCAAAAAACTCAGGATGGCGTACTTCAACGGCCAACGGGCGCTCCAGAGCGTCTATAAAGCTCACCAGTTCGGCAAAACGCTGCGGGCCGAAGCTCGCTGGTAGTTGTAGCCAAAATGGCGCTACACGCGCTCCCAACGGTCTTAATAGCTGTAGGAAGCTTTCGACGGCCTGCGCATGCTCGCGCAAATCGCCGCCATGGCTGATCTCACGCGGGAACTTGGCGGTGAACCTAAAGTGTTCGGGCAGGCTTTGCGCCCAGCGCTCAACGGTGACTGGCTTGGGGTTGGCGTAGAACGTGGTGTTGCCTTCGACAGCGTTGAAGACTTGCGCGTACAGGCTCAGAAATTCCGTTGAGTGGGCATTCTGCGGGTACAGGCCTTCGCGCCAGGCGTTTTCACTCCAAGACGGGCAACCGAGGTAATACGGGAGTTGGGCATCAGTCATGCGGTCAAATGTACAGGTCTAGCCCCAGCACTTCTATTTCCCAATCGACAAAACCGGCGGTCGTTAGGTAGCTGGCCAAGGCGCTGGCAGCGTTTTTGCTCATGCCACGTTGGAAGATCATGTCTTGAGAGCGCACTGGCAATTGGCTGATACGTTCACCGGAAGGCGCAGGGCGAGCCGCTTGCGGCGCAGTTTCAGCCCCTGTTTCGCTGTCATCCACCGACTCATCAACCTGCACCTTGCCTTTGCGTGGCTTGCGCTTGATGGGGTAGGACTGAGAGGAAAAGCCGTCTATGCGCATTGCTGCATGCTCTGTAGCGATATTGGCAATTTAGCGGCGTTGGCCCGACTAAGCAAATCGCCCTGCGGGGACATACACCCTGTGGGAGCGGGCTTGCTCGCGATGCAGGCAACGCGGTATGTCTGATACGCCTTGTCGATTCAATCGCGAGCAAGCCCGCGCACACAAATAAATAGAGCCATCGCCGTTTTAAATGACACCACGTTCGGCTTTGGTCGCCGCTACTTTGTCGCGCAGGTACACCGGCTGGGCGTCGTCGGCGGGGATGGCTTCGCCGCGTTCCCAGGCAAAGCGCGCCAGGGTCAGCAAGTCTTCAGCGTGCGGCAGCATGCCTGCGTCCAGTGCATACGGCTTGACGCTCAAGCGCTCGGCGTATCCCCAGCCCGTACCCGCACCAAACCATTCACCGCTGGCACCTTCTGGCAAACCAGCCACTTCGGGTGGCAATACGGCTTCAACGCCTTGCAGGCACATTTCACCAGCCTGCTCGCGGTAGCAGCCCCAGTACACTTCATCCATGCGCGCATCGATGGCCGACGCCACGTGAGTGGCGCCGTGCTCGCGATATGCCCGCTGGGCCAACACGGCCAAGTTGGAAATCGGCAATACCGGACGCTCCAGCGCAAAGGCTAAGCCTTGCACCACGCCAATAGCGATACGCACGCCGGTAAAGGCACCCGGCCCGCGACCGAAGGCAATTGCCTCGACCGCCGACAGCTCAACCCCAGCCTGGGCCAGCAGTTCTTTTATCATCGGTAACAGCTTTTGCGCATGCAGGCGCGGGATCACCTCGTAGTGGCTCGTGACCTTGCCATCGTGCAGCAAGGCAACAGAGCAAGCTTCAGTCGCGGTATCCAGGGCCAGCAAGGTGCTCATCGGTGTTCCCGTCAGAATCAGAATTAAAAAAGTGCAGCAGTATAAACAACAACAGCCCGCAAGCGGGCTGTTGTCAAACGTCAAAATCGACTTATCAGCTCAATGCTTCAAGCACTTTGGCAGTGATCGATTCAACCGAGCCAACGCCTTCAACGTGGCTGTACTTCGGCTTGCCTTGGGCGGCAGCCAGCTCCTGGTAGAAGTCCACCAGCGGCTTGGTTTGCGAATGGTAAACCGACAAGCGGTGACGAACGGTTTCTTCGGTGTCGTCTTTGCGCTGCACCAGGTCTTCACCGGTCACATCGTCTTTGCCCTCAACCTTTGGCGGGTTGTAAACGGTGTGGTAAACGCGGCCCGACGCTTCGTGCACACGACGGCCAGCAATACGCTGAACGATTTCTTCGTCTTCAACGGCGATTTCCAGCACGTGATCCAGCTCAACGCCATTTTTTACCAGCGCTTGTGCTTGAGGAATGGTGCGTGGAAAACCGTCAAACAGGAAACCGTTAACGCAGTCAGGCTGAGCGATGCGCTCTTTAACCAGATTGATGATCAAATCGTCAGAAACCAGACCACCGCTGTCCATCACGCCTTTAGCGATAAGACCCAGTTCGGTGCCGGCCTTTACGGCTGCACGCAACATATCGCCAGTGGAGATTTGCGGGATGCCAAATTTTTCAGTGATGAACTTTGCCTGAGTACCTTTACCGGCCCCGGGAGCTCCCAGCAGAATTACGCGCATCGATGTGCTCCTCAATTTTTTATTTAAGTGACAACAGACTCGCCTCTTTGGGCCAATCTCAAAATCGGGTGATGGCCGCATAAATGGCCAAGGGCTGATCAAGATACACAGCAGGCCCGGACCACACAAGCAGGCCAAAGTAGGATTAATCAGTGCTAAACCCGCCCTTGCGACCCGGTGTCACAGGTCGCAACCCCGTCTCAAACTGTCGCGCCAACGCGTGACCGAGCACCAAAAAGGCTCGTAGCAAGGCACCTTGACGCGACATATGACTGACCCCGGTACTTAACCCGTGTTACGTAAGCCCGCCGCGATCCCGGCCACAGTGACCAGCAACGCTTGTTCCAGAGGGCTGTCCTGGGCCGCCTGCTGACGCCGCGAACGCGCCAAAAGCTCGGCCTGCAACAGATGCAGGGGGTCAAGGTAGGTGTTGCGCAAGCGAATGAACTCCAGGGTGTCCGGGCTGTGCGCCATCAGTTGCGACTGGCCGGTCAAACCCAATACCACGTCGCACGCCTGCGACAATAAGTCGCGTAACTGCGCACCCAAAGGCAGCAGTTCTGGGGCCACTAAACGCTCGTCATAGAGTCGGGCAATATCGGCATCGGCTTTAGCCAAGACCATTTCCAGCATGTCGATACGGGTTCGGAAAAACGGCCACTGCTCGCGCATTTGCGCCAGCTGCTCGCCCTCTCCACGCTCAAGCGCCCGACTTAGAGCGGTTTCCCAGCCAAGCCAAGCAGGCAACATAAGACGGGTTTGGGTCCAGCCGAAGATCCACGGGATCGCGCGCAAACTTTCAATTCCGCCTGCACGGCGTTTGGCTGGACGACTGCCCAACGGTAAACGGCCCAGCTCTTGTTCCGGGGTGGACTGACGGAAATATTCGACGAACTGCGGGTTATCACGCACCACCGCACGGTAAGCCTTAACCCCGTCGGCGGCCAATTCGTCCATCAGCACGCGCCAACCTGGCTCTGGAAGAGGTGGCGGCAGCAATGTCGCTTCGAGCACTGCTGACAGGTACAGATTGAGGTTCTGCTCGGCGATGTCCGGCAGGCCGAATTTGAAGCGAATCATCTCGCCCTGCTCCGTGGTGCGGAAACGCCCCGCCACCGAGCCCGGCGGCTGCGACAGAATGGCTTCGTGGGCTGGACCACCGCCGCGCCCCACGGTGCCACCACGGCCGTGAAACAACAGCAGTTCGACGTCTTGTTCGCGACAGATATTGACTAAGTTTTCCTGCGCCCGGTACTGCGCCCAAGCGGCGGCTGTGGTGCCTGCATCCTTGGCCGAATCCGAATAGCCGATCATCACTTCCTGCGGCCCATGCAAGCGGGCGCGATAGCCTGGCAGCAACAAAAGACGCTCAATCACAGGCCCGGCGTGGTCCAGGTCAGCCAGGGTTTCAAACAGCGGCACCACGCGCATCGGACGTTCAAGCCCGGCCTCTTTGAGCAGTAATTGCACGGCCAGTACGTCTGAGGCAGCCCCTGCCATCGAGATCACGTAAGACCCCAGCGAAGCCCCCGGTGCAGCCGCCACTTCACGGCACGTGGCCAGCACCTCGGCGGTCTCGGCGCCGGGTTTGAAGTAACCCGGCAACAGTGGCCGGCGATTGCTCAATTCGCGCATCAGGAAGATCAGCCGCGCATCTTCGTCCCAGTCTTCATAGCGACCGAGGCCTAGATAATCAGTGATTTCAGTCATGGCCGAGGTATGACGGGCCGCATCCTGACGCACATCAAGGCGCACCAGAAACAAGCCAAACGTCACGGCCCGGCGCAGGCAATCGAGCAGTGGACCATCAGCAATCACGCCCATTCCACAGGCATGCAGCGAGTCATAACAGCGCTTTAATGGCGCCAGCAGGTCTTGGTTATCGCGCAACACCCCCTCGGGTGCAGGCTGCGCGTTGTTCAAGGAACTCTGCGCCCAGGCGCGGGTGATGCGCAGGCGTTCACGCAATTGTTTGAGCACCGCCCGATAGGGTTCGACACTCTCCCCCGCCACCGCCAGAAGCGCCGGTGTGGCCTGCTGCATCGACAAATCGGCGGCGAGCTTATCAATGTCGCGCAGGTACAAATCAGCCGCCATCCAGCGCGCTAGCAACAGCACTTCACGGGTAACGCTGGCCGTGACATTCGGGTTGCCATCCCGGTCGCCGCCCATCCAGGAAGCAAATCGAATTGGCGCGGCTTCCAACGGCAAATGCAGGCCAGTGGCGTCATATAGGGCCGCGTCGGTCGCTCGCATCATGTTCGGCACGGCTTGCCACAGTGAGTGTTCAATGACCGCAAAACCCCATTTGGCCTCGTCCACGGGCGTGGGCCGGGTGCGGCGGATTTCTTCGGTATGCCAGGCTTCCGCTATCAGGCGCTGCAAGCGTTGCTCGATCCGCGACTTCTCGGACAGGGTCAAATCCCGATGGTCCTGGGCCGCCAGTTGCTCGGCAATCGCATCGTATTTCTGAATCAGGGTGCGGCGCGTGACTTCGGTCGGGTGCGCAGTCAGCACCAGTTCGATGTCTAGGCGGCTGAGTTGTCGCGCCAGCGACTCGGCCCCATGGCCTGCTGCCAACAGCCGCGCCAGCAAGGTCGGCAGCACTTGAGATTCAAAAGGCTGCGGCTCGTCATCGTCGCGACGGTGAATCAACTGGTATTGCTCGGCGATGTTGGCTAGGTTCAAAAACTGGTTGAACGCTCGGGCCACGGGCAACACATCGTCATCGCTCAAGGCATCTAGAATTGCACTCAACTCCGCGCCCGTCGTGCCACGCCGGTCATCCTTGGCGCCCTGGCGGATCCGTTCGATTTTGGCGAGAAACGCTTCGCCGTATTGGTCACGAATCGTATTACCCAACAGCTCACCCAGCAGGTGAACATCATCGCGCAAGCGTGCATCAATATCGGTCATCAACAATTTCTCCAGCAGATTCTGGGGGGCCAGCTAGTGTATTCAGAGTGCGTTGCAACTGCGGTGTGTGGCAAGCCGCTAGCGAGGCAAATCTTTAAATCACGCCTGACCAATCAGTCAGAAAATTTTTGGCAATTTGCCATCTTTTTTTTTGAACTATTCAAAATTTGTTCAGGTCACAGCCTTTAACCATCACTGCTCGAACCTGTGTCCAACACTCCAGGTAACGCGAAGGTAGTGATGGATATGATGTTTTTAAGGAGTTTCCTAATGGAGTTGAAGACCATGATGACCCGCACTGTCAACACTACATCACCTCGCCTGCGCGGGCTGAAACTGGCTGCACTGGCGATCGGTGCCACCTTCGTTTTAGCCGGTTGTGCAGGCAACCCGCCCTCCGAGCAATACGCTGTGACGCAATCGGCCGTGAATAACGCCGTCAGCGCTGGCGGTACCGAATACGCTCCAGTGGAAATGAAGTCTGCCCAAGACAAGCTCAAACAAGCTGAACTTGCCATGCATGACAAAAAATATGACGAAGCCCGTCGCTTGTCCGAACAAGCTGAGTGGGACGCTCGTGTAGCAGAACGTAAAGCCCAAGCCGCTAAAGCCGAGAAGGCCGTTCAGGATGCTCAGAAAGCCGTTCAGCAACTGCGTCAAGAAGGCATGCGCGGCCTGCAGTAATAGCCGCCCCTCTTTGATCGCAACTGGCGACACAGCATTCCTAATCGATAGAAAGGACTAACTATTATGCGCAATACAGTATTGATCCCTGCCCTGTTGGCTCTGAGCGTTGGCTTGGCAGCGTGCTCGCACCAGCCAAACGTCAACCTAGAAAACGCCAAGACCAACTACTCGGCCCTGCAAACCAACCCTGAAGCAACCAAGGTTGCCGCGCTGGAAACCAAAGATGCTGGCGAGTGGCTGGACAAGGCTGAAAAGGCTTATCTGAACAAAGATAAGGAGTCCAAAGTCGATCAACTGGCTTACCTGACCAACCAACGTATTGAACTGGCCAAGCAAACCATCGCCCTGCGCACTGCTGAAAACCAGTTGAAAAGCGCTGGCTCCGATCGTGCTCAGGCGCTGCTGGACGCTCGTGACGCTCAGATCAAGCAACTGCGCGGTATGAACGCCAAACAAACCGAGCGCGGCACCTTGGTAACTTTTGGTGACGTGTTGTTCCAGTTCGGTAAATCCGACCTGCAGCCCAACGCTCGCAACAACATCAGTACCCTGGCCAACTACCTGATCCAAAACCCGGATCGCAAGGTGATTGTTGAGGGTTACACCGACAGCGTAGGTTCTGCTGCCTTCAACCAGACCCTGTCTGAGCGCCGTGCCAACTCCGTGCGTACTGCACTGGTTAAAGCAGGCGTAGACCCAAGCCGCATCGTGGCCCAAGGCTATGGCAAGGAATACCCGGTAGCCAGCAACGCCACTGATTCTGGTCGTGCTCAGAACCGTCGCGTTGAAGTGACCATCTCGAACGACAACCAGCCGGTAGCGCCGCGTTCGTCGATGCAGTAAAACGCTAAGCGTTAACTGAAAAGCCCCGCCTGAGTGATCAGGCGGGGCTTTTTATTGGATGCCGATGTCGGGCGTAGGTGCGAGAACGGATATGCACTTAAATCAAGAGCCCCCTCAACACGCCTCTCTCGAAGGAGAGGGAATCGATTGGGGGATGCTGTCGATTATCGGCAGCCTGTTTACTGCGCGACAGCGCGGCGTCGAAGACGGGGCGGCCTCTGCTACTGATGTTTTTACTGTTCCAGCTTCGGGGTTTCCTGCCCCATGCAGTGCACGGCCTGTTTCTTGTTGTTAACCAACACGCCAGTCAGGCCTTTTTGCTCGGTGTCGAACAACACCACAATCCCATCAACGCACTGCGCCACCTGAGTGGCCGGTGTCAGGGAGATTTTGTAGTCTTCGCCAGGAATGGTCTTGAGCATGGTGAAATCGCTCAGCAACAACGCATCTTCAGGCTTGGCGAAATGCAGATAGCCGTAGTACCACAGGCAGCCCACCGTGCCGATGATAGTGCCGATGCCTGTGATGATCAGCGGGATGGCGTTACGTTCTTCACTCATTGCAGGTTCTCTGTTCCAAGGTCTGTCGTCGAATTCGAGGTGGCCGGGTAATTGGGGATCTCCCCCAGACGCCGCACGCCATTGAAGTGTTGCGGGTCGTCCAAGTAACGCAGCATCACCTGGCGCCAGGTTGGGTCGGCAAACGTCTGTACATGGCCGCCTCGGGTCAGTTGCAGCACTTTAGGAGGCGGTGCGGCCTGATACAGACGGATGCCATTGGACAGCGGCACGATCGGGTCATCCAGGCTGTGGAAGATCAGCATCGGCGTCCCACCCATTTCGGGCATTGCATACACGGCACTGTCGGCGTCTGGCACTAGCCACGACAGCGGCACTTGTAGCGGCCAGGTCAGCCACGACGTGCTCAAGGCAAACTGCCCCACTTCGCGGTAACTGGCGGGAACACCATCGAGTACAACGGCCTTGAGCCGGGCACGTTGCGTCGGGTGCTGGCTCAGGTAATGAACCCCCATCGCCCCGCCCAAGCTCTGCCCCAGCACAATCAGTGGCTGATCGCTAACCTGTGGTTGGCGCTGCAACCAGTCGAACGCAGCATCAATGTCTTGGTACACCGCAGGCAAACCGGGAGAACCGTGCGACAGGCCATACCCGCGATAGTCGAGCATCAGCACTTGATACCCCTGTTCGGGCAACCAGGCGACAGCGCCCAAGTGATAAGCCAGGTTCCCGCCATTGCCATGCAGGTGCAGCACCGTGCCCTTGAGCGGTACGCCAGCCTTAGCCGGTAACCACCAGCCATGCAGTTGGGTGCCATCAGCAGCAGTGAGGGTCACGTCTTTATAAGACAAACCCGCAGCGGTTGGCGTGATCGGCTGGCCCGCTTCAGGATAAAACAGCAACGAGCTGCATCCGCTGAGGGTTAACAGCAGGCAGAGTACAGCCAGGGTTTTCATTCGCTGTGGCCGCCTAATGACGTGATGGAGCGTGATTTACAAAATGTTCGAGTAGTCCGCTTCGATCCGGTCCAGGCTCAAGTGATTGAGGAAGTTGGAGAAGCACATCCATGCCGACAACGCATTCATGTCGCGGAACTGGTCAGGCAGGTATTTGGGTGCAACCACCAAGCCCTCATCGACCAACTGACGCAAGGTACGCATGTCTTCCAGTGTGGTTTTGCCACAGAACAACAGCGGTACCTGTTCGAGCTTGCCTTTGCGCACGGCCAACTGAATGTAGTTGTAAACCATGATGAAGCCCTTGAGGTAGGACAAGTCTTTGGTGAATGGCAGGCCATTTGGCACAGATCCACGGAAAACCCGGCTCGCGTTGCCATAGCTTTCTGGCATCTCGAACCCTTGCTCACGGAAGAACTGATACACCTGCATGAAGTCTGCGCCCTGCTCAACCATATGGATGGCGCGGGTGCGGTTGGTCAGCTTGCGTAAACGGCTCGGGTAGGAGGCGAAGGTGATAATTTCCATCAAAATCGCCAAGCCTTCCTGGGTCACGGTCGATGACGGTGGGCCTTTAGACAAGAAGGTACAAATGGGCTGGTTTTGACCATTGAGCGTGGTGCCCACGTGCACCAGCCCTTCGTGAACTTCCAGCGCCCGCACGTCACGCTCGTTGAACATCGCATCGGTGCGGATCTTGATGTAGTCGGCGCCTGCCGCCGCGTCCGCGACAATGCCATCAGACTCAAAGACCCGAATGGTTTCTTCGCACTCGCCAAACACTTTGTTCAGACGGCCTTGCAGCATGTTCACGGCATCTTTGGCGGTCAGATTTTTGACTTCGTCCTTGAGGTCGCCGCGCCCATCGATGTTGTCCAAGTAGTCGGACATCATCAGCCCCAAGTCGGCCAAAGTCGGGTCACCGGCATGGAAGGCGTCGGATGCCGCACCATACAGCTCCTGGGAAATCAGCCCAAAATCTTCAGTGCCACGCGCTTCAAGCATGCGTACCACCATTCGGTATTCCTTACACATACGGCGCATGATCTGCCCGACCGGGTTGAACTGCCCCAGTTGCCGGGTGATGTCGCGCTCAATGTGCTGGAACTCAGATTTCACCGCATTGGAGTCAAAAGCCAAAGGCCGGGCCAGGTAATAGTCGCGGCTGACCGCTGGCATTTCCTTGCCCTTGGCCTTGAGAAACCCCTGACGAATGCTGTCATCCCACTTCACCGCATCCAACACGCGGATCGGGGTTTGTGCCAACACAATGCGGTCTGACAACGTGCGTATCGTGCGCTGGTAATCGTCCACCCGCAGTTCCTCGAATAAATGGGCTTACTTGGCCACGCGCTGATAGCGGGCCACTTCGACAAACACATCCGAATTGGCCGGATCGTCGAGGTATGAAAAAACTGTAGCTGATGGACTATTGATCTGTACGCCCGAACCTTCAGACGTTTCGACTGGATCACCGCTCAAGGTCGATTGGCCGACCGCTTGTTTGACCTGATCCAGGTCCAGGTCGTAAACCACCAGCTCGCCATTGTCGTTCACCTCAAAGCCGTTAAGCGTGTAGTTGCCGCCCAACTTGGCAGGTAGCACCGCCGAGGCATACCAACGGCTGCCATGACGGGCAACGATAAAGGTGTAACGCTCGCGGGATTTTGGCTCGCCCTTGGGATACACCACCGCCTCATAGCGCGTCTTGTCGATGGCGCGGATAGTCAGGTTACGCGCCTGCCCCCAGGCATCCTTGCTGGTCCACTTACCCAGCAATTGTTTCGGCGCCGGTTGGGCAACAATAGGGGCCTGTTTAAAGGTGACCAGACAACCGTTCAACATCAAAAATGACAATGCCATCAGCATTACACGCCAAGCTTTCATGCCTGCATCCTTCTATAGAGCGGCCAGCACATTGAGTAGGGGGTGATCTTCCATCTGACTGATAATCGCCGTCAACACTTTGGCATGATGGTGCCCTTCAATGTTGCGCGTTACGTCGATTACGTAGCAGTTGCCGCAGGCTACGTCCGATTGCGAAGCGATCGTAAATTCAGAAGGCCCGGTTATTCTGGCACACCGTGTTAGCTGGTTTTACGACGGCTACGCCGCCGGACGCAGCCTCACGGGCTCGGCAGCTGCTACAAATCAGTGAATGGCAGGCAATAAAAAACCGCCTGAATCGGCGGTTTTTTATACAGCATCGTTACGCTTGAGGGCGCATGTGCGGGAACAGGATCACGTCGCGAATCGACGGTGAGTTGGTCAGCAGCATCACCAGACGGTCGATACCGATACCTTCACCCGCGGTTGGCGGCATGCCGTATTCCAGTGCACGGACGAAGTCGGCGTCGTAGTGCATGGCTTCGTCATCGCCTGCGTCTTTGTCGGCCACCTGAGCCATGAAACGCTCAGCCTGGTCTTCCGCGTCGTTCAACTCGGAGTAGGCGTTGGCGATTTCACGGCCACCAATGAACAGCTCAAAGCGATCGGTCACGTTCGGGTTGTCGTCGTTACGACGGGCCAGCGGCGACACTTCAAACGGGTACTGGGTAATAAAGTGCGGCTGCTCCAGCTTGTGCTCGACCAACTCTTCGAAAATCATCACCTGCAGCTTGCCCAGACCTTCAAAGCCCAGCACCTTGGCGCCAGCTTTCTTGGCGATGGCACGGGCCTTGTCGATGTCGTTCAGGTCGTCTGCGGTCAGTTCAGGGTTGTACTTAAGGATCGAGTCGAACACCGACAGACGCACGAACGGTTCTCCGAAGTGGAATACCTTGTCGCCATACGGCACATCGGTCGTGCCCAGAACCAGTTGCGCCAGTTCGCGGAACAGCTCTTCGGTCAGGTCCATGTTGTCTTCGTAATCGGCGTAAGCCTGATAGAACTCCAACATGGTGAATTCTGGGTTGTGACGAGTCGACACGCCTTCGTTACGGAAGTTACGGTTGATCTCGAACACTTTCTCGAAGCCGCCAACAACAAGACGCTTGAGGTACAGCTCAGGCGCGATCCGCAAGAACATTTCCATGTCCAGCGCATTGTGGTGGGTTTCGAACGGCTTAGCAGCCGCACCGCCCGGAATGGTTTGCAGCATCGGCGTTTCGACTTCGAGGAAATCACGCGCCATCAGGAAGTTGCGGATGTGGGCAATGACCTGCGAGCGCACACGGAAGGTGTGACGCACGTCTTCGTTAACGATCAGGTCAACGTAACGCTGGCGATAGCGCTGCTCGGTGTCAGTCAGACCGTGGTGCTTGTCTGGCAGCGGGCGCAGGGATTTAGTCAGCAGACGCACGCTGGTCATCTCAACGTACAGGTCGCCTTTACCGGAACGGGCCAGGGTGCCTTCAGCAGCGATAATGTCGCCCAAGTCCCAGGTTTTAACGGCGGCCAGGGTTTCTTCTGGCAAGGTTTTACGGTTGACATAGACCTGAATGCGACCGGTCATGTCCTGAATCACCATGAACGAGCCACGGTTAAGCATGATGCGACCAGCAACCTTGACCGGGATTGCCGCCTCAGCCAGCTCTTCCTTCGTCTTGTCGGCGTATTTCTTCTGCAGATCTTCGCAGTAGTTGTCGCGACGGAAGTCATTAGGGAAGGCATTGCCCTTAGCGCGCTCGGCTGCAAGTTTTTCCTTGCGCAGAGCGATCAGGGTGTTTTCTTCCTGTTGCAGGTCTTGCGGGTCGAGTTGTTGGTCGCTCATGTCTTAAAAATTCCATCACAGGTTCGTTGCCCCCGCCTCGCGGCAGGGGGTGGCGGGCCTTCAGCGCGCCCTTGGGGCATCGCACAGGCTTCGCACTTACGGGTGTTGCGCGCCTTACAAGCCTTGTTTCAGGCTGGCTATCAGGTATTCATCGATATCGCCATCGAGCACTTTGTCGCAATCGCTGCGCTCGATATTGGTACGCAAATCTTTGATACGCGAGGCGTCGAGTACATACGAGCGGATCTGGTGACCCCAGCCAATGTCAGACTTGGTCTCTTCCAGGGCTTGGGATGCCGCGTTGCGCTTCTGTACTTCTTGCTCGTAAAGACGTGCCCGCAACATTTTCATCGCGGTGTCTTTGTTCGCATGCTGAGAACGTTCGTTCTGGCAGCTCACCACGGTGTTCGTCGGAACGTGGGTAATCCGCACGGCCGAGTCAGTGGTGTTTACGTGCTGACCGCCCGCACCGGAGGAGCGATAAGTGTCGATCCGCAGGTCTGAAGGGTTGATGTCGATTTCGATGTTGTCGTCGATTTCTGGCGAAACAAACACAGCCGAGAACGAGGTATGACGACGGTTGCCCGAATCGTACGGGCTTTTGCGAACTAGACGATGGACGCCAATCTCGGTGCGCAACCAACCAAATGCGTATTCGCCCTTGATATGAACGGTTGCACCTTTGATCCCGGCCACTTCACCGGCAGACAATTCCATAATGGTGGCATCGAAGCCGCGCTTGTCGGCCCAACGCAAATACATCCGCAGCAGGATATTGGCCCAGTCTTGCGCTTCGGTACCGCCGGAACCTGCCTGAATGTCCAGGTAAGCGTTATTGGCGTCCATTTCACCGCTAAACATGCGGCGGAATTCGAGTTTTTCAAGGGCTTCGCGCAGACGTTCGACTTCAGCGGCGACGTCATCCACAGCGGCCTGGTCTTCTTCCTCGGCGGACATCAACAGCAGGTCTTTGGCATCGGCCAGACCTGTGTGCATCTCATCCAGAGTTTCGACGATTTGCGCCAGTTGAGCGCGCTCGCGACCCAGTTCCTGGGCGTACGAAGGGTTGTTCCAGACACTTGGATCTTCAAGCTCGCGATTGACTTCGATCAGACGCTCATGCTTTTGATCGTAGTCAAAGATACCCCCGAATAGTTTCGGAGCGCTCTGACAGGTCCTTGATGCTGTTAAGGATCGGGTTGATTTCCATGGCTGGCGGCACTCGTAGGCGATTTTTACAAAGCCGGGGAGTATACCGTAAACGTTGATCGGCAGCAGCCCGCCTGGCGGGGATGTTTGTGCGCAACCCACTCTCTGTAGCGAGCTTGTCTCGCGATCTTTTGCGTTTAAAGATCGCGAGACAAACTCGCTTCTACAGGGGCCGGTGTACGCTACTCAATCCCGACCTGATTACGCCCGTGGTGCTTGGCCAGATAAAGCCCTTTGTCCGCCGCCGAGATGAGTTGGCGCGAACTGCCATTTTGTTGTGGGGTGAGGGTCGCCAGGCCAATGCTGATGGTCAAGCTGCTGCCTTCACTCGGCTGTATATGCGGGATTTTTAGCGCTTCTACCGACTGACGCAGTTTTTCTGCAACCAATCGCGCGCCGCCTTGCGAGGTGTTAGGCAACACAATGGCAAACTCTTCGCCGCCATAACGCGCGGGTAGATCAGACGGTCGACTGCTCGCATCACGAATGGCCGAGGCCACTTTGCGCAACGCTTCGTCGCCATCCAAATGGCCAAAGGTGTCGTTGAAGGATTTGAAGTAGTCGACATCAATCATCAACAGCGACAACTGGGTCTGCTCACGCAAGGCGCGACGCCACTCAAGCTCCAAGTATTCGTCAAAGTGCCGACGATTCGACAACCCGGTCAAACCATCCGAGTTCATCAGCCGTTGCAGCACCAGATTGGTGTCCAGCAACTGCTGCTGGCTGACCCGCAACGCGCGGTAGGCCGCATCACGCTGCAACAAGGTCATGTAGGAGCGCGAGTGATAGCGAATCCGCGCCACCAGTTCGATGTTATCGGGCAGCTTGACCAAGTAATCATTAGCCCCCGCCGAAAACGCCGCGCTCTTGATCAGCGGGTCTTCTTTGGTGGACAGAACGATGATCGGGATGTTTTGGGTCGCTGGGTGATTGCGGTACTCGCGCACCAACGTCAGCCCGTCCAGCCCAGGCATGACCAGGTCCTGCAAAATCACCGTCGGTTTGATCCGAATGGCTTGAGCAATCGCCTGATGCGGGTCCGCACAGAAGTGAAAGTCTATGTTCTGCTCAAGCGCCAAGCCTCGGCGCACGGCTTCACCGATCATTGCCTGATCGTCAACCAGCAACACCATGGCGGCGTTTTCGTCAGTTTTAACGTCGTCCAACTGTAAATCGCTCATGCGCGTTCACCTGAATTACTGCCTTCAAGCCAGTTATGCCGAATTTTGCCAGTCATTTCGCAAATATCTCCAGCAAACGTGGCGCAATCTTGTCTAAAGGACGGATTTCAACCGCTGCATCAATGGCCGCTGCCGCTTTGGGCATGCCATACACTGAGCTACTTTGTTGGTCCTGAGCGATGGTCAAGAAACCTTGCTGACGCATGAGTTTGAGCCCTTGCGCCCCATCGCGCCCCATACCGGTTAATAGCACACCCACCGCGTCACCATTCCAGTGTCTGGCAACACTTTCAAAAAACACATCGATCGAGGGTCGATAAATCTCGTTCACAGGCTCTGCCGTATAGGCCAAGGTGCCGTTTTTTAATAGCCGAATGTGGTGGTTGGTGCCCGCCAGCAGCACCGAGCCCACCTGCGGCGTCTCGCCATCGCGGGCCAATCGCACGTCCAGCCCGCACGATGTACTGAGCCAATCGGCCATGCCTGCCGCAAACACTTGGTCAACATGCTGCACCAGCACGATGGCCGCCTGAAAGTTTCTCGGCAGCCCTTTAAGCAGTGTTTCAAGCGCTGCCGGCCCGCCCGCAGACGAGCCAATTGCCACCAACCCACGCTGGGCAGACAATTCGCGCGGTTGGGCAGACACGGGTTTTACCCGTTTGTCGCTTTGGCCCATCAACCAGCCCACGTTGAGGATTTTGCGCAGTAACGGCGCCGCTGCCTCTTTGGCATTGCCCGCTCCCAGCGCCGGCGTGTCAACCACATCCATTGCACCAAAACCCATGGCTTCGAATACGCGGTGTACATTCTGCTCGCGGTCCACGGTCACAATCACGATGGCACACGGGGTTTCAGCCATGATCCGGCGCGTGGCCTCTACCCCGTCCATCACCGGCATGATCAGGTCCATCAATATCAGGTCCGGCGTCTGTTCGGCGCACAGGCGCACCGCCTCCTCACCATCGCGCGCAACCCAGATCACTTGGTGAGCGGGCTCAAACGCCAGCGCTCGACGCAAGGCCTCAACCGCCATGGGCATATCGTTGACGATGGCGACTCTCATGTTTGGGCTCCACCAATAAGTTCAACCACAGCATCCAGCAAAGCGTCGTCATGGAAGCTGGCTTTGGCTAGATAATAGTCGGCCCCAGCATCTAGGCCACGTCGACGATCTTCTTCACGATCTTTGTAAGAAACCACCATCACTGGCATAGATTGCAAACGGTTATCTCGGCGCAACAACGTGACCAGTTCAATACCATCCATGCGCGGCATGTCTATGTCGGTAATCAATAGGTCGAAGTGCTCGGCCCGCAGGGCATTCCAGCCATCCATACCGTCAACCGCCACGGCCACTTCATAGCCGCGATTGATCAGCAGTTTGCGCTGCAACTCGCGCACGGTTAGCGAGTCATCAACCACCAAAATGCGTTTGCGGGTCAGTTCGGCGGTGTGGCGGTTGCGCCGGTCGATACGTTCCAGACGCCCGGTGTTGAGCAGTTTGTCGACTGAGCGCAGCATGTCTTCGACGTCCACGATCAGCACCGGCGAACCATCGTCCAGCAAGGCCCCGGCTGAGATGTCTTGCACCTTGCCCAGACGCGGATCGAGGGGTAACACCACTAACGTCCGCTCGCCGATGAAGCGCTCAACGGCCACGCCATACACGGCGTCGCGCTCACGAATCACCACCACCTTGAGGGTTTCGTCATCGCTCTGGCTGGGGGGGCGTTGCAGCAACTGGCTGGCCGCTACCAGCCCCACATGGCGGCCTTCGTGCCAGAAATGCTGACGACCTTCGACCTGCACGATGTCATCCGGCAACAAGTCGCGCATGCGTTCAATGTGCGCCAGCGGGAAGGCGTACGCCTCATCGGCTACTTCAACCACCAGGCTGCGAACCACGGACAAGGTCAGCGGCACTTCAAGCTGGAAGCGGCTGCCCTGCCCCGAGGTCTGTTCCAGCACAATCGCGCCGCGCAGCAGGCGCACCATGTGCTGCACTGCATCCAGCCCGACGCCGCGCCCGGAGACTTCGGTCACGGTGTCGCGCAGGCTGAAACCCGGCAGAAAGAGAAAGGTCAGCAGTTCTTCTTCGCTCAATTGCGCCACGGTCTCGGCGGTCGATAACTGACGTTCGACAATGGTGCGACGCAAACGCGTGAGATCAACACCGGCGCCATCATCGCTGAGTTCCAGCGCCAGCAAACCCGCCTGGTGCGACACGCGCAGGCGAATGGTGCCTTCTGCCGACTTGCCCGCCAGCAGGCGCTGTTCTGGCGACTCAATTCCGTGGTCAACCGCATTACGCAACAAGTGAGTCAGTGGCGCTTCAAGTTTTTCCAGTACATCGCGGTCAACCTGGGTTTTCTCGCCTTCAATTTCCAGGCGAATCTGCTTGCCAAGGGCACGCCCCAAATCGCGAACCATACGTTCCTGGCCAACCAGTACGTCAGCAAACGGGCGCATCCGACAGGCCAGCGCGGTGTCATAAAGCAATTGCGCGCGCTGACCGGTCTGCCAGCCAAATTCGTCCAGTTCTGCGGTCTGTTCGCTCAGCAGGTGCTGCGACTCGGCCAATGATCGCCGAGCCTCAGTCAACGCTTCCTCGACGTCATGGCTAAAGCCCGCCGCTTTAAGCTGTTCGCTCAGGGTGTCCAAGGCTCGCAAGCTGGTGCTTTGAATGCGCTTGAGCCGATGCAGGGCCATCAAATAGGGCTTAAGCCGCTGGGTCTCAACCAACGATTTGCTCGACAGGTCGAGCAGACTGTTGAGCCGCTCGGCGGTCACGCGCAATACCCGCTCGCCGCTCTCCGTCAAACGCTGAGGACGACGCGCGGGTTCTGGCTCCGCAGGTTCAGGCTGCATAGGCGGCTCAGGCTCGATCAACGGAGCAGCCACTACAGACGTCGGCGCCAGTAACAATTGTGAAACGTCGAATGCCGGCGGCGCGAACCGTGGCGTAACTATTGCAGAGGGGTCAAGCAACTCGTTCAGGTGCGTGACATAGGCGTCAATATCAGCCGGGCCAACATTTTCACTGCCGGGGGTGGCAATACGCATCAGCAAATCAGTGCCCTGCAACAACGCATCAATGTGCTCGGGATGCAGGCGCAAGCGCCCTTCTTGAGCACTGACCAGGCAATCTTCCATGACGTGGGCGACGCTGACCCCAGCATCGACCCCGACGATTCTCGCCGCACCTTTGAGCGAATGAGCAGCACGCATGCACGCTTCTAGCTGATCGGCTTGTGTTGGGTTGCGCTCCAACGCCAACAGACCGGCACTCAGAACCTGGGTCTGGGCCTCGGCCTCAAGACTGAAGAGTTCTAGTAAGGAGGCATCACGCATTTGCTCAGGGGTCATGTCAGGCTCCGGGAAATGGCGCTCAGCAGTTGTTCTTCATCCAGCCAGCGCAGGCTGCGGCTTTTCCACGGCAGTACACCCCGGGTGTATTTGGCACCGGCATGGTCGCCCGAGAGCGAAGCGGTGTTTAGAACACGTTCTTCAATGTTGTGAACACCGTCCACTTCATCAACCGGCAAAACCACGGGGCCGCCGTGCGCCGCCACGATCAGCATGCGCGGCATGACGCGTTGCGTAGTGGTTGGCGTGACCGTCGGGTCCAGCCCCAACAGGTCAACCAGTGACAGACACGGCACCAGCGCTCCCCGCACATTGGCCACGCCTTGCAACGCCCGTGAACGCTGGTGTGGCAGGGAGTGGATGGCTTGCAGGCGCGCGACTTCGTCTAGGCAACCGGTATTCAGGCCCAGCCACTCGCCGCCCAAACGAAAAATCACCAGCGAGCGCGTCGCGACTTTTCGTTCGAAATCTTGAGGGGCAGAGAGTTCATCGTGCTTTTGATCAAAGGAGTAGCGATCCAGCAAGCGCGTCGCGGCGACCGAATACACCGCGCAGTTGCGGCAATGAATATGCTCGGGCAACAGCGGGCAGGATTTATCGCCATAGATACCGATACGATTCCAGCAGTCATCAATGGCTTGGGCTTCGTCATGAATCAAGCTCTGGGCTGTTAAACCGCTCATTGTTTACGCTCACTGTGAACGGACCGCTCGTGACGGGCAGCACGCTCTTGCAAGCGCTGCGCACCTGCCGCATCACCTTGCGAAGCCAATAAAGCCGCCAAGTGTGCCAGCGCGTCTGAATGCTGCGGTTCCAGGTACAACGCCTTGCGATAAAAGCCCTGGGCCTGGTCGCTCCGACCTTCAACATCGCTGAGCAAACCTAACCAATAAAACACTTGTGCCTGCGGGCCATGCAGTAGCAAAAACTGTTCGCAGGACTGCCGGGCATCACTGCTTTTGCCTTCATTGGCCAAGCGTGCAATCTGCTCCAGCAAGGCGCTCACCCCTGAAGTTGCCGGGCTCGGTTTGTGTGGCGCTGGCGTTGCAGTTTGCGGGCGCGGGGCAAAAGGCCGAATCACCGGGGGGGACGTCGGCGGCAGTGGACGCGTCAGCGGTTTGAACTCAGCTAGCGCGGGGCGCGCAGCAGGCAACGGCTCATGGCTGTGACTAAAGGCAAACGACTGTGGCGCACAAATCGAACGCATCCCCAAGCGTGCCAGCAAGCTGCCTTCCGCCGGGCCAATGAACAGCACGCCGTCGTCGCGGGTTAAACGCTTTAGTACGTCCAGCGCTTGCTGTTGTGTTTTCAGGTCAAAGTAGATCAGCAGGTTGCGGCAAAACACAAAGTCATAGGGAACGTGATTAACCACCAGTGCCGGATCAAGCAAGTTGCCGACATGAAAGCTGACCTGCTGGCGCACCCGCTCCGACAGTTGGTAGCCGTCATTGGTAACGCTGAAATAGCGCTCACGAAAATCGGTTTGTTCGCCACGAAATGAATTCTTGCCATACACCGCCGCCTGAGCACGCGCCACCGATAGCGGGCTGACATCCAGGGCTTCGACCTTGAACTGATGCCCGGTAAAACCAGCATCAAACAAGGCCATTGCAATCGAGTAGGGCTCTTCGCCCGTCGAGCACGGCAGACTCAATATTCGCAGGATGCGGCGAGTGCCCACCTCCTCCAAACGCTTTCTGGCCAATCGACCCAACGTCGCAAACGACTCAGGGTAACGAAAAAACCAAGTCTCGGGCACGATGACCGACTCGATCAGCGCTTGCTGTTCATCGTGCGAGGTGATCAGCCGCTGCCAGTAATGATCGCTGTCGACCATGTGCAGCGCCGTGCAACGCTGACGAACAGCGCGCTCGATAATTGCCGGGCCGACAGACGCCACATCCAGACCGATGCGTTGTTTCAGAAAGTCGAAGAACCGTTGATCGTCACTCATGCGAGCTCCCGCGTGAAGGCGTCATCCGGGTTCGCAGGAAACAGCAGCGCACACACCGCCGGGCTCAGCAGGTCATCGACTCGGATCCACTGCGTTAGGCCATGAGGGTCTTTGCGCACCGGCCCCAAATAAGGCGCGTCGCGGTTATCCAGGCCATACGGCTGGAAATCATCAGGGTTACACCGCAAGGTATCGCTGGCCTGCTCAAGCATCAGCCCCAGCAGTTTTCCACGAAAATCGACCAACACCAGACGGGTACTCGTGCGAGCCACCGCCGCGTGGCCAAAGGTCATGGCGCTGACGTCAATCACCGGCACCATGTGACTACGGTGCGCAAACACCCCGGCCACCCAAGCAGGGGCCTGGGCGATCGGCTTCAGCGGTAAACGCGGCAACACTTCGACCACATCGGTGGCGGGCAAGGCATAGCGTTCATCGCCGATGTAAAACACCAGAAACAGGCGATTGCTGGGCGTCACTGCGCCCATACGTTTGGC
Organism: Pseudomonas psychrophila HA-4; assembly: GCF_000282975.1. Taxonomy (GTDB): domain Bacteria; phylum Pseudomonadota; class Gammaproteobacteria; order Pseudomonadales; family Pseudomonadaceae; genus Aquipseudomonas; species Aquipseudomonas psychrophila_A. The sequence continues at coordinate 67,016 of NZ_ALJC01000120.1, forward strand.
TAGAGGCTCGATCATCAGACTTTGAAACGCGAAACGCCGCTGCGCAGTCCAACAGCAACCTGACTGAGTTCGTCGATCGCGAAACTGGCCTGACGCAAGGACTCAACGGTCTGACTGCTGGCATCACCCAACTGCACCAGCGCCAGGTTAATTTGTTCGGCGCCCGTGGCTTGGGCCTGCATCCCTTCATTGACCATCAAGACGCGCGGCGCCAGGGCCTGAACCTGATGGATGATTTGCGACAGTTGCTCGCCCACTTGGGTCACTTCGGACATGCCTCGGCGCACTTCTTCCGAGAACTTGTCCATGCCCATCACGCCCGCAGACACGGCCGACTGAATTTCACGCACCATTTGTTCAATGTCGTAAGTGGCAACAGCGGTCTGGTCAGCCAGACGGCGGACTTCAGTGGCAACCACGGCGAAACCACGGCCATATTCACCGGCTTTTTCAGCTTCGATGGCAGCGTTGAGCGACAACAGGTTGGTCTGGTCAGCCACTTTAACGATGGTCACGACCACTTGGTTAATGTTGCCGGCCTTTTCATTGAGGATCGCCAATTTGGCGTTGACCAGATCGGCAGCGCCCATCACCGAGTGCATGGTTTCTTCCATGCGTGCCAAGCCTTGCTGCCCGGAGCCGGCCAGAATCGAAGCCTGATCGGCGGCCGATGTCACTTCAGTCATGGTGCGAACCAGGTCACGGGACGTGGCCGCGATTTCGCGGGAAGTCGCGCCAATCTCAGTGGTTGTGGCTGCAGTTTCAGTGGCGGTGGCTTGTTGCTGCTTAGACGTGGCGGCGATTTCGGTGACCGAGGTGGTGACTTGCACCGAGGAGCGTTGGGCTTGAGACACCAACGCAGTCAGCTCGGTCATCATGGCATTGAAGCCGGTTTCGACCGCGCCAAATTCGTCTTTACGCTCCAGATTCAAACGCGAGCTCAAGTCACCCGAACGCATGGTTTCAAGGATCGCAACAATACGCTGCATCGGCGACATGATTGCCTGCAACAACAGGAAGCCACAAAGCCCGGCCGCCAACACGGCAATTACCAGCGACACCAGCATGCTGATTTTTGCGCTCGTGACGGCATTGGCAATGGCTTCTGTCGCGTGATTGGCAGCGGTGCGATTGGTGTCAATGATGGTGTTGAGTTGCTTGCGGCCGGCCATCCATAACGGGGCCAACTGATGAGTGATCATTTCATCGGCCTGTTCGGTTTTTTTGTCTTCATAAAACTCTAAAACGCCGGCCAAGGCCTGAGTGTATTGAACGTGGAGGCGCTCAAACGCATCAAACTCGGCACGGTCTTGGTCATCAAAAATGGTGGTGCGGTAGTTATCCAGCTCACGCTTCATCCGCTCCTCGTAGCTGGCATACAGCTTACGGTCTTCACTGTTCAGGTCTCGCTGGGTCGCCGACCCCACCAGTTGCAGGGTCAAGACATAACTGTCGACCCAAGCACTGCGTACCATCGAACTGTAATAGACCCCGGGAATCGAGTCGGTCCGAACCGCCTCTTCGCTCGTCTCAATGGAAAGCAAGCGAGAGTAAGACGCAACAACCATCAACGACATGATGGCGATGATCACCGCAAAGCTCGCCAAAATACGTTGGCGTAACGTCCAGTTCTTCACAGTTAATCCTCGGGGCCATTCAAATGATGCGAAGTATAGCCGAGGGTACGCGATGATTCGCCTGATCGTTGAGACTGTTCTCACAGCGATTAACAAAAAAACCTACATGCGAATACGCACTAAATCAGTAGGAGATTTGACCAGGGCTCATAGGTCAAACGCTCTGTAGCCACTGCCTATGGCTGCGATAAGGGCCGCAGGACCTCCACGCTGATCCAGACATTCGGGGCCGCTGCGCAGCCCATCGCAGTCTGCGGCAGCGGCTACAAATGCTTCTTAGACTTTGGCCTCATTGACCTGCTTTTCCAACTCAGCCTTAAAGCCAGGATCGAGTTTGAGTTGCTTGGCCAGTTCGTCCAGATATGCCCGCTCACCGAACGCTTCTTCATCCACCAAAATCAAGCTGGCGATGTACATTTCAGCAGCTATTTCGGGTGTGGTCGCAACGCTGGCAACTTCGGCGGGGTCGAGCGGTTTATTCAGTTCGGCTTGCAGCCATTGCTGTAAGGCAGGGTCTTGCTTGAGCTTGCTCAGTTCGCCGTCGATCAATTGGCGCTCTTTCTCATCAATATGCCCATCGGCCTTGGCGGCTGCCACCAACGCTTTAAGGATGGCCTGGCTGTGCTCCTCAACCTGCACGGGCGGCACTCGATCAATGGTTTGCGGCTCGTTTTGTGGCGCTTTGCCCTGATTCGCCTGCCAATTGCCGTAGGCCTTGTAAGCGAGCACACCCAAAGCTGCCAGGCCACCATACGTCAGCGCCTGACCACCATATTTACGCCCGCCCTTGCTGCCCAGCAACATGCCCAAAACACTGGCGGCCATAGCCCCGCCACCTGCCCCCGACAGCAAACCACCCAACCCACCAGCCCCCAACAAGTCGCCCAAGCCGCCTTTATTGGCACTGGTACCGGGAGCACCGCTTGATGCACCGGTTTTTTTCTCCAACATTTCCTGGCCGGACTTAAGCAACTGGTCGAGCAATCCACGGGTGTTCATAAGCAACCTCCTCATTTCGGGTTCAGGTGGGTCAGCATGGCCATTCAGTCGCGCAGGTCCGATTCATGTATCGGCTGGTCACGGTGAGTGGCGCGTTGATATTGGGCGGGCCACGTGGCTTGTTTACCGCCGAGATCATCGTCTGCGTGCAACGCCCAATACGGGTCGCGCAAGAGTTCGCGGGCTAGCAAAATCAGGTCTGCCTGACCAGTGCGCAAAATATGCTCGGCTTGCGCAGGCTCGGTAATCATCCCAACCGTGCCAGTGGCGATGCCCGACTCTTTGCGTACACGCTCTGCAAATCGAGTTTGATAGCCTGGCCCTACCGGAATCTCAGCCGTGGCCGCCGTGCCGCCTGAAGAGACATCAATCAGGTCAACACCCAGCGCCTTGAGGCGCAGCGCCAACTCAACCGTCTCGTCAGGGTTCCAACCGTCTTCCACCCAATCGGTGGCCGAGACCCGGACAAACAAAGGCAGCTCTTGTGGCCAGACTTCGCGCACCGCCTCTGTCACTTGCAGTACCAGACGAATGCGATTCTCAAAGGAGCCGCCGTATTGGTCGAGCCGTTGGTTACTCAACGGTGACAAAAATTGATGCAGCAAGTAACCGTGCGCGGCGTGCACCTCAACCACGGAGAAACCGGCTTCCAGCGCCCGTTTGGCAGCGTCGACAAAGGCTTGAATAATTGCCTGGATCTGCCCTTCGTCCAGTTGCGTCGGTGCAGTGTGCTGAGGATCGAAGGCAATCGTCGAAGGCCCGACAGGCACCCAGCCACCCTCATCCACTTTGACGCTGCCGTGTTTGCCCAGCCAAGGTCGATAAGTGCTGGCCTTTCGCCCGGCATGCGCCAGTTGAATACCGGCCACAGCGCCCTGAGCGCGGATAAACCGAGTGATGCGTTGCAGGGGTTCTATCTGTTCATCGTTCCACAGCCCAAGGTCCTGGGCGGTGATACGGCCGTCGGGGGTCACGGCGGTGGCTTCGGTAAAAATCAAACCGGCGCCGCCAATGGCGCGGCTGCCCAAATGAACTAAATGCCAGTCATTGGCCAGCCCGTCGACGCTGGAGTACTGGCACATAGGCGAGACCGCTATGCGGTTGAGAAGGGTCAGTTGACGCAGGGTAAAGGGTTCGAGCAGCAGACTCATGGGTCACCTCTAATTCCAGTGGGTAGGCTCCAGGCACTTGTATCAGCCTAGTCGACAATGCCGGATGAGGTGGGGTTCAAATCTTGTGGGCATTGAGACCCGTGGGCGTCTGGCTTGCTCGCGATGGTCGATAACGATGACGCATATTTATTGAGCAAATGCGGTGTTCTGAGGAACATCGCGAGCAAGCCCGCTTCCACACTTAAGTGAACAGCATTGTCTGAAGGATCGGGCTTGTCTCACGATCTTTTGATCTTGAAGATCGACGCCTTCGACAGTTAACGCGGTTCGATGTGGGCGATCATCAGTTGCACGGTTTCGTTGCCGCGAAATTCGTTGAGGTCGAGTTTGTAGGCCAGCTCAACCCAACGAATCGTCGGGTTGGGCCACACTTCCCGGTCAATCCCGAAGGCGATGCCGTCCAGTTTTACGCTGCCGCACTCGGTTTTCAGCACCACTTTCAAGTGCCGCTCGCCCACGATGCGCTGCTCAACCAACTGGAACACGCCATGAAACAGCGGCTCAGGAAAGTGTTGCCCCCATGGCCCGGCATTTCGCAGGGCACGCGCGAGTTCGAGGTGGAACTCTTCGACCGCTAAGCTGCCGTCAGACAATAGCCGCCCTGTGAGGTCTTCTTCACGCAGTTGACGCCTTACTTCGGCGTCAAATGCTTGGGAAAACAGCGTGAAGTTGGCCTCGGGCAAGGTCAGGCCAGCTGCCATGGCGTGACCGCCGTACTTGCTGATCAAGTCCGGGTGTTGCGCCGCAACCACACTGAGTGCATCGCGAATGTGAAAACCGGGCACCGAACGCCCGGAACCTTTGAGCATGCCTTCGCCCGCATCAGCAAAGGCGAAGGTGGGGCGGAAGTAACGCTCTTTGAGGCGCGAAGCCAGAATTCCGATAACGCCTTGGTGCCACTCAGCATCGAACAGGCACAGGCCAAACGGCATGCTGTCTATGGTCAAGTCCTTGAGCTGGGCCAACGCTTCACGCTGCATGCCTTGCTCGATGGATTTGCGGTCCTGGTTCATTTCGTCGAGCTGGGCGGCCATGTCGCGCGCCGCGTTCGCGTCATCGGTGAGCAGGCATTCGATGCCCAGGCTCATGTCGTCCAAACGCCCGGCAGCATTGAGGCGCGGCCCGAGAATAAACCCCAGGTCGGTTGAGGTAATACGCGAGTGATCACGCTTGGCAACTTCAAGAATAGCCTTGAGCCCCGGCCGCGCACGCCCGGCGCGAATCCGCTCAAGTCCTTGGTGCACCAGAATGCGGTTGTTGGCATCCAGCGGCACCACGTCCGCCACACTGCCCAATGCGACAAGGTCCAACAGCTCGGCAATGTTTGGGGCTTTGCTGTTTTGATACCAGCCCAGGCTGTTCAAGCGTGCGCGCAAGGCAATCAGTACGTAGAAGATCACCCCAACCCCCGCCAGCGCCTTGCTGGGGAACTCGCAACCCGGCTGGTTGGGGTTGACGATGGCATCGGCCGCCGGCAGTTCGTTGCCCGGCAAGTGGTGGTCGGTGACCAGCACGCTCAGCCCGGCTTTTTTCGCCGCCGCCACGCCTTCGACGCTGGAGATCCCGTTATCCACAGTGATCAGCAATTGCGGCGAACGGGTCAGCGCCACTTCAACGATTTCGGGGGTCAGGCCGTAGCCATACTCAAACCGGTTGGGCACCAGGTAGTCGACATGGGCGGCGCCCAGCAGACGCAAACCGAGCATGCCCACGGTACTGGCCGTGGCACCGTCGGCATCAAAGTCACCGACGATCAAGATGCGCTGGCGCTGTTCGAGCGCCACCACCAGCAAGTCCACCGCAGCATCGATGCCCTTGAGCTGCTGGTACGGGATCAACCGCGCCAGGCTTTTATCCAGCTCAGCTTGTGATTGCACACCACGCGCTGCGTACAGCCGCGTCAGCAGTGTCGGCATTTCGCCCAAAAAAGGCAGGGTTTCAGGCAGTGGACGAGGTTCGATACGCATAAGCGGGTGGAGAGTCTCTAGAGCGGGATATTAAAAAGGAATTAGCCGCGTTCGCCGGCCAGCCACTGCAACTGCACTTCGTGCTGGCCGCGGTCGTCAGTCACAAAAATGGTGCCTTCGCTGATCATCACGTCCCACTTGATAACCCGCGGCATGTCTTTGGCCAAGACTTCCAGAATTTCTTGTGGAACGGCAGCAATGTTGACGTTTTTCAGGTTTTTGATCGCCGGGATCACTTTGCCTTCCCACACACGCAAGCTGCCATAAGCCAGCAGGCTGGTACGTTCGGTGCGGCGCGAACACCAGGTCAGGCGATCGGCATCGGGCTGGCCGACTTCAATCCAGTGCAGAACACGGTCATCCAGGCTTTTTTCCCACAGCGCTGGTTCGTCGACATCTGAAAGGCCACGGCCAAAAGACAGCTGCTCGTTGTACCAGAAGGCGTATGCCAGCAGGCGAACGGTCATGCGCTCTTCGGTTTCCGAAGGGTGGCGGGCGATGGTCTGCTTGACGGTTTCATAGACCCCACGATCGAGATCGGTGAGGTTGAGTTCAAACTTGTAGGTCGTGGACGGCTGGGCCATGAACGGGCTTCTTGATACGGAGAAAGGCGGCAAGTCTAACCGATCCACCGATCACTGGGTGCCGTATGCACTGCGTGCGGCTTGCAAGGGATCTGCCCAGATGCGCGCAGGCTTGAAGAAAACGGGTTGCTGCGCAACCCTTCGCAGCCTGCGGCGGTTTTTATGTTAAAACGCTGTATCTGCTCGCTCTGCACAAGGACTCCGCATGCCGCTCGCCACCAAACCTCTTTCAGGCCTCAAAGTTATCGAACTGGGCACGCTGATCGCAGGTCCTTTTGCATCGCGGATTTGCGCCGAATTTGGCGCTGATGTCATCAAGGTGGAGTCACCTGACGGCGGAGATCCGCTGCGCAAATGGCGAAAACTATACGAAGGTACGTCGCTGTGGTGGTTCGTGCAGGCGCGCAACAAGAAGTCCCTAACGCTGAACCTCAAGCACCCGGAGGGGCTGCATATCCTCAAGCAACTGTTGACTGAAGCTGACATTCTGATCGAGAACTTCCGCCCCGGCGTGCTGGAAAAGCTCGGCCTGGGCTGGGATGTTCTACACGCGCTTAACCCGAAACTGGTGATGGTGCGCCTGTCAGGCTTTGGTCAGACAGGGCCGATGAAAGACCAGCCGGGGTTCGGCGCGGTCGGTGAATCCATGGGCGGGCTGCGCTATATCACTGGTTTCGAAGACCGACCTCCAGTACGCACTGGCATTTCAATTGGCGATTCGATTGCCGCACTGTGGGGCGTGATCGGTGCTTTGATGGCGCTGCGTCATCGCGAAGTAAATGGCGGCCAGGGTCAGGTGGTTGATGTGGCGCTGTACGAAGCCATTTTCGCCATGATGGAAAGCATGGTGCCCGAGTTCGATGTGTTCGGTTTTATTCGCGAACGTACGGGCAATATCATGCCGGGCATCACACCCTCCTCGATTCACACCAGCCAGGACGGCAAGCACGTGCAGATCGGAGCCAACGGCGACGCCATTTTCAAACGTTTCATGCTCATCATTGGTCGTGAAGACCTAGCAAACGACCCAGCATTGGCCAGTAACGATGGGCGGGACCTGCGCCGTGATGAACTGTATGGCGTCATCGACCGTTGGGTCGCCACACTCCCGCTGGAGACCGTGCTTGAACACCTAAACACGGCCCAAGTCCCCGCCAGCCGCATTTTTTCGGCAGAAGACATGTTCAGCGACCCGCAGTTTTTGGCCCGTGAGATGTTTCTGCAAGCCAAGCTGCCTGACGGCAAAAACTTCAAAATGCCGGGCATCGTACCAAGACTGTCTGATACCCCAGGCTCAGCAGATTGGGTCGGGCCCGAGCTGGGTGCCCATAATCATGAGGTCTTGAATGAACTAGGCTACGACATCACGGCCATCAACCATTTGAAACTCACAGGCGCGATTTAACTCGCTTGCCTTTTTTAATGAGTGCCAAGGAGACCAGCACAATGACTAGTCGCTGGACCAGACGAGGTATGTGGGCAGGCTTGCTGACATCGGCATTGCTTTTCTGGGCCTCAGACAGTCTGGCAACAGAGAAGCTCATTTGGCTGGTGCGAGACCTACCGCCACTGACGATGCACGATGGTCCACAAAAAGGCCATGGCATCATTGACCAACTCCTGCCCGTGTTGATAGCCAACATGCCGCAATATCAGCACGTCATCATGCAAGTCAATCGTGCACGGTCTATACAAATGCTTGAAGGTTCACAGCTGAGCTGCGACCCGATGTTGGTGTGGAACCACGACCGCGCTCAGCGAATCGCCTACTCCACCCCGATCATTGGCTTGCACAGTAACGGCCTTGTGATTCGGCGTAAGGATCAACCGTTGATCGCCCCGTTTGTGCACGATGACTCCATCGACTTACTGGCCATGCTTAATTCGCAGTCAGTGAAACTCGGCCTCGTTGCCAAACGCAGCTACGGCACATGGATTGATGACCAACTGTCTCATGGGCCTACGAACCAGTTCTTTACTCATTACGGTAACGACGCGCTGGGCAGCCTTTTGCAAATGCAGCAGGCGGGTCGTTTGCAGACGCTGCTGGGCTATTGGCCTGAAATTCAGGCAAAGGCTGAGCAATACGGCGTGTCGTCCACAGCGCTGGCTTTTTACCCCATCCAGGGCGCCCCTCCGTATCAGCCTATTTACGTTGGCTGCTCAAAAACGCCGGAAGGGCAGCGAGCTATTGCCAGTATTAATACCGTGCTGGCTAATCTGGCCCACGAGCCACAGACGTCATCAGACACTTACTGGATAGACCCCAGCCAGACAACTAAAGACCAACTACCGGATACGCCTGCGCCGTGACAAAAAAAACACAAAAAAAACCCCGAGAAGTGGGGAGTCATCTCGGGGTTTAACAAGGTCATGATGACCTGCTCAACAGGCTACAAGTATCGGAGCAATAGACTTGATCCTGCTGATGAAAAATCTGACACAGGCAACCTATAAAAGGTTCCCTGCAACGTGAAATCAATTCGCACTTTCAGCTGTGGTACGTGCGTTGTAAGCCTCAAGTAACTGCCCTAACCCATTGATCGTTACCGGCTTTTGCAAGCATCCCAACACCTCGAGCCCTCCCTGACGAGCGGTACGCACCGCCTTTTCTACAATGTGCGGCGAAGCACAGCTCAGAATGATCAGCGCCTGCGCCTCGCGCTTGATAGCCAGTTCTCGAATCAGGTCCAGCCCGGATAAACCATCCAAATACAGATCACAAATAGCAACATCGATCCCCCCACGATTGGCTAAAGAGTTGCGGGCGGACTCAATGCTTTCTGCAGCCAGAACATCAAAAATGCGAAAGGCATTAAGCATCTGGTGCAACACCATCAGTTGAAAAGGATTGTCTTCAAGAATCAAAACTTTCATTAAGCGCATCACGGACCTTTGGGGTATTGCGCACACTATCGGCAAGGGGACCAACTCTAGTGCGATCATCTGAAAATCGACATAAGACAAGTCCTAAAAAGGTGTAAGAATTTTCAAACAGAAAATGTCACTTTTTCAGCCTACCCCCACTTTTTCTGCGCAGAGAGATCAAACCACCCCCCGACCACTCCCTCCAAATGGCCGCACTCCGAGTAGAAAGGCACTATCCAGCAATACACCTCGGCATTGACTGTTTTGAATGCCTCGTTGCGTTTTTGATAGAACGGCTTTCGATTACGGAGCACCGACATGATTTCAGTGTGGAATTGCTCGGCAACTCCGGCAGGAAAAAACTCAGCCTCAGTCATGACTTTTCCACAAATCAATTCGAGCCGAGTCGAAAAATACTCTTCGTAAGTGCGATTACAGGTGATCATTTGCGCTTCAAGGCCCTTCACAAAAACCGGACAGGGGATTGCATCAAAGCAGCGTTGCTGAAACCCCTGGTGCTTGCGCAAACTGCTTTCGACCCTTAGCTCAAGTCGCAAGCGTTTTGCCAGTCGCCGGTTCCACACCATCAGCATCCCGCCCAATACAATGGCGACGGCCATGATGGCGTAGGCCCACGTCGCAGTTAAACCTGCTGATTCCTCGGGCTGCTTGCCAACCTCGTGCAGCCACTTGATCCTCAGTGCCTGCATTTCAGCCACTGGCAACGCCTCCAAACCTTTGTTGAGGATGTCGAGCAGTTCAGGAGACTGATTCGAGACCGAAAAATTGTCTGAAGACCATCGGCCATCGACGCTTCGCCCGACTTTCAGCCGTTTTGTCGGATTGATATAAGCCTGTGTTTCATTCTGAATGGTGGCAATCGCATCACCGCGCTCCACCAAGAGGCGCGCCTGGGTATAGTTCTCGACCATGTGTAACGTGATCTCGGGATAATCGCGGCGAATCATGGCTTCCAGTGCATGCTTGGCCGGCAATGCCAATACCTGGCCTGAAAGATGAGCTAGGGAACTCAACCGAAAATCATTAACGTTGACCACGAAGACCCAGGGCGCGCCACCATAAGAATACGTAAAGTTTAGAAAAGCCCGGCGCTCGGCATTTTTGGCCAGGGTGGTGTTCATTTGCGCCTTGCCGCTTTTGATCATTTCTAGAGTTTGTACGGTAGAAAAACTTTCTTGGTGCAAAAACTGCAAACCGGTCATCCGAGAAATACGCGCCAAAATATCCACGGTCAGCCCATCCCAGCCTTTTCCAGCCGTTTTAAAGACATAGGGTGGATATTGCTGAGAGGCGACAATGACCACCGGATTTTTCTTAATCCAAGCATGCTCTCTGGGCAGCAACTTAATGTGCTGCTGGCCGATGCCGTCCCCTAGCCCGGTTGTCCAACGTGAACGTATTAGCCGCGCAACGCCGTCATCCACGCTGCTCAGTGCTCGATCAATCAATGCCAGCAACTGAGGATCATCGCGCCGGGTGGCAAAGGTAAAACCAGATACCGGTAATGCACTGTCACCTAGAATTCGCATGTCCGTGTAGGACGTGGCAGGTTTGAAGGCTTTAATAATCAGTTCATTTCCCACCAGCGCATCAATATCACCCTCAGAAAGCGCTTCGAGTGCGCTGTGCAGCGTCGGAGTCAGAACGATCTCGCTGCGGGGATAAAACGCATCAGCCACCTTCTCATCGACTTCCCCTTCCAAAAAGCCGATCTTCTTACCGCCCCACTCGTTATCTGCTGCGGAGTTAGCTCCTCGGCCCACAATGACAGAGCGGCCGACCACATACTCCTTGGAAAAAATCATGCCTTCAACGCCGCGTTCATAGCCGTTGGCACTGGCCAGAATGTCGATCCTGCCTGAGAGCAACGCAGCCACCGCTTGGTCGCGCTTGTTGAACCCCAATATTTCAACCGTTGCGCCCAACTTGTCACGCACAAGGCTGAGGTAGTCGGCACTGATGCCCTGATAACGATTGCGATCGGTGACGGTGTCCATCGGCACGTAACCACCCAAGGTGATACCTACGCGCAACGGACCACGCTCTATCAACCATTGCTGTAGTTCGCGATCAATCTTTAAAGGGGGAAGTTCGATAAAGCTTTTTGGGAGTTTGAAAGGCAGGCCTTGCGCAGCATGGGAGACGGCGCTAACGCTAACCAGGCCGATTAACAGTGCGAAGAACATCCCTGATTTCAGCACGCGGTAAAAACGTGGCATGACAGCCTCCTTGACCGACAGCTCGCCAGCATAAGGAGGCGAAAACGGAGCAAGTTTGCCATGCAGCCACAAAAAAGCCCGTCAGATGACGGGCTTCAAAGTGCGTAAGAAAAAGACCCTTAAAGTGCCTTTCCACGGTTGCCATGCTGACTCACAAAGGCCTGTACGGCTTTCAGGTCATTGGCTAACACGGTGTAACGCTCTTCTCTTTCAAACAAGTCCGAAAGGTGAGCAGGCAGCTCTAGTGCTTTTCCTACGCCTGCTTTTTCAACAGCCTCCGGGAACTTGACCGGATGCGCAGTCCCCAGAATAACCATTGGGGTATCCAAGCTACGACGGCACTCGCGAGCTGCCTTGACGCCGATGGCCGTGTGCGGATCCAGCACTTCGCCCGTTTCAGCGAACACTTGGGCAATCGTTTCGCACGTTTGCTCGTCGTTGACAGCCAGCGAGTCGAACAAGCGACGCGCTTCGGTCCAGCGGTCTTCTTCAACACTGAAGTTGCCGGTTTGCTTGAACGCATCCATAAGGCCAGCAACCGCCGCACCATTGCGCCCGTGCAGGTCGAACAACAGACGCTCGAAGTTCGAGGAAACCATGATGTCCATCGACGGCGACAAGGTCGCGTGCAGGGTGTCTTTGGCGTACTGATTGCCGCTCATGAAGCGGTGCAGGATGTCATTGCGGTTGGTCGCTACGATCAACTGGTTGATCGGCAAGCCCATGTTGCGTGCCAGGTAGCCCGCAAAAATATCGCCGAAGTTGCCGGTTGGTACCGAGAACGATACAGAACGGTGCGGACCACCCAATTGCAGGGCTGCGTGGAAGTAATAAACGATCTGGGCCATGATCCGCGCCCAGTTGATCGAGTTCACAGCAACCAGTCGCGTGCCTTTGAGGAAGCCTTGGTCAGCAAAGCTGGCTTTGACCATTTCTTGGCAGTCATCGAAGTTGCCTTCGATGGCGATGTTATGGATGTTGTCACCGAACAGCGTGGTCATTTGGCGACGCTGAACTTCCGACACCCGGTTATGCGGGTGCAGGATGAAAATATCCACATTTTCGCAATGCTTGCAGCCTTCAATCGCAGCCGAGCCGGTATCACCGGACGTCGCGCCAACGATCACTACGCGCTCGCCACGCTTGGCCAGTACGTAATCCAACAAGCGGCCCAGCAACTGCAGGGCAAAGTCCTTGAACGCCAGCGTAGGGCCGTGGAACAACTCAAGCACCCATTCGTTACCCTTGAGCTGGCGCAGCGGGGCAACCGAGCTGTGAGCAAAAGCTGCGTAGGTTTCTTCCAGAATTTTTTTGAAATCGGCATCAGGAATGCTGCCGGTGACAAACGGGCGCATCACCCGGAATGCCAATTCGTGGTACGGCAGACCCGCCCACGAAGCGATTTCTTCTTGCGTAAAACGCGGCAAATTTTCAGGAACGTACAAACCGCCATCGCTGGCCAGACCGGCTAACAGGACATCTTCAAAATTCAGGGCCGGTGCCTGGCCACGGGTGCTGATATAGCGCATTTTTTTCAAACCTTCGGTTTGAGCGCCAAGCGGTTTAGCCGCAAGCCGCAAGTAAAAGCCAATCGGCTCCTGCTTGCAGCTTGTAGCTTGTCGCTTGCCGCTGCTTCATTAATTGAGACTTTCTACGCGGATGCGAACAACCGGGCCAACCACGCCTTGCAAGGCTTCCAACGCGGTGATGGCATCGTTCATGTGCTGTTCCAACACACGATGGGTCAGCAGAATCATTGGCACTAGACCGTCATGCTCTTCAACTTCTTTCTGCATGATCGATTCAATGTTGATACCACGCTCCGACAAGATGCTAGCCACTTGAGCCAATACGCCCGGATGATCCTTGGCCTGGATACGCAGGTAGTAAGCGCTTTCGCACGCTTCGATCGGCAAAATCGGATGGTCAGACAGCGAGTCCGACTGGAAAGCCAAGTGCGGCACGCGGTTCTCAGGGTCGGAGGTCATGGCACGCACCACGTCCACCAGGTCAGCAACCACCGAGGACGCCGTAGGCTCCATACCAGCGCCAGCGCCGTAGAACAGTGTCGAACCTGCCGCATCGCCATTGACCATGACGGCATTCATCACGCCGTTGACGTTGGCGATCAGACGATCAGCCGGGATCAAGGTCGGGTGAACCCGCAATTCGATGCCGCTGGCCGTGCTGCGTGCAACGCCCAGGTGCTTGATGCGATAGCCCAGCGCTTCGGCGTAGTTCACGTCAGCAGTGGTCAGTTTGGTGATGCCTTCGGTGTAGGCCTTGTCAAATTGCAGCGGAATGCCAAAGGCAATCGACGCCAGAATCGTCAGTTTGTGCGCGGCATCAATACCTTCAACGTCGAACGTCGGGTCGGCTTCGGCGTAGCCCAGCGCCTGCGCTTCAGCCAGCACGTCTTCAAACGTACGGCCCTTTTCGCGCATTTCAGTGAGGATGAAGTTACCCGTGCCGTTGATAATGCCCGCCACCCAGTTAATGCGGTTCGCCGACAGGCCTTCACGAATGGCCTTGATCACCGGGATACCACCGGCAACCGCGGCTTCGAACGCCACGATCACGCCTTTTTCTTGGGCCTTGGCGAAGATTTCGTTGCCGTGAACAGCAATCAGCGCCTTGTTGGCTGTGACTACGTGCTTGCCGTTTTCGATGGCTTTGAGCACCAGTTCGCGGGCGATGGTGTAGCCGCCAATCAGCTCGATAACGATGTCAATTTCAGGGTTGGTCGCAACAGCGAATACATCGTTGGTAATGGGGGTACCGGTAATGTCGCACTGAGGGTTTGGCGTACGCATGGCAATTTGCGCAACCTGGATACCACGCCCGGCACGGCGGGCAATCTCCTCGGCGTTACGCTTTAGTACGTTGAAGGTGCCGCCACCGACGGTCCCGAGCCCACAGATACCTACTTTGACCGGATTCACGCTGAATTCCCCATAAAACGGCCGACTCAAGGTCGGCCGTGAAAAACAACCGTGGATTGCCACGGTTCTCTATTAATAGCCGGGCAGTTGAACTGCCCGGCCATGATCGTTACCGGCTTAGCGTAACGACGCAGGATTATTTAACACTGAGTGCCAGCTTGCCAACCTGCGCAGCAGGCTGATAGCCCGGAATCACCTGGCCATCAGCCAAAACGATGGCTGGCGTACCGTTAACACCAATCGACTGACCCAACGCGAACTGCTTTGCCACCGGGTTGGCGCATTTTGGGGCGTTAACCGTTTTGCCGTCAGTCATCTTGTCCATGGCGCCTTTCTTGTCCGCGGAACACCAGACGGCTTGCAGTTGTTGGTCACCCTCAGAGCCGAGGCCCTGACGCGGGAACGCAACATAGCGCACTTCAATGCCCATTTTGTTCAACGCTGGGATTTCGCCGTGCAATTTATGGCAATACGGGCACGTGGTGTCGGTGAAGACGGTGATATGTGATTTGGTTTCGCCAATCGCTGGGTAAACCACGGTTTCAGCCACTGGAATCCCGTTGATCAACTTGGCGACGCCGGAACGCTCAGCTTTTTCGGTCAGGTTTACCGGCTTACCGTCTTTAAGCTGGAACATGTAGCCTTGGACGATGAACTGACCATCGGCACTGGCGTACAGCACACGACTGCCTTTGAGCTTGACTTCGTAGAGGCCGGCCAGCGGGCTGGCGCTAATGCTCTCGACAGGAACATCCAGTTGCAGCGTTTCAAGGCTTTTGCGAATGGCTTGTTCGGCACCGGTGTCGGCAAAAGAAAAAGTACTGACCAACGCAATGGCTGCGGCGGCAAACATGTGGATCAAGCGCATGTGAACTCCTGAAGGCGGACAAACGGCCAAACCTGAATACCCGGATCTAAAAAGGGTTTTGGCGGCTCGCTTTCGAAACCGGCAAAGCCTACCACAGATGACCTGTAAGACCGACTCTGGCCGTGTGTCATCTGTCTTAACCCCGTGGGTGATGAAGGGCGTGCAGGTCTTGCAGGCGAGCCCGCGCCACATGGGTATAAATCTGTGTTGTGGACAGGTCGCTGTGCCCCAGCAACATCTGCACCACGCGCAAATCGGCACCGTGGTTGAGCAAGTGGGTGGCGAAGGCGTGACGCAAGGTGTGCGGAGACAGCGACTTGTCGATCCCGGCCACCTTGGCCTGATGCTTAATCCGATGCCAGAAGGTCTGGCGAGTCATTTGCTCACCACGCTGACTGGGGAACAACACATCGCTGGGGCGGCCGCTCAATAACTCATGGCGGGCATCGCGCATGTAACGCTCGACCCAAACAATCGCCTCCTCTCCCATCGGCACCAGCCGCTCCTTGCTGCCTTTGCCCATCACCCGCAAAACACCCTGCCGCAGATTGACCTGCTCCAGGGTCAAGCTGATCAACTCGGTCACCCGCAGACCGCAGGCATACAGCACTTCAAGCATGGCGCGGTCACGCTGACCGATGGCATCGCTCAGGTCCGGGGCGGCGAGTAACGCCTCTACATCAGCTTCTGACAGTGACTTGGGCAACGGCCTACCCAACTGCGGCATATCAACTTGCAACGTTGGATCGACGGCAATCAGCTTTTCACGCAGTAAATAGCGATAGAAGCCACGCGCCCCGGACAAAAAGCGTGCAGTCGAACGCGGTTTATAGGCCTGATCAAGACGCCAGGCCAGATGATCGAGGATCAAGTCCCGGCCAGCATTCATCAGTTCAATCTCGCGTTCCTGCAACCAGCCATTGAACAGAGCCAAATCGCTGCGATAGGCATCGCGGGTATTGTCCGACAATCCTTTTTCCAGCCATAAGGCATCCAGAAAGCGGTCGATGAGAGGGTTATCGATAGCAGGCATTGGCACTCGTGCAGCACGGCCCGTAAGCCGCGCATAAATAAAATGTGAACTGAAATAGCGCCCGCTAGTCTTTCATAGCCAGCTGATGCCATAAACCCTACGTTCTTACAGGATCGGACGATGACCGAACAACAAATTTTGCTGTCCTTCGGTGGCATTGGCATTGCAGCTCTTGCTTCTCAATGGCTGGCTTGGCGTCTTAAGCTGCCCGCTATTTTATTTTTACTGCTGACCGGAATAGTAGTCGGGCCGGTTTTAGGCTGGCTGGACCCACAAGCACTGTTCGGCCCCATGCTCATGCCGCTGGTTTCGCTGGCGGTAGCGTTGATTCTATTTGAAGGTAGCTTGACCCTGCGCCTGTCCGAGTGGCGTGAAATCGGCAGCGTCGTGCATCGACTGGTCACCATCGGTGCGCTCTCAACTTGGGCAGTGATTACGCTGGCCACACACTGGCTGCTGGGCTTTGACTGGCTGCTGGCATTGCTGTTTGGCACCCTGACGTTGGTCACCGGGCCAACGGTGATTGTGCCGATGCTGCGCGTGGTGCGGCCCAAAGCATCGATTGCCAACATCCTGCGCTGGGAAGGCATCGTCATCGATCCAATTGGCGCCCTGCTCGCGGTGGTCGTTTACAGTTTTATCATCGCCCGCGCTACTGATAACGGCCTGAGCCAAAGTTTGTTGACCTTTGCCGGGGTGATCGTGTGCGGCAGCCTGTTCGGCATCATTGGCGGCTGGGTCATGGGACATATCGTGCGCAAGCAGTGGCTGCCGGAGTACCTCCAAAGCCTGGCAACACTGGCCGCCGTGCTTGGGGTTTTTATTGCCGCTAATCAGGTGATGCACGAGTCCGGCTTGTTGGCGGTCACGCTGATGGGCATGTGGATGGCCAACATGAAAGGCGTGGATGTGCGCAACATTCTGCACTTCAAAGAAAACCTGAGTGTTTTTTTGATTTCAGGTCTGTTTATTTTGCTCGCAGCACGCCTGGACTTGAACGCCATGATCGGCCTCGGGCCTGCAGTGCTGGTGTTGTTGCTGATTATTCAACTGATCGCCCGCCCGTTGAACGTGCTGCTCTCAACCTTCGGCTCAAAACTGAACTGGCGTGAACGCGCATTGCTGGCCTGGATTGCGCCACGCGGGATTGTTGCGGCGGCCGTGTCGGCGATTTTTGCGATTCGATTGAACGAAGCGGGCCATGAAGGTGCACTGCTGCTGGTGCCGCTCACCTTTGCGGTGATCATTGGTACCGTGGTGCTACAAAGCGCTACGGCTCGCCCGCTGGCACGCCTACTAAAAGTGGCAGAACCTGCGCCCAGCGGATTTTTGATCGTGGGTGCCAACGGCCCGGCCCGAGTCATCGGCAAAGCACTGCAACAATTGGGCAGCCGCGTGGTGCTGACTGATTCCAACTGGGAAAACATTCGAGCAGCACGCATGGACAATTTACCCACCTACTTTGGGAATCCGGCTTCTCAGCATGCAGAGACGCACCTTGATTTAGTGGGGCTAGGGCATTTGCTGGCCTTGTCAGCGTCGGGGGAACTAAACACGCTGGCCGCCGTGCGCTTTCTTCATGAATTTGGGCCACGGCGCGTGTTTGCCTTGGCCAACATTCAGGACAACCGTCGCACCGACAAACACCGTGCCAGCCATGAGTACCGTGGCCTTGCGCTGGGCAATCCGGCGCTGACCTACGGGCAGCTGGCCAGCGAGATGAGCCAGGGCGCAGAGCTGTACAGCACCAAC
This sequence comes from Pseudomonas psychrophila HA-4, assembly GCF_000282975.1. Taxonomy (GTDB): domain Bacteria; phylum Pseudomonadota; class Gammaproteobacteria; order Pseudomonadales; family Pseudomonadaceae; genus Aquipseudomonas; species Aquipseudomonas psychrophila_A. The sequence continues at coordinate 85,078 of NZ_ALJC01000120.1, forward strand.
CTGACCGACAACTTTACCTGGGAGGATTACCAGCAGTTGCACGGCAAGCGGGCCACCCTGCTCTTTGCCCGCGACAACAATGGCTGGGTGCATGTGGTAACACCTCAAAGCGAGCTGAAACCGGGGACAGGGTGGACATTGCTGGCGCTAATCAGGCAGGACGACTGAATGGCCCTTCGATCGTGCTCTGGTAAACCGGGCTGGATGGTTTTACGGCTGCTGCGCAACCGGACGTAGCCTCGCAAAGCTCGACAACTGCTACGGACGGCGATCCTTGTCCCCAGCCCGCAGCTACACACGGCAATCCCGGTATTTTAATACCCCGGCAACACCGGCACCGGGCGCTTGTCGTCATCAATGGCGACAAAACTGAACAAGCCCTGGATCGCCAGTTCACGGCCATCACAGCTCATGCTCTCGACATACACTTCGACCTCTACCTTGAGGCTGGTATTGCCCACTTTAACCACGCGGCCAATCAACTCGACAATCGAGCCCGCTGCAATCGGGTGGTTGAAGTCGATGCGGTCGGTCGAGACGGTGACCAGCGGCAAACGGCAAAAACGTGTCGCTGCGATGAACGAGACTTCGTCCATCCAAGCCAACGCAGTGCCGCCAAATAAGGTGTTGTGGTGGTTGGTGGTCGAGGGGAATACGGCTTTGGTGATGCGGGTGACGGACAATTCTGTACGGCGGTGGATCTCTTGCTCACGCGAAGTCATGCTTTTTACTACCTACAACTGGACAAAGGTCTGACAAATTTCAGGCAACAAAAAAGCAGCCCGAAGGCTGCTTTTTTCTGCATCGGGAAGCTGGACTTAAGCCAGTTTTTCCTTGATGCGAGCTGCTTTACCGGACAGGTCACGCAGGTAGTACAGCTTGGCTTTACGAACGTCACCGCGACGCTTCACAGCCATGCTGTCGATTTGCGGGCTGTAGGTCTGGAAAGTACGCTCTACGCCAACACCGTTGGAGATTTTACGAACAGTGAAAGCACTGTTCACGCCACGGTTACGCTTGGCAATCACTACACCTTCGAAAGCTTGCAGACGCGAACGATCGCCTTCCTTCACTTTCACCTGAACGACAATGGTGTCGCCCGGGGCAAAAGGAGGGATCTCTTTGGTCATCTGCTCTGCTTCGAGTGCAAGGATGATTTTGTTAGTCATGCTGTGCTCCTAAGGTAGATCGTCTGATCTACCATCGATACGTTGTTAACTATCGTCCCGCGCGAGGATGTATTCCTCGAGCAGCTTCTTCTCTTCTCCAGAAAGCGAGCGGCTTTCCAGAAGATCGGCGCGTCGTTCAAAGGTCCGCCCAAGGGACTGCTGTAAACGCCAACGCCGGATGTGTGCATGATTGCCACTTAGCAATACGTCGGGAACACGCTGATCCGCATACACCTCCGGTCGGGTGTAGTGCGGGCAATCCAGCAGACCATCCGTAAAGGAATCTTCCTCGGCGGAGTCCGCATGCCCTAAAGCTCCGGGCAGCAGTCGTGTAACCGCATCAATCAGAACCATCGCCGGTAGCTCGCCACCGGAAAGTACATAGTCACCAATCGACCACTCTTCATCGACATAAGTGTTTATAAAACGCTCGTCAATGCCTTCATAGCGACCTGCAATGAGGATTAATGCTTCCTCATTCGCCAGCTCGCGTACCGCCGACTGATTCAGTTGACGGCCTTGGGGCGACAGGTAAATAACCTTCGCCGCCTCTCCGGCTGCTTCTCTGGCCTGAACCAGTGCATCTTCCAGAGGCTTGATCTTCATCACCATGCCCGGACCACCGCCAAATGGGCGATCGTCCACAGTGTGATGTCGGTCCGTTGTGTAGTCCCGCGGATTCCAACAGGTGAGCTGCAAGAGCCCTTGTTTCACCGCACGACTAGTGATGCCGTAGTCGCTGATGGCGGAAAACATTTCGGGAAACAAACTGATCACTTCTACGCGCAATTTAGCCACGCTTAGAAGTCCGCATCCCAATCCACCTTCATCTCGCCAGCTTGCAGGTCGATGCTCAACACGCATTGCTCTGTATAGGGCAACAAGCGATCGCGATCGTCCAGGCTACCTGGGCAAGGTTTGACTTCCATGACATCGTTCGAGCCAGTTTCCATCAGATCAACGACCTTTCCGAGCAATTGCCCTTCGAGGTTGGTCACTTTAAGACCCTGCAGCTGGTACCAGTAGTACTCGCCTTCGGTCAGTTCAGGAAACAGGTTGCGTGGCACACAGATCTCAAATTCGCGGAGAAGACCAGCTTCATCACGATCATCAAGACCTTTGAGCTTCACGACCAGAAACTTGCCGTTATGAGAACGGCCACTGACCAGCTCTGCCTGTCGTACATCATTGCCGCGCCGAAGCGTCAGCTTTTTGTAGTCCAACAGGTTATCAATTGGATCCGTAAAGGAATAAACCTTCACTTCGCCGCGCACGCCGTGAATGGAGTAGATTTTGCCGATAACGATCAAATCATCAGCAGTTTCAGGCGTCACGCTCATATTGCTCAGGCCGCAGCCTTAGCGTTTTCTTTAACCAGCTGAGCAACACGCTCAGACAGTTGAGCACCAACGCTCAGCCAGTAGGCGAGGCGGTCTTCTTTAACGGAGAAACGAACTTCTTGACCACGAGCAACCGGGTTGAAGAAGCCAATTTGTTCCTTGTGGGAACCGTCACGTGGGTTACGGCTGTCGGTAACGGTCAAGTGGTAAAACGGGCGCTTTTTGGAGCCGCCAAGGGCAAGACGGATTGTTAGCATGTGAACATCGTTCCTGTAGTCGGTGCTGCAAATCTAAATGCACAGCGGGCATAGGTGCCCGAAAGGCCGCATATTCTAAGGAATATCCGGACTTTTGCAAATGTCTTTTTCTGGCGCCTATCGGCGTGCCATGTAGATTTGCTATAAGGCCGCCACGAATGACGGCAGGTCAGCTCCCGCACAGCGCGGGTTTGCTGGGTGTCTCGCAGGGCTGCGAGTTACCCGCACGCAAGCGTGCGGGCGGGTAATTTACATTTTTGGCATGCCGCCGCCGGGCATCATTGAGCCCATGCCACGCATCATTTTCGCCATTCCGCCTTTGGCAGAGAATTTTTTCATCATCTTTTGCATCTGCTTGTGCTGCTTAATCAAGCGGCCGATGTCCTGCACCTGCGTGCCGGAACCCATGGCAATACGACGCTTGCGCGAACCGCTGATCAGGTCAGGGTCACGACGCTCGGCTGGAGTCATGGAGTTGATGATGGCTTCCATTTGCTTGAACTGCTTTTCTGCTGCGCCCTGGGCATTGCCCATTTGCGCCAGATTCACACCACCCATGTTCGGCAGTTTGTCCATGAGACCGCCAAGGCCGCCCATGTTTTTCATCTGTTGCAGTTGGTCCCGGAAGTCTTCGAGGTCGAAGCCTTTGCCTTTCTTGAGCTTTTTAGCCAGTTTGTCGGCTTTATCTTTATCGAGCGTCTGTTCTGCTTGCTCGATAAGGCTGAGCACGTCGCCCATGCCCAAGATGCGCGAAGCAATACGATCTGGGTGGAACGGTTCGAGCGCGTCGCTCTTCTCGCCCATACCGATGAACTTGATCGGCTTGCCAGTGATCGAGCGCACGGAGAGCGCCGCACCGCCACGAGCATCACCGTCGACCTTGGTCAGGATCACACCGGTCAACGGCAGCGCATCACCAAAAGCCTTGGCCGTGTTGGCGGCATCCTGACCGGTCATAGCATCGACCACGAACAGGGTTTCTGCAGGCTTGACTGCCGCGTGCAGCGCTTGGATCTCGGCCATCATCTCGGCGTCGACGTGCAAACGACCGGCGGTATCGACGATTACGACATCAATAAACTTGAGCTTGGCTTCATTAATAGCCGCTTGTGCGATGGCCACAGGCTTTTGGCTGATATCGGACGGGAAGAACGTAACGCCCACTTCGCCCGCCAGGGTTTCCAGCTGTTTGATCGCGGCCGGACGATAAACGTCGACCGAGACCACCATCACGGTTTTCTTTTTGCGCTCTTTAAGGAAACGCGCCAGCTTGCCAGCGGTGGTGGTTTTACCCGCCCCCTGCAAACCAGCCATTAAAACGACAGCAGGCGGCGTGACATTGAGGACGAGGTCCTCGTTGGCAGCGCCCATCAGGCTTTCGAGTTCAGCCTGAACAATTTTCACAAACGCCTGACCCGGCGTCAGGCTGCGCGACACTTCTGTGCCGACCGCGCGCTCTTTGACCGAGTTGACGAAGTCTTTGACCACTGGCAAAGCCACGTCGGCTTCCAGCAACGCCATGCGTACTTCACGCAGGGTATCTTTGATGTTGTCCTCGGTCAGCTTGGCCTTGCCGGTGACATGGCGCAGCGTCTGCGAGAGACGATCGGTTAAATTTTCAAACATGCGCGATCCTTTCAGGCCCAAAGTAGACCGGGGTTATTGCGGCCCAGCCCGTGTAAAACTGACGCTCGGCGAGCCTGCGGCGTGGGCAGGTCGCGGATTATAGCGAAGACTGGCCGCGGCGGACACCATGCCGTCGCTTAAGTGGTCTTTCGTGTACAGGCTGTTGTATGCCAAACTCAGCCCTTTCGGGCTTGCCTAACAGGATTTATGCTCCCCTTGTCACCCAGTTTGCTACCTAGCCTCGCCGCCGCCTGCTTATATGCCGCTGCGACCTTCTATCAAGGCTCTTGCCTGCGTCAGGGCACCAAGGCAAACAAACGCCTGTTGGTGACGCTTGGCATCCTCGCCGTCATCGTCCACGCTGCGAGCCTGTATACGCACTTACTGAGCCCTGCCGGTCTTGAGCTGGACTTTTTCAGCGCGGCCAGCCTGATTGCTGTGGCGGTGATTATCGTGACGCTCATTGCCTGCGCACGAATACCGGTCGAGAACCTGCTGCTGCTTCTCTATCCACTGGGAATGCTAACGGTGCTGTTATCCGAGTTCGCGCCAGCCGGTACTGTCCAGATCGTCAATGAAGAGCCAGGGATCCTGCTGCACATTTTGCTGTCGATCTTGGCTTACGGCATGTTCACCATCGCCGTATTCCAGGCCTTGCTGCTGTCGTTGCAGAACTACCAGCTCAAGCACAAGCACCCAAAGGGCCTGATCAAAAACTTCCCGCCGCTGCAAACCATGGAAAGCCTGCTGTTTGGCTTCCTTTGGGCCGGTTGGTCGCTGCTGTCTCTGTCGTTGATTTCCGGCTGGGTATTTCTCGGCAACCTGTTTGCGCAGCATTTGGTTCACAAAACCTTGCTAGCCTGCCTCGCCTGGGTGGTCTTCAGCGTGCTGCTGTGGGGGCGAAATCACCTCGGCTGGCGCGGACACAAAGCCATTCGCTGGACGCTAGCTGGTTTCTGCCTGTTAATGCTGGCGTACTTTGGCAGCAAACTGGTTCGCGAATACATTCTGCATATCTGACGGGCGATAAAAATGGATAGCTTGCCCCACGGGCCAATGCTCGCAGTATTGGCCCTGCTGTTTCTGGGACTGGGTTTTTTTATTGGCAAGACTTCGCGCAACAAGGCCATCAAGGGACATCGCGACGAACCTCTGCAGACTCACAGCGAAAACTCTGAGGGCGACGCCGAGCAGGCCAATGGCCGTACTACGCTGATTTCGGGCATTCATGCGCTGGACAACATCACCGTCAACGACATCCTGATTCCACGCAGTGACGTTGAAGGGCTCAATCTGGACGACTCCATTGACGAGTTGATTGAGCAGCTGCGCCTCACCAAGCGCACCCGCCTGCCGGTTTTTCATAACGACATAAACCAGGTCGAGGCCATCCTCAACACCCGGCATATCCAACACATGTTGCCCGACGCCAGCCTGACCAAAGAAGCATTGCTTGCGGTGTGCCACGAACCGTACTTCGTCCCAGAAAGCACCCCGCTGCAACTGCAACTGCTCAACTTCCACAAACAGCAACGCCGAATGGGCGTGGTGGTTGACGAATACGGCGAAGTACTCGGCATCGTGACCCTCGAAGACATTCTTGAAGAAATCGTCGGCGAATTTGAAAACGAGCAAAATCTCGACAACCCTCATATTGAGCCGCTCCCGGACGGCCGCTTTGTGGTGGATGGCGCTGCCTCTATTCGCGAGCTAAATAAAAGCCTGGGCTGGCACCTGCCCAGCGATGGCCCGAAAACCCTTAACGGGCTGGTCACCGAAGCACTGGAAACCATTCCAGAAAGCACCGTTTGCCTGAAGATCGGCCGCTACCGCCTAGAAATTCTCGCGACGGAAGAAAACCGCGTGAGCCGCGTACTGATCTGGCACGACAGCGTCAAGCCCGCGGCTTAATCGCCGCGTAAGGTCTTGTTACATTCGAACAGGGCTCCCTATAATCATCGCGCTTACCCAAGCCCCGTCGACACGCGTGCTACCCGCACCCAGCGCTGTTGACGGGTTGCTTTATGCAACATCGGCGCACGCTCCCATCCCGAACTGCGTTTGCACCTGCCCTTATCCATAGGGCCCTTCGACCATAAAAATTGCTCTGGTACAGACGGCCGCAAAGGCTGATTCGACCCAGAAGCTCATAACTGTCAGGGATATGCGCATGACCACCAGCACCACTTACAGCGAAGCCTCGTCCGACAAGCCGGTCAATTCCGCTACCCGCGTCGCGACAGCCAGTTTTATTGGCACGGCCATCGAGTTCTACGACTTCTATGTGTATGCCACGGCGGCTGCACTGGTCATCGGCCCGGTATTTTTCCCGCAAACCTCTGGCACAGCGCAAATGCTGTCGGCCTTCCTAACCTTTGGTATCGCCTTTCTTGCACGCCCGCTGGGTTCATTTTTATTCGGCCATTTCGGTGACCGAGTCGGACGTAAATCCACCTTGGTCGCCTCCTTGCTATTGATGGGCGTGTGTACCACCTTGATCGGCGTGCTGCCGGGTTACGCCACGATTGGCGCCTGGGCCCCGATTCTGCTGTGCGTGCTGCGCTTCGGCCAAGGCCTGGGGCTGGGTGGCGAATGGGGCGGCGCGGCATTACTGGCCACCGAGAACGCACCGAAAGGCAAACGCGCCTGGTTCGGCATGTTCCCGCAGTTAGGCCCGTCTATTGGCTTTCTGGCCGCCAACGGCTTGTTCCTGATACTGGCCATGTCTCTTAGCGACGAGCAGTTCCGCTCATGGGGCTGGCGGATTCCGTTCCTGCTAAGCGCCGCGCTGGTGATGGTCGGCCTGTATGTGCGCCTGAAGCTGGAAGAAACCCCAGTGTTCTCCAAGGCCGTGGCGCAGCACGAACGGGTGAAAATGCCGGTCGTCGAACTCTTTGCGCAATATTGGGCACCGATGTTGCTGGGCGCCGCCTCGATGGTGGTGTGCTATGCGCTGTTCTATATCTCAACGGTGTTTTCGCTGAGCTACGGCATTTCAACACTGGGTTACACCCGCGAGACATTCCTCGGCCTGCTGTGCTTTGCCGTGCTGTTTATGGCCGCCGCGACGCCGCTGTCGGCGTGGGCCAGCGATCGTTACGGGCGCAAGCCGGTGTTAGTGGTCGGAGGCGTACTGGCAATTCTGTCTGGTTTTTTGATGGAACCGCTGCTCACTCACGGCACCACGTGGGGCGTGGCGCTGTTCTTATGCATTGAGCTGTTTTTGATGGGCGTGACTTTTGCCCCCATGGGCGCCCTGCTCCCGGAACTGTTCCCGACCCGTGTGCGTTACACCGGCGCCTCTGCGGCCTATAACCTCGGCGGGATTGTTGGTGCATCGGCTGCACCGTTCTTCGCCCAGAAGCTGGTGGCGATGGGCGGTTTGAGCTGGGTAGGCGGCTATGTCTCGGGCGCAGCAGTGCTCAGCTTGATCGCTGTGCTGTGCCTGAAGGAAACCAGAGAAGCGGACCTGAATAAGGTGGCTTAATCGGGGATGTGTAGTCGCTGCCGAGGCACGAAGGCTGCGAGCTCTTAACGATTAAAAGCTCGCAGGCTTCGTGCCTCGGCAGCGACTACGGGGGCATTGTCTATTACAGCTCTACGACAACCGCTTGGGCGGCGCGAGTGGCTTTGGCGCGAGCCGCTTCAATCGACTCATCACGGGCCAGGGCAACGCCCATGCGGCGCTGGCCATTGACTTCTGGCTTGCCAAACAAGCGCAGCGCGGTGTCCGGCTCGCTCAGAGCGGCGCCGAGGTTGGCGAATGCGGTCTGGGTCGACTGGCCTTCTACCAAGATCACTGCCGATGCCGATGGGCCGAACTGACGGATCAACGGGATCGGCAAGCCCAGAATGGCGCGGGCATGCAGTGCAAACTGCGACAAATCTTGGGAAATCAGGGTAACCAGACCGGTGTCATGGGGACGCGGCGACACTTCGCTGAACCATACCTGATCGCCTTTGATAAACAGCTCAACGCCAAACAGCCCACGACCGCCCAACGCTTCAGTCACTGCCTTGGCGACACGCTCGGACTCGGCCAGTGCAATCGGGCTCATGGCTTGCGGCTGCCAGGATTCTTGATAATCGCCCTTTTCTTGACGATGACCGACTGGCGCACAGAAGGTTGTGCCGCCGATGTGGCGCACGGTGAGCAAGGTGATTTCGTAGTCGAAGTCGATAAAGCCTTCGATGATGACCCGACCTTTGCCCGCACGACCGCCTTCTTGTGCGTAATCCCAGGCTTTTTGTACATCGTCAGTGCTGCGCAGCAGGCTTTGACCTTTGCCCGAGGAACTCATCACCGGCTTGACCACACACGGGAAGCCCAAGTCCTGAACAGCCTTGCTGTAATCCTCAAAGGTGTCAGCAAAGTGGTAAGGCGAGGTAGGCAGGTCTAGCTCTTCTGCCGCCAGACGACGGATACCTTCGCGGTTCATGGTTAGCGACGTAGCACGGGCAGTCGGGATAACGTTGAACCCTTCAGCTTCGAGCTCGACCAGGGTCGCGGTGGCGATGGCTTCGATTTCCGGAACGATGTAGTGCGGCTTTTCCAGTTCGATCACGGCACGCAGTGCCGCACCATCCAGCATGTTGATCACGTGGCTGCGGTGTGCAACCTGCATGGCCGGTGCGTTGGCGTAACGATCAACTGCAATCACTTCAACGCCCAAGCGCTGCAATTCGATGACGACTTCTTTACCCAGCTCGCCGCAGCCGCACAGCAATACGCGAGTCGCGGTCGGCGACAGTGGAGTTCCGATACGGGTCATTTCAGGTCCTCAAGGAAGCAAATCATCGAAGGCGCTCGCAACGCTCGCGCCTGCTGGGAAGAAAGGCGGCATTTTACATGATTAGGCAGCGGCTTTGCGCAAACGCCAGGCCATCGCCAACCAGACACAGGTGACACCGGCGAACTTAGAGGCCATCGCCGTAAGGATCACGCCCGGCGTAAAGGCGTCGATCATGCCGAAGAAGATAAAGGTATCAATCGGGATGCTCAGCGCCGAGCTGATCCAGAGCCGGTCATGCAACGGCCGCTTGGTGATGCTGAACACCAGCCAATCTATGCACTCCGACACCGCAAAGGCCGTAGCACTAGCCAAGGCGATGGAAGGGTCGGAGGTGACATATGACAACACCAGCGCGGCTAGCATAGCCAAAATGGCACCGTGCCCAAAGCGGGTTTGCACCATGTCGCGCAACACGAAGACCAGCCCGCCCCACGCAGACCAGATGATGTCCAGGTGCGGGGCCGTGGAAAACGCGTAGTTAATCAGCACGACGCTGGTGATGTAGGCGATTAGAAACAGCATGGGAGCGGGCGACACCTCTAAATAAGGCGCACAGGGTACTTGAGTCATGTCAAATTTTGTAGGAGCGAGGTTGCTCGCTCCAAGGTTTATGTCTAGCTGCCCAACACCCACATCACTCCGCTGGACGTGGCGCGCTCATGACACAAAGCCAGCACTTCGCGACGCTCAGGGTTGGTCATGCGGCTCCAGCGGGTGATTTCAGCCACGGTGCGCTGACAACCGGTGCACACATCATCATCGTCCAGTGCGCAAATGTTCACGCACGGCGAGGCGACTGGGCGTTCAACCTCACTCACTGTCTTGCACCGTGAGGTCACGCGCATAACGCTGGCCGTTTTTCACGTAATTCGCAGCGCTGGCTTCGAGCATTTTTTTCTGCTCATCGGTCAGTTCTCGGACCACTTTGCCCGGCGACCCCATGACTAGCGAGCCATCAGGTATTTCCTTGCCTTCACCGATCAGCGAGTTGGCGCCGATGATGCAATGCTTGCCGATCTTGGCGCCATTGAGAATCACCGCGTTAATGCCGATTAAGCTGTAATCACCGACCGTGCAGCCATGCAGCATGGCGTTATGACCAATAGTTACGCCGGTGCACAGCGTCAGCGGGTAGCCCATGTCGGTGTGCATCACCGCGCCGTCCTGGACGTTGCTGTCTTTGCCGATCAGGATCAGTTCGTTATCACCGCGCAATACAGCGTTAAACCAGACACTGGCGCCTTCTTCCAGACGCACCTTGCCGATCAAGGTGGCGTTGGGAGCCGCCCAACTGTCGGGATGCGTTTCGACGTGCGAGTCGCCCAAGCGATATTTCATGCTGATGTCCTCAAGGCAAGCGTGGCTGTCTGCTGACAGCTCTAAATATTGATGAATCGTTCGGGTGGGGTATGCAGACTGATGTTCACGTCGTCGTACAGCAGGTTCATCAGTTCAACGATCATGATCGCCGTCAGGCCCCAGATTTTGTACACGCCAAAGCGGTAACTGGGCACATACCAACTGCGCCCCTGATAGTCGATGCGGTGGGTGTGCTCACGCGGGTCCTGACGGAAAAAATCAAGCGGTACGCTGAACACGGCAGCAATCTCGGCATCATTCGCCAAATACTCAACATAGTCCGGGACCAACCCGACATAAGGCGTTACTCGAATACCGTGCAATGAGATCAGGGGACTAAGTGGGCCGATGACTTCGACTAGGCCCGGTGGCAAACCGATTTCTTCTTCGGCTTCACGCAGCGCGGTAAACACCAGGTCCGGGTCTTCAGGGTCGCGCCGTCCACCGGGGAAGGCTACTTCGCCGCCATGGGTCGACAACCCGCTGGCGCGCAGGGTCAAAATCAGTTCGGGCTCAGCACTGCGCGTCACCGGCAGGAGTACAGCAGCCTCGGGAAAGCGCAGGTCTGTTTCCAACGTCCGTGGGGTATAGCGACTCACACGGCTAAGTAGCTCGTCCAGCATAGGTCATCTCGATCCGTCACTTATCGGGCATCATGCACCAAATTGCCCGGCTCACCCAAGCCCCACGCTGTCGCAGGGGGAAAAGTGGCGCTTGCCGTAATCCGGCCCCAGCCCCAAGATAGGCGCCAGAACCAGAGAGCACAGCATGAAATTTTGCAGCCAGTGCGGCAACGCTGTCAGTCAACATATCCCGCAAGGCGATTCTCGCCTGCGTTATGTCTGCGACCATTGCCACGCCATTCATTATCAAAACCCGAATATCGTCGCTGGCTGCCTACCTACGTGGGGCAAACAAGTGCTGTTGTGCCGACGCGCCATCGAACCGCGCAAAGGTTACTGGACCCTGCCCGCAGGGTTTATGGAGAACGGTGAGACCGTCGAACAAGCCGCTCGCCGCGAAACGCTCGAAGAAGCCTGCGCCCACGTTGAACAACTGGCTATCTATACCTTGATCGATGTTCCGCACATCAATCAGGTGCACATTTTCTACCGCGCCGAACTGCAAAGCCTCGACTTTTCAGCCGGCGAAGAAAGCCTGGAGGTGCGTTTGTTTGATGAGGCTGACATCCCTTGGTCCGAGTTAGCTTTTCGCACCGTCAGCCGTACCCTAGAATGCTTTTTTTCAGATCGCCTAACACAGACCTATCCTGTGCGCAGCGAAGCTGTGCCGCCACTGGCAGAGTTGATTAAACACCCACAATAATGTCGTTTGCCTCGTACCTCAGGAATACCCCTCTAATGCGTTGGTTGCTTGCTGCTCTTTGCCTGTCGTTTGCTATTACCTGCCAAGCCGCTGTCGTCATGACAATCAACGGTAAACCCGTCGATAAAGATCTGGTGCTTAAATCGCCGGTAGCGTTACCCCGAGCTGGTGACAGTAAAAGCGTCGACAAAATCTTGGTGCTCAAATCAGCACGCAAGCTGGAGCTGATCAGCGATGGAAAACCCATCAGGACCTACCGCATCTCATTGGGCAAACAACCCAAAGGGCCAAAAATGCGCGAAGGCGACAAGCGCACACCCGAAGGGCTTTACTGGGTGGACTGGCGTAAGAAAAGCGACAAATTCAACTTGGCCATGCATATCAACTACCCCAACATTAGCGATGCAGCGACTGCACGGCGTGAAGGTGTGAACCCAGGTTCAATGATCATGATTCACGGTACACCGGACTCCGAAGACAACCCTGAAGAACTGTTCCATACCCTGGATTGGACCGATGGGTGTATCGCGATGAAAAACTATGAAATGCGCGAAGTCTGGAACATGGTCAAAAACGGCACGATGGTTGAGATACGCCCTTAACCCGCAAAAAAATACCGCGCACTAAAAAGCCCGCTGCCCCATAAGGGTCAGCGGGCTTTTTCATGCAGCGCCGGGCTAAATATCAGCCAAGCGCCACACTTCATACGCAGGTGTTTCATACGGGTGACTGTGCTTGAGCGCAGCCACCACGGCGTGAATCAACTCGTCTGCAATGACCAGCTCAACTTTCCATTCACCGACATACTCGACCTGACCCGTTTGCCCAATGAACGGCTGACTGCCATCCAGTGCACGAAACTGGCCCTGCCCCATGGTCTGCCAGGCGCAGTGGTCATAGGTGCCGATTCGACCGCCACCGGCGGCAAATACAGCACTTTTGACCTCGTCAACATGACTCGGCGGAACGAAAAAGCTGAGCTTGTACATAAGCGAGCACTCTGTTGAACACGCCTGAAAACCTGTGGGAGCCTGGCTTGCCAGCGATGCAGTCAACACGGTTTCTGTTAAACCGCGTCTATGCCATCGCGAGCAAGCCCGCTCCCACAAGGGATATGCGTCTAACGGGCATTGAACTTCAGAATGCCTTAATCAACCCAGACGCGAGCGTTACGGAACATGCGCAACCACGGCGCATCTTCGTTCCACTCTTCAGGACGCCACGAGTTCTGTACAGCGCGGAACACACGCTCCGGGTGCGGCATCATGATCGTCACACGGCCATCGCGACTGGTCAGACCGGTAATCCCACGCGGCGAACCGTTAGGGTTGGCCGGATAGCTTTCAGTCACTTTGCCGTGGTTGTCGACGAAGCGCAGCGCTACAGAACCCGACAGATCGGCCTGAAGCAGTGCTTCTTCACTGGCGAACTCGGCATGACCTTCGCCGTGAGCGATAGCGATTGGCATGCGCGAACCCGCCATACCTTGCAGGAAGATCGAGTTCGACTCTTGTACCTGAACCATGGCAACACGGGCTTCGAACTGCTCTGAGCGGTTACGCACAAAGTGTGGCCAAAGCTCACTGCCCGGGATCAGTTCGCTGAGGTTGGACATCATCTGGCAACCGTTGCACACACCTAGGCTGAAGCTGTCGCTACGCTCGAAGAAGCCCTGGAACGCATCACGTGCACGGGTGTTGAACAACGCTGACTTGGCCCAGCCTTCACCGGCACCCAGCACATCACCGTAAGAGAAGCCGCCGCAAGCAACCAGACCTTTGAACTCATTGAGGTCGACACGACCAGCCAGAATGTCGCTCATGTGCACATCGATCGCGTTGAAACCAGCACGGTCAAACGCCGCTGCCATTTCAACCTGACCGTTGACGCCCTGCTCACGCAGTACGGCAACCTGTGGGCGAATACCTTTTTTGATGTACGGCGCGCTGATGTTGTCGTTGACATCAAAGCCCAGTTTGACGCTCAGGCCCGGATTATCTTCTTCCAGCAGCACATCGAATTCTTGATCGGCGCAGTCGGCGTTATCACGCAGACGTTGGATCTGGTAGCTAGTCTCTGCCCACTGACGTTGCAACAGACGGCGCTGGCCTTCAAAGACCGTTTCGCCCTGATGGCTGATAGTCACTTCGCCATTGTTCAGTGGCTGACCGATCACGGCAACACACTCGCCCAAACCAGCAACGCTGAATTGAGCCAGCACTTCTGCGGTTGCGTCTTGACGCACTTGAATCACCGCACCCAGTTCTTCGTTGAACAGGATGGCCGGGATTTCGCTGGCGTTTTCGGTCAGGCAGTCGAGGTTTAGGTTCAGACCGCAGTGACCGGCAAACGCCATTTCGATCACGCTAGTCAGCAAACCGCCATCGGAACGGTCGTGGTAAGCCAACAGATGGCCGTCAGCATTCAGGCCCTGGATGACGGCGAAAAAGGCTTTGAGGTCTTCTGCGTCATCAACGTCCGGTGCGTGTTTGCCAAGTTTGCCGTGGGTCTGGGCCAAAATCGAAGCGCCCATGCGGTTTTGGCCACGGCCCAGATCGATCAGGATCAGATCGGTCAGGCCTTTGTCCATGCGCAGTTCCGGGGTCAGGGTCTGGCGAATATCAAGCACTGGAGCAAAGCCGGTCACAATCAGCGACAGCGGCGACGTTACGCTCTTGTCTGTGCCTTCGTCGCTCCAGCGGGTTTGCATCGACATCGAGTCTTTGCCCACCGGGATGGTGATGCCCAACTCAGGGCACAGCTCCATGCCGACGGCTTTAACGGTGTCGTACAGACGGGCGTCTTCACCTGGGTGACCAGCAGCCGACATCCAGTTGGCCGACAGTTTGATGTCGGAGATTTTGCCAATGCGCGAAGCAGCGATGTTGGTCAGGGTTTCGCCGATCGCCATACGGCCAGATGCCGGAGCATCCAGCAGTGCCAGCGGCGTACGCTCGCCCATGGCCATGGCTTCACCGGTATACACATCGAAGCTGGTGGCGGTGACAGCAACGTCAGCGACCGGAACCTGCCACGGACCCACCATTTGATCACGGGCAACCAGACCGGTAATGGTGCGGTCGCCAATGGTGATCAGGAAGCTTTTGCTGGCCACAGCTGGGTGGTGCAGGACGCGCTCAATGCTCTCGCCGACATTGAGGGTCGACGGATCGAAGTCATCGCCCAGCTCTGCTTCACGTACCGCTGAACGGTGCATGCGCGGCGCCTTGCCCAGCAACACTTCCAGTGGCATGTCCACCGGGTTGTTGCCGAAGTGGCTGTCGGTCACGGTCAGTTGTGGCTCGGCAGTCGCTTCACCTACAACGGCAAACGGGCAACGCTCACGCTCGCAGATCGCTTGGAAGCGGTCGAAGTCTTCGACGCCTACTGCCAGAACGTAACGTTCCTGGGATTCGTTACTCCAAATTTCGTGCGGGGCCATGCCCGGCTCGTCGTTTGGAATGTTGCGCAGTTCAAAACGGCCACCACGGTCGCCGTCGTTCACCAGCTCAGGGAATGCGTTGGACAGACCGCCCGCACCTACGTCATGGATAAAGCTGATTGGGTTTTTGTCACCCAACTGCCAGCAACGGTCGATGACTTCTTGGCAACGGCGTTCCATTTCCGGGTTTTCGCGCTGTACCGAAGCAAAGTCCAGGTCTGCCGAGCTTGCGCCCGTGGCCATGGAAGAAGCAGCACCGCCGCCCAGGCCGATCAACATCGCCGGGCCGCCCAGCACGATCAGCTTGGAACCTACGGTGATCTCGGCTTTTTGTACGTGCTCGGCGCGGATGTTGCCCATGCCGCCCGCCAACATGATGGGCTTGTGGTAACCGCGCACTTCATCGCCACGCGGGGTGGTGATGGACTGCTCGAACGTACGGAAGTAGCCAGTCAGCGCTGGACGGCCGAACTCGTTGTTGAACGCCGCGCCACCCAGCGGGCCTTCAATCATGATGTCCAGCGCTGTCACGATGCGCTCAGGCTTGCCGTATGGCACTTCCCACGGCTGTTCAAAACCCGGGATTTGCAGGTTTGAAACTGTAAAACCGGTCAAACCCGCTTTTGGCTTGGCGCCACGGCCGGTTGCGCCTTCGTCACGAATCTCGCCGCCGGAACCGGTCGCTGCACCCGGAAACGGAGCAATGGCGGTTGGGTGGTTGTGCGTTTCAACCTTCATCAGGATGTGCACTGGCTCCTGCACCGCGCCGTACTGGCGGGTTTCAGGGTTCGGGAAGAAACGCCCAGCCACGCTACCGACGATCACCGAAGCGTTGTCTTTGTAAGCCGACAGAACGCCTTCGCTGTGCATCACGTAGGTGTTTTTGATCATGCCAAACAGGCTTTTTTCTTGGCTCTGGCCGTCGATATCCCAGCTGGCATTGAAGATTTTGTGGCGGCAATGCTCGGAGTTCGCTTGGGCAAACATCATCAGTTCGATGTCGTGCGGGTTGCGACCCAGACCATTGAAGGCATTAACCAGGTAGTCGATTTCGTCTTCAGCCAGCGCCAGACCCAACTCAGCGTTGGCTTTTTCCAGCGCAGCGCGGCCGCCACCCAACACATCGATAGCCGTCAACGGCTTCGGTTCGGCATGGCTGAACAGACCGGCAGCCTGCTCAAGGTTGCCCAGAACGATTTGGGTCATGCGGTCATGCAAGACCGACGCAATCAATTGAGCATCAGCATCGCTGAACTGACCGGCAACATAGAAGGCAATGCCGCGCTCCAGGCGCTGGACTTTATCCAGGCCACAGTTACGGGCAATGTCGCTGGCCTTGCTCGACCAAGGGGAAATGGTGCCAAACCGCGGCAACACCAAAAACAGTCGGCCACTTGGCTCTTGGACCGGCACGCTTGGGCCGTACTTCAGGAGACGAGCCAGTACCTGCTGTTCATCGCTAGTCAGATCACCGGTTACATCGGCAAAGTGGGCGAACTCAGCATACAAATCACTGACACCTGGAACCTTGAGGCTCAGTTGTGCAAGGAGTTTGCTGTGGCGAAAGGCAGAAAGGGCAGGAGCGCCGCGCAGGATCAACATCTTCGGGACAGCCTCGGGAGGGGTGTGCTTTGAGGCCCGGCATTCTAGCCTAAACCATCGATCACGGCACCCGAAACGGCACACTAGACACACGCCAAACGTCGTTAATCGACCAAAGCCTTATTCTTTATGGCTATCAGCCGTTTAACGGATGGTCGATTATGATCTTTAGCCACACCGTCAACCCCCATTCCATAAGGGTTTCAGCGATTTTAGCGGCTGTTATCAGAATGCCCACAAATTGTCGAGATATGGCACCCGTGCCGCTTTGCGTATACTGCGCGGATGTTTTCTCTAACTGCATTCCGCCAGCGTGGGGCCAAATGGCTACTCGCAACCGGACTCTTCCTGATGCTCGGTGCCTGCGTTGAAAAACCCAGCACCCTTGAGCGCGTAAAGGAGGATGGGGTACTGCGGGTGATCACCCGTAACAGCCCGGCTACCTATTTCGAGGACCGCAACGGCGAGACCGGCTTTGAATATGAGCTGGTAAAACGCTTTGCCGACGATCTGGGTGTAAAGCTCGAAATCGAAACCGCCGACAATCTGGATGACCTGTTTAACAAGCTGGGCCAACCTGACGGCCCGGTGCTAGCTGCTGCCGGTCTGGTCAGCAGCGATAACCGCCTCAAACAAGCTAAGTTTTCTCATCCATACCTCGAAGTTACCCCTCAGATCATTTATCGCAATGGGCAATCGCGCCCAACCACTGCGGCTGATCTGGTCGGCAAGCGCATCACCGTTCTTAAAGGCAGCTCCCATGCTGAGCAGCTAGCCGAACTCAAGAAGACCTACCCTGGAATCGAGTACGAAGAGTCAGACGCTGTAGAAGTCGTCGACTTGTTGCGCATGGTCGATGAAGGGCAGATTGATCTAACCTTGGTCGACTCCAACGAAGTGGCCATGAATCAGGTGTACTTCCCTAATGTGCGCGTGGCCTTTGATTTGGGCGACGCCCGCAGCCAGCGCTGGGCCGTGGTGGCCGGCGAAGACAACAGCCTGCTCAGCGAGATTAATGCCTACCTCGACAAGGTCGAGAAAAACGGCACTCTGCAACGCCTGAAAGACCGCTATTACGGGCACGTAGACGTGCTCGGCTACGTCGGCGCTTACACCTTTGCTCAGCACCTGCAACAACGTCTGCCCAAGTACGAAAAGTTCTTCAAGGAAGCCGCTAAAAAGGAGGAGGTTGATTGGCGCCTGTTGGCCGCCATGGGGTATCAAGAGTCATTGTGGCAACCTGCCGTGACCTCTAAAACTGGGGTTCGCGGGCTGATGATGCTGACCCAGAACACAGCACAAGCGATGGGCGTGTCTAACCGACTGGACCCCAAGCAAAGCATCCAGGGTGGCGCCAAATACCTGGCCTACATCAGGGACCAGTTGGACGATGATATTCAAGAGCCAGACCGCACCTGGTTTGCGTTGGCCGCCTATAACGTAGGCACCGGGCACTTGGATGACGCGCGCAAATTAGCGGTAAAAGAAGGCCTTAACCCGAACAAGTGGCTGGATGTGAAGAAAATGCTGCCTCGCCTTGCGCAGAAGCAGTGGTACAGCAAAACCCGTTACGGCTACGCCCGCGGCGGCGAACCGGTGCACTTTGTGGCCAACATCCGTCGCTACTACGACATCCTGACGTGGGCCACACAACCGCAGCTTGAAGGCGACCAAGTGGCGGACGGCCAATTGCACATCCCCGGCATCGACAAAACCAAGCCAAAAGAAGAACCGCAGCTTTAATACATTT
>NZ_ALJC01000121.1 GCF_000282975.1 Pseudomonas psychrophila HA-4
TCGCCTGCTTTAAGGTGACTTAGCATCGCGCCGGGGCCGATTTTCTCGGCGACCCAGCGCTTTAGAAACTGCATTCGCCTGAACTACGGCAGCCCGTGGGATGAAACCTGTGAAAAGGCCATGGAAACCTTAGGCAAAATTGTTCGCTCGTTCACCACTGTGTAGCAGTTGCCGAGCCTGCGAGGCTACGTCCGGCGGCGCAGCCGTCGCAAAATCAGAGACTGCGGTCTGCCAGTTAAACCCTGCACTTAGGCTTTACGATCGCTTCGCAATCGGACGTAGCCTCGCAGGCTCGGCAACTGCTACGCGTTTTACGCGTGCCATAGATCCTCAGCCCGGCATGCAGTTGAAGTCGGCGGTGTGTGCCACTTCCTTACCGTGAGAATCAACCAGCGTGGCGCTGACATCTGAGCCTAGGCTCGACTCGATCAGCTCGTAGCGCTCGCCCGCTTTAAATTGCGGGTAGTTGACCTTGCCTTGACAACTCACTTCGTTCTCATCACCCGTGGCCCCTTCATACAAGGTGACGTCAAGGCGATGCGCGCCAGGCGTGACTTCAAAGTAGCGGCCGTCATTGATGTTCTTGCCATCGACACGCTCGGCCATCAAGTCGCTGTTTCCTTCTTCCTTCAGACCAATCCAGGCTTCGCTCGGGTCTTGCTTGGGCATCGGGCCTGCACAGGCTGACAGCAACAACACCAGGCTCAGGGACGGGATCACGAATAGGGGTTTAAGGTTCATCACGGTGTGCCTCATAGCTGAAACCAAAGAGTGCGACAGGCCCAACACTCAACCCGTCGAATAGGCTTCAAGCTTGATCCGCAACCGACCCTGAGCCTAATGAACGAACGTGAAGGGAGTTTCAGCCCATTCCTAACGCAACCTTCATGTTGCTGAAAGCTGAACGTTAAGTCTTGACGGTAAGACTGCCCGAGTTTGCAATTTCACTCCTCGGAGGTTCTGGCATGCTCGGGCTGGTAAAGACCGCATTGCACAAGCCCTACACGTTTATCGTGCTGGCGATTTTCATCTGCATCATCGGGCCGCTGGCGGCTGTGCGTACCCCGACGGATGTGTTTCCTGACATTGGTATTCCCGTGGTTGCCGTGGTGTGGCAATACACCGGGCTGGCGCCTGCCGACATGGCAGGCCGAGTTATCTATACGTACGAACGCTCGTTGAGCACCACGGTAAACGACATCGAACACATCGAGTCGCAATCACTGCCCGGCATGGGCATCGTGAAGATCTTCTTCCAGCCGGGCGTCGACATTCGCACGGCCAACGCACAAGTGACCGCCGTGTCACAAACTGTGCTCAAGCAGATGCCGCCCGGCATCACCCCGCCGCTGATTCTTAACTACAGCGCGTCGACGGTGCCCATTCTGCAAATGGCGTTCTCCAGCCCCACGCTCTCGGAAGCCAAAATCCGCGATCTGGTGCAGAACAATATTCGCCTGCCTCTGAGTTCGCTGCCCGGCCTGGCCATGCCAACGCCCATGGGCGGTAAACAGCGCCAGATCACCCTCGACCTCGACCCACAAGCACTGGCAGCCAAAGGCTTGTCAGCACAAGACGTGGGGGCTGCTTTGGCGGCGCAGAACCAGATCATTCCGGTCGGGACTGCCAAGCTCGGCACCTACGAATACACCGTGATGCTCAACAACAGCCCCAAGGCGATTGATGAGCTTAATGACATGCCGATCAAAACCGTCAATGGCGCGCCGATTACCATTGGCCAAGTGGCTCACGTGCGCGATGGCTCGCCGCCGCAAACAAACATCGTGCGGGTCGACGGTCAACGGGCGGTGCTGATGCCGGCCTTGAAGAACGGCAACATTTCGACACTATCGATTGTCGACGGCATCCGCGGGATGCTGCCGCGCATCAATGAAACGTTGCCGCCCTCATTGAAAACCTCATTGCTGGGCGACGCGTCGGTGTTCGTCAAGCAATCGGTCGGCAGCGTGGCGCAAGAAGGCATCATTGCCGCCTTGCTGACCAGCGCCATGATTCTGCTGTTCTTGGGCAGTTGGCGTTCAACCCTGATCATTGCCGTGTCGATCCCGCTGGCGGTGCTTTCGGCGATTGCCCTGCTGGCTGTCAGCGGGCAAACCCTGAACGTCATGACGCTCGGAGGGCTGGCGCTGGCCGTCGGCATCTTGGTGGACGATGCGACGGTGACCATCGAGAACATCAACTGGCACCTTGAGCAGGGCAAGTCGGTGCGCGATGCGATTCTCGATGGGGCCAAGCAGATTGTCGGTCCGGCGTTTGTGTCGTTGCTGTGTATCTGCATCGTATTTGTGCCGATGTTTATGCTGCAGGGGATTGCCGGTTACCTGTTCCGCCCCATGGCGCTGTCGGTGATTTTTGCGATGGGCAGCTCGTTCATCCTGTCACGGACGTTGGTGCCGACGCTGGCGATGTTCCTGCTCAAGCCGCACATCCCGGAGCAAGGCCCTGGGCATCACCCGGAAGATGGCTACATCAACCATCACGAGGGCGATCAGCACACCCAGAAACACTCGGCCCCGGTGCGGGCACTGCTGAATTTCCAGCAAGGATTTGAGCGCCGTTTCTCGGCCGTGCGCGATGCTTACTATGGCGTGCTGGAATTGGCCTTGGCCCATCGCAAACGCTTTTTGCTGGGATTTATGACGTGCGTGCTGGCCTCATTTGTGTTGCTGCCAAGCTTGGGGCAAGACTTTTTCCCGGCCACCGATGCTGGGGCATTGGCCCTCCATGTGCGCTTGCCGCTGGGGACACGGATTGAAGAAAGTGCCGCCGCCTTCGACCGTATCGAGTCGCGGATTCGCGAAATCATTCCGGCCGATCAACTGGACACCATCATCGATAACATCGGCATTCCGTTGAGCGGTATCGACATGGCCTACAGCAGCAGCGGCACTATCGGCCCGCAAGACGGTGATATTCAAGTCACGCTCAAGGCTGATCACAGCCCCACGGCAGACTACGTGAAACGCTTACGCGAAGCCCTGCCCGAGAGTTTCCCCGGCAGCCAGTTTGCCTTTATGCCTGCGGACATCAGCACGCAGATCCTCAACTTTGGCGCCCCGGCCCCACTGGACGTAAAAATCTCCGGGCGTGACGACGCGGCCAACCGCGCGTATGCACTGGAACTGCAACGACGCTTGCAACACGTACCGGGCATTGCCGACCTGCGAATCCAACAGTCGGTGGGTTACCCATCGCTGCAAGTTAACGTCGATCGCCTACGCGCCAATGGCCTCGGGATTACCGAACGTGATGTCACCAATAGCATGGTGGCGTCTTTGGCCGGCAGTTCCCAAGTGGCCCCAACCTTCTGGCTGAACCCGCAAAACGGCGTGTCTTACGGTGTGGTCGCGGCCACGCCGCAATATCGCCTGGACAGCCTTCCGGCCCTGGAGGCCTTGCCGGTGACGGGTAGCAACGGCCAGACACAAATCCTCGGCGGGCTGGCAACCATCAGTCGCGTGGATAGCCCGGCCGTGGTCACGCACTACAACATTCAGCCCACGCTGGACGTGTACGCCAACATTCAGGGCCGCGACCTGGGCTCGGTGGCGGCGGATGTGCAAAAGGTCATCGACGGCGCCTCGGACCTGCGCCCCAAAGGCGCAACCATCACCTTGCACGGTCAGATCGACGCCCTGCATGAAGCCTTCAGCGGTTTGAGCTTGGGTTTGCTCGGCGCCGTGGTACTGATCTACCTGCTGATCGTGGTCAACTTCCAGTCCTGGGTCGATCCATTTGTGATCATCACCGCCCTGCCCGCGGCCTTGGCCGGGATTGTGTGGATGCTGTTTCTGAGCGGCACCTCGCTGTCGGTCCCAGCCTTGACCGGCGCCATCTTGTGCATGGGGGTGGCCACCGCCAACTCAATCCTGGTGGTGAGTTTCTGTCGAGAGCGCCTGGCCGAACATGGCGACGCCCTCAAGGCCGCACTCGAAGCGGGTTACACGCGCTTCCGTCCGGTGTGCATGACCGCGTTGGCGATGATGATCGGCATGCTGCCGCTGGCCCTTTCAGAAGAACAGAACGCCCCGCTCGGACGCGCCGTGATTGGCGGTCTGATGCTGGCAACCGTCGCCACCCTGCTGTTCGTGCCCGTGGTGTTCAGCCTGGTGCACGGCCGTGAAAAAAATCGCGCTGCTGCTGGAGAAACTACCCATGTCGTCTGATCAAAAACCTTCGCGCAAGCGCTTGATGCTACTGGGCATCGGCGGCCTAACTCTGGCCGCGTTACTGGTCGCCAACGGCTTGGCAGCGCGCAGCCGACATGAGCACGAGGTTATCGGCTGGACCGAGGCCGCTGCCTTGCCAGTGGTCAGCGTGTTCCACCCCCTGCAAAACGCCCACGGCGACACCCTGCGCCTGCCCGCGCACCTTGAAGCCTGGAGCAAGGCGCCGATTCATGCACGGGTCAATGGCTACCTCAAAAGCTGGAACACCGACATCGGCAGCAAGGTCGTCGCCGGTCAAGTGCTGGCCGTGATTGAAAGCCCTGACCTTGACCAGCAACTGGCACAAGCCCGCGCCCATCTGCTTCAAGAACAGGCCAACGCCCGGCTTGCGGCGACCACCGCCACCCGCTGGCAAAACTTGTTGGCCAGTCATTCGGTATCGCGTCAGGAGGCGGACGAGAAACACTCCAATGCCGCCGCCGCGAAGGCCAATGCCCAAGCTGCCGAAGCCGATTACGCACGGTTGTCATCACTGGAAGACTACAAAACCATTCGTGCGCCGTTCGCTGGCACCATTACCGCGCGCAACACCGACATTGGCCAACTGGTGAAGGCTGACACTGACAGCGATCCAGAATTATTTGACATCGCCGACACCCATCAACTGCGCCTGTACGTGCCCGTGCCGCAAAACTACGCCAGCGTGATTCGCCCCGGCATGCAAGTGCAACTCAATGTGCCGGAGCATCCGGGGCAAACCTTCAGCGCCCAGTTGATTGGCAACTCGACCTCGGTTGATCCACGCTCCGGCACCTTGATGGCACAGTTCGTGGCGAAAAACCCGAAAGATGCGCTGTTGCCAGGCGATTATGCCGAAGCGGTACTGTCCATTCCGGCGGACACCCACGGCGTGAGCATTCCGGCCAGTGCGCTGATCTTCCGCGCTCAAGGCACCCAAGTGGCGGTGCTGGACAGTGCAAAACACGTGCACTTGCAGAACATCCATATCGGCATGGACCTGGGCGACCGACTGGTCATCGACCAGGGCCTAAAACCGGCTGACACGGTCATCGACAACCCGCCTGATGCCTTGCGCGAAGGTGACACAGTCAAACTGGCCGATGCAGGAGCGCCCCATGTCACCAACGCTTAAACGCAGCGCCTTGTTGTTGGCGCTGGCGCTGCAAGGCTGCTCGCTGGCCCCACTCTACAAACCGCCCGTACTCGACCTGCCGCAGCATTACCGCGAGCAGACCAGCGATGGCCCGTGGCACAGCGCGCAACCGGGCGACCAACTGTCGCCACAATGGTGGCGGCTGTACCACGATGAGCGCTTGAACGACCTGCAACAGCGCTTGCTCAGTGCCAACCCGAATCTGGCGGCAGCCCTTGCGCACTACGATGCGGCACAGGCATATGCCAGCCAGTTCCATGCGGGGTTGTTCCCGCAAATTACCGCCAGCGGGCAACCGTTGCGCCAGCGTCAATCAGATCATCGACCGCTGCGCGGCACGACCCAGCCTTCGGTGTACAACAGCAACACCGCAGGCTTTGCGCTGAATTTTGACTTGGACGTGTGGGGCAAAATCCGCAATCAAGTTGCGGCCGGTGATGCTCAGGCCCAAGCTTCTGCCGATGATCTGGCGGTTGCACGCTTGAGCCTGCAACAGCAACTGGCCAGCCTGTACGTGCAACTTGACGGACTGGATGCGCAAAGCCGCATCCTCTCCAGCACCCTGGACGACTACAGCCAAGCCTTGCAACTGACCCGCGCCCGCTATCAAGGGCAAATTGCCTCTGAACTCGACTTGACCCGTGCGCAAAACCAATTGGCCACTGCAGAAGCGCAATTGGACGACGTGCGCGCCCAGCGCAACCTAACCGAGCACGCCATTGGCGAGCTGGTGGGCGAGCCTGCCAGCCGCTTTGCGCTGGCGCCAAGTGCACAGCCCTTAAACGTCCCGGCGCAACCCGCTGCCTTGCCCAGCACTTTGCTGCAACGCAGGCCAGACATCGCTGCGGCTGAACGCCGGGTATTCGCTGCCAACGCGCAAATTGGCGTGGCAAAAGCCGCCTGGTACCCGGACTTCAGCCTGACCGGACTGCTCGGCGGACAAACTCAGGGCAGCGGCAATTTGTTGTCAGCGGGCAATCGTTTCTGGGCCTTGGGGCCACTGGTTAGCTTGCCGGTATTCGATGGCGGCAGATTGGACGCCCAAGAGCGCCAAGCCAACGCCGAGTTTGAAGAAGCGTCGGCGCACTACCGCAGTCAAGTGCTGCACGCCGTTCGAGAAGTGGAAGACAACTTGGCGCAACTGCGCGACCTGAAGCAGGAAAGCCTCGACGAACAGGCAGCGGCCAACGCCGCGCAACATACCCAAACCCTGGCCACCAACAGCTACGAGGCAGGAGCTGTGAGTTACCTGGATGTGGTAACGGCACAAACGGCCGCGTTGCAGGCACAACGCCAGGTGCAAGCCCTGCGGACCCGGCAGTTGCAGGCCAGTGTCGGGTTGTTGACGGCGTTGGGGGGCGGCTGGGAAGGTCAGCAATAAAACCCACTGTAGGAGCAGCCGGTCGACGCTCGATTGCTCGCGTTTTTTGATCTGGCTTTTGATCTAAGAGGCCCCCTTAAACCACGCTGGCCTCACACAGGTCTTGCGCAGTGGGTAACCCGGCAGGACGCCGGGTTAGCCGCGACACGGCCAGGGATGGCCGATCGCGGCGGGCCCACGAAGCAAGGCCTGTGTGAGGGCATACCGAGCCAAAGCGAGGTACCGAGTGGTAGGGGCAAGAGCGTTTTGGTTACTTTGTCGCTCTTAACAAAGTGACACGGCGTAAGGCCGCAACCCTAAGTCGCCGTTGCCGCAGCAATGGATACGCACTCAAATCAAGAGCCCCCCTCACCACGCCTCTCCCGAAGGAGAGGGAAACGATTGGGGGATGCTGTCGACTATCGGTCGCCTATTTACTGCGCGATAGCGCGACGTCGAAGACGGGGCGGCACCTTCTACGGTCTCAAGCCGCTGATTGCGCCACTGTTTTCGACGCCGCCAGCATCGCTTTCAACAACACGGCGCACCCTGCCGCCAAGTCTTTTGGATCGGCATTTTCGATTTCGTTATGGCTGATGCCACCTTCGCAGGGTACGAAAATCATGCCCGCAGGGCCCAACTCGGCGAGGAAGATTGCGTCGTGCCCTGCCCCGCTGACGATGTCCATATGGCTGAGCCCCAATTCGCCCGCCGCCTCGCGCACGGCATTGACGCAGTCGGGATTGAAGTACAGCGGCGGGAAGTCGGCGGTCGGGGTCAGTTCAAAGCTCAGGCCATGCTTGGCACACGTCGCTTCGATTACGCCGCTAACTTCGGCAATCATGGAGTCCAGACGTTCAGGCAGCAGATGCCGAAAGTCCAGGGTCATACGCACTTCGCCAGGAATCACGTTGCGCGAACCCGGATACGCTTGCAGGCAGCCCACCGTACCGCAGGCGTGAGGTTGATGACCCAGGGCGGCTTGGTTGACCGCCGCGACCACGGCCGCAGCGCCGACCAGCGCGTCTTTGCGCAGGTGCATCGGGGTGGGACCGGCATGCGCTTCTACGCCACGCAAGTTGAGGTCGAACCATTTCTGCCCGAGAGCACCGAGCACCACGCCGATGGTTTTACGTTCGTCTTCCAGGATCGGCCCTTGTTCGATGTGGGCTTCGAAATACGCGCCCACCGGATGGCCACTGACAGTTCGTTTGCCCGCATAACCAATCGCGTTCAGGGCCTCACCGACTGTCACGCCTTGGGCATCGGTTTTGGCCAAGGTTTCTTCAAGGGTGAATTTTTCGGCAAACACACCCGAGCCCATCATGCACGGCGCAAAGCGCGAGCCCTCTTCGTTGGTCCAAACCACCACTTCCAAGGGCGCTTCGGTTTCAATGTTGAGGTCGTTGAGCGTGCGCAACACTTCGACCCCGGCCAGTACACCGAAGCAGCCGTCAAATTTGCCGCCGGTGGGTTGGGTGTCGATGTGACTGCCGGTCATCACAGGCGGCAGGTCTGGGTTGAGCCCAGGGCGGCGGGCAAAAATATTGCCTACGGCGTCGACGCTGACGGTGCAACCCGCGTCTTCGCACCAGCGTACGAAGATGTCCCGAGCCTGGCGATCGAGGTCGGTCAAGGCCAGGCGACACACGCCGCCTTTGACCGTGGCGCCCAGTTGCGCCAGCTCCATGAGCGAGGCCCACAGGCGTTCGCTATTGATCGACTGCGCGCGTTGCTGCTGAAGGTCTTGTGCTGCGTTCATGATGTTTTCCTCAGGCAGTTTCTTATAAAAATCCAAGTCAAGCCGTGCCTTTGGCAACGGCTGTTTGCGGGCTACTCAGGCGGCACAGGCCGTAATAAATCGCCGCACCGAGAAACGATCCAGTGAACCAACCGAAGTCATAAAACCAGCTGAAGGCGCTGCTGCCCAAGGACAAGAGGGTCAAGACCACAGGGACGCCGAAAGCGATAAAGCCGTTCCAGTTCCAAGCCGGGTAAACACCGTCGCGGTACAGCCCTGCAAGGTCGAGTTTTTGCTGACGGATGATGAAGTAGTCGACCACCATGATCCCGGCAATCGGCCCTAGTAGGCTGGAGTAACCCAGCAGCCAATTGGAGTACACGGTTTCGAGGCTGACATCAGACACCAGCAGGCCGAGTTTTTTGAGCAACTCGTGCCCCATTAGCGCCAGCCCTACTAGGCCCGTCAGCATCACCGCCTTGGTGCGGTTTATCAGCTTGGGCGCGATGTTCTGGAAGTCATTGGTGGGCGACACGATGTTGGCCGCCGTGTTGGTGGACAAGGTCGCGATGATGATTAGCGCCATGGCCAGCGCGACCCAGACAGGGCTTTGGATGTGGCCGATCAGACTGACCGGGTCAGAGACCGTTACGCCGACCAGTTTCTGGGACGCTGCGGTCATCACCACGCCCAGGGCTGCGAACAGGAACATGGTCAACGGCAAGCCAAATATTTGCCCCAATATCTGGTCTTTCTGGCTTTTGGCGTAGCGGCTGAAATCGGGAATATTCAGCGACAAGGTGGCCCAAAATCCCACCATCGCGGTCAAGCCTGCAAAGAAGTAGCCATACACGCTGGCACCCTCGGGACGCTTGGGCGGTTGAGCCAACAACTCGGTCATCGACACATTGGGCAAGGCCCATACCAGCAAGCCGACACCCACCAGCACCAACAGCGGCGCAGACAGGGTTTCGAGCCATTTGATTGATTCGGCGCCGCGCAAGACCACCCACAAATTGAGCGCCCAAAACAGCATGAAGCCGATCACTTCCCCGGTGCCGCCGAGGCTTTTCCAGCCCTCGAATATCGACCCCAGAAACAGGTGAATGGCCAGGCCACCAAACAGCGTTTGGATCCCGAACCAGCCGCAAGCCACCAGTGCCCGAATCAGACACGGCACATTGGAACCCAAGATGCCAAACGAAGAACGCAGCAGCACTGGAAACGGAATCCCGTATTTGGTGCCCGCAAAGGCGTTCAGGGTCAGGGGGATCAACACCACGATATTGGCCAGCAAAATCGCCAGCAGCGCTTCACCCACCGATAGCCCGAAGTAGGCCGTGAGAACACCGCCCAAAGTGTAGGTGGGCACGCAAATCGACATACCGATCCACAGCGCGGTGATGTGCCATTTGTTCCAGGTACGTTCGTGAACTTTAGTGGGGGCGATGTCGTGGTTGTAGCGGGGGCTGTCGAGAATTTCAGGCCCGGCTTCCAACTCGTACAAACCGTTACGTTCGGTGACTTGGGATCTGCTCGGTTGCATGCTCGCTCACTCTCTTGTTTGGAGGCTCTTGTTTTAGTGATTGGCTCTGCACACGGACGCAGAGCGTTTCCCTTAAGATTTAGGTCATCCGGTATAGGCAGCGGTAATCAAAAACTGTGCCGACTAAGTTGCAGTGCTCACCCACATCGGTGCTCACACCTTATAACTGGCTGGTTTTGAAGCGCTTTCAATTATTCCTGCCGCGCCTTTAAACCCTGCCTCAAAACATTTATCGGTTTTTTAATAGAACTAAACGAAACATATCAGTGCAGGCTTATTTACTTTTATTCGCTGCGTGGCGTTCTCCGAGCGCTTCAAGCACCTGATTTAGCATAAGAAACTTCGCCTATATTTTATTCCTGTCAAGTGCGCCGAAATGGTGAGGGGGCGCACCATTTTGGTGTTTAAAATAATTATTCCTTTAAATTCATATAGTTATTAAACAAATACTGTCCTAAAAATATTATTTGCTCATTCGCTAACAACCCACTAGATTTCATTCCTGTCACCAGTGACAGGAATGAAATTCTGTACTACGGTCGTAATAACAACATTAGAACTGGCCATAGCCGGTCTGCCTGCGAGGAACTTGTTATGTCACTGTTAATCCGTGGCGCTACGCTTGTGACCCATGATGAAAGTTATTGTGCTGATGTTTATTGTGCAGACGGTCTAATTCGCGCAATAGGAACTGATCTTGATGTTCCGGCTGGTTGCGAAGTGCTGGATGGCAGCGGTCAATATCTGCTTCCCGGCGGTATCGATCCGCACACGCATATGCAATTACCGTTTATGGGAACTGTGGCCAGTGAAGACTTTTTCAGTGGCACAGCGGCCGGTCTGGCGGGCGGTACAACGTCGATTATTGACTTTGTGATTCCCAACCCTCAGCAGTCGTTGCTGGAGGCGTTTCACCAATGGCGCGGCTGGGCTGAGAAGTCAGCGTCGGACTACGGTTTTCATGTCGCGATAACGTGGTGGAGCGAGCAGGTTCGCGAGGAAATGGCCGAACTGGTCAGCCAGCACGGGGTTAACAGTTTCAAGCATTTCATGGCCTACAAAAACGCGATCATGGCCGCCGACGACACGCTGGTGGCCAGTTTTGAGCGCTGCTTGGAACTCGGCGCTGTGCCGACCGTGCATGCCGAAAACGGCGAGCTGGTGTACCACTTGCAGCGCAAGCTCATG
The DNA here is from genome assembly GCF_000282975.1 of Pseudomonas psychrophila HA-4. Classification (GTDB taxonomy): domain Bacteria; phylum Pseudomonadota; class Gammaproteobacteria; order Pseudomonadales; family Pseudomonadaceae; genus Aquipseudomonas; species Aquipseudomonas psychrophila_A. The sequence continues at coordinate 11,200 of NZ_ALJC01000121.1, forward strand.
GCCCAAGGCATCACCGGCCCAGAAGCGCACCCGCTGTCGCGCCCTTCGCAAGTTGAAGGCGAAGCCGCCAGCCGGGCCATTCGCATCGCGCAAACCATTGGGACGCCGTTGTACTTGGTGCATGTCTCGACCCGTGAGGCCCTCGACGAAATTACCTACGCTCGCAGTCAAGGCCAGCCGGTGTATGGCGAAGTACTTGCCGGGCACTTGCTGCTTGATGACAGCGTGTACCAGCACCCCGACTGGCAAACCGCCGCGGGTTATGTGATGAGCCCACCTTTCCGCCCGCGCGGTCACCAGGAGGCGCTGTGGCACGGTTTGCAATCAGGCAACTTGCACACCACGGCCACCGATCACTGCTGCTTCTGCGCCGAACAAAAGGCCGCCGGACGCGACGATTTCAGCAAGATCCCCAACGGCACGGCAGGCATTGAAGACCGCATGGCGGTGCTGTGGGATGAAGGCGTGAATACCGGGCGCTTGTCGATGCAAGAGTTCGTGGCGCTGACCTCGACCAACACCGCGAAGATTTTCAATCTTTACCCTCGCAAGGGCTCGATCCGGGTGGGCGCCGATGCCGATCTGGTGCTGTGGGACCCGCATGGCACGCGCACTATTTCCGCTAAAACTCACCACCAACAGGTCGATTTCAATATTTTCGAAGGCAAAACCGTACGCGGCGTACCCAGTCACACCATTAGCCAAGGTCGCGTCGTGTGGGCCGATGGAGACTTGCGCGCAGAACGCGGGGCAGGCCGTTACATCGAACGCCCGGCCTACCCCGCCGTGTTTGATCTGCTAAAAAAGCGCGCCGAGCATCACCAGCCAGTCGCTGTAAAGCGCTGAGTGCATAACCACTGCCCGTTAGAGGCAGAACGCTTCCCACAACCGTGAGGCAATTACTGTGATCAAGTCCCTGAATCATTTACCGCATCCCCATGAAAATGCCCTGGTGCTGGCCAGTCATTTCACCGATCTGGCCCCCCCCCTGACCGCACGCCAGGCCGAACTGGAAAGCTCGCGCTGCTTATATTGCTACGACGCACCTTGCGTGAATGCGTGCCCCAGTGACATCGATATCCCGTCGTTTATTCGCAATATCCAGCAGGAAAACGTGCAAGGTGCAGCACAGAAAATTCTCTCGGCCAATATCCTCGGCGGCAGTTGCGCCCGAGTGTGCCCGACCGAAGTGCTGTGCCAGCAAGCATGTGTGCGCAACAACGCGCAAGAGTGCGCCCCGGTGTTGATCGGCCTCTTGCAGCGTTACGCTATCGACCACGCGCAGTTCAGTGAGCACCCGTTCAAGCGGGCGGCCCCCACTGGCAAACGTATTGCCGTGGTGGGTGCGGGCCCCGCCGGACTGGCATGTGCCCATCGACTGGCCGTGCACGGGCATGAGGTGGTGATTTTCGAAGCGCGGGATAAATCCGGCGGACTTAATGAATACGGGATTGCCAAATACAAACTGGTGGACGATTTCGCCCAGCGCGAAGTCGACTTCGTGTTGCAGATCGGCGGCATCGAGGTGCGTCATGGGCAGCGCTTGGGCGACAACCTGAACCTGAGTGAACTGCACCAGCAGTTTGATTCTGTTTTTCTGGCCATCGGCCTGGCGGCCAGTCGGCAACTGGGGCTGCCTCACGAAGACGCCCCCGGCGTGCTGGCCGCCACTGACTACATCCGCGAGCTGCGCCAAAGCGACGACTTGACCCAACTGCCCTTGGCCGAGCGCTGCATTGTGCTGGGCGCGGGCAACACGGCGATCGACATGGCGGTACAAATGGCCCGTCTTGGCGCCCGCGAGGTGAACTTGGTGTACCGCCGTGGGTTGCAAGACATGGGTGCCACTGAGCACGAGCAAGACATTGCCAAGGCCAATCAGGTACGCCTGATGACATGGGCACAACCCGACGAAGTATTGTTGGATGAACAGGGCCAAGTCCGCGGCATGCGCTTTGCCCGCACCAAACTCGAGGACGGGCGTTTAGTCAAAACCGGCGAAACCTTTGAAGTGGCCGCCGATGCTGTGTTCAAGGCCATCGGCCAAACCTTTGATGAATCGGCGCTGAGCGATCCACTGGCGCACTCACTGCAACGCACAGGCGATCGCATTGCGGTCGACGAGCAACTGCGCACCAGCGTGCCGGGGGTGTATGCCGGAGGCGACTGCACCTCGCTCGGGCAAGACCTCACCGTACAAGCTGTGCAGCACGGCAAGCTGGCCGCAGAGGCCATTCATGCCCAACTCATGCTTAACCAGGAGGCTGCGTAAATGGCCGATCTCTCGATTAATTTCGCCGGTATCAAAGCCCCTAACCCTTTTTGGCTGGCCTCCGCGCCGCCCACCGACAAAGCCTACAACGTGGTCCGTGCCTATGAAGCGGGCTGGGGCGGCGTGGTCTGGAAAACCCTAGGAGAAGACCCTGCAGCGGTCAACGTGTCCTCGCGCTATTCGGCGCATTTCGGGCCTAACCGCGAAGTCATGGGTATCAACAATATCGAGCTGATTACTGACCGTTCGCTTGAAATCAACTTGCGTGAAATTACCCAAGTCAAAAAGGACTGGCCGGACCGGGCGCTGATTGTGTCGCTGATGGTGCCGTGCGAAGAACAGGCCTGGAAATACATTTTGCCGCTGGTCGAGGCCACGGGCGCTGATGGCATCGAGCTCAATTTTGGCTGCCCCCACGGCATGCCGGAGCGCGGTATGGGTGCGGCGGTTGGCCAGGTGCCCGAATACGTGGAAATGGTCACGCGCTGGTGCAAGACCTATTGCTCGCTGCCGGTGATTGTCAAACTCACACCCAACATCACCGATGTGCGCCTTAGCGCCCGTGCGGCTTATCGCGGCGGCGCGGATGCGGTGTCGCTGATCAACACCATCAACTCGATCACCAGCGTCGACCTTGAGCGCATGGTCGCGTTGCCCATGGTGGGAACGCAGAGCACCCATGGCGGTTACTGCGGCTCGGCAGTCAAGCCGATAGCGCTGAATATGGTGGCCGAAATTGCCCGCGATCCTCAGACCCAAGGCTTGCCGATTTGTGGGATTGGCGGCATTGGCAGTTGGCGCGACGCGGCCGAATTCATCGCGCTAGGGTGTGGCGCAGTGCAAGTCTGCACAGCCGCCATGCTGCACGGATTTCGGATCGTTGACGAAATGAAAGACGGCTTGTCGCGTTGGATGGACAGCCAAGGGTATTCGAGTCTGGAGGAGTTTTCGGGGCGTGCGGTGGGCAATACCACGGACTGGAAATATCTGGATATAAACTACCAAGTTATTGCCAAGATCGATCAGCAAGCATGCATTGGCTGTGGTCGCTGCCATATTGCCTGCGAAGACACCTCTCACCAGGCGATTGCCAGCTTGAAGTTGGCTGACGGAACCCATCGTTATGAAGTGATTGATGACGAGTGCGTGGGTTGCAATCTGTGTCAGATCACCTGCCCGGTCGAGGACTGTATCGAGATGGTGCCGCAAAGCACTGGCAAGCCATTTTTGGACTGGAACCATGATCCGCGTAACCCGTACCACGTAGCTTCGTAGCATTTACGCCGAGAGAGCTGGCGCGGGCTGCGATCTGTTAAAGATCAAATGATCGCGAGACAATCGAGCCTCGACCGGCTGCTCCCACAAAGGTTTAGCCCACCACTCAGAGCTGTGCAGCCAGGAGCAGGCTCACGGCTCCAGGCCGATCCCCCGCAGGATGATACTAGTAACACTGTGTACCGCACGCTCGAACTGAATGTCCGACAGAGGCTGGTGCTCGTTCAGAATATTTACCTGATGGTCAAAGTCCGCGTAATGCTGAGTCGAGGCCCAGATCATGTACAGCACGCTGGACGGTTCGACCGCCAAAATCCGTTTGTCTGCTACCCACTGGCGGATTTTGGCTTCTTTCATTTTCGCCCAGTCATACAGGCTTGCATCCAGCCTCAGCCCCAGCATCGGGGCGCCGTGGATGATTTCATCTGCCCACACTTTCGAGCCATAAGGCCGTGTCCGCGAGTGGGTCATTTTGGCCCGTATATAACTGCTGAGCACCAGCCGCGGATCGTCATAGGTTTCAAAGCACAGCGCATCCTGCTTCCACACCTCAAGCAAGCCCAACAACACTGCGTTGTAGAGCTCGGTTTTGGTGCTGAAGTAGTAGTGCAAATTGGAGCGCGGCAATTCAACTTCTGCGGCGATATCGGCCATCGCGGCGCCAGCAAATCCTTTTTCGGCAAAAACCTTTTCAGCGCCAAGCAGGATTTTATCGACGTTGCTGCGACGAATTTCGATCTTGTGATTACTCATTGCGTCGTGCCCTCAGCATCGCGATTCGTCGGTGTATGACCTGGTATGTGCTTGCCCTGATCAATGCATGCCATTCAATTGAATAGCAGGTAAGGGCCGTGGCAATAAGATGATTTATTTTGGATTGTGTGTCGTCTGAAAAGTACCTGCCCTGTTATTTCTGACAGGTTCCAACGAGAACGGAACGGTTTATAACAACACTCACGCCAGAGAAAAATCCTACGGATTATCCTTTCTTTCTTACAAGGATATTTCCTACGGCCAGCTACGCTTTTTTTGATCTATGGGAGTGCCCTGCCATGCATCAGTCTTACTCAACAACCAGTGAACCAATAGCACGCCGTATGAGACCCGCAGAGCATCAAGAGAACAGTGACAGCGCCATCAAACTCACACCAAAAGAAAAAGAGGTACTCGCTTGGGGTGCGATGGGGAAAACCTCGTGGGAAATTGCCTTGATCCTCAAATGCACCGAATCAGGGGTCAATTTCCATTTCGCTAATATTCGCCTCAAATTTGGCGTGTCAACCCGCGCCTCAGCCTTGATCAAAGCAACAGCCTTGGGGCTGGTCACACCCTACGGACCGCCTTAGAGAACATGGATGCCCACGTTATAGACTGCGTCGGTGTTAATACGCACGTAATCAGGGCATCACATCGTTTCAAACACGTCTTTTACACCTGAATCGCACCTGTCTCACGAGAACAAACTTTTATCTGCCAAACATCGCGTAACGCTAATATCGCGCTACGCTTAGCAACCAAACGACGTACTGGCGGATTAAGGTGACGGTGGCAGCTCGATCACATTGGTTTCAATGCCTTCGAGTTTAGGTTTTAACTTGATCTGGTCCTGAGCCTCTTTGGCTTTGGCTTCAGTCGCAAATGGCCCGATCAAAAAATGCTGCACGCCATCTTTTTCTAAAATGTAAGTGACAAAACCGTTGTCAAGAAGCCTGCCCGTGGTGTCAGTAATCGTGGCTCTTTGGCCTTCAGTGAGCTCCAGCGCCCAATGAGCAACCGGTACCTGGACCACCGTTGATTCAGAAGCAGCTTTAGCCCGCTCGATTTTATCGTTAGACTCCTGACCGCAAGCCGTCAAGGCCAATATTGCTGTCATCACGATGACTTTACGCACTGCGTTTCCCCTATCTATTTGAGTGGGTCGATTTTATCACTGAGGCAGCGGCCTTTGCTCTCCTTGAACAAATCCAATCCGCCCCTATTTTAGGTTCATCTGCGAGAGTTTCCCGCGTGCAGGGAATTTTACATCTGGCAGTGACGTCTGTAATGAGCGGCGCATTTATATGCTCTTAGCAGTATTCTGTAGCCATGACCGAAGCCGCACCGTCTCAGAGACGTGCCTTACAAAGCCATCAAGGAGCAAAAAATGCTGATACTCACCCGTAAAGTTGGTGAAAGCATAAACATCGGTGACGATATTACGATCACTATTTTGGGAGTCAGCGGCCAGCAGGTCAGAATCGGCATCAATGCGCCGAAAGATGTTGCTGTCCACCGTGAAGAGATCTATCAACGCATCCAAGCGGGCCTGACTGCAGCCGACAAAAACGCTCAACCGTAAATCTCCGAGGTATCAGCCCTTGGAGTGAGTGTCAGGGCTGCGTAGCCAGCCCTCCACAATTCAAACTATAGACTTGCCGGTACCTACCCCTCCCCCAGCTACCCCCCTGTGATTGCCGATAGATATTTCCTGTTAACTTGACATCTCAAGGTTTACGGCCACGCTCTATCCTCGCAGAAGACTCAATCCACCTGAATCACTGCGGGCCAAGGCGTTTATACGTTGTGACGACTTGAGAGACTCCTCCTAATGTCAGCCCTTTCAGGGCTGGACCTGTACCGTCAAGGAATGAAAGACATGTCCGATCTAATCGTAGTGGGATTTTCAGACACCGAGAAAGCCGATCGCGCCCTCACCAAAATGGTTTCGCTCAGCAAAGAACATTTGGTTGAACTGGAAGATGCGGTCATTGTTGTGCGCAACGCCGAAGGCAAGATCCATATCAAACAAAGCGTCAATCTCACCGCAATCGGGGCCACTTCGGGCCTGGTCACTGGCGGCCTTTGGGGCGCATTGGTCGGCTTGCTGTTTCTCAACCCGCTGGCAGGTTTTGCCATTGGCGGCGCCTTGGGCGCTGGTACCGGCGCGCTGTCTGGTTCGTTGAGCGACTATGGGATCGACGATGACTTCATCAAGAAGTTGAGTGAGACAATCCCCAATGACTCTTCCGCACTGTTTGTACTGCTGCGCAAATTCCAGCCGGAAAAAGTCTTGAAAGAGCTTGAAGAATCAGACTTCAGAGGCAAGGTTCTGCGCACCTCTCTGTCGCCTGAGCAAGAGCAAAAACTTCAGGAAGCTCTGTCCAATAACCACTTGGCCGCCTCAGCTTCCGTGACGGTTTAAACCTGCCCCCCCCCGGACAACGACCTGTCCGGCTTTTCGACTGCTCGTGCCGGGCAGTCGAAATCCTCAATTAAAAACCCTGCAAAGCCGACCGCTGCGTGAGAGCCTTTTGCCCTCGTTTGCGCCTGTGCGTCTTTCAACCCCGCATAACTCGGCGCAGAGACATTTCGTACAGAGCCTAGCCTTATGCGCGAGCAGTGTTACTGTAACCAACGCTGCTAAGGTGAGGTTGATGGCTCTGCAACATGCCTCAACCGAGGCGGCTATGCTTAAATCGAATGAACCTAAAGACGTAAGAGTTGGGACCTCTCGCTCGGCAGATGCGGATTGCTGATAAAAACTGACAGAGCTGCGCCAAGCCATTTTTCGATCCCGCTCACAGGAAGCCCACAATGGTCCAAAGACAAGTCATCAATGCTTCGGTCAGCCCAAAAGGCAGCCTGGAGACGCTTTCGCAACGTGAAGTGCAACAACTGAGCGAAGTCGGCTCAGGCAGCAGTTACACACTGTTCCGTCAATGCGTGCTCGCCATCCTCAACACGGGCGCGCATGTCGACAACGCTAAAACCATTCTTGAAGCCTACAAAGATTTCGACGTCCGGATTCATCAGCAAGACCGTGGTGTACGTCTTGAGCTGCTCAATGCCCCAGCAGATGCCTTTGTCGACGGCGAAATGATCGCCAGCACCCGAGAGATGTTGTTCAGCGCCCTGCGCGATATTGTTTATACCCAGAGCGGCCTCGATAGCCCGCGCATTGACCTGAGCAGTTCAGCCGGTATCACCGACTATGTGTTCCACCTGCTGCGTAATGCCCGCACCTTGCGCCCCGGCGTAGAACCCAAGATCGTGGTGTGTTGGGGCGGCCACTCGATCAACACCGAAGAATACAAATACACCAAGAAAGTCGGTCACGAACTGGGCCTGCGTAGCCTCGACATCTGCACTGGCTGCGGCCCTGGCGTGATGAAAGGCCCAATGAAAGGGGCGACCATTTCTCATGCCAAACAACGTCTTACCGGCGGCCGTTATCTAGGCCTAACCGAGCCGGGCATTATTGCCGCCGAGGCCCCAAACCCGATCGTTAATGAGCTGGTGATATTGCCAGACATTGAAAAGCGTCTCGAAGCGTTTGTGCGTGTCGGTCACGGCATCATCATCTTCCCGGGCGGTGCTGGCACCGCTGAAGAGTTTTTGTATCTGCTCGGGATCCTGATGCACCCGGACAACATTGACGTGCCCTTCCCAGTGATTTTGACCGGTCCCAAAGAAGCCGAAGCGTACCTGCAACAATTGCATGAGTTTGTCGGCGCAACGCTGGGTGAGACTGCGCAAAAGCGCTATCAGATCATCATCGACAACCCGGCTGAAGTGGCGCGTCAAATGACCGAAGGCCTCAAAACGGTCAAACAATTCCGTCGCGAGCGCAATGACGCGTTCCACTTCAACTGGCTATTGAAAATCGATGAAGGGTTCCAGCGCCCATTTGACCCGACGCACGCCAACATGGCCAACCTGCAATTGCGCAGCGACCTGCCACCACACGAACTGGCGATCAATTTGCGTCAGGCTTTTTCTGGAATCGTCTCGGGCAACGTCAAAGAGAAAGGTATTCTTCTGATCGAACAGCACGGCCCGTATGAGATCAACGGTGACCCTGCAATCATGAAACCGCTGGATAAACTTCTGCATGCGTTCGTCAAACAACACCGTATGAAACTGCCAGGCGGTGCGGCCTATGTGCCGTGCTATCGCGTCGTAAGCTAAACAGCCATCCCGAAGGGCTCGCTGAGCGAAAATCGCTTGGCTTGCCCGTCCAAGGCGTCACTTCAATGGCGTGAACTGTTTCACCGCCTCAAGCCAAGCTGGATCAAGCCGAGTCTGTTCAGTGTCGATGTGCAGCGCTTCCAGACGCGCCTTGTGTACATCAATCTCACGCACCATTTGGCTCAGCGCACTGGAATTGGCATCCAGTTGGTACATCTGGGTAATGCCCAAGTGATAAAAACGCAGCAGCTTCATGGCCGCTGCATCACCGGCCATCACCCCCGCCGTCACGTAATGCATCACATTGGTGACCTTCATCAAGCTGCGCTTGAGTTGCCATCCATAGACAGCCGGTGCCATCCAGGGTTGCGACCAGAAAACGTATCGCACCAGCGCAAGGGTCATGACTAACGCAGCCAGCACACCTGCCAGATTGAGCTGAAAGTTGTCGCCGTTCGCAACACCCAACAGCATGACCGCCAACCCGGAAATCAGCATTGCCAATATCGCAAAGAGCAGCGCGATATACAGCGTGCTACGCCGGGTTTGCTGACGATAAACGTCGGGGCTGAGCGGTTTTATTTCAAACATCACGGTGATGTGGCTCCTGCGAGAAGGGGGCAATGTGCGCGGCATGTTACCCCAATACGCTCAGCGCCTCTTGATACACCTTCAAGCGTTGGGCATGCCCATTCAATCCACCATTGATGGCCTTGGTCACACGCTCAAAGTCATCACCATCGGCCAGTACATTTACGCGCCGCGACGCCCAATACCAGCCTGCGCTCGCTACTGCCCACTGCCATTCTTGCAACAGCTGTGGGGTTATGAGTAATCGCTCATCAGAAAACAGTGCAAGGCTACACGCTCGATAGTTGCTCTTGCCGGTCACTTGAATCAAACCACGACCTCGATATAACCACCCGTCCCCCGATGATTCAGGGCCATTGCCAAGCCGATCGCTGTAAACCCGGTTAGCAATCGCTTCAGGCTTTCGGTGCAGTAATTGCGCGTCACTGTTAGGCATACGTCGCAAGCGACTGCCGTCCCTCACCAGAATGTATTTACCGCTGGAATCTTTCTCGGAGAAACGCATGCCCCACGTCATTGCTAAACCATCCGCACTGTAATTAAGGTTTTCGAGGAGCATCGTAAAACCGGCGCTCTCGTGCCCGACTTGCGAAAGAAAAGCTGCCTGGCGCCGTGGGGCATTAATCTGATACCTGTCAGTAACGGCGTTCAGAAAGGGTAAGTAACTATCAACAAACTGTGCGCTTTCGGGAAACAACTGCACCATAATTTCTCGAGTTAACATCGTAATTCACTCTTGATTAATACGTTCAAAAGTGAAGCACTTTCAGTCTTTTAAAACCCCTATCAAACACTTAAATAGAACTAACTCACCGATAACGCAGAATCAACTTACATCGCCCAGGGTTAAAACACTCATGGCGGAAAATACACTGGCTACGCAGGCGATTTTGATGTCCATGGTCACTTCCTCTTAGATTCGAGCCCCACTGCAGAGCGCTCTGGATGAGATGCAACATCTGCTTATCGCCTGGGGAGTAAGCGATGGTATGTAAGGACGGTAGAAAGCCATGGGCGCTGCTGTAGGCTGCGATCTTTTTTAAAAAATAAAAAGATCGCGAACAAGCTTGCACCTCTAGGGGGATTAGACGCGAAACAGTCGGCGTATCTGTTCAGTACTCGCGTCCTCACCCAACGCTACGAAGTGCTGAACCTGCCACTGCTGGGTTTTAATCGCCTGCTTCGCCACAGGTTTGACCCAGGGCGGGTACACGCGCATTGCGCACTTCCCTCCCGTGCCGTTAAGTGACATCACACCTTGGGCGATGAGTGTTTGCTGATCAAATACAAACTGCCCGTGGTGCGATGCATCAGACACGCTGACCACGACAAAGGCAATTGCGTCTGTACTATCAAGCGCTGCGGGGGCGCTGCCCGCAGTGCGCTTCCAGAGTGTGACGAACTGCCCGAGCTTGATTGGCGTGATTTTAGCTACACGAAACACGACCTGCTGCCCATCCAACTCCAGACGCGCAGCACCATACTCGGCACTCTCGGCTTCGCGTTGCGCGCGCCCCGTCAACTGCAAGCCCGCAGGCAGATAGACGTCCTGGATAGCCGCTATCAACGGTGGCGGCAGGTCGATTTTAGTCAAATGGTCGTTCAACGGCACAGCCCCCGGCCCCTCAAATCAAGCCCCCATCATGCCGTATCACAACGGGATCGCACAGGCAGTACCTGCGCAATGCCAAACACCACCTCCATCGCCGTAAACAGCAGAATCAGGTAACTCGCGCCCTGGCTCACTGCATACACCTGCCAGACCGCAAACAGCACTCTGGCACCAACATCGTAGTAACCCACCTGCCGGCTGGCATGTCGTACACGCCATAACGACCACACCACCACGACGCTGCCCAGCAAGTTGGCCAGCATCATCTGGGTCGCATCCATGGCCGGGAAACCGCGTTCAAGCCCCAGTTGGACAGATACTGCGCTCAGCACACTGAGCACCAGCGCCGCCGTCCAAGGAGTCATAAAGCCGGCTGTTACGATTAAGTCATACCAAGCGCTGGCCCGGACAATTTTAAGGTTGGTGGTTGAGTCGATCATTGCCTTCCCTCACTATCAAAAAAGCCAGCCTAAACCTTGGACCTAGGTCCAGAGTCAACACACATGAGAGAACACAATGAAGATCGGGCAAGTCGCCAAGCTGACCGGTACAAGTCCGGATGCCTTGCGCTTTTACGAAGAGAAAGGGTTGATTGACTCAACCCGCAGCGCCAATGGTTATCGCTGCTACGCACCCGAGACGGTGCAGTTGGTGGGGTATATCAAGACGGCGCAGCAACTGGGCTTTTCATTGGCCGAAATAGGCGAAAACCTGCCCATGCTGTGGTCTTCGACACAGGAGCCGCAAGCGTTGCTGGTGCAGATATTTACTCAGAAGCTGCAAATTCTAGATCAACGCATCGCGCAGATGCAGCAACTGCGCAGTGCTTTGGCAGAGCGGGCAATGCAGGTATGCCCGCTACTGAATGAAGGTCGCTGATCAACCCGGCGGAATAGTCGCCAAAATACCGATACCGATGGTCAGTACTAAAAAACCACCTAAAAACCATGCCATCTTGCCCATAACAATACCCCGTCAAACATTCGTAATAAAACAGGTGCAGAACATCGGCTGACAACACGCGAGTGATGTTTGAGCCTCGCGTTCTTGTCTGTCTCGAAAGGTTGGAAAGCATTTTGCACCTCGATCTGTACTCATAACAGACGCAGATAAAGCGAAAAAATACGGATCAGTTGCCCTATCAGGCTCTGAGTTGCCATCCATGGCACTGAGCAGATGAGGCGTTAGACGCGCAGCACGATGTGCTGGAGAGTGACGATCAGGGCAACTGAGCCGCTAGAAGTGGAATGACACGCCGGTGGTGACGGTGAGTGGGTCACCGGGGTAGAAGTTGGCCGAGTCTTTGCCTTTGGCGTCATACGCGGTGTTGGTTGCCGTCGCGTAGCGCTGGTTGGTCAAGTTACGTGCGTCGACAAACACCTCCCATTTTTTACTGGGCGCTTCGTAGCCCACTTTGGCCCCCCACAGGGTGTACGACGGCGCACTCAAGGTATTGGCAAAGTCGACGTAATAGCTTGTAGCAGCGCGTGCATTGATTTGCGCGTAAAAACCACCCGACTGCCGATATTGCAGTTCAGCCTGATACACCTGACGTGGCAGGCCAGGCAGTTGGTTGTCCCCGAATGTCGAGTCGTTGCGGTAGTGGAAGTCGTTCAAGGTATAAGCCTGACGCAACGACACGGTGTCACCATTGGCGCCTTCCCAAAGCAATGCATTGAGTCCGGCTTCTATCCCTTGGTGAATCGTCGGGCTGCCATTGGACGTGGCGACGACTTGGTCCTGCGTCGCTGTCGCCTGGCTGACAACAACAGACAGCAGTTCTTTTTGCACCCACGAGCGATAGACCGTGAAGCTGCCGTCGAAAATGCCGTACCCACCTCGGATACCAAGCTCCACGGTGTTGGCTTTTTGCGGTTTAACATCACGAATGTAAGGCACGCTGGTGCTGCCCAGTTGCCAGGTCACGGGCGGATCAATGGAGCGGCTTACGTTACCAAACAGTTCAAAGTCCGGGGTTAACTGATAGCGCAATCCCAGGCGCGGCGCGATATCGGTTTCGGTGTACTCGACACCACTGGGGAACTGGCTGGTGTTGACCATCGTGGTGTATTCAATTTGTGCTTTGCGTTTCACATTGATTAACGACACGCCACTGGACAACCAAGTGCGATCCCCCAGTTGCAGTTCGTTACCCAACGAAAAGACGGTGTCACGCGAGCCGGTGTAGTCAGTTTTTTGCACCGTGGCACCCGTGCTTCTTCTGTGCGCTGTCACGTCAGCCAAGTACGCCTGGGTAGTACTGAACGTTACGCTGCTGTCACTGGGCAGGCCGAGAAATGTATCGCCGGTGCGCAAATAGCGCAGGGTCACGTTAAGGTCTGTGGAGCGCCAGTCACCGGGTGTCGCCGAATAACGCCAACCATTGATCAAGGGGTAGTTGTTGTAGCCCAACCCCACTTCCAGCTTGGCGTTGTCGTCAAAGGTGTAAGTGGTTTTACTACCGATCAGGGTCGAGCCGTTCTTTTTTCGCCCGAAGGGAACATTGTTACTGGTAGGGTCATGCTTGAGTTGGTACTTGGTCAGTGTATTGCCCTGCGTCAGGGTTTCTTCGCGATAACGCAGGAAGAACCGCGTCTCAAGCTTGGGGCTGAACACGTAACCAAAATTGGCGACCAAGCCCTGCCCTTTGTTGGACGTGTCGTCTTGATAACCATCGCGCTGGTTGTGCAACACACTGACGTAGTAATCAGCATCGCCGACCACGCCACCGGTGCTCAGTTGCTCCTTTTGATACCCGTAACTGCCGGCTTCAAAACGTGCGTAATTACCGGGATCGGTGCGACCGGTCTTGCTCACAAAATTGATCGCGCCCCCCAACGACAGTGCTGAATAGCGGTAAGCGTTGGCACCATAAAGCACTTCCGTGTGATCCACCGACGCCATGTCGAGCATGTCTTCCTGCGTGCCTCCCGGACCTGTCAGCGGCAGGCCGTCATACAAAAACTTAATCCCCAGCACATAGCCTTGGTAGAAGGTATTGAGACCCGAACCACGGATCGAAATTTTGTTAGCGCTGGAACCGCTAGTCGCCTGTGCAAAAACACCAGGTTGCAGTGCCAGCACGTCCTCGGCATTGGCGGCACGGCCGCGCTCAATGTCGCGGTTGTCGACCACGGCGGTATTACCCGCCACTTTCTTTAGTTCCTTCTGGGCCTTTTGCGCCTCGCTGGCTTCGGCTCCCGTCACCACCACGGTGGCCAGCGTTGGATCTTTAGCCTCTGCGGCAACAGCGGTGGCTTGAACCACCATCAGAAGAATCCCCATGCTGGAGGCTGTCGCCAGTGGGCGTCTGTCTAATGTGTTCCACATCAATTAATGCTCCTGCCGATAAGTGGGTGGAGCATCTATTCGTATAGTCGCGCTCTCATACTCACTTTTGCAGGGTTCATGCCAGCAAAATAACAGCTGAATACTGGCTTTTAACAGCAAACATATTGTGTGTATCGAACAGTTTGTTAAGGGGCTGTTTGTATTTAAACAGCCGAACTAAGTTTAATTTTACTTATAACAATTTGATTAATGCATATGCATTAATGTCACCCACCCATCATCAAGACGCGCGAGATAGAGCTGATATAAACAGCATCAATCGTTCACTGTTGCTCCAGCAACAGCGGTTAGGCAAAGCGTTGTCTCCGCCACAATTTTACGTTTAATAAATAACCAAACAGCCCAGTTTTTAGGGGCTCTTAATAGTTGGTATGGCTCTTGCTCTAACTTTCTGGCGTGCCTGTTTTCTTCGGCAAGTAGATGAAACCAGTGGAGCGTATTGATCACGAATACGGCTCTCTTTTGCTAAAAGCCAGGAGTTATTAATGGCCAATGTCCAAACTGCCAGCGCGCTGGATGTACTCTGGCGTCAGGGCCCCGGCGGCGAGTTGCTTGATCTTGGACGCACTTTTCGCGGCCCACTGTCATTGTCACGCCTACAGAGTACGCCCAAGCGCATCCTGAGCCGCCGTGAAGCGGTATTGCTGGGGGTTTTCGCACTGGCGTTACACGGTGTGGTGATTTACTGGATCAGTCAGAACCCGACGCTTGTGCTACCAATAGTGCCGCCGGAAGTTCCACCGATGACCATCGAGTTTTCCCAGCCGGCACCGCCTGTGGTCCAGCCTCCGCCACCCGAGCCCATTGTTGCGCCTGTGGTCGAACCGCCGCCGCCCGTGGAAGACGAGCTGGCCGTAAAACCGCCACCCAAACCGATCCCAAAGCCAAAACCCAAACCGGTGGTCAAGCCTGTTCCGAAACCTGTGGTTAAACCTGTTGAGCAACCGCCAGCACCACCACAGCCGGTTGCCACACCTGCACCTGCTGCGCCACCCGCGCCTGCACCGATAACCCCAGCGTCTGCCAACGCTGGTTACTTGCACAACCCGGCACCTGAATACCCATCACTCGCCATGCGCAGGGGCTGGGAAGGCACCGTGCTGCTGAGGGTACATGTACTAGCCAGCGGCAAACCTGGAGAAATCCAGATTCAGAAAAGCAGCGGTCGCGACCAACTCGACAGCGCCGCCAAAGATGCCGTTAAACGCTGGAGTTTTGTGCCGGCCAAACAAGGCAACGACCCGATTGATGGCTGGGTCAGCGTACCCATCGACTTCAAAATTAAATAAGCCGACACCCCCTTAGTTGCACCGCGGGCTACCTGACAAAAGGCGCATCGCTCTAACCGTTTTTGATGCCCTAATTTAGAGAGCCTGAACCATGAACCTTATTGCATCCCCCTTCGAATCCATTGAACACGCCGTCATCTGGCTGTTGATTATTTTCTCGGTCGCCACGTGGGGCCTGTTCCTGCTGAAAGGCGTGCAGTTCAGTCGACTGAAAAGCCAGGACCGGCGCTTTCTCAAGCAGTTCTGGGCCGCGACCAGCCTCGACTCCGCCGCCGAACTGGCCAACGCCGCCCCCGGGGCTGCTGCGCGCGTAGCGCAGTCTGGTTATGCCGCGATTCAAGTCACCGAAGCGCCGCAAGCCACAGACCTGGCCCACACCATCAACCATCAAGACCGACTTGAGCGCTCCTTGCGCCAGCAAATCGTGCGTGAGCGTCGCTCGCTCGAAACCGGTTTGGCCATCCTCGCCAGTATCGGCAGCACCTCGCCCTTCATCGGCCTGTTTGGCACAGTGTGGGGCATCATGTCGGCCTTAAAAGGCATCAGTGCAGCGGGTTCAGCCAGCCTTGAAACAGTCGCAGGCCCGATTGGCGCCGCGCTGGTTGCAACCGGTGTCGGGATCGCCGTCGCGGTGCCAGCGGTACTGGTTTACAACTACTTCTTGCGCCGTCTGAAATTGACCGCCGCTGACCTTGATGACTTCGCCCACGACTTCTACAGCCTGGCCCAAAAGAGTGCCTTCCGGGTTCACCTGCACCCGGTGCTTAACAAGTCAGCCGCCCCTGCGGCAAAAGTAAAGGAGGCGTCTTGAGATGGCCTTTTCAACCCAAGACAGCGATGAAGTGCTGAGTGAAATTAACGTCACGCCACTGGTGGACGTGATGCTGGTGCTGCTGGTGGTGTTTATCGTCACCGCGCCCCTGCTGACCAACGCCATCCCGATCAACCTGCCCAAGACTGAGTCGGTCGCCCCCGTGGAGCAAAAAGATCCGCTGGTGGTGAGCATCGACGACAAGGGCAAAGTGTTCATCAACAAAGATGAAGTTGAGCCGGGCCTACTGGAGTTCAACCTGCAAGCCGCCAAGGCCAAAGACCCCGAAGTGCGTGTGCAATTGCAGGCGGACAACGGGGTGAACTACGGCGAAGTCGCACGGGCTATGGCCTCGATTGAACGGGCGGGTATCACCAAACTGTCGGTTATCACCGCCAAATGAAGTGAACAGCCGACGACTGGCAACCCCTCCCGACATGACGTTGGGGGAGCGACATTCAAATGAGGTGAACATACGTGACTGTCACAGTACTAAATGCCAGGAAGGCGCCGCTGGACATTGCCCGAGAGCTGGCAGTCGAGTTCGCCCTAACCGCCGTTGAGCGTGACGCCAAAGGCGGTACGCCCAAGCATGAACGTAATCTGTTACGCGACAGCGGTCTGTTGGCCATGAGCATTCCAGGCCAGTTTGACGGCCTGAATGCCACGTGGTCCGAGACCTTCGAAGTGGTGCGCGAGTTTGCCCGGGTCGACAGTTCAATCGCCCATGTCTTTGGCTTTCATCACCTGATGCTGGCCACAGTGCGTCTATTCGCTAAACCGTCGCAATGGCAGACGTGGTTCAAACTCACGGCCAACAAAAACTGGTTTTGGGGCAACACCCTCAACCCGCTGGACACCCGTACCGTGGTCAAGGACCACGATGGTTGGCGCGAATTTTCCGGCAAGAAAAGCTTCTGCTCAGGCGCCAGCGATTCAGAAATGCTGATTGCCTCTGCTATCGACGAAAGCGCCGGTGGCAAGCTGCTGATTGCTGCGATTCCTAGCGCCCGTTCCGGCATAACCTTGCACAACGACTGGCACAACATGGGCCAGCGTCAAACTGACAGCGGCAGCGTGACCTTTCAACGTGTTCGCGTAGAAGAGTCGGACCTGCTGCTGGATCCCGGCCCCTTGAGCACGCCTTTTGCCTGCCTGCGTCCGCTGATTGCCCAGCTGCATTTTGCCAATATCTTTCTCGGGATTGCCGAAGGTGCCTTTGCAGAAGCGCGCCGCTACACCCTGGAAGAAACCCGGCCCTGGTTCAAATCCAAGGCCACGCATAACACACAAGACCCGTACATCCTGGGCCACTACGGCGACTTCTGGGTGGCCCTGCAAAGCACTCGCTTGCTCGTTGAGCGTGCAGGCGTGGTGTTGGATACCGCATGGGCCAAAGGTTCTGCGTTGACCCGCGAGGAGCGCGGCGAAGTGGCCATCGCCATCGCCACCGCCAAAGTCGCCGCCAGCCGCAACGGCCTGGAGCTGTGTAGCAAGGTCTTCGATGTCACGGGCGCACGCGCGACGCAAACCTGTGTGGCACTCGACAGGCACTGGCGCAATTTGCGCACGCAGAGCCTGCATGACCCTCTGGATTACAAGCTCCAGGAACTGGGCGATTGGGCACTCAACGGCGCGTCCCCCATCCCGACATTCTATTCATAGGGACCGACATGCAACTTCTAACCCTACCGCCCTCTCCCGCCCTGGCCACCTCGATCCGGGCGACTGCGCAAGTCTTTGAAGACCCAAAATCCAAAGCCTTGCTCCAACACTTGCAACAAATAGCTCCCAGTGATGCCAGCGTGCTGATTATTGGTGAGACGGGTACCGGCAAAGAACTGATCGCGCGCCACATCCATAACCTCAGCGCGCGCAAAAACCAGCCATTCCTGGCGGTTAACTGCGGCGCGTTTTCAGAGTCGCTGGTGGAGTCCGAACTCTTCGGCCATGAAAAAGGCGCTTTCACCGGTGCCTTGGGCGCCAAGGCTGGATGGTTCGAAGAGGCGAATGGAGGGACGTTGTTCCTTGATGAAATCGGCGATCTGCCCATGCCAATCCAAGTCAAATTACTGCGGGTTCTGCAAGAGCGCGAAGTGGTGCGTCTGGGGTCACGAAAAAGCATTCCCATCAACGTACGAGTGCTGGCAGCGACCAATGTGCAACTGGAAAAAGCCATCAACGCAGGGCACTTTCGCGAAGATCTGTTCTACCGCTTAAGTGTGGTCAACCTCGAACTCACCCCCCTGCGCGAACGGCCTGGCGACATCCTGCCGTTGACGCGTTACTTCATCGACACCTACAGCCGACGACTGGGTTACGGCGACGTGGTATTGAGCCCCGAAGCGAAACAAAAACTCGCCGACTCCACTTGGCCGGGTAACATCCGCGAACTTGAAAATGTCATCCACCACACCCTGCTCATCTGCCGTGACGGCGTGATCCAGAGTGATGACCTGCGCATGTCCAACCTGCGCATTGCTCGCCAGGACAACCTCCCCAACAGCGATCAAAGCGCCGAAGAATTACTGGAGCATGCGTTTCAGCAGTTGTTCGAAAGCCAGTCCGACAACCTGCATGAAAACGTCGAACGTAGCCTGTTGCGGGCGGCCTATCGCTTCTGCCACCACAACCAGGTACACACCGCCAAACTGCTGGGGCTGAGCCGTAACGTGACCCGCACCTTGCTGATTAACCTGGGGGAATTAAAAGTCAACAAACGCAGCGCGTTGGAGCCCAAGCAAGAAGAGCGCGTGTTGCATTTGTCGATTTGAAGCGACATACGCCCCAAGCGCGTTGGAGCTGGAGCAGGCTGCGATTTATTAGGTTTTCAAAGACTGCAGCCTGCGCCAACTTCCACGGCTAGTCATCGAGCACATAACCTCGACGACGACTAAGGGAGTCTGGGGCGGTTTCAACAACATGGCATCAACACAGATGCTCTACGCGTCTGACTGAGTTGAAGCATCAGGTTTGGTATCCAGCACAGCGGTAGTGGTATCCGTAATGCTTTTAGCCTGTGTTCTTTGACGTTTCATGTATTTAAAACCGTCATAGGCAAAGAAAACGCAGGTATTAGCAATAGTTGTAGTGCCTAAAATCAACAGGAATATGCGCTCAAAATCCACTGCGGGCACGTTGTAAGGCGACCCGGTGATGCTGAGCGCAATAGTAAACATGTACACTTTTGCGGCATATAACACGGCGTACAAAACCCCAAGAATTAAAGAGCAGCCAAGAGAAGAGGCCCAATTCTGACGAATAGACCTGAGCTGCTTTTGGTTGTGCCCCACAAGCGCAATCGGCACAAACACAGTCAATGCCGAGACTACTGCAATACCCAATAACGTCGACCCAGGAAGAAACAAATTTGCTATTACGGCCATTACTGCATAGATCACATAAAACAAAAAATTAGTCTGCATGGAGCTCTCTCATAGTGTTACGACTATAAACGCTCAGGGATTACCCTAGTTAAGTTCATACTCAAGTCGGAAAATTGATTAATAAAGCAATAGTGTTTTTCATACTAATGATCAGGCTTCCAATCGGGCCTGTCTGCGTCATAGCCTTGGGTGGGATGGGGAGGAAGTGGGTGGTCCTTCATGAGTGCGGGGAAGCGTAAATCGGGGTCTATTAATAGTTGTTGGTAAAAGTCGTTGTATAGTCGGCTCAGGGAGTCTTCAGGGGTATACCACAGAGCCATATGTGGAGGCGTGCTTTTAACAAAGATTTCTTTCATCGTAAACGCGGCACCTTCATGCCCTTGAGAAAGGGCAAGCTGATAATACTGCAGTGCAATCGGGAAGTTTTTATCAACTATCCGGTAATAAGCGGCAAGTTCATAATTGGCTTGGCCATAACCCTGTTCTGCCGCACAGCGAATATATTGCAACCCAAGCTCTTCTTTTTTCCCAACATAAATATAGAGTTTACCTAACTGCGTGAGCGCCGGTGGATTGCCCATGCGCGCAGCCTTATCCAAAAAAGTGAGGCCATCCGTTGCCGGATTAGTAATACCCGCGCTGTTACCTATCATGGCTCCCATATTGTAAAAACCTTGAGGAATATTAAGATCAATCATGCGCTGATAAAGATCAATAGTTCTTTTAGTATCTTTTTCGACACCGCCTGGCCAACCCGTGCGGTAAAGCGCAGCAAGGTTATGCATAGCCTTCCAGTGGTTACGTTCAATTGCTTTTTCATACAACTCAACAATATGGTACCAAGGCCTTAAGGTATCTGGCTTAGCTAGCTTTACTGCTTCTCGATAAAATGCGTCGGCAACAGAATCAAGTACTGGAAAATATTTTTTTTCATGCACGCATATAAATTTTCGAGTTTCAGCCATCAGAGAGGCTCCAAAAAACAATAAGAGGAAAATACAACCACACCTAAAGATAAAAATTAATCTACCGTAAGGTTAGGACTATAGGGTGTGACAACATCCCAAAAACGAAGTAAATGGCACATCAAGGACTCACCTGAAACTTGTGCTCGCCAGTTATTGTCCATCTGTTCATTCCAGTGTTTGTAATTCTCAATAGTTGAAGCTTTAACCTCTCCAACATGCATCCCCCGCAGCTTCTCCCTCAGCGATTTCGCCAATTCCGGATTTGGCTGCGCAATGCCCAGCTCTAAATCACTGTGCATGCTGCGGATGTTGATATTGGCGGAGCTAAGTAATGTGTAAACGTCATCCACCAGCAGCAGTTTTGAGTGGACATAAATGTGCTTGTAGCGGGCTTTTAATCTAGGCGCGTTGAGTATGGCTTCGGCCTCTGGGGACAGGCGTATAGGTGGCGGGCTTCCAGGCGCTGGGTCACTGGTGGAGAGGGTTGCAATGACGACTTTCAGGCCGGGAATATCGTTACGGTGGTAGGGTTTATCATCATTTTCGTCGATGTACTCAGCCAATCCTGGGATGTAATCCGGTTGTATGCCGCGCATGCGTTCTTCAACGTGAGTGGTTATACCTTGGTCGCGCAGGGCCTGAATTTTAGCGTTTAGCCGCTCAATGCTTTTAAGCCGATTGAGGCTCGCGAACGGTGATGAATACGCGCCACTGTGATTGTTCAGTTCATCGAGTTGCGCGTGATATTCGCTCAAACTTTCGGACAAGTCGCGCTGCACTTGCGGCATCAACTGTTCTTGCCCCAGTGCTTGAAGCATCTCGTAGGTGGTAACAGACGCTGTTTTTGAGTCTGGGGTGTTGGTGACGACAAACAGGTGCAGGTCGCCCGGCACGCCGCGGGCTTTTCGAGTTTTGGCAATGTCACCCAAGCGTTTGGCAAAGTCCGGATAACGGAAATATTGATTTTCCATGTACACGTAGTCGGTGGCGTTGCCGATGGCTTTGAGGTAGTGCTCCAAAATCGAGGTTTCTTTGTCTTGCGGTTGGGTGCGGCAGACCTGTGCCACGCTGTGGGCACCGCGTGTTGCAACATTAGGAACGGGCAGTGTGTTGCGCTCGACTTGCAGCGATTCGTAACCAAACCAGCGGTTGTACCAAGGCTTTTCCAGGTCCCAGGCTTGAGAGAAGTTTTGGCTCAGGTCGGTGAGTACCGGACCATTGACCTTCATCGAGATGTCTTGCCAAGGGCCAAAACCCAAGTCGCGGCCAGCACTGCGGTCGTCAAACAAATGGGCGTCGGTGTCCCAATAGTTACGATGCAAGTTGTGACCCATGACAAAGCCGATAGCCTGCGGTGTGCCGTAGTCGACCAAGACCATTTTTTGATGATGACTGGCGAACAGGGTCAATAGCGCCATCTGGCCAACGCCTAAATCGGTAATGCCCTCGGCGGCCAGCAAATCGTAGAGAAAGTCGAGACGGCCACGGACGATTCGGCGTTGATCGCCCGCCATCACGTGTTTGGCCTTGCCATCGAAGTCGCGAGTCCTGAATTCAACGTTGACCATACGGGCGCTGTTGACGTCTTTAAACCAGTCGCGAGTATAAATCTGGCCCCAGGGATCTTGTTGTGTGCCGCCTGAGCCCGAAAGTTTGTTGTAACCCTGGGCACTCTCGGCCTGTTTTGAGAGACGCTCGATTTCGGCGTTTTCAGCCTCAAGTGCGAGCAGGCGATTATTGGCTTTTGCGACGAATACGGGATCGTAGCTGCGTGAGTTTATTTTCTGGTAATGCTGTGCTTCGAGTAAGTCCTGACGCAATCCACGCATGTCTATGCGGTTTTGAGTACGCCGTTGATCCAGCAGAAGTATCTGGTTTTCAGCCGCATCGCCCTTGAGTATTCCTGACCCCATCGCCGTGCCTCCTGAGCCGCCGAGCCCCGCGCCGGGCAAGGTATTTTCGACAAAGTTGGCAATCAGGTTTCGCCACACCAGCACGCGTACCTTGACCCCTTGCTTGCCTTTGGCTGCCAGTAATTCGCCGACCCGCAACCCCTCGGGGCGCTTGAGGCGCATGGCCGGGTCAAAGCCCCAGGTGATCACGTCGACACTGTGCTGGGCGTTGTCAATCGCGTCATTCACAGCGCCAAATGCAGCTTGACCATTCACCAAAGGCTCGACCGTGACACCTGCGCGGGGCGGATAAAACGATTTATTGGCAAACCAGTCCAGGGTCAGGTTGAGCGTGCCAGTAAAGCGTGGATCAAAGGTGATCGTCTCTGGGCTGTAAAGGTCTTTCATGCGATAGATTCCTCAGCATTTGAGCCGGGTTTTGAGGCTTGCGCTCGATGATCGAGAGGCGAGGCATTAGGTTTGTGCACAAGTGAATGGGCTTCGTAGGCGCGGTGACCTTGTTGTGCCAAATGCTCATGGGCCGCTGAATCAACTGAGGAGTTCTCGCTTTGCAAGCTGAAAACATGGCCATTGGCGAGTTCGACGGTGTACGTCACGCAGTTGGGAACGGGGACAAAAACAATTAACCCGTCAGGTCCGGCCAATCCTTCCTGGACCTGTACGGCCTCGGCCAACAATCGATAAGGCTCATTTTCATAACCGGGAACGTTGGGTAAAGGGCGGACATTGATGCTCAAACGCGGCGTTTTTTCGGTGTGCACCAGCCTTTTTTCTAGGCTGGCTCTCTCCAAGGTCTTGGGCTGGGTTAACACGCCTGAGCTGGTTAATTCGCTAAGCCCGTTGGGGACTAAAGGCAACGCCGCCGTCCCCGGTATCGGCACGCCGCCGAGCAAGATCGGTGAGCTGACGTAGATCCCGGCCGCACTCACAAGCAGGTATTGGCCGCCGGCCATCAGCGAGATACAGGCCCCGGCAGACAACACCACATGGGCGCCGGCCTTGACCGTGACTTCCATGCC
>NZ_ALJC01000122.1 GCF_000282975.1 Pseudomonas psychrophila HA-4
CGCACCACCGATCTTGAAGTCGGTGGGGTTTATGGAGCGCTTACTCACGAACGCTGGCGTAAGCTAGCGGTGCTGTATCAAAGATGGGAATAGGCCTCCCGGTTTCGGCTTGCAGGAGTTGGCTCCAAACCACCCGGTGCTGCTGCGTTCAAAAGGCGCGGTGGTGAGCGACCGTTGGAAACGGCGCCAATGATGGCGTCAGGTAGGTATTGAGAAGATGAGCGAAAGCAAACAGTCCGAAGACGAATCGTTAAGTATTAAAGTGCTGTCAGTTTGACACGAATCGCTATCGGCGAGTGATGGTTATAGATGTTTAATTTGTACTAGTTTGTTTTGCGTGTCTCTGAGTTTGGTATTCTGGATCAATGGATTATAATTAGTGGTTGGAGTTCGTCTGATCGTAAATTGATGATCTTGCTTTTTTTGACGTTGTTGATGTTCTTTTGTCTGTGTAGTAGGAGTGCGCATTGGGAGGGTTGTTTGTAACGTATTATGGAATAAATTGTTTGAAATAAAAAATCAAAATTTAAGAGGGGTCAAAACTCTTGTATTGTTTATTAAAGGTGCTTGCTGCAATACGAAATTAAATAACAAATTCTTATATGGCTTTCAGGTGTTTTTTAAGGTTTTTTTTTGTTTATGGTGATTAGTAGATATCTTTCGATATCAACGTAAACGGGGTTTTAATTATGATTTTGATATCTAGCCATAGCGACCAGTTATTGATGTAGTCGAGGTCAATTTCTACTCGTCTTTGCATCTTTTCAATAGTGTCGGTTTCACCGCGGCAACCGCTGATTTGCGCCAAGCCAGTAATGCCCGGTTTGATGCGATGGCGAGCCATATAGGCGTGGATCTTGCCAGTGTAATAGTCATTGTGAGCAACTGCATGAGGACGTGGCCCTACCAAGGCCATGTCACCATACAGTACGTTAAAAAGCTGAGGCAGTTCATCGAGTGATGTGCGCCGGATAAAACGTCCGACTGCGGTTACGCGTGAGTCATTTTTGCTTGCCTGCTGGACATGTTTATCGTCATGAACTTTCATTGAGCGAAATTTCAGGACTTGTATGACTTTGCCGTTCCAGCCATGGCGCTGCTGTCTGAAAAGTATTGGCCCTGGAGATGATAACTTCACTGCCAGTGCGATCAAAATCAAGATTGGGCTCAGACAGACAATCGCAGCCAGGGATAGGGAACGTTCCATTAATGCCTTGCTTAGAGCTGCAGTTGGATGGCTGGTTAGTGGGCTCTCATTCAAATGAATGGCCGGACGGCCGCCAACCTCGCTAACGGAATGATTTAACAGAAGCATGCACTCTAAGTCTGGAATCCAGACCACGTCGACATTTAAATCGAGCAGATCAATGTAAAGCGCTTCGATCCGCTGAGCGTCCTGCAGAGATAGAGCTAGGTATAGGCGACGTATGTTATGTTCGGTAATTAATGCTCGCAGTTGTGTCAATTCGCCAACGATTAATGGTGAGTTCTCTGTGTCTTCAAATGGAGATGCGCTGACCACGCCAACCAGAGGGAAGTAGTTTTGTTGAATAAAGCTATCTGCCAGTTTTAGTGCTACGCCATCAGAACCAATAATAAGACTATTGTAGTGGTGGCTATTGCGCTCGTGGTAAAGGCGCGAAAGAAAGTGCAGCAACAAGTAAGGAGGTATTTGAATGGCGTAGCCAATCAGGGCCCAAGTAATGACAACTTCGCGAGAAAATAGCTCGCTAGATTTGGTGACAAAGCTAATGCTGCTTAAGCAGGTTAGTGTAAAGGTCCAGCCTAGAAACAGACGCAGCAGGCCATTTATGTAATGGTGCCTCTTGTAATAGGCATGGGTGGCCGAATAAGCAGGCACTGAAATGAGCAATGTCAAAATGGCAGCAATACGATAGTGGAAATCTATGCTCCCACTTTTAGTGTGCGCTAGTATCAAAAGTGTTGATATGACAAGGCTCATAGAAATGAACCACTGCCCCCAAAAGGTTAGTCCTCTGGCAACGGATTTTCTATCTATGCGAGTATGTATCAAGGTATCAGCCTTGTAGAAAGTGCCTGACTATGAAGTGGCTGTTTGCAATAAATATATAACTCAACGCACTTCTTGTGTGTAGGGCGCACAGCAATCTTGCTGTCGATGCTAAACTAATTCTCGATAATAATCGTTATTAAGAATAACGGTTCGACTTTTTATAACATTTTAGAGTGTGTAAGTTGTTGATGAGGTTTTTAACTGCCTCCGAGCTTGACTGTCAAGTCATTACTCAGTCAGGTCACTATCCGGAATTTGTTTCATTGAATGATCTTGACGTCTTGCACCAAGCAGTACCCCCGATTACGCACCGAGCGGAACAAACGCTCCTCAAAGGTATCTCTGAATTTGCTCTGCAGGCGACTCAAGCACATTTCCAGACCACTATAAGTCTGTGGATCTTTATCTATACCCAAAATTAGCTCTTGCTTGCTGCAAATACGAGCCACGCTAAGTGTTAGCGTCCTGACGAGCATTGACTCCATAGAGGTAAGCTGGATGCGGGTCTTTGAATTGCTAAGCTCGCGTGAGACGAAACTGAAAAACCAGGTCTGCGGCGGCGAGTGAATAGTAGGAGTGGGGGAAATTGGCACGTGGGTACTCGATACTCTGTCCATAGCTGGAGGGGTTATCAACCTGAAGGGGTGAGTATTATTTTTCTGTGAGCTGATTTTATTTTGCTCCTAAAAAAGGCTGCATTTCACTGCTGCTCGTAACGACAGGGGGCGAATTCGTAAGACAGCTTCTTTGCTCTGGAGCTAATAGGAGGTGAGACATATGCGATATTGAATCTGCGGTATCAATCGAGCAGACAGTTTGATGAATTGTTTTGTGCCGCTCAACTTGGGCTCGCGGGCAGCATTTTTTTGCGCTGATAAAAGGTGGCTTACAGGCCGGATACGATTAAAAGCCATTAGCGCAGATTTCATGTTCAACTCTTCCGTGGGTTGGTGTTATGTGAAACTCAGCATCATGGGTTCAAACCTTCAGCGGGATTATATTTGAACTTTGACTGTTGCCCGGCGCAGACGGTAACCAAAAGCTCGGACACTCAGAATAAGCTCAAGACCGTAAGTTTTTTTAATCTTGGTTCTAAGGCGACTTATAGTTTTTTCCAGCGCCCTAGGGTCGTAGAAAACTATGTTAGGGTCCAAAGCTTTAGCGATACTGTCCTGGCTCATAACGTGTTCAGGGGCATGTATAAGCGCATCGATGATAGTCATTTCGGTATACGATATTTCAAGTTTTTTGGTTGTGCCGCACAGTAAAAGTCTAGTGCGGTCCAAGTACAGTTGGGTGGAAGATTTCCAGTGCGATTCTTGTAGGGTTCGTGTTAATAAACTAAGTTTCTCACTTGCATCCGTTGGCAGTTTTAAGCAGTGATCAGCGCCTGCAATATAACAATTGATGCTGGAAAAAGACTTGCTGTGCGTGACAAGTATAAAAATACAGGCTGATTGATTAAATAGCCGAACTCTTTTGATCAGTTCAATGCAGTCATTGATACTATCTGGAGAATAGATCTCGAAAAAAATAGCCTCTACACCGGAAAAATTCTGTACCTGAATGGTTGCGACATCAGAGCCATCAAGGTGCAAGGCTACCGTTGAGACAATGTGTTTTATGTCGTCAACAAGCACTTTAGTGTATGCAAAATTGAACACTGAGGAGTTTTGCGCGTCGGTCTTGCATCCTGCGAAAAGCATATCACCTAACCCAAATACTTAGAGGCGGCTTGATTTTGCCATACCCGCTATCATGAGATTCGACATTTTATAACAATGTGCGCTCGTGTTGCACGGTTAAATCAACTCCTGCGTGAGGTCTAGTTTGCTGACGAAACGACAGTTGCTGCATGAATATGGCTTGGTTGCTGACATCTATAAACGCCACGGATCGTTTTATACATCGCAGGAGGCCGACAAATATTTTTGTGGTTGCTGCTGATTTTTTGGAAGGGGAGGTGCCGGAAGCCAGTATGGCGCAAATCGCCGAAAATAGACTGTTTTACGTTTTTAAGTAGTTCTGCTCTTAAAAAATCACAATTTCTGGGTAATCGTACGTAGCTTTACTCTACGGTAACGCAGGTTTTACATGCAAACCCAAAACCGAGTAGCTGCTCCCGCAGCCTGTGATCGGGGCAGAGCCACAGGGCCGACCAAAATCGTTATCCGGGCAAGATTAGCTCACAGATTTACGGCTGCTGCTTAATTGAGGATTGCTCACGCTGAGTTCAACGGTTGCTTAGCTTTCTCGTGTAAAACCAAGCGATCAGTAAACCTATTGCTACACCGAAGGTATTCGCTAAGGCATCATAAAGAGATGCTGTGCGCAATGGTATAAACTCTTGTGCGTATTCAATCAATACCCCTGTCAGCACGCAGCCAGAAGCTATCCAACGCAGTTTGACGTGCTGGAAGGCAAGGCGACAGCTTAAAAACAAAGCCAGAAAACCAATAAAGTGATGTGCCTTGTCTTCTTGGGCGAACACTTCTGGAATGGGCTGAGAGCGCAGCCCTGCAAATATTATGCATAAACATACTGCTGTTAAAGGGAGTGCTCTAAACCAAAAAGGCATCTGTGTCAGGCGCTTAAGCAACTGGGTTATTCCGTTATTTTTTCGAAGTTCTCATAGAATGCATCTTTATTTCGCCCGTCCGTCATAGCGTGTAGCGAGTACTGGCGATTAAGGCGTGCACCGCCGTCACGGGTCAGGGGTGCCCACACAATGTTTGCCCGGCCTCTTGTCGATACGCTCATCATTTCGTCGAATGGGATCGAGATGTAAATACCCTTGTCGAAACTACCTTCGCCGAACTCTTCCGCTGAGGCAGTCGTACGGGTCACCCAGCCACCAAATTTCACGCCATTGGAAAACTCGCGTGATATATCAATGGTGGTACCCCAGTCTCTAGCCAAATAACGGCCAATACTCACTGCGCCATCCAAGTCAAACGGTAGTTTTGTGTAGGTGGTAATGTTCCCAGTCACAGTTCTGTAATCGCGAAGACCAAAACCTTGGTTAAAATCGCGTTGCCGAACATAGTTCAAGTCGGCTCCAATTGCCCAGCGTTCACCCATAGGGCGGTAGAGAATTTCACCGCCCACACCTGCGTACATCTGCTCCAGATAGCCTCCGTAGATCATGCCATATAAGTCTTGATCCAGCTTTTCGGCATGGTTCAACTGCATGGCTGGCATGGTGACATCAGAGGTTGTGGCATATTTACGCAAGTCCGTACGTACCCGTGGCAAGCCGCTAGGTGCGTCGTATTTAAAGTTGTCGTAGTTATTCAACAGATTTACGCTGACACCGCCGCTTGCCCATGTATCAGTTGCGAATCGATATTGACCTTCTACATAGCCTGTTACCTGGTAGAGCAGGAAGTTATCGGGGCCGCCAATGTTTTGCTGATAGCCAAGACCAAAGCCATAGGTAAAAGGTTTTGGTTGTGTCTGATACAGGGTGGTTTCAACGTGCGGTACCGCCCGGTTCATTTCTGTTGTGCGATGCAGGTCTACTAGGTCCTGGTGATTGTTTATAACGTCTCGGAACGTTGCACGAGGTACGCTGATTTCTGCCACTGGCATGTCATACCGCTTGTTGACCAGAGTAAACCACTGGATGTTATCAGATGCGGTGTTGTCCAGAATTCGGCTGGCCCGGCCCACGCCTTTGGCCTCGTAAAAGTACTTGGTCTGTTCGCCATAGACCATCAGTTCATCGTCGCGCTGTGCAATACGCTGTACTTTGTAGCCAGCGTTGCTTTCCAGCTTTTTCGAGATCGCGGCCCAGTCAACTTGATTCAGTGGAGTGGTTGGAGCTTTAGCGTGCAATGATTCGGCAGGCGGATCGTAGGTTTTGACCGGAGCCTTGCGACTGACAAAATTGGTATGCAGTGTAATTCCGAAGAGTGCCGTATTACCGCGTTCCCAGCCGACGCTTAAATCAACTGAGTCGTTCAGTTTGTAGACTGCGCCAATGTTGATCGGGGAGTCCTGTACCTGATTGTTATTCTGAGGCTCGTGCTTGTAGTCGTTACCTTCAAGTTCAATTTTTAGACTCAAGGGATCCCATGGTGTTTGATAAGACACACCACCAAATAAGGAAGGAGGGCCTTTGAAGTACATGTCAGTGTTAACGTCGCCTGCAGAGTTGTTACTACGTCGATCGGTATAACTGTCGCCGATATAGCTCAGTGGATTTTTGAAATCGCCACGATTGCCCAAATAGCCCCAGGCAATCCCCAAACTGAAGTCCAAGTTGTTATAGCGTTTGTTTGCAACAAAGTACTCGCTTGAGAACAAGCCGGTGCCGCCAACATCTCGAAAGCCGACGGCTACTTCAGGTAACCAATGGCTTTCTTGCCAAAGCCGAGCTTTGACATCTACCGCTTTATCTTTGTTGCTCTGGCTGCCGCTCAATGCTTCTGGCCCATAGCGACGGTTGGTCACGGAGGTATAGCGAAATGTCCCTTCAAGCCAGTCCAGAGGCTGCAACGAAAGGCTATAACGAGTGTTGGGGGCCGTGCGGTTGGCGTTGAGGCTTAATTCGCCGGCAGGTGCCATGCGCGCGGTAGGGGTTTGTAGCAGGCCTACTCCGCCGAAATCATTTTGGGTATAGCGCGGCTCGGCATGAGCAGTGCTGTAAGGCAATAAGGCGACAACAATAAAACGTAACTTCAAGGGGCCACCTCAGCCAGCGGTTGAGTGGCGAGAAATTGCGCCAACTGCTCGTTCAAATCGGGCGTGGGTAAATCGGCATTGTCATTGCGTACGGGTACTAAAATCGTACTGCCAGCGAGAGCGTGTACGCCGTCCTGACGATTCCAGGCGGCGATGGCTACGCGTTGGTATTGGCCGTCCGGGCGAATAAGCCACAGATAATCTGCATCCGCTTGTTTCAGTCGCGGACAGCTATCAAGGTAATCCCGCACTTCTTTCTGGGTCTGAAAGGCTAGCGTGCATTGTTGCTGCACCGCACCAACGACGGTAATCGTGTCAGTGTAAGCAGGGTAAATAAGTTGATCGCCATCGCTGAGCATATAGTTGTGGGCAAAACCGACCTCCAGTGCTACAGGGTCAAGTACGGTTACTTTGCGTCCGGTGACAGGTAGCCGGTTGATGTCTTGATAAATGCGCTCGGCCACGCTGGCGAGTGCATCGTTATCGTTTAGCAGTGCCCCGCGTTTAAGCATCTGTAGGTCGAACAGTACACCGGCTTTTAACCTCGTTTGCTGCTCCAGCAAGTGCTGATTAAGCCAAGCCGCCGCCAGCCAGTAGCTTTCGGGATTTGGGCGGGTCTGAGTAACCGCATCCAGTAGGCGTATGCCGGGGGTAAAGGTCAAGCTGCCCGGGTTGCGTACATCGCCGCTGACGGTTATGTCGGCCAAGCTTTGTGCGCTTAGGCTGATCGCGGACATGCCCAAAACCATACCCGCAGTCAAGTTTCTTATAGGGATCACCGAGCGCTCTCCCAGTCTGGGCGCAGGTGCACGATGTTCAAAAAAAGCTCCGGTGTTAAATATTGTTCGCTTTGCAGAATCAGTCCGTCGTCAGGTCGAACCCAGAATCGATTGGTGCCGCTAAAGCCCAAAGCTGGAATTTCCAGCGTTTCATCAATCCGTTGCAGGACATAAGGCTGATCAATAATGGTCACTGTCTCCAAGCCTTTTCGGCTATAGCGGCTGTTGACCACCAATTGCGTGCCTTCACGCTGATAAATATCAATTGTGCGCGTACTGGTTTCGCCCTCGGCGACATGCTGTAGACCACGTTTGAACGGCGATTCACCGTCAAAACGGGTGCCGTCCAGATCGTTTTCCACGTCTAAGCCTACGCTGCGGACGACAAGACCGTTGCGCATCAAGAGCACCTGTTTGCCCGATGCCACCCAGTATTGCAGATCCCCCTCTTGGCGAAGTTTGGCCATGACCCCTTCGTTGCTAGGAGTAGTGACCTTGATTTGTGCGTAGGGCACGGCGTCGACGTCAGCCTTCGTGAGATGCAGGGGTTCTGCGCTGCTCAGAGTTGACCTGAACGTGTCTAGGGAGGCCTTGGTCAGTGGCGTGCAACCACACACTATTAGGCACGCCACTAGGCATGAGTAATTACGAAGAGTGTTCAAAACGGCTCAACCTCAATCGCGGAGGTTATTTTGAGCTGAAGCTCCGGTACCTACGATACTCGCAGATGGCACTAACTGGCTGATCAGGCGATTCCAGCGGGTGACGTTTGCAGGGCCCACGTACACAATATCTTGGGGATTTAGCTCAAATTGGCTGGCTACCGCAAATGCCGTAGGCGACTTTGCATCCAACTGAAATACCTTGGTTGGTTGAGTCGCCATATTTTCTGCGCCGCGAATTACATACAACGCATTACCGTTGGAGGTGGTTTGGTTTAGTCCGCCGACAGAACCAATGACATCCGCGAGGTTCATATTTTTTGTTTTAAATTTGAGCGCTTGAGGTGTAACGATTTCCCCCATGACATAGATTTTTTTGCGGTCATTGTACGGGACGTATAAAAGGTCACCATCTTTCAAAAAGACGCTTTGCAATTGAGATCCCTTGTAATTAAGTGCATCTATATCTAAGCGATACTCTCGACCATCGCGGGTCAGCGTTAGTCCCGCCAAGTCTGCGTTTATAGGATCAATTTCTGCTATTCCTAAGGCTTCTATTATATTCAGTGGTGAGCTTGTAATGGCTTGCGGACCACTTTTAACCAGTGCGCCTGAAAGAATTGCTTTTTTACTTGCAAATCGTAAAACGCTTAAATCAACTTGTGGGCTGTCAATGTATTGTGTCAGTCGTTGAGCAATTATTGAGCGTAGCTCCTCGATGCTTTTACCCGCTGCCTCAAGTTTACCTATATATGGGTAAAAAATTGTTCCATCTGGCCGTACCAAACGGCCGTTAGCGTCAATCTGTTGTTGTGCGCCAGAGGGCGCAGTCAGTTCAGGGTGATCCCATACTGTTATGTACAACACATCGTTGGCGCCGATTCTGTAATCTTCTGGCTTAAATGCCAGCAATTCTGCTGGCACTGAGCTTGAGACGTGTGTCGCCGCGTTTTGCGCAATCAGCTTGGGGGTTATTGGAATCAACTCGACCCGACTGCTTTCTGGAGAGCCTTCTTTGCCGATATCACTGGTATCCAGGTATTGACCGGGCGCAAACATACAACCTTGCAGGGCTAGCCCTGCAAGTACCGCGAGCGACAAACTACGAATCATCATTGAGGACACTTGTAAGAGATACACATCATAATCAAATGCCTGGAAAGCTCCAGGTGGTTTAGTCCTTTCGACCTGGTTAAGCCTTAACGCGTTGTACCTGTAGTACCTGTAGTGCCAGTGGTACCGCCACCATTGTCGCTACCCCCGCCCCCGCCCTCGCCAGAAGCAGCTGCTGCTGCGACACCAGCGGCAACTGCAACGCCCACCCCCACGGCAGTAGCAGTGCTCACTCCACCGACAACGCCAGTTGCAGTTGTCAAAGATGATCCAGACGCAGATCCTGAGGCAGCAGTTCCATTAGCGGGTTTTGACGTCGATGTAGGGGCCTCGGCGGCTAGCACAGAGGTGCTCAAGGCCAGAGTGAGTGCAGAAATGAGGAGCTTATTCATTGGAAAAATCCTTTTGATAAATAGTCTGTATTGATACTTTATGTTTTTGCATAATGTCGGCCAAAGCATTCTGTGTAAAGGGTGTTTATCCTTGACGCTTAAGTGATTCTTTACAGGTATTTTATTGCACAATATTCGCTAAGAATACCCGCGCTGATCGAAGTTCGTTGCTGACTTTTTATAACATTCATGGCTTGCCATGAGTTTTACGCACTCATCACACGCAGGGATTTCTAAAAGCTTATCGTGTTAAGGTCTTATACCGTCTTTGTTTATATGATATGACAGCTTATGTACGACCGTATTTGTCTTCAAATCGAACGATATCATCCTCACCCAGATAAGAGCCTGATTGCACTTCTATCAGCTCCAGTGGGATTACCCCCGGATTTTCCAGCGCATGGATCTGACCGATCGGAATGTAGGTGGACTCGTTCTCGCATACGAGGTAAGTCTGCTCACCATTCGTCACCTTAGCCGTACCGCTCACTACTATCCAGTGCTCGGCACGATGGTGATGCATCTGTACCGACAGCTTAGCTCCGGGCTTAACTGTGATGCGTTTAACCTGATAGCGATGACCGTTATCGACCGAGTCGTACACACCCCATGGGCGGTACACCTCACGGTGGTTGATATGTTCGCTACGTGATCCATTTTTCAATTGCTCAACGATCTTTTTCACATCTTGCACATGATCCTTGTGCGCAACCAGCACGGCATCTTTGGTTTCAACAATCACCAGATCATCTACACCGACTGTTGCGACCAAGCGGCTGTCGGCATGTACGTAAGTGTTGCGCGATTGTTGGTCGAGCACGTCACCCTTGAACACATTGCCTTGTTCGTCTTTAGCGCTCACATCCCACAAAGCTGTCCAGGAGCCAATGTCACTCCAGCCCGCATCCAGCGGCACCATCACCGCGTCGGCAGTTTTCTCCATGACGGCATAGTCCACTGAGTCGTCCGGGCAAGCAGCAAAGACCGCTTCGTCAACACGAGTGAAGTGCATGTCTTGCGTGCCACCAGCGAGTGCCTGGCGGCAGGCAGCAAGAATATCGGGACGATAAAGCTCAAGTTCCTGCAGATAGCGACTGGCGCGGAACATAAACATACCGCTGTTCCAGAAATAACTGCCACTGGCCAGATATTCCTGTGCGGTCACTAGATCAGGCTTTTCTACAAAGCGAGTTACCTTGAACCCACCAATACCTGCGTCTACACCTTGCTCGATGTAGCCATAACCCGTTTCAGCATGGGTTGGAACAATACCGAAGGTCACAAGCTTGCCGTCTTGCGCTAGAGGTAGAGCATTTTGGATGCTGGCTTGAAACGCGGCAATGTCCTGGATCAAATGATCCGCTGCCAGTACTAGCAGAATCGGATCCTCTGTTTCACTGCATGTTTCTAGAGCGCTCAAAGCTGCCAACGCAATCGCTGGTGCGGTATTGCGGCCAACCGGCTCGAGTAGAATATTTGCTTTTTCGAGCCCGAGCAGGCGTAGTTGCTCAGCTGCGAGAAAGCGGTGTTGCTCGTTGCAGATCAGCTGCGGCAATGCCGCACCCAAGCCATCAAGGCGCTGAAGGGTGGCTTGCAGCATTGAAAAGTTGGCATCGGCCAAAGGCAGAAATTGCTTGGGGTTGAGCTGGCGCGACAACGGCCACAAACGAGAGCCTGAGCCGCCGGCCATAATGATAGGTAAGAGCATGTTCAACATCCTGTGTATGCGTCGAAGAGTTAGCGCAGTGCTGCGAGATAGGCACGCGTATTGGCGTGCACGTGCTCATGCGTTTGCATCTCGATCAAGGGCCACCAGTGGTAGTCCCCATGCTGGGCGTGGGGCAGTTGCAATTCTTGGCCTTCAGCCAGAACTAACTGATAGGCCAGTACGACATAGTGGGTGTCCGGTGCTTGCGCGTCGGCACCAAATACGCTGTCGGCATAAAAGTGTTCATAGACCCCCAACAAACGTGCGTCACTGCGGTGCAACACTTGGCCCAGTTCCTCTTGGGTCAGGCGTTTGAAGGCGCTGTCCAGGGTTTCATTTTTTAAAATACGCCCGCCAGGTACAAACCAGCTGCCTTTGGCAGGCCGATTAAGGCGCTGCCCCAACAGGCATTCGCCCTTGGCGTTCAGTACAACCAGATCGATTGACACCAAGGGTGTCGACGCGACAACGCTGCGAAATAGGTCATTACTGAGCCACATAGTTCAGATCTCGGCTAAAAAACGCGTCAGGATTTGGTCTTTGTCCAGAAACTCACAGGCGTAGTCGCTGGCGATGGCATTGGTCATCGGCATTGCTAATACGCGCTCTATACCGGCAACCAAGGCCTCAACCGACTCCGGCTCCACCAATGTTGCGATTCCAGGGTATTCAGTGCAGAGCACGCCGAGGCTGGTATCGGGATCGGCGGTAATCAAAGCATTACCCCCTACTGCAAGAATATTGGTGAGCTTGGAGGGCAACACGGCATCTGCTGCTCCGCGCTTTTGTATTACCAGATGGCAATCCGCCGATGCCAGCAACGCTGGCAGGTCGGCGTAAGGTTGTAGCGGCGCAAACACCACGTTGGTTAAGTTGCGCTGCAGGCAAAGCTCTAACAAACGCGCCTTGCCTGCACCTTCGCCCACCATTACAAATACCAACTCAGTGCGATCAGCCAAGCGCTCGGCGGCTTCAATCACACATTCGAGCCCTTGCTTCTCTCCAATGTTGCCGGAGTAGAGCAATACCCGTTTGTCCGGATCCACGCCAAGCCTGCGTAACAAATCAGCATTACGCGGCACATTCTTGAACCGAGCCGTTTCTGACCAATTGGGAAAAAACCGTAACTGATCGTTGGCAACACCCTTTTGTTCCGCTCGACGTAACATGCCACTGGAAATCGTTGAAACTCGGTCGAAACTGCGTAGCACCGCCCGCTCAACCGCAAACGCCCAACGTTTAAGCCGTTCACCTTTGGCGATGGACAGCCCGAACAAGGCATCCACTTCATAATCCTGCACATGCAGCACCGATTTGGCTCTCGTAAGCTTGGCCAGCGCTAGTGCCTGTGGTGCACAAAACAGCGTGGGCACGACCAAGATCACCAGTTCGGGCTTCCAACGCAATTGTGCCAACAGAGCAAATGCGGACGACAGGGAAAAACTTGCTAAATGCAGCAAGCGTTTAACTGCTGTTGGTCGCGCAGGAACATATAGCGGGCAGCGAATAACGGTTACGCCAGCCTCCTGGCGTTTATTGAAACGCCAGGCGCTGAAACCTTGCCATACCTTCCAGTCCGGGTAATAAGGCGGGGCCGTCACGACCCGTACCTCATGCCCCTGAGTGGCTAGCCAGGTTGCCATTTCACCGCTGTACTTGCCTATTCCGGTCAGCTCTGGGCTGTAGTTAATGCCGTAGAGCAGGATTTTCATCAGTGTGTCCGCGCCTGTTGCACGTTATTGACATACCAGTCATAGGCGTCTTTCAGGCCGTCTTCCAAATCGATACTGGCTTGCCAGCCCAATGACTTCAGACGTGACACATCCATCAGTTTGCGCGGCGCGCCATCCGGTTTACTAGTATCGAAGGTCAACTTGCCAGAGAAACCAGTGACTGTCGCAATGGTTTTCGCCAGTTCGCCAATCGTGCAGTCAACGCCTGTACCCACATTGATGTGAGAGAGCATTGGCTGGGTGTTGGCCCGGTAAGTTTCGTCATCCAGTTCCATCACATGCACGCTTGCGGCAGCCATGTCATCGACATGCAGAAACTCGCGCATAGGCGTCCCAGTCCCCCAGATGACCATCTCTTCGTCACCACGCTCAACCGCTTCATGAAAGCGGCGGAGCAGGGCAGGGATTACATGACTGTTTTGCGGGTGATAGTTGTCGTGCGGGCCGTATAAATTGGTCGGCATCACGCTGCGATAGTCACGACCGTGTTGGCGGTTGTAGCTTTCGCACAACTTGATCCCTGCGATCTTGGCAATAGCATAGGGCTCATTGGTTGGCTCCAATACTCCCGTAAGCAAAGCATCTTCACGCATTGGCTGTTCAGCGTGCTTCGGGTAAATGCAGGATGAGCCGAGGAACAGCAGCTTCTGTAAGTCGTACTGATGCGCGGCCTGAATAATATTGGCCTGGATCATCAAGTTGTTGTAGATGAAATCTGCGGGGTACGTGTTATTGGCCTGAATGCCGCCAACCTTTGCCGCTGCTAGATACACTTGATCGATCTGCTGTTCTTTGAAAAAAGTCTGCACCGCTTGCTGGTCGAGCAAGTTCAGCGTGTCACGACCGGCGGTGAGAATACGGCTGTACCCCAGCGCCTGCAAACGGCGGACAATCGCGGACCCGACCATGCCGCGATGGCCGGCAACAAAGATGTTTTGATTCAGATCACGCGCCATGCTTAGTTCTCCACGGCAACCGGCAGGTCGTGCCCGTGTTGCTTGAGCAGGGCATGACGCTGCGCGATCTTCAGGTCCTCGCGGACCATTTCAGCGCACATTTCTTGTACGGTGATTTCCGGAACCCAGCCCAGCTTCTGTTTGGCTTTGGTCGGGTCTCCGAGCAATGTTTCAACCTCAGCTGGACGGAAGTAGCGTGGGTCGACCTTGACCACTACATCGCCGACTTTGAGTGCTGGAGCTTTGTCGCCTTCAATGCTCACGACAATCGCCTGCTCATTCACGCCTTCACCTTCGAACTGCAGGGTGATGCCCAACTCAGCGGCGGACCAGCGAACGAACTCACGTACCGAATATTGCACGCCGGTAGCAATCACAAAGTCTTCGGCCACATCTTGCTGCAGCATCATCCACTGCATACGCACGTAGTCTTTGGCATGCCCCCAGTCACGTAAAGCACCCATGTTGCCGAGGAATAGGCATTGCTCCAAGCCTTGGCCGATATTGGCCAGCGCACGCGTGATCTTGCGGGTAACAAAAGTTTCACCACGGCGCGGAGATTCGTGGTTGAACAAAATTCCGTTGCAGGCATACATGCCATAGGCTTCGCGGTAGTTAACAGTGATCCAGTAGGCATACATCTTCGCAACGGCATAGGGCGAGCGCGGGTAGAAAGGCGTTGTTTCTTTCTGGGGCGTTTCCTGCACCAGACCGTACAGCTCAGAGGTCGATGCCTGATAGAAGCGGGTTTTCTTTTCCAGACCCAGCAGGCGAATGGCCTCGAGGATACGCAGAGTGCCCATGGCGTCTACATCGGCGGTGTATTCCGGCGACTCAAAACTTACGGCCACATGCGACTGAGCGCCCAGGTTGTAGACCTCATCCGGTTGTACTTCCTGGATGATGCGGGTCAAATTAGATGAGTCGCTCAAGTCGCCATAATGCAGTACGAAGTTACGGTTATCAATGTGTGGATCTTGGTAGATATGATCCACACGCTGAGTGTTGAAAGAAGAAGCGCGGCGTTTAATGCCATGTACTTCATAACCTTTTTCCAGCAGTAACTCGGCAAGGTAGGAACCGTCTTGGCCGGTAATACCTGTAATTAGGGCGCGCTTTTTCATATAAACTTCCTTTGTGTTGTATTTTTTGAATTTGAAACTACCGAAAAAATGATTCGGTCCTAGAGTTTATTTATTTGGGCTGGTCTGGTGTAGGCTTAAGTGTGTAACCAGTAAGGAGAGAAAGCTCCTCAGAAATCATATCTTTGTCATTCAGGTGAGACAAGGCTCGCTCCAGTTCTAATACCTTTGAACCGACTAGGAAGCGATACCAATACCCCTGGAGAAAATGATAAACCAATCCTGAACGCCCATCGAGAAAGCCAAGCTGAAAGATGTAGCGCCATAAGAAATAAAGTGGTGCGCTGACAGTAAAAGGTATGTGGTTATAAATGTGTTCTTTTATAAAGAATTTGGCTGCTGTCTGCAGTGATGTACTTTCTTTTGTGACTGAGTGATCGCGAGGAAAAAAGTTCATGCGTTGATTCAGTATTTCAATAGCTTCGCGCGTCGCATATTTATTATGTTTATCAGTAAAGAAAGTCAGGTTGTTAAGGTTGTGATCAGCAAAGCCACCCTCAAAAGTTACAGATTTCCCACCAAAAATAACAATATGCTCATCCATCCATCGATTTTCCATACGGCCATAGCCTTTACGCCATATGCGCAGCATTACCAATGGGTATCGACCGCCGTGTTTCACCCAGCGACCCATAAAGATATGTTTTCTTTTTAGGTTGATGCCGACAACATCTGAAGGAAGATCCGGAATTTTTTCCGCTATTTCAATTGCAAGGTCTGACTCAATTATCTCGTCTGCATCCAGTCGCAGAATCCAGTTGCCACTAATCTGTGCGTTATCCAGTGCCCACTGAAATTGTTTTGCCTGATTGACAAATTTATTTTGTAATACTGTTGCACCATGTGCTCGCGCAATATCTAGCGTTCGATCAGTAGAAAAAGAGTCAATGACGAACACCTCTTTTGAAAAGTCAGCAACTGAACGTAAGGCTCGTTCAAGATGCAGTTCTTCATTGAATGTCAAAATGATGGTTGAGAGTCCGATTTTTTCTTTGTGCCTCGATAAATCGGTCATCGTTTATTCCTTGTGCGCTGACTAATCTGTTTGGCAGGATGCCCAGCATAAACAGTCCAAGGATCTGCGATAGACTT
This sequence comes from Pseudomonas psychrophila HA-4, assembly GCF_000282975.1. GTDB lineage: Bacteria > Pseudomonadota > Gammaproteobacteria > Pseudomonadales > Pseudomonadaceae > Aquipseudomonas > Aquipseudomonas psychrophila_A. The sequence goes on from NZ_ALJC01000122.1 coordinate 16,299, forward strand.
AATGACAAGTGATCGTGCCCCAATAACAACTCCATCAGGAATACTAACGCCTAATGAAACGAAAGCCTCGGCGCAGATCCATACATGCTCTCCCAGAACAATTGGCTTTGCGTACAACTGAAAATTTGAACTGTTGTAGTCGTGCGATCCTCCGCAGAGGTGGGCACCTTGAGAGATGACACTGTAACTGCCTATACGGATGAGATCCATGTTGTAGATAGTTACACCATCGGCGATGCCAACGTGATCTCCAACCTCTAAGTTCCAAGGAGCCCAAATTTTTGCGCCTGGATAAACATGCACACCTTTTCCTAACTTGGCGCCAAATAGTTTTAAAATAGTCGCTCGCCAAATATGAAAAGGGCGAGGACTAATTTTGAAAAAGAAAAGATAAACCCAGTTCCACAGTTGACGACGCATTCTGTGACTTAGAGAAAAAGACGCAGCTGTATAAGAATCATTTCCTTGGATTATCATTTTGGCCACTATTTAATAGATGTTTTTTTTAGTTTTTCACCGTACTGTCCGGATCGTACTTTTGATTTTAAGAAAACAAGATGCTTTTCTTCGTCTGTCTTTGTCAAAAATCTTGACTTTATAAATCGTGCCGGTACTCCTGCAGCAATGGTTAGAGGTAGAATATCTTTTGTAACGACGGAGCCAGCGGCCACTATTGCTCCATCGCCAATGGTGCAGCCGGAGATTATAATCACTCCCGCTCCAATCCAGACATCATTGCCTATAATAGTTGGTTTGAATTCGGGCCGTCCGCTGAAAATTATCGGACTTCCAGGAACATTGAAAATATGATCATTTCCAATTATTTTTACGGAAGGACCTAGCATTGTATATGCCCCGATTGAAACGCCTGCTCCAATTTCGCATCCTGGACCAATATAACTATACGGGCCAGCATTCAAGTCTGATGAAATGACCGATTTACCACCAGCCAGAAAAGTTGAGTCTACAAATCGCAGGCGCAACCTCAGTCGCCAGTAATTTCTGCGTAATGTACGAATTAAGTTGCGAATGTTCATTGAATGCTCTGATCTTCAAATAAAGTAAATGCGTCATCCCCTTTAGGAGCATCTATACCGTTGATAGCCATTAGTAATATTTCTATTTGTTTTTCGGGATTGTAGATGCCATCAATCATGTCAAAACAGTATTTACGAGTCTTGCGACGATCGGGAAACCTAGAGCGAAAGTCCATAATTACCATGGCTAAACTTGAAGCGTCGTTAGTTTCAAAAAAATCACCTGTAAAGCCGGGTACAACTGCTTCTACTTCAGGCATTTGACTTACAAAATCATTGTTGCTAATGACTGGTGTTCCGTACATTAAGCTATGCATCGCTGTAAGTCCTATCTTCCCGGGGGAAATAGTTACGTCAGCACTGAATATCCGCGCAGCTATTGCGTTTTCTTCGTAAACTGCTCCGATAAATTCGGCGTTAATTGCTAATGTGTTTGCTTTTTTCTCAAGAGATGCCCTTTCCGGTCCGTCCCCTATTAATATAATTCGACATCGAATAGGCGACGTTTTATGAACTATTGACACGGCATCTAATAGCAAGTCATAACGACACTCATGAGTGAGCCTTGAAATACAAGTTATTAGCAACTCGTCATCAGATTTGGATATGACGGCATTGCTTTCTGTTTCAAGTATTTTGTTTCTCACGGATATCTGAGTTTTATAATCTAACGAATTGAAACCAACATATATATTTTTTGCTGAAAAACCAAGTTCAATTGCGTTTTGTTTTGCTCTCCAACCATATGTGTAAAAGCTGTGAGCTAATTGAAAAAAAATTTTTCTCAGTGAGTTTTTTCTAGATTTTATAGAGGATTTGAAGCCGTGTCCCCAAAAAATGACTCGGCGTCCCCTAGCATTGCAGATAGCAGCTGCAATCCAGGTAGAAATATGGTTGGGGTTCGCTAGGAAAATATATGTAGAGTATTCACCAAATGCTTCTTTAATTGTTTTTGGCTGGAACATAAAGTTGCCTATGTACCAGCATTTGGCGGGCTTGAATGTGTCTTCTTTTCCAAATCTATGTGGCTTTATACCCTCAACCCCTGCAGGGTCACCTATAAAAACTGCGTTTACCTTGTTAGATATTTCATCAATAACTCCTTTCCGGTAGTGAGGGAAGAAATGGTAAAAAATAGCTACGCTGCAGTTTTTAGTCGGGTGTTGAGTTTTGCTAGCCATTTAATTTGTACGCTTTTAGTTTTTGGAAGGTAAAGGGTAGTGACTTTTTTTTAGAACGAAAAATGGAGTATTTGAACCCTATAACTAAAGCAATTAAAACACCCATCAGAAATGCTGCAGGTCGAGAGCCTAAAGAAGACCCGGTAAAACCAGTTGATAGAATGCATAAAAACCCTGAGGCAAAAGTTACTAGCATATGGCGCTCAGATAGGTTTTTAATTTTGTACGCATTTTTTAACATGATATAGATAGATATGCCCAGTATGTGAGAAGGACTATAAAGGCAAGCCCGAAGAGTAAGCCTCCAGAATATAGCGTATAATCCCAAATGGAGTGTCCATTATTCCAATAACCATCAGGTATTGCATCGTTCCCTAAGATGCTTGCAACTAGGTCAGCATACATGCCTGAGTATGTGTAAGGGCTGCCAAGACCGTTTCCAACCAGCATATTAAATGGGGAAGAGAATAATTTCTCCATCTGGTTATTGTATTCCGCAAGTCTGCTAACTGTTGTTAAGTCAAAACCATACTGATCGCTACTTCCGAATAGTCGATTTGTCCACATTTCGAAGAGGCCAGGACCTCCTTTAGAAGGTAGTGATATTTCGACTAGTTGTATAAATAAGAGTGAAAAAACTATTGTGATCAATGAAATTATTGTAATTTTTTTAGTTGTTTAAACCAAGATGTTAAATTTTTTGAGTGCCTATATGTTCCAAGCAGTAGCGAAAGTAAAACCACAAGAATATATGAGCGCGTTTGACTTATTAAAAGAATGCCAAGCACAGCAGCGGCAAAAAATTTGTTGGGTGTGTTCAGCGATCGAGAAGCGGCTGCGGACATTAGATAAGCAAGAGCGAATGGTAACAAAACAGAAACTATTCGATATCGTACACTTCCAAGATCTGATTCGGGTTGACTGAATCCGTAAAAAAAGTCCAGACTGTAGAAAGAACGGTTGCAGTAATTAATGCAGGCAAAACTGTCTGGGCCGTCAATATAGGTCCATATCGTCTGCAAAGTTACATAATAAGTCGCTATGCCAGAAGCATAAGGGTGTAGGGGGGTACAACAATGCTATAGTTTCTTGTTGGTACGTTTTTAAATGTTGCAGTAAATGATGTTGTAGTTGGGTAAAGGATTATACGAAAAAATGATTGTTGTAATTTTCTTGATGGGCATTTTCTGTCGCTGTGGAGATAATAAATGCGTTAGAAGTAAGGTTAATAGGCGCAGTTTAATAAGGTGTAATTTGATAAAGCCCTCCTAGCCCTAGTCCCTTGAAGTAAAAAGCATAATAATATGCAGCATATCCAGATTAAAAAATGATGAGCCTTGGGGTTCTAACCTAGGAAGCTTATTTTTAAGGGATAAACTCCGCACTGTTAGGAAGCCTCATTTGGTTTAATTGAATTAAGAAAATCTTCCCAATTGTGTTTTTCAAAAGGTTTTTTTGAGATTTTTATTTTTTCTGATTTTATCTCGTTGCGGAGATCGTTAATCGAATTGCACACGCTGGTATGATTTTCTATGTCAATGCATATGCCTAGTTTTTTCTCTTGTGTATACCATCCTATTAGTCCTTGCGAGCAGCCAATGATAGGTTTCTCAGAAACTGCTGCTAGAACCAAAACACCACTCATAGTGAAATGATTTCGATAGCCGAGCCAAACAATATCAGAAGCAGCAAAAACCATTTGCTGATCTTCATCGGTCACAAAATCATTTAATTCATGATAGCGTTTCTGTATTAAAAGTTTAGATGACTCTGTACTTAAAAAAGCCTTGACTGCTTCTGACTGTCTACCCACAAGTAATAAATGTACATCATCTGCAACGCTGCTGCTGTTGAGTGCTTTGATAAGCGCTCGTATGCCTTTTCGTTCATCTATAGCGCCATAAACCAGAATAACCACAGCCTTTTCTGGAATGCAAAGTTTTATACGTGCTGACTGATAGGTGTGTGCTCCTATAAGTTCAGCTGGATCAGGAGTGTATTCAATGCTTTTATTAAGCAAAGGATGTTTATCATTAATAAAACGAACTAGTATTTCATCAATGGTAAACAATTTATCAAGTGTTTTAATTGATAGAAGTTTTAAAAATAATTGTTGCTTAAGCTTTGATAGCTTTGGGCGGGGAGTTATAACTCCATAGTTTTGATGATGGAATGAGGGTCGCATGCATATTCCACTCCATTGTGTCTTTCCAAATGGAGAACCAAGTAAACCTATTGCATAGAGGCAATAGTCTACGTAAGGAAGGAATACGTAATCTACAGGCTTTCGATTATTTGCGTTCTGATAAGTTTTTTTGAAGACGTTTCGAATATAGAATTCTCGAACGATATCAGACCGTTTTACTTTAAGTTTTTGTTGGTAGTCCTTGTCAGACAAATCAATAACGTTCAGAGAACTCAGAGTTGCGGAAAGCATTTTTTTTATTAAAATATGTTCATGCAAGCATTGAGGGGTGCACAATGTCACCTGATGTCCGAGTTTTAAATGATGTGTTACTATTTTCTCAAGATAAATAAAATGATGTCCAGATGATGCGGGTTCTATAATTAGTATATGCATTTTTTGGCGAATTCTATGTATGCGACTGCGGTATCTTGAATATCGTATCCGCTTAGGTTTCTGCTGTGTCGTTGACGAGGTGAAATCAAGCTATTTACAGCGTTCGTGTAATCTAATAAGGATTCTGTATTTACCAGTTTTACGCCTTCAAAGTCGCGAGAAAATTGAAAGCCGGTAATGTCAGAAGCGACGATTGGTAACCCCGTAGCAAGAGCTTCAACTAATGCGATTCCTTGTGCTTCACGCTTGGATGGCATTAGAAAAACATCTGAGGCGTAAAGTAAGCTAGGTATATCATTTCGGGGGCCTAGAAAATGTACTCTATGCTCTATATTCTCAGCTTTGATAAAACTTTGAAGTTCCTTTTGATATTCGAGATCTTCAAATAAACCTGCAAATAAAATTTGAATATCTAGATTAGATTTTAATAATGGGGCTGTCGCTTTAAGGCTAAGAAGTTGTCCTTTGATACGGCAGACCCTTCCTGCTTGAATTAATACAGTCGTTGATTCAGAAAAGCCGAAATGCTTTCTGGTTATATCACGTGTTTTGCTTGACTTTCTTATCAGCTCTATATCTATTCCGTTAGGAATGCACTGCGTCAGCGGTTTGCGATATTTTTCGGTATATAACGTACCTGCTAGTGACGATATATGGATAACGCCTTTAGATAGATGCTGTAACAGGTGCTCTGCTGCTGAAATACCCCCTCCCGAGTAGTTGTTTTCGGCATGCAGTACAGGGATAACATTCTTTAATAGGCCCAGTCGGGCATATGCAGCTGGGATTACAGAGTGGGCAAATGTTATATCTGGCTTGAATTGATTTTGTGCTTGCCGATAATAAACAATTCGCTCAATACCTTTCAGTAGTTTATTAGGAGTTACCCACCCTGTCCCCGATTTTTCTTGCTCTAGAATAACGTTCTCGAAATCTGCTTCCGAAGGTGCAAAAGATACAACATTCGATTCGTGCCCTAACTTTCGGTGGGCCAGTGTCAGCGAGGCTACCAATATTTCTGCCCCCGAGTAGCGTGGTGTATGAATTAAATGTTGTATTCGCATCAGTTTTTCATCTTTAAAATTTTCACAGTTAAAAATATGGCAGTGGTTAGCATAGCTATACAGCTAGCTAGCGCCATGCCCACGCTTTCTAGGGTTGTGATCAACATTGGGGCGGTAATACTGAGTGTTAGTAGTTGTACTAAAACGGCTTGTGTTACAAATTGTGGTTTTCCGACAGCTCTAGAAAACGATACAAGTACTGCAATACAGGCTCCGAAAAACATCCCAATTGACAAAATTTGAAGTATTGGAGCCGCAGGTAACCATTTAGCGCCTAATGCTAAACTTAAAATCGTGTCTGAGAATAATGATATAGCGACTGCTAAAATGGCTATTGTTACACCTACAATGACAATTACTTTCTGGAAATATACCTTTGCATCTTTATGCGAATTTCTGAATTTGTCAGAAAAAGTAGGGAACAGAAACTGTCCTAACGCAGTTACTCCGTCTGATATTAGGAGTTGAGCAACTCGTGATGCCACTTGGTAGAGACCAAACTCATTCGTCCCTAAGAATTTGGCTACTAATACTTTATCAAACTGGTTGAGAATTAAAGTTATTAAGCTTGAGCCCCATATCCACTTTCCGTAGCTAGTAAGATTCGTTATCTTCTTCCATTTAAGAGTAGGGTTTATTTTTATTTTTAGCCATGACCAAGTAAATATCAGCTTTAAGGCTTCGGCCATAATAGAGCCAATAAGTATAGAAATAACGCCAAAGCCAAGTTTTATAAGGGCAAGAGAAACAATAAAATCTACTAATGAAGCGGATGATTCATAGATAGAGATTTTTTTAAAGTTACGCTCGCGCTGCGTGATAAACAAACCAGGATTTACTGCATTTTTCAGTATTGGAATGACCGCCGAGACTATGATCAACCCTGCAGAATCTGCCGAGTCGAAAAATAACGAAATTGGGGCCGCTAATACCACTAACAAAATGCTTAATGCCACCCCTCGAAATAGTTGCAATGTCCAAGCAGCCCCAGCCTCATCGCGGCCTATTTTGTTCTTATGTTGTATGACTGCTTGTGATATGCCGGTGTCTGTCATTGCTTCAACAATAGCCAGTGATAATAGAGCAATTCCCACCAACCCTATCTGTTCCGGTCCTAGTAAGCGTGCTGCAATTAAAAATTTCAGAGCCATTAGTCCTCTAACGAGGATTTGTTGCGTCGCAACCCAAAGAGCACTCTCAGGCCTTTTTATCATACATTTTATTTTCTGGGTGACAGAAGGCATTAGTTTCTGCCAATTGAGTAGTAGCTGATACCTTTTTTATTTATACGCAGGGGGTCAAATAAGTTACGACCATCAAATATTAACGGGGTTTTAAGCTGCTGTTTTATTAATTCAAAATCAGGCGCTTTGAATGTCTGCCACTCAGTGACTATCACTAATGCGTCAGCACCTTTCAGTGCAGCTTCTTTCGTACCACACAGACTCAGATCATCTCGGCTACTATAGATGCGCTGAGTTTCTTCCATCGCTTCAGGGTCAAAGGCTTGAACTTTCGCGCCAGCTTTCCATAGTGCTTCCATCAACACCCGACTTGGAGCTTCACGCATATCGTCAGTATTTGGTTTAAAGCTTAGGCCCCACAATGCGAAAGTTTTGCCGTTCAGATCTCCGTCGAAGTGCTTCGATATTTTTTTGAACAGTACAGACTTCTGCTCGTCATTACGACTTTCAACAGCCTTGAGCACTTTGGCGTCGTAGTCAATGCTGCCGGCGGTTTTGATCAGGGCCTGCACATCTTTGGGGAAGCACGAACCGCCATAACCAACGCCGGCATACAGGAACTGATAGCCGATGCGTGGGTCTGAACCGATGCCCTGACGAACCATCTCGATATCGGCGCCAAGCATTTCGGCCAAGTTGGCCATTTCGTTCATAAAACTGATTTTGGTCGCCAGCATGCAGTTAGCTGCGTACTTGGTCAGTTCAGCGCTGCGCACATCCATCACGATGATTTTTTCGTGATTGCGATTGAAGGGCGCGTACAACTCGCGCATAACTTCTTCAGTCGCCGTACAACTGGTGCCTATCACTATTCGGTCAGGGCGCATGCAGTCGGCAACGGCAGAGCCTTCTTTTAAAAACTCTGGGTTGGACACCACGTCGAAGGTTAGATCACTGCGCTGACGTTGTGCTAAAACTTGTGCAATTCGCGTACTAACCTTGTCAGCGGTTCCGACTGGGACCGTAGACTTGTCGATGATGATTTGTGGGTGCTCCATGTGCTGGGCAATCGTCTCTGCTACCGCCAGCACGTATTTAAGGTCGGCTGATCCATCCTCGTCAGGCGGTGTGCCCACGGCGATAAACTGTACTTCGCCGTGCTTGACCCCAGCAGCGGCATCCGTGGTGAAGTTCAACCGGCCCGCTGCGTGGTTTTCTTTGACCAGAGCTTCAAGGCCTGGTTCGTAGATCGGGATATGCCCTTGTTTAAGGCGTTCGACCTTATTGGCATCGATATCAATGCACACGACGTCGTGCCCAACTTCGGCGAGCACTGCGCCTTGGACCAGACCGACGTAACCGATACCAAAAACTGTGACTTTCATGTCGATTCCCTTTAAACATAAAGCGGGTGATGAAAAGTAGAAAAATGAGGACTTGCCGGACTTAATATCGACTTCCTGTGGTATTGAACAGTGCGGTTTATAATGATTAGGCACGCTACCGCCCCAGGATTATTCGCCAATCCCTGAGAGCGTTTACATTACGTCCAAATGTTATATTTCGAGCTATCTTTACACTAAGAGAGCGCCCTTGAACTCTCAAGGGCGCTTGTTAATTACTTTGAGCGTGCTGTTTAAACGTTGTCGGACTTATATTCGTAGTTGTAATAACCATAAGCGCCATAACCGTATTTGGCCGAGGCACGCTTTTCAACGCCATTGAAAATAGCGCCTTTCAGGTCAATACCATTTTGTGCAAAGCGGCGCATGGTGAGTTCAACCTCGCGGGCCGGGTTGAGCTCAAAGCGGGTCACAATCAGGTTGGTGCCCGATTGGCGGCCAACAATGGCAGCATCGGTCACTGCCAAGAAGGGCGGGGTGTCCAGAATAACTAAGTCATACAGAGCGCTAACTTTGTCGAGGAACGCCGTGAAGTTCTTGTGCATCAATAGCTCGGACGGGTTCGGCGGAATTTGACCGCGGCCAATGACGTCGAGATTTTCGATTTCGGAGTGTTGTATGGCTGTTTCTAGATCACAGCGTTTGACCAGTAGATCGGACAGGCCGTTTTCGACCGGGATGCCAAACATTTTATGGATATAGCCTTTGCGCATATCCACGTCTACCAGCAACACACGCTGGCCCGATTGTGCAATCACTGCTGCCAAGTTGGAGGACACAAAGGACTTGCCGACCTTGGGGCTTGGACCGGAAATCATCAGACGGTTATTGTCAGCTTCCAGCATGGCAAAGTGCAGGCTGGTCCGCAGGCTGCGTAAGCCTTCAATAGCTAGGTCTGTGGGATGGCTGCTGGCCAATAGCGGAGTAGCGCGGGTGCCACGGCCTTTTGTGCTCTTGTCGTCTTCAACTTTTTGCAGCGAGCTGAAAGGAATCGAGGCATAAACCGGTAAACCGAGTTTCTCGATATCATCCGGGTTCTCGACGCCGCGGTTAAGCGCTTTACGGAACAGTACATAACCAATGGCGATAAACGCACCTAGCAGGGTGGCAATAAGCACGATAAGGGATTTTTTCGGTTTGATCGGATTGCTCAGATCCACATCTGCCGTGTCGATCAGGCGGGCATTACCTACAGTGCCGGCGCGCATCACGTCCAGTTCTTGGGATTTATTGAGTAACTGAGTATAAATTTCGGTGCTTACTTTCACGTCGCGCGTCAGGCTCAGCAGTTCTTGCTGGGTCGTAGGCAGGCCTTCAACTTGTTTGGCCAAACGGTTTTGTTTGCTGGTCAGTTCTGCGAGTTGGGCCATTAACGCGCGATATGCCGGATGTTGCGGTGTAAATTTTCGGTCCATCTCTGCTTGTTGCAGTTTCAACGTTGAGATGCTCGTATCCAGTGCGACGATTTGGTCGAGAATTGCCTTTGCTTCGAGGCTTATATCAATCGACTTGCTGCGAATCTGGAATGCATTCAATGCATTCTCGGCTTTTTCCAGATCTTTACGCACCTGTGGCAATTGATCTTTCAGGAAGCTAAGGCTTTGCGCGGCCTCGGCCGAAGTGCGATCAATGTTTTGCTTCACGTAGAGGTGAGCAATCTCATTCAATATGGTTATTGCTTTGGCGGGTTCTGTGCTGTCGAGTGAAAGCCCGATCATGCCAGATTCTTTGCCTCGCTCCGAAACATCTAAAGCATATTGATAATTCAATATCGTGGTCAAACGCGGGCTGCGAATTACGTTAAAGGTCGTACCGGGGTTCGCTACCAACGATTCGACTTTTAACTTGATGTTGCTATCTGTGCAGACTTGGCCAATTTGGCATTTGACTAACAAGTTGTTGTCTTCATCCCGCAAGGTAAAACTTCCGCCTTTGCCACTGACTAGGGTTAGCTGTTTGCCTAGCAATGCCTGCGGGAGAACTAGCTCGGCTATTTTTAATTTTTCGCCACCCCAGGCGAAGCTTTTCATTCCGAGCCAAGGTGTCGCCAAAGTGCTTTCAGGAGTTGACTTAAAGCGTCGGTAAATAAACTCGCCAACCAGCGGGAAGTAGTTGGGCTGTACCTGAATGTCCAGCTTCAGGTTATCAACAGCTGCCCCAATGTTCTTGCGCGACTTTATCAGCTCAATTTCTGTTGTTGAAGGTGACTCCTTGCCAAGCATGCTACCGATATCCGAAAACCCTAGTGGATCACCTTTCTTCGGCTCCACTTGAATCAGCGCATTCGCCTGATACACCGGCGTCGCCAACAGTGCATACGCAACACCCGCGGCCATGAAGACCCCTGTAACACCTGCGATCAACCATTTGTGATCGATCAGCGTGCCCAACAACCCCATAAGGTCGATTTCGTCGTTATCGTCGTCGTGTTCATGGGACTTTGTCACGGGTGCTTGCTGCATAGTTCGATTCTTTTCTTCACAGGTATTCGAGAAATGACTCAGCGCTTGAGGCGCTGGGCCCATGCATTTACTGCGCCATCAATCAACGCGTACGCGTGTATAAAGGCAGGCATGCCTTGACGGTAGGGGTCGTCGATTTCGTGGTCGCCTTGCCATTTGCCCAGCAGGAACACTTTGCCGCGTGCTTCCGGGGCGATTTGCAGTACGCCGTCAATGTGTTTCTTCTCCATGACAAGGATCAGATCCGAGTCATTTATCAGAGAAGAGTTCAATTGGGTACCGCTGTGGTCGCTCAGGACATGACCTTTGCTCTCAAGGACAGCGCGCGCGTTTTTTTCGATGGGGTGTTTTTCGAGTGCGCCAAGGCCCGCAGAGCTTACGACGATGTCGGAAGGCGCGAGGGCGACCCGCAATAAGTGTTCTGCGGTAGGACTGCGGCAGATGTTGCCGACGCAGACAATCATTATTCGTTTAAACAAGGCAGCTTCCTTTGTGCCAAATATGCTCAGCCGGCGAGAGCATTCAACTAATCGTCACGACCGCCATTCCCTTTTAGGCAATGGCTGTGCCCCGTCTATAAAAGCCTATGTGCATCAATTGCTATGTTGACATGGCCTTCACAAGGCAACAGTTCCTTCGTTCTTATTACAGATAAAGGCCGGTGTGAAGTTGTAGGTGCGAAAATATTAACGGTGAAGCGTCCGTAAGATCAACCTTTATATCTGCATGTAGCGCGCGGGGCTATATATAGCTTTTTTCAATGCTTTTAACCTGACAATAAATAACATTTACATCTTTTTAGCCTGACTAAAAATAACATTAGCCAGGCCTGTAATGTCATGTCTCGGAGGAGTGTGATAGAGATTTTTTTGCCAAGGCCAAGTATTTATGCGGCTCGCAGAGTAGAATCTGCGGGCTCCAGGGCAGGGCGCCTGGGGAGGCTGGCGTTTTGAGCGGACCCGATACTGGCATTTTGGCCACCCTCTGTTCGGCGCACCTTTATAGTGCAGGGTCTGTAGCCGCGATGGCGAGATTTTATGGCGCAGCAGTGGGGCTCTCTCTTAAAAAGCACTCACTTATATCGTGTACACGCGCAGACTTATGTATTTAAAGTTGTATAACTATTTATTTTAACTTAAGGATAGTGGCACTCTGATATTGATGTCTGCATCCAAACATGTATTGATGCGATGAACGGTAGATGTTGATTAATTACCTCGGGTATTGTCGAGTTCGAGCACTCAATACTGCGCGATAAGTACGTTATATGACGGTTATGTAACGCTATACATTAGTGCAATTATTCTAGGCAGTGCTCATTGATGAAGCGGACGCGTGAGTTCAGGCGTTTTGCTCCACCTGTCGAAATGTATGACTGATGAATTGACCAGAAACGTCCTACGCAGTTAACTGTATATTCATACAGCTAACTGAAAGGCGCGTGTCATGGGCTTCACTCTCTTGGGTCCTCTTGCTGAAGGTGGCGTTCGCCTGCCGCGGTGTTCGTTCAAGGTTCCGGCGGGTTTCCCCTCGCCAGCGACGGATCATATGGAGGCGCCCATCTCGTTGGATGAGGTGCTGAGCCTGCGTGCGCCGCATGTGTTTTTGGTGACGATTGATGGCGACAGTATGCAAGGGGTGGGGATTTTTTCTGGGGATCTGGCGGTGGTTGATCGTTCGATTGAGCCGGTTGACGGGCATGTGGTGGTAGCGCTGCTCAATAACGACCCGATGTGCAAACGTCTGTGTATTCGCGGGAAGCGCGTCATTTTACGTTCTGAAAACCCCCAATACCCGGATCGTCATGTGCTGGAGGGCGATGATTTGTCTATTTGGGGAGTGATTACCTATAGCGTGCGCAGCCATGCCCATTAAGCCGGATCCTGTTTTTGCGTTGATTGACTGCAATAGCTTTTATGCCAGTTGCGAGCGGGTGTTTCGTCCCGACCTGGCTAAAGTGCCGATTGTGGTGCTCAGTAATAACGATGGTTGCGTGATTGCGCGCAGTTATGACGCCAAGCCCCACGTGAAGATGGGCGAGCCGTATTTTCAGATCAAGCACCGGCTGGAGGCGTTGGGGATTGTCGCGTTTTCGTCGAACTATGCGCTTTATGGCGATTTGAGCGAACGGGTGATGAGCCTGATTGAGTCGCAGGTGCCGGCGGTCGAGGTGTACAGCATTGATGAGTGTTTTGCGGATTTGACCGGTATTGCGGACCCCGGCGAAATGGGTCGCCGGCTGCGTGCTCAGATTGTGCAATACACGGGTATTCCGGTTGGGGTGGGCATTGCGCATACCAAAACCTTGGCCAAGTTGGCGAATCACACGGCCAAGCGGTTGCAGGCGCAAACCGGCGGGGTGGTTAACTTGTGCGGTGATCATGAGCGGCACTGGGTGCTGCGCAATACGGCGGTGTCTGAGGTATGGGGTGTGGGGCGACGCATGACGTTGCACTTGCAAGGCATGGGCATTTTGAGCGCCATGGACCTCGCTAAGGCCGAACCGTGGATGTTGCGCAAAAAATTCAGTGTGGTGATTGAGAAGACCGCACGGGAGTTGGCCGGGACGTCGTGCCTGGAGTTGGATGAGCCCGATCCGCCCAAGCAGGAGATCTGTTGCAGCCGCATGTTTGGCAAGCGTCTAACGACCATTGCGCCCATTAAAGAAGCCGTTGCTACTTATATGATGCGCGCCTCGGAAAAGCTTCGGGCGCAGAAGTCTTATTGCCAGAAAGTGCGGGTCAGCATTCGCACGGGGATGTTTAACCCCGACGAAGCCAAATACGCGAGAGGGGTGGTGGTGACGCTGCCGTACCCCACTGATGATGTGCGGCTTCTGACCAAGGTGGCGGTTGAGGCGGTGGAGCAGGTGTTTCAGCCGGGCTTTAGGTACAGCAAAGCTGAAGTGATGTTGCTGGATCTGCGTCAACCGGGCGAGTTTACCGATGATTTATTTGCGATCAATCAGCCCGCTGAAGCGTCGCGGGTGATGGCCGTGCTTGATGAGATTAACGGGCGCTGGGGGCGCGGCACGTTGCGTGCGGCCAGTGTGCCGGCGCATCCCGAGTGGGGCATGCGCCGCGAGTTGATGAGTCAGGGCTATACCACCCGCCTGGATCAGTTGTGGCGGGTGGGGTGACATTGCCGGTGTCGATCAAGGCATATACGGCAGTTCATGCGGGCGCAGGTTGAACACCAGCACTTCAGCGTCCACGCCATGGTTGAGGGTCAGCGTGTGTTCGTCGCGCACCCGTACGCCGTCACCTTCCTGCAACGCCAAGCCGTTAAGTTCGACCTGGCCTCGGGCCACGTGGACATAGACGTGACGATTATTGGCGAGGGTCACGCTGGCACTTTCTTGGCCGTCGATCAGGGCGGCATACACCCGCGCATCCTGGCGCACACGCAATGAACCATCGGCCCCGTCCGGCGAGATGATCAGTTGCAGGCGGCCGCGTTTTTTCTCCGGGCCGAAATGCTCTTGTTGGTAGCGCGGTTGGGCGCCTGTGATGTCCGGCACAATCCAGATTTGCAGAAAGTGCACAGGCTGGTCAGCTGAGTGGTTGTACTCGCTGTGGGCGACGCCGCTGCCCGCACTCATCAGTTGTACGTCGCCGGGGCGGATGACCGAACCGGTGCCCAGCGTGTCCTTGTGTTCCAGTGCGCCTTCAAGCACATAAGAGAAAATTTCCATGTCGCGGTGCGGATGCTGGCCAAAGCCTTTACCGGCGGCCACTCGGTCATCGTTGATCACCAGCAGGTCAGAGAAACCCTGCTCCTGCGGGTTGCGGTAACTGGCAAACGAGAAGGTATGAAACGACTTGAGCCAACCATGATTGGCCAGGCCGCGATCAGTTGCTTTACGTAGAGTCAGCATGGGGAAATCTCCTGGCATGGGACGTGGGTTCGTCCGAGTGAGGAGAAGGTTAATGGTTACTGATAAGCGCAATAAGTAGATGAAAACTGAATGACTGTCGCGTGTGAGTTGACAGTGTAGGCGTGTACAGAAATGAGTTCAGTCCGCTGGTCAAACGCAATGCAAGCTTTGAATCTGGTTTGTGATGTACAAAGTGACACGCCATAAGGGCCGGAACCTGTAACTTAACGCGTACTGAAAACGTTTTATCGAACCCAGATGTTGAACGCAGGGGCTGTTATGAATGACCTCCAAGTGGCGTTTGGACCTTTTATCTTGCTGGGGCGCCAGCGCTTGCTGTGCCACAACGATCGGCCGTTGCGGCTGGGCGGGCGAGCGCTGGATATTTTGCAGGTCTTGATCGAGCACGCCGGTGCGGTGGTCAGCCCGCAGGTATTGATGATCCGGGTGTGGCCGTCTTCAGTGGTCGAGGCCAGTACCTTGCGGGTGCATATCGCGGCACTTCGCCGCGTATTGGGGCATGGGCAGGACGGACAGCGCTATATCGTTCATGTGCCAGGCCAGGGTTATCGTTTTGTAGCAACGCTGCGCCCTGTGCCGCTGGCACCGCGCTTGCACAATTTGCCGGGGCGATTGACGCCCGTGATCGGCCGCGAAGCGTTGATCGCGAGTGTGGTGGCGCACTTATCAGGCCAGCGCTGCGTCACCTTGGTCGGGCCTGCCGGGATCGGCAAAACCACGCTGGCCTTGGGCGCCGCTCAATCACTGCTCGGGCATTATGCCAACGGCGTTTGGCTGGTCGACGTGGCAACGCTTAGCGATCCATCACACTTGCCCGTGCTTGTGGCCAACACCTTGGGTCTTGAAGCGGGGCTGGATGAGTTGTCAGGCTGGCAGGCGTTGTTGGTGTTTGACAGCGGTGAGCCGGTGCTTGATGGCTGCCGCAGGCTGGTTGACAGGTTGCTGGCGGCAGCGCCGCAGTTGACGATTCTGGTCACGTCTCGCGAGCCGTTGGGCGCACGCGAAGAGACGCTGCTACCGGTGCCGGGCCTCTCAGTGCCTGCGCTGTGGGACATGCACAGCGTGGATCAGGTGCTGGGCTGCTCGGCTGTGCAGATGCTGGTGCGCTGTGCTCGCGCCCGGCAACAGGGGTTTAACGTGCGTGAGCAGGACGTGCAAACCGTGCACGATATTTGTCGACGCCTGGACGGCATCCCGCTGGCGATCGAACTGGCTGCGGCGCACATTGACAGCCTGGGACTGGTGGGGTTGCAGGCACAACTGGGGCGCGGTTTTTTGCGTCTGGCGCAGGGCCGGCGTACGGCGGTGGCCCGTCATCAAAGTCTGTATGCCGCGCTGGACTGGAGTTATGGGCGCCTGAGCAAGGTTGAGCAGGCGGTGTTGCAACGTCTGGCGGTGTTTAAAAAGAGTTTTAGTTTGGATGCGGCCCTGTTGGTGATCAGTGACGAGGGGTTGCCCGAGCAGCTCACTCTTGGGGCTATCTCGCGCTTGTTGGCCACTTCGCTGCTGACGTTGGAGGTGAGCGGCGAGGTGACGCGCTATCGCTTGCTGCACACCACCCGCGCCTATGCGCTGCATAAGCTGGAGTGCAGCGGTGAGTTGTGGACGCTTGAGCAGCGGTACCGGCGTCATATGGGCCGTGTGCGCGGGCTGTCAGTTGTCGCACTGGAGCCGGTCGAGCAGATGCCGGACGTCGGTTAGCGCCGGGGTCTCCAAACCCTCGGTGTAACGGTGGTAAATCGGCGCCAGCAACGCGTGGGCTTGTTGCACCTGGCCTTGTTGTTGCCACAACTTGGCCAGGCTGGTGGCGCTGCGTAATTGCCAGGCCAGTGCGCCCTGGCGGCTGGCCAGCGCCAGTGCCTCAAGCAACAGCGCCTGTGCGGTGTCCGGATCGTCGGTGGCGTGCAGATCAATGGCTCGCAAGCGCAGGATTTCCGCACCGCACCATCCCGCAGCCCCGGTACGGGCACGTTGCAGTAAGGTGTCGTCGATAGCGCCGCCGTTGAGTGTCAGCACCATGTGTTTGATCAGCCCATCGTCGGGGTGCAAGGGTGCGGGTGCGCTGTCTGGTGCGATGACCTGCGCATAATGCCGCCCCCACGTGTAGAACAAATGCACAGCGTGTAATTGGGATTGCTCCAGCAACAGATGCAACAGTTCTTGGGCGGTTGGGTGATCGCCGTTGTAATGGGCAATCGGGCACCCAGCCAGCGTTAGGGTGTAGCAAATAGACGTGCTGTGGTTGATTTGCAGCGCAATGTCCAAGGCCTGACGCGCGGTGCGCCAAGCGCTCTCGGGCTGGCCCTGCAACCATAAAATGCGTGCGAGTAGGGTGAGCGCGGCAACGCTTTGGTCGTACTGCACGCCAAAACCAGAGGTGAAACGATTGCGGTGTCCGTTGTGAGCCATGCGTTGCAGCACCTGCTCGGCATTGCTGCGGGCCAGCACTTGCTCGCCCGCAAAGTGCAGCGCCAGACCGCGCAGCCGGTCAGTACTGAGGCTCAAGTCCGGCGCGCTGTGCAGGCCCAACTGATCGCATTGGCGGCTTTGTTCCAGCGCCTCTTGGTAGTTGCCGCAGAGCAGGTTGGCCGCCATGTGGCCAGACACCGCCCGTAGCTCTGCGACCCTGTCGTTGCAGGTCTGCGCGAGGGTTCTGGCGCTGGCGAAGGCGTCATGTGTGGCCGGGATGCCGCCTCGGGCGTGGTAACTGGCGTTGCCGAGGGCTAGTTTTAGGGCCATTGCCAGCAGTGGGCTGGGCTGCTTTGTCGCTTCCAGCAAGCGCAGCGCCTTACGCACGTAAGCGCCGTGCTCTCTGGGCAGCGACAGCTCCTGCCATAGCGGGGTCGATACGGCGGTCAGGGTAATCGCTAGCATGTGTGGGCCCTGGGCGCTGAAACCCCAGTCCAGCGTGGCCCGCACGTCTTCCAGGCAATGCGCGTAACGTTCGATCCATAGCCCGGTGGGGGTTTGCTCCCAGGTGTGTTGAGCCTGCTGCATCAATTTGAGGCAGCACTCGGCCAAGCGCTGGCGGGTGGCGTGGTGCTCTGCGGGCTGGTCGAGTTTCTCCTGGGCATAGCTGCGGGTGGTTTCAAGCAGTCGATACAGTACCTCGTTATCACCGACCTGCACCGTCAGCAGCGACTTGGCCACTAATTGGCTGATGGCGTTGCACACCGCGCCGGGCTCCAGTGTGTTATCGCCGGTCACGGCTGTGGCGCAGTGCAGGGTGAACGCGCCACGAAACAGGCTCAGTCGGCGTAAACAAACCTGCTCATGGGGGCTGAGCAAGGCATGGCTCCAGTCCAGCGTTGCTCGCAGCGTCTGGTGTCTGGCCAACGGTGCCTGAGCGCCATCGGTGAGCAGGTCGAGATTGCTTTGTAACTGCAAGAGCACGCCCTCAAGGCCCAGCGGGCCTATGTGCGCTGCCGCCAATTCGATGGCCAGCGGGATACCGTCCAGGCGTCGGCAAATATCGATCAGCAACGGCAGTTGCTCGGTGTGCAGCTCGAAATGCTCATGGTTGCCCGTCGCCCGTTCGATGAACAGTTGCAAGGCCGCAAAGCTCAACGCATGGCTGCGCTCCAGTCGCGGCAGCGCAGGCGGGTAGTCGAGGCCGTCGAGACGTTGCAGGTATTCACCTTCGGCCCGCAATGCCTCACGGCTGGTGGCCAGAATATGCACCCGCGGGGCGCCACGCAGCACGCTTTCACACAGTTCAGCCACGGCGTGGATCAAGTGTTCGCAGTTGTCTATAACCAACAGCAGGTGCCGGTCATGCAGCAGGGAGGTCAGTTGCGTCGTGCAGCGGCTGTCGTGCAATGGCAGACCAAGCAGCGTGGCCAGTAGCGGGGTGATCAGAGCAGGATCGCTGATGGGGGCCAGATCGAGTAGGTGAATGCCATGCGGGTAGTGACCGATCAACTGTTCGGCGGCTTGCAGGGCCACTGTGGTTTTGCCGATGCCGCCGGGCCCGGTCAGGGTAATGAAGCGCTGGCGTGCCAGATGCTGCAATAGGTTGCCGAGCACGGCCTGACGCCCGATCACGCGCGTGCGTCGCAAGGGCAGGTTATGCCGCGGGGTGTTGGCAGGCGGGTTGGGGATCAATGGCGCGTGGCCGTCTTTGGTCAACTCGCCGACAAAACTGTAACCGCGCTGGGCCACAGTGACGATAAAACGCTGGCCATTTTGCCCGTCGCCTAAGGCTTTACGCAGCGCTGCCATGTGCACACGTAGATTGATCTCCTCAACTACGCTGTTAGGCCAGAGCCGTGCAATCAGTTGCTGCTTGCTGACCACCGAGCCTGGGTGTTCAAGCAGCAGCAACAGAATATCCATCGCCCGCCGACCCAGGCGCAAAGGCTGTTCAGCGTCCACGATCAGGCGTTGCCTGGGGTAGACCCGGTAAGGACCAAAATGCACGACCTGCTCAGGGCAAAGCATCAAGGGGCAGCTCCATTGGCGTAGGTGTGCGGGAAGTGACGACTGAAAATTAACAACGATTAACTCGTCGCGCACCTGCTCAAGCGCTAAAACTTAGTTCTTTGCATTAAACAGCACTGTTTGGTGCCTGCGCAGACCAAGGAGCGTTAAGTGATGGCTGATTCCAATCCGGTTGAAGTGCTTGCCGAGCGGCCGGGGTTTGATGAAGTGGTGACGCTCGTGATCAAACACCGGGTCCGGGCGGGCTTCGAGGAACCCTACGCGGCGTGGCTACGTAACATTGTTAGCGTAGCGGGGCAGCGCACCGGGCATTTGGGGGTGGACGTGATTCGTGGCAAACAGGCGGGGCTCGACAGCTACACCTGCGTGCTGCGGTTTTGCTCCACCGAGGCCATGCAGCACTGGCTCGACTCCCCAGAACGGCTGGCGCTGGTCGATCAAGCGACGCCGATGCTGGCCGATGGCGATCAAACCGAGGTTAACCCGGTCAACGAATTCTGGTTTTCGCCGCAGAGCACTTCGCCCCCGCCACGCTGGAAACAGGCGCTGCTAACGCTGTTGGTGATTTTCCCGCACACCTTGCTGGTGCCCCTGGTTTGGCGCCCGCTGTTGCAACTCCATCCTGTTTTGTCGAATTACCTGGTGGCGACGTTTTTGATCACCCTGACCATTGTGCTGTCGGTGGTGTACGTGTTTATGCCCGCCGCGACGCGGTTGTTCGCCCCTTGGTTGCAAGGCAAGCCCTCATGACGTTGTCGAAGGAGATGCAATGAACGCCGACTTGATTCTGTTCAACGGCCGGTTCACTACCGTTGACCGAGAAAACCCTCACGCCAGCGCCGTGGCTATCAGTGACGGCCGGTTTGTCGCGGTGGGTAACGATGCGCAGGCGATGGCCTTACGCGGGGCGAACACCCACGTGATCGACCTCAAGGGTCGCTGCGTGATCCCGGGCCTCAATGACTCGCACTTGCACCTGATCCGGGGCGGCTTGAACTACAACCTCGAGCTGCGCTGGGAGGGCGTGCCCTCGCTGGCGGATGCCTTGCGCATGCTCAAGGCGCAGGCCGAGCGCACCCCGACGCCGCAATGGGTGCGGGTGGTGGGCGGCTGGAATGAGTTCCAGTTTGCCGAAAAGCGCATGCCGACCTTGGACGAGTTGAATCAGGCGGCGCCAGACACCCCGGTGTTTGTACTGCATCTCTATGACCGTGCCTTGCTCAACCGAGCCGCCTTACGTGTGGCCGGTTACACCCGCGACACACCCAACCCGCCGGGCGGCGAGATTGTGCGCGACCGCAACGGCGAACCCACCGGCATGTTGGTGGCGCGCCCGAATGCAATGATTCTGTACGCGACCCTGGCCAAAGGCCCGACGTTGCCGCTGGAGTACCAAGTCAACTCGACCCGCCAGTTTATGCGCGAACTCAATCGGCTGGGCCTGACCAGCGCCATTGATGCGGGCGGCGGCTTTCAGAACTACCCGGACGACTATGCGGTGATCGAGCAGTTGGCCAAAGACCAGCAACTGACCGTGCGTATCGCTTACAACCTGTTTACCCAAAAGCCTAAACAGGAATTGACCGACTTCAAAAACTGGACCAGCAGCGTAACCCTGCATCAGGGCGATGATTACCTGCGGCACAACGGCGCCGGAGAAATGTTGGTGTTCTCGGCGGCTGACTTCGAAGACTTTCTGGAGCCGCGCCCGGATCTGGCGCAAAGCATGGAGGCGGAGTTGGAGCCGGTGGTGCGCCATTTAGTGGAGCAACGTTGGCCGTTCCGTTTGCATGCGACGTACGACGAATCGATTTCGCGCATGCTGGATGTGTTTGAACGCGTCAACCGAGACATCCCCTTCAATGGTTTACCGTGGTTTTTTGATCATGCTGAAACCATCACCCCCAAGAACATCGAGCGGGTACGGGCGCTGGGCGGGGGCATTGCAATTCAGGACCGCATGGCGTTTCAGGGCGAGTATTTTGTGGAGCGATATGGCGCCAAGGCAGCCGAAGCCACGCCGCCGATCAAGCGCATGTTGGCCGAAGGCATTGCGGTAGGGGCGGGCACCGACGCCACCCGCGTCTCAAGTTACAACCCGTGGACGTCGCTGTACTGGATGGTCAGCGGGCGCACCGTTGGCGGCCTTTCTTTGCATGAAGAGGGCCTGCCGCGCTTGACTGCCCTGGAGCTGTTCACCCATGGCAGCGCCTGGTTTTCGTCCGAGCAAGGCAAGAAGGGCCAGATCAAGGTCGGGCAACTGGCGGATGTGGCGGCCTTGAGTGCCGATTTTTTCAGCGTTGACGAAGAAGCCATCAAGTGGATCGAGTCAGTGCTAACAGTGGTTGGCGGCAAGGTGGTGTATGCCGCCGGTGATTTTTCGAGCCTAGGCCCGGCCAGTGTGCCGGTGCTGCCGGACTGGTCGCCAGTGACCAACGTGCCGGGGCACTGGCGCCCGAGTGCGCCCTTACAGGCTCAGGCGCATCAATGCAGCGGGCCTTGTGCCGTGCATTCCCACAGCCATGAACGCGCGCGTTTATCCAAAGTCCCGGTCAGTGATTTCCAAGGTTTTTGGGGCGCGTTTGGCTGTTCGTGTTTCGCTTTTTAAATGTCCCTTCGCGTCGGCCTTGCGTGCTGGCGCATTACACAACGTTTGATCCTAAGGAGTTACACATGAGCAACGGTCCCGCTTACAAGCGCTTAAACAAAGATGATGCGGTGGTGCTGCTGGTCGACCACCAGACGGGCCTGATTTCGCTGGTACAGGACTTCTCGCCCAATGAGTTCAAGAACAACGTGCTGGCGCTGGCGGATATCGCCACGTTTTTCAAGCTGCCGACCATTCTGACCACCAGCTTTGAAAGTGGACCGAACGGGCCAATCGTTCCCGAGCTTAAGGCGCAGTTCCCGGATGCGCCGTACATTGCGCGCCCGGGCCAGATCAATGCGTGGGACAACGAAGACTTCGTCAAGGCGATTAAGGCCACCGGGCGTAAACAACTGATCATTGCCGGTGTGGTGACAGATGTTTGCGTGACGTTCCCGACCTTGTCGGCACTGGCCGAAGGTTTTGACGTGTTTGTGGTTACGGACGCCTCGGGCACCTTCAACGAAACGGTGCAGCAGGCGGCCTGGGCACGGATGACTGCCGCCGGTGCGCAACTGCTCAACTGGTTTTCGGTGGCGTGTGAGCTGCAAGGTGACTGGCGCAACGACATGGAAGGCCTGGCTAACCTGTTGTCGCAACGCATTCCTAACTACCGCAACCTGATCAACAGCTACACGGCGCAAACCGCACGTTAACCCAACCACCTGCAGGAGGGGCTGGTCGACGCTCTATTGCTCGCGATCTTTTAAAAGATCGCGAGCAAGCTCGCTCCTACGGGGGGTTGTGTCGGTTTGCGCTGCGTGATTTAAGCTCAAACGCCAAGCGCGTCAGCATGCTCGACGCTGTGCTGTCGCGCAGCAAACAGGCTACCGATAATCGACAGCATCCCC
>NZ_ALJC01000123.1 GCF_000282975.1 Pseudomonas psychrophila HA-4
ACGCGCCTTGACCGCCATCGCCACCGACATGCCGCCGTGTTTGAGTGACTCCTTTCTGACTGGCCATGTGACGCTTTCCTAGGGGAGAGCGCCGCACGTTATCGGCATAAAAAACGTGCCGAAATAAGCCGCGTCTGGAGTTTCTGTAGGGCTGTGGATTTTTTGTTGAGTGATTTTTATAAGGCGCGAATTGAGATACACGCACACAAAAGCGCAGCCTCCTACGCGAACTGCGGCAATGGATGGCTTCAAGGGGTTAAACGCAGGCGTACTGTGCACCGTCACTGAAATAAACAGTGGCCGGGCTTGAGAATCCGAGAAAGAATAGCGACCTGAACGCCACCCATCCCACGATAGATGGCGTTTTTATGTGCCAGCTCCCCCTGTTATGGCGGCTGTGCGCGGGAGGCCTTCGTGCCTGCCGGGGTTCCTATTGTCCCGATTCTCAGCCCGCGTACGGCTGCCACCTATAGGCCTGAGAACCAAAAGTGGCAGCTCTTAACCCCAATAGGAGCACGCTTAATGACCACACCATCTCCGATCAAAACCCTCGGCGCCGTCACCTTCGGCCCTTGCGGCACAGATAACCACGAACTCTTTCGCGTTAACCCTGATGTCCCTCTGCGCCAAGCGCTGGAGCAGGTTTCGGCACTGCTGTATTGCGCCAAAAAGCTGGCCCTAGATGCCGCGCTGGATAAAGACAGCGAACGCCATGCCTGGGCCTCGCATTACTTGTGCGACATGGGCAAGGCGGTGATTGATGATTTGTGTTTGCGGGCGTTTTGATGGCTGGCGCTGAAGACCCTCACCCCAACCCTCTCCCAGAGGGAGAGGGGGCTGATATGAGGTGTTGCGCAAATCTGCTTTTGACTTTAGTCCCCTCTCCCTCCGGGAGAGGGCTAGGGTGAGGGTGCCGCAGGCGCTTTACAGGGCCTTTTCAAAGATCTTGGAGTTGCGCTGGAAGTTGTACAGCGACGCGCGCGCAGCCGGCAGACGCTCCACGCTGCTAGGCTCGAAACCGCGCTCGCGGAACCAATGCGCCGTGCGGGTCGTCAGCACGAATAAGGTTTTGAGACCTTGTGCCCGCGCACGGTTTTCGATGCGCTCCAGTAATTCATCGCCCCGGCGACCATGGCGGTACTCCGGGTTTACGGCCAGACACGCCAGCTCACCCGCGTCCGAATCGGCAATTTGATACAGCGCTGCGCAGGCGATGATCATGCCTTCGCGCTCGACCACGCTGAATTGCTCAATCTCGCGTTCCAGCACTTCACGCGAGCGACGCACCAGAATGCCCTGCTCTTCGAGCGGGCTGATCAGTTCTAGTAACCCACCCACGTCTTCAATCGCGGCTTCGCGGGTGACTTCGAATTGCTCTTGGGCCACCAGCGTTCCGCCGCCGTGACGGGTAAACAACTCGGTCAGTAGGGCGCCATCTTCGGCGTAGCTGACGATGTGGCTGCGGGCCACACCGCCGCTGCACGCCTCGGCCGCCGCTTCAAGCAGTTCAGCTTGATAATCGCTGCCCAGACGTTTCATATGCGCGGGCACTTGTTGTGGACGCAACTCACGGACCAACCGCCCGTTTTCATCGAGCAAACCGGACTCGGCGCCGAACAACAGCAGTTTGTCCGCTGCAAGATCGATGGCAGCACGGGTGGCGACGTCTTCACAGGCCAAGTTAAAAATCTCGCCGGTCGGCGAGTAGCCCAGAGGTGACAGCAGCACGATGGAGCGCTCGTCCAGCAGGCGATTGATACCTTTGCGATCGACCCGACGCACCTCGCCGGTGTGGTGATAGTCCACGCCATCGAGCACGCCAATCGGCCGCGCCGTAACCAGGTTGCCGCTGGCCACCCGCAGGCGCGAGCCCTGCATGGGCGACGAGGCCATGTCCATCGACAAGCGCGCTTCAATCGCGATGCGCAATTGGCCCACAGCGTCGATCACACACTCAAGCGTCGGCGCGTCGGTGATACGCATGCCTTTGTGGTAATGCGGCAACAGGCCACGGGCTTCGAGGCGACTTTCGATTTGCGGGCGTGACCCGTGAACCAGCACCAGGCGTACACCCAGGCTGTGCAACAGCACCAGGTCGTGGACGATGTTGCCAAAATTGGGGTGCGCTACGCCGTCGCCAGGGAGCATGACGACGAAGGTGCAGTCGCGGTGAGCATTGATGTAAGGAGAAGCATGACGCAGCCAGTTAACGTAATCGTGCATAACCAAAGCCTGTAAAAAATGAGCCGCCTAAAAAAGGGCAAAACAGCAAACGCACAGCAGGCTGGTAGTTATCGTCGAAAAAAACGTGGCAACACGCGTGCTCTCCTTGTGTGTATGGGTTAAGCCTGCGGCACGTTACTGGGCCGGGGTCAGGCAATAGTGTTCGATCAGTTGGCTTAATAGACGCACTGTCGGCTGCAAACGTGACATTTCGAGGTGTTCGCCTGGCTGATGCGCGCAGCTGATGTCGCCAGGGCCCAGCACGATGGTCTCGCAGCCAAGCTGCTGAAGATAAGGCGCTTCGGTGCCAAACGCTACTGCTTGCGCGCGATGGCCGGTGAGTCGTTCAGCGACTCGCACCAATTCGCTGTCAGCCGCCTGTTCGAAGGGCGCCACGCCGGCCGCTATCGGGGCGAAGTCGATCTTGACCTGATGCCGCTCAGCCAAGGGGTTGAGCTTGCTGAGGATGATCGCACGCAAAGCGTTTGGGTCCATGCCCGGCAATGGTCGCAAGTCGAATTCCAGCGAGCATTGGCCGCAGATCCGGTTCGGGTTGTCGCCGCCATGGATGCAGCCAAAGTTGAGGGTCGGTTGCGGCACGCTGAACTGCGGGTTGTGGTACTCGGTCAGCCATTGCTGACGCAGACCTTTAAGCTCGGTCATCGCGTCGTGCATGGCGTCCAGCGCACTGTGGCCCAAGCTTGGGTCAGAGGAGTGGCCGCTGCGACCCAGAATGTCGATGCGCTCCATCATCACGCCTTTGTGCATGCGGATCGGCTTGAGCCCGGTCGGCTCACCAATCACCGCAGCGCGGCCCAATGGCCGCCCGGCTTCAACCAGTGCTCGGGCGCCAGCCATGGAGGTCTCTTCATCGCAAGTGGCCAGAATCAGCAGAGGCTGTTTGAACGGCTGATCGAGCAACGGACGCACCGCTTCGATGATCAACGCGAAAAAGCCTTTCATGTCGCAACTGCCAAGGCCGACCCAGCGGTTGTCCACCTCTGTGAGTTTGAGCGGATCGGTCTGCCACAGCGCTTCATCGTAAGGCACCGTGTCACTGTGGCCTGCCAGCACCAACCCGCCGGGGCCGCTGCCGAAACTGGCGAGCAAGTTGAACTTGCCAGGGCTGACCTGCTGAATATCGCAGTTAAACCCCAGATCACCGAGCCACGTGGCCAGTAAGTCGATCACGGCACGGTTGGATTGATCCAAATGGGGCTGGGTACAACTGACCGACGGTGTGCCGATCAACGCAGCGAATTGCTCTTTGAGGGAAGGTAAGGGCATGCGCTGACTTCCTGTTGGCTGGGCGAGGCCCATCATAGAGCTATCTGCGCCTTAGAATAAACCCGTGCGGCGCGCCGAAGCGGCGAGTCCTGTACACTGCACGGCCTTGGCAGCCACACTTTCCCCGGCTGCGCACCGTTCCTGGATTTTCCGGCCATGCAGAAAGAAACCGAAATCAAACTCCGCGTCAGCCGCGAAACCCTCGCCGCCTTGCGCGAGCACCCTTTGCTGAAAAAGCGCAACAAAAGTGGCTGGGAAAGCCGTGAGTTGTTAAACCAGTATTTCGACACGCCTGAGCGCGACCTGGCCAAGGCCAAGGTTGCCCTGCGCTTGCGTCGCGACGGTGAAGAGGTGATTCAAACCCTTAAAACCCGCGGCCAAAGCATTGCCGGGCTGTCGGAGCGCAACGAATACGACTGGCACCTGCCAAAAGCCAAGCTCGACATCAAAAAGCTCGAAGGCGAATGCTGGCCAGATGAGTTGGCCGAGCTGGACAAAAAAACCCTGAAGCCAATCTTCACCACCGATTTTGTGCGCGAGCGCGCTGAAATCTCGTGGGGCCGCGGCAAAGCCAAAGTGGTGATCGAAGCCGCTCTGGACCTGGGCCACGTGATTGCCGGTAAGCAGAAAGAAGAAATTTGCGAGCTGGAACTCGAATTGCGCGAAGGTGAACCCGCTGCGCTGCTGGAATTGGCCGCCGAGCTGGCAGAAAAACTGGCCCTGATGCCATGCGACATCAGCAAGGCTGAGCGCGGTTATCGCCTGTTTGACGCCAACAGCTACGCCGTCAGCCTGCCCGCGCCTGAACTAACCCCTGAAACACCGCTGGACGACGCCTTTGCCGCACTGGCCTGGCACCTGCTGGGCAGCAGCCAGCGCCTGGCCGAGCAATACCGTTTCAATGGCCACTGGCGCTTGCTGCAAGACTGGGTTCAACAGTTGATCGACCTGCGTGCGCTGGTCAGTAGCCTCGGTCAGGCCGCACCTCGCCCTTCGACCCACGACTTGCGCGCTCAACTGGACGCCTTGCTCGAAGACTGGCGCCCGATGGTGCAAGCCGGTCAAGACGATGAAGACGTGCGTAAAGCCGCCCCTGAGCAGTTCCTCGAAGAGTTGGAAGACCCGCGTTGGGGCCAGTTCTCGCTGAACACCTCGCGTTGGTTGCTGGCCCGTAGCTGGACCATTGATCGTGGCACCACCCGTGGCAATCGGCAGGGCGCTGCACAACTGGCGAGCTGGTTGCCGCGTCTGCTGTCAGATGAGGCCATTGCGCTGCGTCTGAACCGCTACCAGCAGCAACCCGAAGACTTAGCCGAGCAACTGCCGCGTATCGAGCGCATTCAGGCGTGGTTGCGTCTGGCGCGTGGCGTGTTGGAAATTCCGGAAGTGGACCGCTTGTACGGCGAGATGAACAAGTTGCAAGACTTGGCCAACTTGCCAATCACTGACGACGCAGAAAGCAATGACCTGTTGCTTAATGCGCGTAAGCAACAAGCCATTGCCGTGTATCAGAATCGCGCTTGGAAGACGCTGTTGCGCGCTTAAGCTTGGATCGTCGCTGTGCTTGCTCGCGATTTTTTTTGAAAATCAAAAGATCGCGAGCAAGGGATTTACCCCTTAATTTTTGGGCATGTCTGCATCCGGCGTTCGCCAAATCAAGCGTGTAGTGTCATAGCCCTGTTGTTGAGCCTTGCTGACCAGTTCGTCGCGGGTTTGCTGGTCGATCTGCGGCTTGCGCGATAGCAACCATAAGTAGCGTCGATCCGGGTTACCGACCAGCGCGGTACTGTAGTCGTCGCCCAGGTACAGCACCCAATAATCACCCTTGGTCACGCCCGGCAATAACGTCGATACCCAGTTATCGAACTCGACCCACAACTTGTCGGTTTTGCCCGGCACTTGCGGGCTGGCCGTACCCTTGGCTTCTTCCCACTTGCCCTGTGCAGTCTGGCAGCGGTTCAACACGGCCACGTTGCCGTCAGGCTTTAGCGTGTACTGAGCCTCAGATTGCGCGCAGTTGCGTTGGAAGAACATCGGCAACCGCGCCTGCTCATACCACGTGCCCTGATAGCGTTTCAGGTCGACGCTTTCGACCGTTTTCGGTGCCAGCGCATCGGTATTCGACGTGGAACACCCCGCCAGCACCAGCGCTGCTCCCAGACAGGCTAAAAGACGTTTCATTGTTAACGCTCCTGTGCCGTTTTACTTCAAGCCCTGACCCGAGAAAATAAGCACTTTATCGCCCGCGTACTGCACGCTGATAAAGCTGTTTTTATCGCCCCAGGTGCAGCTCGACATGCCCAGCGCGCCCGAACAATCAGTCGGGCTGCCCAGTAATTTTTCGACTTCGGCCTTGGACATGCCCGCAGTCAGTTTGGAGTAGTTTTCTTGATTGACCTTGCTGCAAGCCGCCAGCAACACACAGAACGACAACAACGCCAAAGAACGCAACTTCATGGAATCACTCCTGAATAAGAAAATCGGCATCGCTGCCTGCTGCAAGCTTAGAAGAGAAAAGCGCGGGGTGGTTCCCGTGAGTAAAAACGACTGTGGGAGCGGGCTTGCTCGCGATGCATACAACTCGGTCTAACGAATAGACCGTGTCGATGCCATCGCGAGCAAGCCCGCTCCCACAGGGATTGTCGGGTGCAGCCAGGGTTTTACGCTTTGTGGTACGCGGTCACACGCGCCACTTCTTCTTTCGAGCCCAGGAACACCGCTACGCGCTGGTGCAGGCCTTCTGGCTGGATGTCGAGGATGCGCTGGTGGCCGTCAGTCGAAGCGCCGCCCGCCTGTTCCACGAGGAACGACATCGGGTTAGCTTCGTACATCAGGCGCAGTTTGCCCGGTTTGGAAGGCTCGCGGCTGTCACGTGGGTACATGAACAGGCCACCACGGGTCAGAATACGGTGCACGTCGCCAACCATCGCGGCCACCCAACGCATGTTGTAGTTCTTGCTCAGTGGGCCGTCTTCGCCTGCCAGCAACTCGTCTACGTAGCGCTGTACCGGGGCTTCCCAGTGGCGCTGGTTAGACATGTTGATGGCGAATTCCTGAGTGGTTGCAGGAATGGTGATGTCTTCGTGAGTCAGTACAAAACTGCCCATTTCACGGTCCAGGGTGAAGCCTTTGACGCCGTCGCCAAGGGTCAGCACCAGCATGGTCTGCGGGCCGTAGATGGCATAACCGGCAGCCACTTGCTGAGTGCCTGGCTGCAAGAAGGCGTTTTCATTCAACGGCTCGTTCTGGCTCAGGTACTCGTTAGGGCAACGCAGTACCGAGAAGATCGTGCCGACCGGGGCGTTGATGTCGATGTTCGACGAGCCGTCCAGTGGGTCGAATACCAACAGGTAGGCGCCTTTCGGGTATTTACCCGGGATCTGGTAGGCATTGTCCATTTCTTCGGACGCCATGCCGGCCAGGTGACCGCCCCATTCGTTGGCTTCGAGCAGGATTTCATTGGAAATCACGTCGAGCTTCTTCTGCACTTCACCTTGTACGTTTTCAGTGCCCATGCTGCCCAAAACACCGCCTAGGGCGCCTTTGGACACGGCGTGGCTGATCTCTTTGCAAGCACGCGCCACCACTTCAATGAGGAAACGCAAATCAGCAGGGGTGTTGTTGCTGCGGGTCTGCTCGATCAGATAGCGACTCAGGGTAACGCGGGACATGTAAGGCTCCGAACAATGGGGAGGGGGCGAAAAACCCGCGCAGTTTAACGCGTGTTGCCGTGCAAATCTTCTAATCAGACTCAGAACCGACAGAGAGGGTGGTGCTGAACCCTTAAATCACCTGTAAAGCCCGTGGGAACATCTGCCTTGCTACCTTATTTACTCAACGAGCTTGGCAAACCGTAGCAGTTGCCGAGCTTGCGAGGCTACGTTCGGCGGTGCAGCCGTCGTAAAGCTGATTATTCCGATCCTTCAGCTGAATCGGGGTCTCAGGTTTTGCGATCGCTGCGCAATCGGACGTGGCCTCGCAAGCTCGACAACTGCTACGAGGGCTGGCCACACAAAAGGCGTTGTGATTACAACGCTTTCCAGATTTCAGTCGCATATTCGCGGATGGTTCGGTCCGATGAGAACCAGCCCGTGCGCGCCGTGTTTAATACGGCTTTGCGCCACCATTCATCTTTGTCGTGCCACAGGTGCTCAACGCGCATCTGCGCATCCCAGTAAGCATCAAAGTCGGCACACACCAAAAAGCGGTCGTAGTCGATCAGTGAGTCGACAAAACCGGTGTAGCGCGCCGGGTCGTCGTGGGAGAACACCCCGCCGCGAATAGCCTGCAACACATCATTTAGCCGGTGCGAAGCAGCCACATCCGCCGCCGCATGGAACTCGCCATTGAGCTTTCGGGCTTCGACCTGCTGGGAGGTAAGGCCGAAAATAAACATGTTTTCCTCGCCGATCCGCTCGCACATTTCGACGTTGGCACCGTCCATCGTGCCTATGGTCAGCGCGCCATTAAGGCCGAATTTCATGTTGCTGGTACCCGATGCTTCGTAGCCTGCGGTGGATATTTGTTCGGACAAGTCAGCCGCCGGGATGATGTTCTCGGCCAAGCTGACGTTGTAGTTGGGGATAAACACCACTTTGAGCAGGCCGCGCACTGTCGGGTCGTTATTGATGGTGCGCGCAATGTCGTTAGCCAGCTTAATGATGAGCTTGGCTTGGGTATAACTGGCAGCCGCCTTGCCTGCAAAGATCTTGACCCTTGGCACCCAGTTATTACCCGGCTCAGCACGAATGGCCTGATACAAGGCGACGGTGTGCAGTAAGTTGAGCAACTGACGCTTGTACTCGTGGATGCGTTTGATCTGCACATCAAACATCGCTTCAGGGTTGACCACGATGCCCAGCCGCTCGTAGATCAGCGCGGCTAAGGTGCATTTGCTCTGTAAGCGCTGCTCGGCAAATTGCTTGCGGAAGTCCGCACGCTCGGCAAAAGGCTCCAATTTGATCAGTTTGTGCTCTGTTTCATCGAGCACGTCCTCGCCCAACACGTTTACCAGCATCGCGGTCAATGGCGGGTTGGCCTGGAACAGCCAGCGGCGGAAGGTTACGCCGTTGGTTTTGTTGTTGATGCGGCCGGGATACAGCTTGTGCAGATCGGCAAACACCGTGCTGCGCATCAGTTGGGTGTGCAAACCGGAAACGCCGTTCACGCTATGGGAGCCCAGAAACGCCAAGTTACCCATGCGTACGCGACGGCCGTTGTCCTCTTCGATCAGCGAGACGGCACGCAGCACATCAAAATCATGCACGCCTTTTTCACGCAGTGAGTCGATGTGAAAGCCGTTGATCAAATAGATGATCTGCATATGACGCGGCAGCAAACGCTCCATCAAACCGACCGGCCAGGTTTCCAACGCCTCAGGCAGCAAGGTGTGGTTGGTGTACGACAGCGTGTCGACGGTGACTTGCCACGCGGTGGGCCACTCGATGCTGTGTTCATCGACCAAGATGCGCATCAGCTCGGCAACGGCAATCGAGGGGTGAGTATCGTTAAGCTGGATAGATACGTGGTCAGCCAAGTTCAGCAGGGTGTCGTGCACGTTCAAGTGGCGACGCAGCAAATCTTGCAACGAGGCGGAGACAAAAAAGAATTCCTGACGCAAACGCAGCTCTTGGCCGGCTTCGTTACTGTCTGCCGGGTACAGCACGCGAGAAATGCTCTCTGCGCGCACGACTTCGGCCACAGCACCCAAATGATCACCGGCGTTGAAACGCCCCAGGTTCAAGTCATGCAGCGCCCTCGCCCGCCATAGGCGCAAGGTATTGACGCTGGCACCGCGCCAGCCTACGACCGGCGTGTCATAGGCAATGGCACGTACTGTTTCGCTCGGCCACCAGATTTGTCGTGACTGGCCCTGCTCGTCCTGCTTGGTTTCAACCGAGCCGCCAAAGCCAATCGAGTACAGCACCTCGGCGCGCTCAAACTCCCAGGGGTTGCCGAAGTCGAGCCAGTTCTCGGTTTGCTCCTGTTGCCAGCCGTCGACGATGCTTTGGCGAAACAGCCCGTGTTCGTAGCGAATGCCATAGCCGTGAGCAGCGATGCCCAAGGTCGACATGCTTTCCATAAAGCAAGCAGCCAGTCGCCCCAAACCGCCGTTACCCAGCGCCGCATCCGGCTCCAGCAGGCGGATGCGTTCTAGATCGACCCCAAGCTCGGTTAAGGCTTCACGCGCGACCTCCAGCAAGCCGAGGTTGCTCAGGCTGTCGTACAGCAAACGACCGATCAAAAATTCCAGCGACAGGTAATACACCCGCTTCTGGTCTTTGCGGTAAATCTGCCGGGTGTGGTCCATCCAGTGTTCGACCATATGGTCGCGGGCGGCCAGCGCAATGGCTTCAAACCAGTCATGGTCAAACGCGTGATCCGGGTCTTTACCCACCGCGTAAGTCAGTTTGGCTAGTACGGCGGCACGAAAATCCGCCACCTGCGCGTCACGAACAAGCGGTTCCTGGGGCATCGATACAACCTCTAGCGAGATGGAGCGATTTGAAGAACGAATGGACTCAGCCTAGACGCTTCGACAGAAAGAAAGCGCGTTGATTCGTGCTTTTTTTTAAAAAAAACGGACGAAGTGAAAACCGCCCCAAAACGATGCATACCTTGAGCTAAACGCTTTAAAGCGTCGCTTTGTACAAAAAACCGGCAAATGGTTGTTCACTCATTCATCAACCCCGGTATGATCGCGCGCCCTGATGCACGCTGGAATACAAGCCTGATGAAGTCCAACCTGATCGCCGCCGCGGAAATCGACCGTCTCGATACCTGGGCCAAATACTCCGCGCCCATGTGCGGCTCCTGCATTTCCAGCTGCTGCACCTTGCCGGTTGAGGTCAAGATCAAAGACTTGATCCGCATTGGCCTGGTCGATGAGTTCGAGCTCGGCGACCCGCCGAAGAACATCGCCAAGCGCCTGCAGAAAGATGGGATTGTTGAGCGTTTTAACCAAAAGTCGGGGATTTTCACCCTGCAACGCATGAGCAATAACGACTGCCTGTACTTGGATCGCAAGTCGCGCATGTGCACCATCTACGAAAAGCGCCCGGATACCTGCCGCAACCACCCGCGTGTGGGCCCGCGCCCAGGGTATTGCGCCTATGTGCCGAAGGCCGTTGAGCGCAAAAACAGCAGCGAAAGGCTGATGAATTTTTAAAAGCGCAAAGCCCCCTGAGGGGCAGCTGTAACGCAAATCTCGCACATAAAAAAACGCCCCCGACCGCAAGGCCGGGGGCGTTTTTGTAACCGCTAACTAAGTGACTTAGTTTTTGGCTTTTTTAGCAGCGCGGGTACGCTCGCCTTCGTCCAGGATCTTCTTACGAAGACGGATGGACTTAGGAGTCACTTCGCACAGCTCGTCGTCCTGGATGAATTCCAGTGCTTGTTCCAGCGTGAAGCGAACAGGCGGAACCAGAGCGATGGTTTCGTCTTTACCCGAAGCACGCATGTTGTCGAGCTTCTTGCCCTTGGTAGGGTTAACGCCCATGTCGGTGTCACGGCTGTTCAGACCAACGATCTGACCGTTGTAGATCTCTTGACCGTGCTCAACAAACAGCTTGCCGCGTGCTTGCAGAGTTTCCAGGGAGTAAGTCAGCGCCTTGCCAGTTTCAACCGAAACCAGTACGCCGTTCTGACGGCCGGACATTTGGCCCGACTTCATCACGTCGTAACGGTCGAAGATCGAGGTCAGGATGCCAGCACCGTTGGTCAGGGTCAGGAACTGGTTACGGAAACCGATCAGACCACGTGCAGGGATGTTGTATTCCAGACGAACACGGCCTTTGCCATCCGGCACCATGTTGGTCAGGTCGCCTTTACGCAGACCCATCTCTTCCATCACCTTGCCCTGAGATTCTTCTGGCAGGTCGATGGTGACGTTTTCGAACGGTTCGTGCTTCACGCCGTCAACCAGACGGATGATCACTTCTGGACGACCAACGCCCATTTCGAAGCCTTCACGACGCATGGTTTCGATCAGTACCGACAAGTGCAGCTCGCCGCGGCCAGATACTTTGAACTTGTCAGCCGAGTCGCCTTCTTCAACGCGCAGTGCAACGTTGTACAGCAGCTCTTTGTCCAGACGTTCCTTGATGTTACGGGACGTCACGAACTTGCCTTCTTTACCGCAGAATGGCGAGTCGTTTACCTGGAAGGTCATGGAAACGGTTGGCTCGTCAACGGTCAACGGCTTCATCGCTTCAACGTTCATCGGATCACACAGGGTGTCGGAGATGAACAGCGAATCCATACCGCTGATGCAAACGATGTCGCCTGCCGAAGCTTCTTCAACGTCTACACGGTGCAGACCGTGGTGACCCATCAGCTTCAGGATACGACCGTTGCGGCGCTTGCCGTCAGCGTCGATAGCCACAACTGGTGTGTTCGGCTTAACGCGACCACGAGCGATACGGCCAACACCGATAATGCCCAGGAAGCTGTTGTAGTCCAGTGCCGAGATTTGCATCTGGAACGGACCGTCACGGTCTACAGCTGGCGCAGGTACGTTGTCGACGATCGACTGGTACAGCGGGGTCATGTCTTCAGCCATTTCGGTGTGGTCAAGACCCGCAATACCGTTCAGGGCAGAGGCGTAAACCACTTTGAAGTCCAGCTGTTCTTCGGTAGCACCCAGGTTGTCGAACAGGTCGAAGATCTGGTCCAGAACCCAGTCCGGACGCGCGCCTGGACGGTCAACCTTGTTGATTACCACGATTGGACGCAGGCCGGCTTCGAACGCCTTCTTGGTCACGAAACGGGTTTGCGGCATAGGGCCGTCTTGAGCGTCAACCAGCAGCAGAACGGAGTCAACCATCGACATTACGCGTTCTACTTCGCCGCCGAAGTCGGCGTGGCCCGGGGTGTCCACGATGTTGATGTGGTAGCCGTTCCAGTTAATAGCGGTGTTCTTGGCAAGAATGGTAATGCCGCGCTCTTTTTCCTGGTCGTTGGAGTCCATCACGCGCTCGTCGTTGAGCTCGTTGCGCTCCAGAGTGCCGGATTGACGCAAGAGTTTGTCTACCAGGGTGGTTTTACCATGGTCAACGTGAGCAATGATGGCGATGTTACGTAGATTTTCGATCACTTGTGTATCTCGATCAGAGGATTCGGTGTGCTGACAGGTCGTGGCAGCGATTAACAGTAGAGTCCGGCAAAGCCGTTACAGCTTGACGGCGGCGTCGGGGGGCCGGTGACGCAGGCCACAGGCATACAGCCCCGGGCTCTTAGCTCGGTCGATAAACGCGCACATTGGCATGTCCCTCACTGAGCAAATGGTGAGCATGCAGGCGACTCATCACGCCTTTGTCGCAATACAACAGGTACTGACGGGTATCATCCAGTTCCTTGAAGCGGCTGTTCAATGCATAGAACGGCAACGCTTGTACTTCGATGCCAGCCAGTTCTAGCGGTTGATCTTCCTGAGCATCCGGGTGACGGATGTCGATCACAATCTGGCCCGCCAGCACTTCGCTGACTTCTTCGACTTGCAAGTCCTGGCCCAACTCATCGATCACCCGATCAATCGGCACCAGTTTGGCCCGCTCAAGCGCTCGCTCAAGCACGGCCATATCAAACTGTTGTTCTTCGTACTCCACACGCGGACGCTTGGCGTGGGTCTTGGGGTTGACCGAAATCACCCCGCAATATTCAGGCATGTGCTTGGCAAAATCGGCTGTGCCGATTTCAACCGCCTGATCAATGATGTCTTGCTTGTGGCTGGCGATCAGCGGACGCAAGACCAGCTTGTCTGTCACGCAGTCGATAACCGCAAGATTTGGCAGCGTCTGGCTGGAAACCTGAGAAATAGCCTCGCCGGTGACGAGCGCATCAATTTCGAGCCGATCTGCAATACGGGACGCCGCGCGCAACATCATACGCTTCAAAATGACGCCCATATGACTGTTATCAACTTTGCCGAGAATTTCACCCAGCACTTCTTCAAACGGAACGCTGACAAACAGCACGCGCTGCGAGCTGCCGTACTTCTTCCATATATAGTGCGCGACTTCCATCACGCCCAGTTCATGGGCACGCCCGCCGAGGTTGAAGAAGCAAAAGTGGCTCATCAGGCCGCGACGCATGATCTGATAGGCCGCCACTGTCGAGTCGAAACCGCCGGACATCAACACGAGGGTCTGCTCAAGCGAGCCCAGTGGGAAACCGCCAATGCTGTCGTGCTGGCTGTGAATCACAAACAACCGTTGGTCGCGAATTTCGAAACGGACTTCAATTTCTGGCTTTTTAAGGTCAATTCCGGCCGCCCCACACTCACGACGCAGCTTGCTGCCGACGTATTTCTCGATTTCCATCGAGGTAAATGGGTGCTTGCCACCGCGTTTGCAACGCACTGAAAAGATCTTACCGGCCAACGCATCGCCGAAGTGCAGTTTGCACTTTTCAACGACGTCGTCGAAGTCGCCCAACGGGTACTCGTCGACTTGCAGGAAATGCGCGATGCCCGGCATGCAACTCAGGCGCTCAGTCATTTCCTTCAAGGCTTTGGGGTCACTTACACGCGTTTGCAACTCAATGTTGTCCCACACACCGGTCACTACCACGGCCGGGTCCAGATCGCGGAGCACAGCACGGATGTTTTTAGCCAATTGACGGACGAAACGCATCCGAACCGGGCGGCTCTTGATAGTGATCTCGGGGAAGACTTTAACGATTAGTTTCATGAAAACAGCGCGCAAGCAGCCTGCCAAAAAAGGGGGGCGCGGATTATAGCGGAAATTGCTCAAGGTTTAACCAGTTATCGTACAAACGGTTTTCACTGCACCAAAATGGATCACTAGACACTCAAATCGCTTCATTTGAGTGCGATAAACGCCGTTAATCGACGGTCTTCGGCGCTAACCTGCTTGAGATTGAGGCGTTTAACCCAAATCGGAGCACTGGCATGCAATTTGCTCCCTTGTGATGCAGGTTGCCTTGGCAGAGTATTCGCGCCGGCATCAACCACTTATTAAGGGCTAATCCACTACCAGCCCTAAGCCACCCCGGAGGACACTATGTCGAAGTCGGTTCAACTCATCAAAGATCATGACGTCAAATGGATTGATCTGCGCTTCACTGACACCAAAGGCACTCAGCACCACGTGACCATGCCGGCCCGTGATGCGTTGGAAGAAGACTTCTTCACCGACGGCAAAATGTTCGACGGTTCCTCCATTGCTGGCTGGAAAGGCATCGAAGCGTCCGACATGATCCTGCTACCAGACGACAGCACTGCCGTTCTGGACCCGTTCACCGAGCAGCCTACGCTGATCCTGGTGTGCGACATCATCGAACCTTCGAGCATGCAAGGTTACGACCGTGACCCACGTGCAATCGCCAAGCGCGCTGAAGAGCACCTGAAAGCCACGGGTATCGGCGACACCGTATTCGCAGGCCCGGAGCCAGAGTTCTTCATTTTTGACTCGGTAAAATTCAAGTCGGACATTTCTGGCTCGATGTTCAAAATCTACTCCGAGCAAGGTTCGTGGATGTCTGACCAAGACATCGAAGGCGGCAACAAAGGTCACCGTCCTGGCGTTAAAGGCGGCTACTTCCCAGTTCCACCGTTCGACCACGACCACGAAATCCGCACCTCCATGTGTAATGCACTGGAAGAAATGGGCCTGACCGTTGAAGTTCACCACCACGAAGTGGCGACTGCTGGTCAGAACGAAATCGGCGTTAAGTTCAACACCCTGGTGAAGAAAGCCGACGAAACCCAAACCCTGAAATACGTGGTGCACAACGTTGCCGATGCTTACGGCCGCACCGCCACGTTCATGCCTAAGCCGCTGTATGGTGATAACGGCTCGGGCATGCACGTCCACATGTCGATCTGGAAAGAAGGCAAGAACACCTTCGCAGGTGAAGGCTATGCCGGCCTGTCCGACACTGCCCTGTACTTCATCGGCGGCATCATCAAACACGGCAAGGCCCTGAACGGCTTCACCAACCCGGCAACCAACTCTTACAAGCGTCTGGTTCCAGGCTTCGAAGCCCCGGTAATGCTGGCTTACTCGGCGCGCAACCGCTCCGCTTCGATCCGCATTCCTTACGTGTCCAGCCCTAAAGCTCGCCGTATCGAAGCACGCTTCCCGGACCCAGCAGCTAACCCGTACCTGTGCTTCGCAGCACTGCTGATGGCTGGCCTGGACGGTATCCAGAACAAGATCCACCCTGGCGACGCCGCTGACAAAAACCTGTACGACCTGCCGCCAGAAGAGGCGAAAGAGATCCCACAAGTTTGCGGCAGCCTGAAAGAAGCCCTGGAAGAGCTGGACAAAGGTCGTGCGTTCCTGACCAAAGGCGGCGTTTTCAGCGACGACTTCATCGACGCTTACATCGCCCTGAAAAGCGAAGAAGAAATCAAAGTACGTACCTTCGTACACCCACTGGAATACGAGCTGTACTACAGCTGCTAATCCAGTTTCACCCGTGAAAGCGGCGTGATTTGAAAGGCCTCCTTCGGGGGGCCTTTTTTATGCGTAACGTCTTACATTCCTCGGCGCAACACCCGATTGAAACTTCACCAGCGCCTGACATCCACCCCATAGCGCAATCTGTAACGTGAGGCGACTCATCAAACGGATGCTGCCATGACTCTTACCAACCCACTCAAAGCCCTGCTGCTGTCGCTGGCCTGCCTGATCCTGTTCGGCTGCACCAACAACCCAGCACGCGTCGAAGTCGAGCAACTGCTCAAGACCAATCAGTCATGGGATGGTGCACCTTACGATCCATACCCGTCCGGCCAACCCGAGATTACAGTTCTCAAAATCATCATCCCGGCCAACACTGCACTCAATTGGCACACGCACCCCATGCCTAATGTGGCCTATGTGTTATCGGGCGAGCTGTTCGTTGAAACCCGCGACGGTAAGCACAAAATTACATTGAGGGCTGGCGAGGTCCTACCCGAAGTCGTTCAAACCGAACACCGTGGAACCAGCGGCAGCCAGCCCGTTGAACTGATCGTGTTCTATGCCGGCGGCGTTGGCATGCCACTGTCGCAGTAAACAGACTGTGCGCTGCCTGTTGATAAGCCTTTGGCTAGTTGCCCTGCCTGCGAGCGCGCAGGTGTACAAATACCTCGATGTTCATGGCACAGCGCACTACAGCAGCACGCCTCGCAAACTAACCAGTAGCGCGCCCATAACGCTTGAGCCACTCAATCTACAGCCAGCCCTGAGCATTGCGCCACCAAACGACCCGCATCAATTGCTTCCCGAACAAGAGAACGCCCATTCGCCCTACACCGAACTTCACATCGCCGGTCTGCCCGTCGAACAGGCCCTGCGCGCCAACAACGGAACCTTCATCGTACAGCTCACGATTGACCCGCCCTTGAGCAGTCAGCATCGTCTGCAATGGCTGCTTGATGACCAGCCTTATGGTCAGCCCCGCACCCATACAGCCATCCAAATGAACAACATAGATCGCGGCAAGCACCGCCTATCCGTGAAGGTCATGGAAGGCGACAAGGCCGTACAGCAAAGCCAGACGGTTGTTTTTTACCTGCAACGCGCTCGTCAAAGATGATCCGCAAGAACTGTATATCCCCGCATTCACCAGAAACTGAATCTATTTAACCAAGTTGCACTATATTGGTGCATGTACTGCTCGAATACTCACTTGCCAGCCCACTTTGGTTCAAAACGATTCCCCGGCAGAGCCAGTGCGCCACCTAAACGAGCCCAAATTCCCTATTTCAGGCGATTCGCGCTTCTTTTCGGAGCCTTGGTTTGTTTTTTGCATTTTCCTTGCACCAGCGCTTACCCGCGCACGCAATCCGGGACCGGCCCATGACCATCAGTGATGCCCTGCACCGACTATTACTCGACAACCTGACCACCGCCACACTGTTGCTCAATGCCGACTTGCGCCTTGAGTACATGAACCCGGCGGCGGAAATGCTGCTGGCTATAAGCGGCCAACGCAGTCATGGGCAATTCATCAGCGAGCTGTTCACTGAGTCCACCGAGGCCCTGCAATCGTTGCGTCTGGCCGTTGAGCAAGCCCACCCCTTTACCAAGCGCGAGGCCATGCTGACCTCCGCCACTGGCCAAACCTTGACCGTGGATTACGCAGTGACGCCAATTTTGAGCACAAGCGGCACCATGCTGCTGCTTGAAGTGCACCCGCGTGACCGATTGCTGCGCATCACCAAAGAAGAAGCGCAGTTATCCAAACAAGAAACCAGCAAGATGCTGGTCCGCGGTATGGCCCACGAAATTAAAAACCCGCTGGGCGGCATTCGGGGTGCAGCCCAATTACTGGCGCGCCAATTGCCTGATGAAAGTCTGCGTGACTACACCAACGTCATCATCGAAGAAGCCGATCGCCTGCGAAACCTGGTCGACCGCATGCTGGGCTCCAACAAACTGCCCTCGTTGGCCATGACCAATGTGCACGAAGTGTTGGAGCGGGTGTGCAATCTGGTAGAGGCCGAAACCCAAGGCGACATCACCTTGGTGCGTGACTACGACCCAAGCCTGCCGGATTTGCTGATCGACCGCGAACAAATGATCCAGGCCGTACTCAATATTGTGCGTAACGCGATGCAAGCCATCGGCGATCAAAATGCACTCCGCCTGGGCCGAATCACCCTGCGAACCCGCGCCATGCGCCAGTTTACGATTGGCCATGTGCGCCATCGACTGGTCACCAAAATCGAAATTATCGACAACGGGCCAGGCATCCCGTCCGAGTTGCAAGACACTCTATTCTTTCCGATGGTCAGTGGCCGCCCGGATGGCACCGGGCTTGGCCTTTCCATCACCCAGAACATCATTAGCCAGCACCAGGGGTTGATCGAGTGTGAAAGCCACCCTGGCCACACACTCTTTTCGATCTTTCTGCCTCTGGAACAAGGAGCCGCATCGACATGAGCCGAAGTGAAACCGTTTGGATCGTCGACGACGACCGTTCAATCCGCTGGGTCCTGGAAAAAGCCTTGCAACAAGAAGGCATGACCACACAGAGCTTCGACAGCGCCGATGGCGTGATGAGCCGCTTAGCTCGTCAGCAGCCTGATGTGATCATCTCTGACATTCGCATGCCCGGTGCCAGCGGCCTGGATTTGCTAGCCAAAATCCGCGAGCAACACCCGCGTCTGCCGGTGATCATCATGACCGCTCATTCAGACCTGGACAGCGCGGTCGCGTCCTATCAGGGTGGCGCGTTCGAATACTTGCCCAAGCCGTTTGACGTCGACGAGGCTGTGTCGCTGGTCAAGCGTGCCAACCAGCACGCCCAGGAACAACAAGGCTTGGCCGTTGCCCCGGCTGCGGCACCCACCCCGGAAATCATTGGCGAAGCGCCAGCGATGCAAGAGGTGTTTCGCGCCATAGGCCGTCTTAGCCACTCCAACATCACCGTGTTGATCAACGGTGAATCCGGGACGGGTAAAGAGTT
The DNA here is from genome assembly GCF_000282975.1 of Pseudomonas psychrophila HA-4. GTDB lineage: Bacteria > Pseudomonadota > Gammaproteobacteria > Pseudomonadales > Pseudomonadaceae > Aquipseudomonas > Aquipseudomonas psychrophila_A. The sequence goes on from NZ_ALJC01000123.1 coordinate 18,931, forward strand.
GGTCGCACACGCGCTGCATCGCCATAGCCCGCGAGCCGCCTCGCCATTTATTGCCTTGAACATGGCGGCGATCCCCAAAGACCTGATGGAGTCCGAACTCTTCGGCCATGAAAAAGGCGCCTTCACCGGCGCAGCTAACCTGCGCCGCGGGCGTTTTGAACAAGCCGACGGCGGGACGTTGTTTCTGGACGAAATCGGCGACATGCCCGCCGACACTCAAACGCGACTGCTGAGGGTGTTAGCCGATGGCGAGTTCTACCGTGTGGGCGGGCATATTCCGGTCAAGGTCGATGTGCGAATCATTGCCGCGACCCACCAGAACCTCGAAACCCTGGTGCAGGCTGGCAAGTTTCGCGAAGATTTGTTCCACCGCCTGAACGTCATCCGCATTCATATTCCACGCTTGTCAGATCGTCGTGAAGACATCCCAACACTCGCTCGGCACTTCCTCAGCAGCGCCGCACAAGAGCTGTCGGTCGAACCCAAACTGCTGAAAACCGAGACCGAGCAATACCTGAGAAACCTGCCGTGGCCCGGCAACGTTCGCCAGCTTGAAAACACCTGCCGCTGGATCACGGTGATGGCCTCGGGCCGCGAAGTGCACATCAGCGACTTGCCACCTGAGCTGCTAAACCTGCAACACGACGCGTCCCCGGTCACCAACTGGGAGCAAGCCTTGCGTCAATGGGCCGATCAGGCGCTTAGCCGTGGCCAGTCGAATCTACTCGACAGCGCTGTGCCGACCTTTGAGCGGATCATGATCGAGACCGCCCTCAAACACACCGCAGGCCGCCGTCGCGACGCTGCCGTACTACTGGGCTGGGGCCGCAACACGTTGACCCGCAAAATCAAAGAGCTGGGCATGAAAATAGACGGCGACGAAGATGATGGGGACGACGCTTAAACCTGACGATCAAAAAAACCTCCTCCTCGGGAGAGGGCTGACCTGACTACGCACCACCCTCAAGCAAGCCGCCCTAATTCTGTGCATCACGCGACCTAAAGGGGCTGGCCAGCCTTCTGACACTAAACGCCCGAATAAACGAGAGCCCCGGATTTCCGGGGCTTTCGCGTTTATATGGAAAAAATAAAGGCAAAAAAACAAAGCTGGCACGCGCCCTGCAAAGTCCCTATTACCTAAGCAACACCGATTTAGGGGACCTTGGTACAGGCAGGCCAGGACTCCCCACTTTTACACCGCAGCCTTGATGCCCTTTGCATCAACGCGCACAACGCTTTTGGGGAACCCGGTACAGGCAGGCTGGAATTCCCTCTTTTATTACTCTTGCAGGTTCACCTGCAAGCGCCAGCGCCCATCCTGCGGTGCACCGGTCCAATCGCCCCTTAAGGCCCGGGCCGCCACCAACGTCAGCATCAAGCCCCCGTCCGTACGACTGACCCGCCAGTTCACATCTTTACCGTTGAGTTTAAGCTGACCGCTTTGCGGCATGCCCTTGGCCGCAAATAAGAGCCCTAAGGTGCCATCAACCCATTCCCCGTGCAGCTTGGGCTCATCGCTGAACCACACCACCAAACCGTCCGCTTGTACCTCTATTGTTTGCAGTTCAATCGGATCGGGCGTCGTTAAACGCCCGATCATCATGCCGACCATCATGCCGACTATCGCCAAAGAAGCTAAAACCCGTGGCCATAACTTCGGCCGCGGATCCTCTTCAGGCGTAGAATGCTGCCCATCTTTAAGTTCGGAGCCGTGCATGTTTCACGTCATCCTTTTTCAACCAGAAATTCCGCCGAATACCGGCAACATTATCAGGCTGTGCGCCAATAGCGGCTGCCACCTGCATTTGATCGAGCCTATCGGTTTTGAGTTGGACGACAAGCGCTTGCGCCGTGCCGGTCTCGATTACCACGAGTACGCGCCGCTCAAACGCCATCCAGATCTAGCCAGTTGCCTTGAAAGCCTGGGCCACCCGCGCCTGTTCGCGTTTACCACAAAAGGCTCGCGGCCGTTCCACGATGCCCAGTTTGCCGAGGGCGATGCCTTTATCTTCGGCCCTGAAAGCCGGGGCCTGCCACCCGAAGTGCTGGATGCGTTGGATGGCGATCACCGCCTGCGTCTGCCAATGCGCGAAGGCTGCCGCAGCCTTAATCTGTCCAACACCGTGGCCGTGGCGGTTTACGAGGCCTGGCGCCAGTTGGGGTTCAAGTAACCACACAACACTCCACACTTCGTAGTCGCTGCCGAAGGCTGCGAGAGGGATCGCAGGGGCTTCTAAGAAAACGGGTTGCTACGCAACCCTTCGCAGCCTGCGGCAGCGACTACGGGCGGCACGCCCATAAAAAAAGCGCCTTCAGGCGCTTTTTTTATGGGCGTGCCGCTGTTCACTGAACAGTCGGCGTGCCTTCTTCTTGCATGCGTTGCAGTTCTTGCGCGTACAGAGCATCGAAGTTCACCGGAGCCAGCATCAACGCTGGGAACGAGCCACGAGTGACCAGACTGTCTAGGGTTTCACGGGCATACGGGAACAGGATGTTCGGGCAGAAAGCACCCAGGGTGTGGCTCATCGAACCTTGATCAAGGTTTTTGATCAGGAAGATGCCAGCCTGTTGCACTTCAGCAATAAACGCCACTTCTTCAGCGTTTTTTACAGTCACAGACAAGGTCAGAACCACTTCGTGGAAGTCGCCTTCCAGTGGCTTTTGACGGGTGTTCAGGTCCAGAGCAACACTCGGTTCCCACTGCTGACGGAAGATGACCGGGCTTTTCGGCGCTTCAAACGACAGGTCACGTACGTAGATACGTTGCAGGGAGAATTGTGGAGCAGTGTCATCATCGCTAACAGCAGCGGTGTTCTGTTGGTCAGTCATCACAGATCCTTGTTAATCAGGGGGCTTTTAGAGAATGAGAGTCAGACGTTCAGAAGCGCATCCAATTTACCTGCGCGCTCCAGAGCAAACAGGTCATCGCATCCACCGATATGTTTGTCGCCGATCCATATCTGCGGAACCGAAGTCCGCCCAGCTTTATGGGCCATGTCGGAACGCACTTGAGGTTTGCCGTCGACTTTGATTTCTTCAAAGGCAACATTCTTCTTCTCAAGCAGAGCCTTGGCTCGCATGCAGTAAGGGCAATAGTCGCTGGAATAAACGATGACCTTGGACATACTTACTTCACCACTGGCAGATTATCTGCGCGCCAGGTGGAGATACCACCGGACAACTTGGCCGCGTTGAAACCGGCTTTCAGCAGCTCACGCGCGTGAGTACCGGAGTGCTGGCCAGCAGCATCGACCAGAATAATGGTCTTGGCCTTGTGCTTCTCCAGTTCGGCAATGCGCGCCATCAGTTTGTCTTGCGGGATGTTCAAGGCACCCACGATGTGACCAGCAGCAAAGTCTTTGGCTGGGCGAATATCAATCACCACACCTTCATCGCGATTGACCAGGCCGGTCAGTTCGCCGGTGCTGATGCTACGGCCGCCTCGGCTCATCTCATGGGCGATCAACAACGCCAACAAGATGACAAACGCGCCAACAAGCAGATAGTGAGAAGTGGCAAATGCAATCAGGTGATCAACCATCAGAAGGTTCCAGGGCGGTAAAATGTGGGCCAGTATACACAGCCACCTTGGTCGGCCAAACCCCGCCCGGCGGTGACGTCACATGAAGTTCGCTTTAAACTGCGCGTCTTCTTAATACCTCCTATTAAACCAGCCACGAGTGGGATCTATGACTACCACGCCTAAACCTTTGGTCCTGATCATCCTGGATGGCTTCGGTCACAGTGAAAGCCACGAATACAACGCCGTTTATTCGGCCAAGAAACCGGTGCTCGATCGTCTCACCGCGAGCATGCCAAACGGCCTGATCTCAGGTTCGGGCATGGATGTTGGGCTGCCGGACGGCCAAATGGGCAATTCCGAGGTCGGCCACATGAACCTCGGCGCCGGCCGCGTGGTGTATCAAGATTTCACCCGCGTCACCAAGTCGATCCGTGATGGCGAGTTCTTCGAGAACCCGACCATTTGCGCCGCTGTCGACAAAGCCGTTGGCGCTGGCAAGGCCGTGCACATCATGGGCCTGCTGTCTGATGGCGGCGTTCACAGCCACCAGGACCACTTGATCGCCATGGCTGAGCTGGCGTTTAAACGCGGCGCAGAAAAAATCTACCTGCACGCCTTCCTTGATGGTCGCGACACACCGCCAAAAAGCGCCGCCTCGTCGATTGAATTGCTGGATGAAGCCTTTAAAGAGCTTGGCAAAGGCCGCATCGCCAGCCTGATCGGCCGTTATTTCGCCATGGACCGCGACAACCGCTGGGACCGTGTAGCCCAAGCCTACAACCTGATCGTCGATGGCAAAGGCGAGTTCAACGCCGCCACCGCTCAGCAAGGCCTTGAAGCCGCTTACGCCCGTGGCGAAAGCGACGAATTCGTCAAGGCCACCACCATTGGCGAGCCGGTAAAGGTTGAAGACGGCGACGCCGTGGTCTTCATGAACTTCCGCGCCGACCGTGCCCGCGAACTGACCCGCGTGTTTGTTGAAGATGACTTCAACGCATTCGAGCGCGCTCGCCAGCCAAAATTGGCTGGTTTCGTGATGTTGACCCAATACGCCGCCAGCATCCCGGCCCCAAGTGCATTCGCGCCGGGTAGCCTAGAAAACGTGCTCGGCGATTACCTGGCTAAAAACGGCAAAACCCAGCTGCGCATTGCCGAAACCGAAAAATACGCCCACGTGACGTTCTTCTTCTCGGGCGGCCGCGAAGAGCCGTTCCCAGGTGAGGAGCGCATTTTGGTGCCGTCACCGAAGGTCGCCACCTACGACCTGCAACCGGAAATGAGCGCCCCCGAAGTCACCGACAAAATCGTCGATGCCATCGAACATCAGCGTTACGACGTGATCGTGGTCAACTACGCCAACGGCGACATGGTCGGCCACAGCGGCGTGTTCGACGCAGCGGTCAAAGCAGTGGAGTGTCTGGACCTGTGCGTAGGCCGCATTGTTGAAGCCTTGGAAAAGGTCGGCGGCGAAGCCCTGATCACCGCTGACCACGGTAACGTTGAGCAGATGGAAGACGAGTCCACAGGCCAGGCGCACACCGCCCACACCTGCGAGCCTGTGCCGTTCATCTATGTTGGCAAGCGCCCGCTCAAGGTCCGCGAAGGCGGTGTATTAGCCGACGTCGCTCCGACGATGCTCAAGCTGCTGGGGCTGCCACAGCCTGAAGAGATGACCGGCAAGACCATTCTGGTCGACGCGTAAAACTGGTGTAACGCCCGTAGCAGCTGCCGCAGGCGGCGTCCGGCGACGAAGTCGTCGTAAATTCAGCTTCCGCGACCACTCACGTGGACCGCGTACACAGCATTTACGATCGCTGCGCGACCGGACGTAGCCTTCGGCAACTGCTACGGGAGTGGTCTATGACTATTTCACTTTCTTCCATTTCTTATAGGCAACGTTGGCGGGCATACTAGGCCGTCTCGTTCCCCCAGGTGTCGCCCGCCCCATGCTCCGCGCCCTTATAGCCCTAGCCCTCACGTGCCTGCTGCAACCGGCGTTTGCCGACGAGCGCGCACAAACTCAACAACAGTTGGACGCCACGCGTCAGGACATCGGTGAGCTGAAAAAGCTTCTCGGTAAGCTCCAAGAAGAAAAAACCGGAGCACAAAAAGACCTGCGCAGCACCGAAACTGAAATCGGCAAGCTGGAAAAACAGGTGGAGGACCTGCAAAAAGAACTAAAAAAGAGTGAAGGCGAGCTGCTGCGCCTAGATAGCGAGAAGAAAAAACTCCACAGCGCAAAAATTGAACAGCAACGTCTCATCGCCATTCAAGCCCGTGCCGCGTATCAGGGCGGCCGTCAGGAATACCTCAAGCTGTTACTCAATCAGCAAAACCCCGAGAAGTTCGCCCGAACCCTCACCTATTACGATTACCTCAGCCAAGCCCGCCTGGCCCAGCTCAAGGGGTTTAACGAAACCCTGCGCCAACTGGCCAACGTCGAAGCTGATATCAATCTGCAACAAGCGCAACTGCTGACACAAAAAAGCAGCCTGGACACCCAGCGCGCCGAACTCGACAAAGTACGCGCCCAACGCCAGCAAGTACTGGCCAAACTCAACAACGACGTCAAAGACCGCGATCAGAAACTCCAAGCGCGCGAGCAAGATCAGGCAGATCTGGCTAAAGTCCTCAAGACCATTGAAGAAACCCTCGCCCGTCAGGCCCGCGAAGCAGAAGAGGCGCGGCAAAAAGCGCTGATCGCCCAGCAAGAAGCCGAGAAGAAGCGCCAGCGTGAGGCTGAGTCGGTTGTCACCGATGCCCCGCGCAAACCGGTTCAATCAACACCCGGTGCCTTGGTTTCAAGTGCGGGCGTCTCTTATGGCGGACCTTTTTCTCAGGCGAGGGGCAAACTTCCTTGGCCTGTTGATGGTCGATTGCTTGCGCGCTTCGGTGAAAGCCGTGGCGATGACGCCCGTACCAAGTGGGACGGCGTAATGATCAGCGCCACTGCGGGCACCCAGGTGCACGCGGTGCACGGGGGTCGCGTGGTGTTTGCCGACTGGCTGCGCGGCGCAGGCCAACTGGTCATTCTGGACCACGGTAATGGTTACTTAAGCTTGTATGGCCACAATCAGACATTGCTTAAGGCCGCCGGAGACGTTGTTAAAGCTGGCGATGTGATTTCCACCGTGGGCAACAGCGGCGGGCAAGCAACACCAGCGCTGTATTTTGCTATTCGTCAGCAGGGCCGCCCCAGCGACCCTGCACAATGGTGTCGCACTCAAGGATGAGTCCATCACCTTTAATACGTAGGAGTTCGTTCAACATGCCGCACTTGTCCCGCCTCAACTCGCTGGCCCTGATGATCGCTCTGGTGATTGGCTCGCCTCTGGCGCTGGCTGCCCAGCCAGTCGCTCAGCCTGCGGCCGCCGCGAGCGCCAAGGCTCCGCTGCCGCTGGAAGAGCTGCGTACATTTGCCGAGGTCATGGACCGCATCAAGGCTGCGTATGTTGAACCTGTGGACGACAAGACCCTGCTGGAGAACGCCATCAAAGGCATGCTCAGCAACCTTGACCCGCACTCAGCGTATCTGGGGCCAGAAGACTTCGCAGAACTGCAAGAAAGCACCAGCGGTGAATTCGGCGGGCTGGGCATAGAAGTCGGCTCTGAAGATGGCAATATCAAAATTGTCTCGCCCATCGACGACACCCCAGCCAGCAAGGCCGGGGTTCAGGCGGGCGATTTCATCGTCAAGATCAATGGTCAGCCCACGCGTGGCCTGAGCATGACCGAAGCGGTCGACAAAATGCGCGGCAAGATCGGGCAAAAGATCACCCTGACTCTGGTGCGCAATGGCGGCACACCGTTCGACGTGACCCTAACCCGCGCCAACATTCAGGTTAAAAGCGTCAAGGCCCAGCTGCTTGAAGACGGCTACGGCTACATCCGCATTACCCAGTTCCAGGTCAAGACCGGCGAAGAAGTCGCCGCTGCGCTGGCCAAACTGCGTAAGGAAAACGGCAACAAAAAACTCAAAGGCATCATCCTTGACCTGCGTAACAACCCTGGCGGCGTGCTGCAATCGGCAGTTGAAGTGGTTGACCATTTCATCACCAAAGGCCTGATTGTCTACACCAAAGGCCGCATCGCCAATTCCGAACTGCGTTTCTCGGCCACCGGCAAAGACCTCAGCGAAGGCGTGCCTTTGGTGGTGTTGATCAACGGCGGCAGCGCGTCGGCGTCGGAGATCGTCGCCGGTGCCTTGCAAGATCAAAAGCGTGGCGTGGTGATGGGCACCACCAGCTTCGGCAAAGGCTCGGTGCAAACCGTGTTGCCGCTGAACAATGATCGGGCATTGAAAATCACCACCGCGCTGTACTTCACCCCCAACGGGCGCTCGATTCAAGCCCAGGGCATCGTGCCAGACATCGAAGTCAGCCGCGCCAAGATCACCCGCGAACAAGACACCGAGTACTACAAAGAGGCCGACCTACAAGGGCACCTCGGCAACGGCAACGGTGGTGCAGACAAACCTACCGGCTCCGGCCCCAAAGCCAAAGCAATGCCACAAGACGATGACTACCAGTTGAGCCAGGCCCTGAGCCTGCTTAAAGGTCTGAGCATCACTCGCGGCAATTAAACGTGCGTTTCGGGTCTGTCTTCGCCCTGCTTTGCTGCCTTTCCGGTGTCGCTCATGCGGCACCGGCAAGCAACACCCAGGCGCCGCACAAGGCTTATCTGAGCCTGATCATCGACGATCTGGGGCAAAACCTGTCGCGTGATCGGCGCGTGCTCGCCTTCCCCGGCCCCGTCACCACAGCGGTAATGCCAGACACCCCGCACGCCGCAGAATTTGCCCGAGAGGCGCACAAGGCTGGCAAGATCGTCATTCTGCACATGCCGATGGACCCGGCGACGGGGCCATTTGCCTGGCACCCTGACCTGCCCCTCGATGAGTTGGCCAAACGCCTCGACGCAGCCTTCAAGGCGGTGCCCTACACCAGCGGCATCAACAATCATGAAGGCAGCCGCATGACTGCTCAGCCGCAAGCAATGGCCTGGTTGATGGGCGAGTTGCAACAACGCCACAAGTTTTTTGTCGACAGCCGAACCAGCGCCAGCACGGTCGCGGCGGCCCAAGCGCAAAAAATTGGGTTGGCCAGCGTTTCGCGGGATGTGTTTCTCGACAACGTGCGCACCGAGCAAGCGATTACCGAACAGCTCAACACGGCCATCAAACACGCCCGAACCCATGGTTCGGTGGTCATGATCGGCCACCCCTACCCGCAAACCCTCGCGGTACTGGAGCGCGAACTGCCCAAGCTGAAGGCGCAAGGCATCGAGTGGATTGATATCAAACAGATGATCGGCGTGCGCAGTAACCAGGCGATGGAAGGCCACGGCAATGACGGAATTTATCGCTGAAAGGCCTCTGTTGAAGCATCTGGGTTAGAGGTAGCGGGCCCGGATCTTATCCACCACACCCTCAGCCTTGAGCTGATCCAGCGCCGTCTGCAACTTAACCACCACTTCGTCAGGCACCTCTTTATTCAACGCCAGATAAAGCTCGGCCCGGTTAAAGCGCAGTACCGTTTTAAAGCCTGAAATACCTACCTGACGCGCCAGAAACTGGCCCGCCGGATCGCCCGTTGCCCAGAGGTCTATTTGCCCGGACAGCAGCTTTCTGGCGTTGTCTTGGTCGCGCAATACAATCACGGGCGTCAAACCCTGCTTCTCTAGAAACAAGGCAATCACATCGCCTTTATAAGCACCGATCCGGTATTGGCGCGCCTGCTCAAGCGAGTTCAAATCAATAGGACTGTTGGCCCTTGCCAGCAACACCCAGTCATCCGGGCCAATCGGACCCACCCACTTGAACAGCTTTTCGCGCTCGGGCACACGTGCCGTGACAAAGACGCCGTAGCCAGGGTTGTCGAGGGCCAAGTTATAGATACGCTCCCAAGGAAAGCGCAACGTCATGCTGTAGCCGATATCGGCCCGTTTGAACGTTTCACGCAGAATATCGACGGCAATGCCTTCAAGATTCTGGTTCTGCGCAAAGTTCTTGCCGTTTTTGGCCATGTTGTAGGGCGGGAAATTTTCTGTCAGCAGCACCAGTGATGGACGCTCAGCTTGGGCTGCAAACACGCTGCTCACCAGCAACATCGTGCAACTGGCAAGCAAGAGACAAAGACGCTTAAACATAACGTTTACCCAAATCCATGGTGAGCAAAGAGTGCCGTGGGCTTGCCATGCTGTCCAGTAGCCTTCGGACTTATGGCAGGAGCGGGTAAAGCGATGAAGCATCAGCGCCCATTGCGGGCGCCGATGGAACGGGGGCTGTTAGCGCACCACAATCCCGCGCTCAGCCATGTAGGCCTTGGCTTCTGGCACGGTGTATTCGCCAAAGTGGAAAATACTCGCGGCCAGTACCGCACTGGCATGGCCTTCAAGAATACCGTCAGCCAAGTGCTGCAAGTTGCCAACACCCCCCGAAGCGATCACCGGGATGCCAAGCGCATCGCTGATCGCACGGGTCACGCCTAAATCGAAGCCGCTTTTCATGCCGTCCTGATCCATGCTGGTCAGCAAGATCTCACCAGCACCCAAGCCCTCCATCTTCATCGCCCACTCGACGGCATCGAGCCCGGTTGGCTTGCGCCCGCCGTGGGTGAAGATTTCCCAGCGCGGGGTTTCGCCAGGCAGCGAGACCTTTTTGGCGTCAATCGCAACCACGATGCACTGCGAGCCAAAATGCTGCGCCGCCTCACCGACAAACTCCGGGTTAAACACCGCCGCAGTGTTGATCGACACCTTGTCGGCGCCCGCATTGAGCAGGTTGCGGATGTCTTGAATGCAGCGCACGCCACCGCCCACGGTCAGCGGGATGAACACCTGGCTGGCCATGCGCTCAACGGTATGCAACGTAGTGTCGCGGCCATCGACGCTGGCGGTAATGTCGAGAAAGGTAATCTCGTCAGCACCTTGCTCGTCATAACGACGGGCGATTTCTACCGGGTCGCCCGCGTCGCGGATGTTCTCGAACTTGACGCCCTTCACGACCCGGCCGTTATCCACGTCCAGGCAAGGGATGATGCGCTTAGCTAACGCCAAAAGCTTAATCTCCGATTAAGAAGCTGCAAGCTTCAAGCTGCAAGTAAAGGCAAAACTCGGTCGCGCTTTAACTTGCGGCTTGAGGCTTATGACTTGAAGCTGGCCGCGTAGCCATCACACAGTGACTGAGCCTCTGCAACATCCAGCGTGCCCTCATAAATTGCGCGGCCAGTAATAGCGCCCACAATGCCCGGCGCCTTGGCGTCCAGCAGGGCTTTGATATCGCCCAGGTTGTGAATGCCGCCCGACGCGATCACCGGGATGCTGGTGGCCGCGGCCAAAGCTGCGGTGAACTCTACGTTACAGCCCTGCATCATGCCGTCTTTAGCGATATCGGTATAAACGATGGCCGATACGCCGTCGGCTTCAAAGCGCTTAGCCAGGTCGATGACCTGCACGTTGCTGACTTCAGCCCAGCCGTCAGTGGCCACGAAGCCATCTTGCGCATCCATGCCGACAATGATTTTGCCGGGGAAGGCACGGCACGCTTCAGCCACGAACTCCGGGTTCTTGACCGCTTTGGTGCCCAGAATCACGTAGCTCACGCCCGCCTTGACGTAGTGCTCGATGGTTTCCAGTGAGCGAATGCCACCGCCAATCTGAATCGGCAGGGGCGGGTAACGCTTGGCAATGGCCGTGACCACGTCACCGTTGACCGGCTGACCTTCAAAGGCGCCGTTCAGGTCCACCAAGTGCAGACGACGGCAACCGCCCTCTACCCATTTAGCAGCCATGCTCACCGGGTCATCGGAGAACACAGTGGAATCTTCCATGCGGCCCTGGCGCAGACGTACACAGGCACCGTCTTTAAGATCGATAGCGGGGATAATTAGCATGCTTTTTCCTTCGTCAAAAGAGCTGCAAGTTGTGGGCTTCAAGCGGCAAGAAAAAGCGCAGTGCAGCCACGCTTTTAACTTGCGGCTTGGTGCTTGAGGCTTGCCGCTGACTTAGTTCTTTTCAAGTGCCCACAGGTCGCTTTCGATGCTCTCGAACCTCTCTTTGAGGTGCGTCTGCACATCGAAAATCGCACGATTGTAGTAATGCGGCGCGATTTCGCGAGTGAACAGCTCAAGGATTTCAGCCGCCTCAAACGAACCCACGTCCAGTTCGAAGCGGTCTTGCATAAAGCGCTTGATCTTGCTGTTGGCTTCGCTCTCTTGCTCGGGAGTGAGCGTGAGAATCGGCGGCTTTTTACGGGGAGCCATTACCAGCGCCCATCCCAAGCCACGAAATTTTCCAGCAACTGCAAGCCATGGGTGTGGCTCTTCTCGGGGTGGAACTGCACCGCGAAACGCGACCCTTCAGCCAGCGCGGCCGCGAAGTCGACGCCGTAATGCCCACCACCCACCACTTGGCGGGGGTTGCCCGCCGCAATGTAGTAGCTGTGCACAAAGTAGAAACGTGCCAGGTCTGGGATGCTGTGCCACAGCGGGTGATCAACCTTCTGTTGCACTTGATTCCAGCCCATGTGCGGCACCTTGAGGTGCTCGCCGTCTTCGTGCAGATCTTTGCCGAAGAACTTCACCTGGCCTGGGAACAGGCCGATGCAGTCAACGCCGCCGTTCTCTTCGCTGCTGTCGAGCAAGGCTTGCATGCCGACGCAGATTCCTAGAAACGGGCGGTCTTGGCTGACCTCACGCACCAGCGAATCGAAACCCAAACGACGAATCTCAGCCATGCAATCGCGAATCGCGCCAACACCCGGGAACACCACGCGGTCAGCTTCGCGAATCACATTGGCGTCACTGGTAATCAGCACCCGACCAGCGCCAACGTGTTCCAGCGCCTTGGCCACCGAGTGCAAGTTACCCATGCCGTAGTCGATAACCGCCACTGTCTGCATCAGAGCACGCCCTTGGTCGATGGCATTTGCCCTGCCATGCGCTCATCGAGCGTGATCGCCATGCGCAGCGCGCGGCCGAAGGCCTTGAACACGGTTTCGATCTGGTGGTGGGTGTTGGTGCCACGTAGGTTGTCGATGTGCAGCGTCACGTTGGCGTGGTTCACGAAGCCCTGAAAGAACTCCTGAAACAGGTCAACGTCGAAACCGCCGACGGTAGCGCGGGTATACGGAATATGCATTTGCAGGCCTGGACGGCCAGAGAAATCGATCACTACGCGCGACAGCGCTTCATCCAGCGGGACATAAGCGTGCCCGTAGCGAGTCATGCCTTTTTTATCGCCGACCGCTTGGTTGAAGGCTTTACCGAGGGTAATGCCGACGTCCTCGACGGTATGGTGATCGTCGATATGCAGGTCGCCTTTGCACTCGATGTCCAGGTCAATCAGCCCATGTCGGGCGATCTGGTCGAGCATGTGCTCAAGAAAAGGCACACCGATATCAAATCGGGCCTTACCGGTACCATCCAAGTTGATCGAGGCTTTGATCTGGGTTTCCAGAGTATCGCGCTCGACTGACGCCTTACGTTCGGCCATCACCAGCTCCGCAAAATCATTGGGCGAAAAAGGTGGCCATTATAGGCACGGGTCAGGCAAACAGAAACATTGAAGGGGATAAGACTGACGTAATGCGTCCAAGGCACCGAACGGCGTAGCAACTGCCGAGCTCCGCGAGGCTGCGTCCGATTGCGAAGCGATCGTAAAACCTGAGATCACGGTCAATATGAAACACCGCACTATCTGGTTTTACGACGGCCCTGCCGCCGGACGCAGCCTCGCGGAGCTCGGCAGCTGCTACGCAATTGCTTTACGACTTAATGAAACAACACCGCCGTTTTCTGCACCGTGACCCACACGCCCCACAACAGGGGAATGCCCACGGCCAGCCAAGCGGCAATGACCATCGGCATGCTGCCCGGTGCCGCACTCCACTCCAGCGAAGTGGTGGCATCGGCGCCTTTGTCATGCCCCAGCGCCTGCTCGGCCGCGAGCTGCGCATCGGTCATGAAGTACTTGTCGGCCACCGGACGCACCAGCAAGTTGCAGAGGAAACCCAGCACCAGCAAGCCCGCCAGGATGTACAACGTGATGTCGTACGCCGCTGCCCGTGGAACGCCGATGCTCAACTGATATTCACGCAGATAGTTGACCAGCACCGGGCCCAACACGCCCGCCGCCGCCCACGCGGTCAACAGGCGACCATGAATCGCGCCAACCATTTGCGTGCCGAACAAGTCCGCCAGATACGCCGGTACCGTGGCGAAACCGCCGCCGTACATCGACAAGATGATGCAGAACGCCGCCACAAACAGTGACACGTTGCCCAAATGACCCAAGTTGGGAATCATCGCGTACAGCGCAAAACCCAGCGCGAAGAACACAAAGTAGGTGTTTTTACGCCCCAGATAGTCGGAGAACGACGCCCAGAAGAACCGACCACCAATGTTGAACAGGCTCAACAAACCGGTGAAACCGGCGGCAATCGCGGCAATTTGCGCCAGTTGCGCGGCATCCAGCTGACTAAACGTCAGGCCGTTACCCAGCAACTTGCCCGCGAACACTTCCTGCAACAACGGCGAAGCCATGCCCAAAATGCCGATACCGGCTGATACGTTCAGGCAGAGCACTAGCCACACCAGCGCAAACTGCGGCGTTTTCCAGGCCACACTCACGTGCACATGGCGCTTGGTGATCATCGCATTAGCGGCTTTGTTGGCCGGGGCAGTCCAGCCTTCAGGCTTCCAGCCGGTCGGCGGCACGCGGTACGACAAAGCACCGCCGATCATGAACACGAAGTAGATCGCCGCCATGGCCACAAAACTCTGCCACACGCCCACGCCATCCGGCCCGGCAAAATGGTTCATCAGTGCCGCTGCCAACGGCGCGCCAACCATGGCCCCGCCACCGAAGCCCATGATCGCCATGCCCGTGGCCATGCCGCGTTTGTCCGGGAACCATTTGATCAGCGTCGACACCGGCGAGATGTAACCCAAGCCCAGGCCGATACCGCCAATCACCCCCGAACCCAGCCACATCAGCCAGATTTGGTGGGTATAAATGCCCAGTGCCGAAATCAGCAAACCGCCGCACCAGCACAGCGCCGACACCACACCGGCCTTGCGTGGCCCCGCATGTTCAAGCCAGCCGCCCCACACGGCTGCCGAGCAACCCAAGAAAATGAAGAACAGGGTGTAGATCCAGCCGAGCATCGAAATCGGCCAGTCGCATTGCGACGAGAACACTTGCGCGATAAAACTCATGTCCGGTGCGCAGGCAACAGGTGCAGTCACACCCACCGCCTTGGACAGCGGCAGCCAGAACACAGAAAAACCGTAGGCCATGCCGATACATAAGTGAATGGCCAACGCAGCGGGCGGAACCAGCCAGCGGTTGAAGCCGGATTTAGCGATGATGCGCTCTTTTGACAAGAACGCAGGCTGTGAGGCAAGGCTGCCCGCAGCGGTGCTGTTTGTCATGTTTGTCTCCCCCATGGATGAAGTGATTTTCCAGACGCGCTAAACCCCCGACTTTGACGCGTTGCAGCGAGAGTCATTTTGTTGGGTTCAGTTCATGGCGCGGCAATGCGCGGCCGAAGGTCTGGAAAACAGACGAAGATTACCATCTGAGCGTAGGCCAACGCCCCAACTGATGCGGTGTTAAATAACCAAACTGATCAGTCGCGATCCACCGCCCAGTCGGTTGGCGCCTGGGGCTATACTCTGCGGCTAAATTTAAAACTCCCCTTCACACAGACTTACAAGGACTCGCCCATGAAAGCGTTCGGCAAAATCCTGGGTCTGGTGCTTCTCGGATTGTTGCTGATCATCGTGGCGCTGGGCTTTGCCCTGAGCCATCTGTTCGACCCCAACGATTACAAAGACGAGATCCGCCAGATAGCCCGTGACAAAGCTCATATTGAGCTGACTCTCAATGGCGACATCGGCTGGAGCCTCTTCCCGTGGCTAGGCCTGGAGTTGCACGACGCCAGTGTGGCGACCCTTGCCGCCCCGACCCAACCTTTTGCCGACCTGCAAATGCTGGGTCTGTCAGTGCGCGTGCTGCCACTGCTGCGCAAAGAAATACAAATGAGCGACGTGCGAGTCGAAGGCCTGAACCTGCGCCTGACCCGCGATAAAGACGGGCGCGGCAATTGGGAAGACATCGGTAAACCAGCGCCAGCCGCAGCCGGTACCGAAACAGCGGACAACACCAAGCCCGCGCCTGCCACCCCCGAAGCCGCCAGCCAGCCGCTGAAACTCGATATCGACAGCTTGACCGTGAACAATGCCCGCGTTGAATACAATGACGAGCAAAGCGGCCAACAGCTCAGCGCCGAGAGCATACAGATGAGCACCGGCCCGATTCATGAGGCCACCAGCACCCCGGTCAAATTGACGGCCTTCCTGGGCACCAATAAGCCTGTGATGCGAGTCAAAACTGAACTCGATGGCAAGCTGCGCTTTGACCGCGTGCTTAAGCGCTATCAGTTCGAAGACATGAAGCTGGTGGGCGAAGCCGCTGGCGAGCCGCTGCAAGGCAAAACCGTGAACTTCTCAGCTTCCGGCCAACTTTTGGTCGATCTGGCTGCGAACGTCGCCGAGTGGAGCAGCTTGAAGATTTCCGCCAACCAACTGCGCGCCATTGGTGAACTCAAGGCTAACAGCCTAGACACGACCCCACAGGTCAGCGGCGGTCTGTCGATTGCCCAGCTTGATCTGGCCAAGTTCCTCGACAGCGTCGGTCAGCCCTTGCCTGCCATGGCGCCGGGCAGCCTGAGCAAATTCGAATTAGTGACCCGCCTATCGGGTACGCCAACCAGCGTGACCTTTGACGATCTCAAACTGAATGTCGATGACAGCACCTTCACCGGCCGCATCGCCGTCGAAGACTTCGCCAAACAAGCCCTGCGTATTCAGCTCAAAGGCGACACGTTCGACGCTGATCGCTACCTGCCGCCCAAGTCGGCGCAAGCCAATGGCGCCGCCGCTGCTCGCCAGGCTGAAGTACAGGGCAGCGAGGCCAGCGCGTTGACCGCATCAGGCGACAGCCCGCTGCCAGAAGCCCCGACCAAAAGCGGCTGGAGCACGGCCAAAATCATCCCCGTGGCCCACCTCAAAACCCTGGACCTGAATGCTGACATCAGCTTTGGCCAACTGACCCTCAGCAAGTTGCCGATCCAGAATGCGGTGCTCAAAGCCAACAGCAAAGACGGCGTGCTGACCCTCGAAAACCTGAGCGGCGGTCTCTACAAAGGCACTTTCGCAGCCAACGGCAGCCTAGACGTGCAACCCATCCAGCCGCTGGTCAAACTGCAAACCCGCATCACCCATGTACCGGTCGAGAAGATCCTGCAGAGCCAGGGCCAAAAACCACCCGTGACCGGCTTACTGACCCTCAACAGCAACGTCACCGCCAGCGGCAACAGCCAGAGCGCCTTGATTCAAAGCCTTAATGGCAACGCCAGTTTTGCGCTCAACAACGGCGTGTTGCTCAATGCCAACATTGAACAACAACTGTGCAAAGGCATCTCCATCCTCAACCGCAAAACCCTGAGCGGCGCCCCGCTGGCCAAAGACACGCCGTTCAAGGAGCTGAAGGGCAGCCTGGTGTTCCGTAATGGCGTGGCCAGTAACCCAGACCTGATCGTGCGTATTCCCGGCCTGAGCGTAAAAGGCGATGGCGACATCGACCTGCGCGTATTGGGCATGGATTACCGCATCGGCATCACCCTGGAAGGCGACACCAACCCGATCCCGGACCCGGCTTGCCAGATTGGCAAAAACTTTGTCGGCATTGAACTCCCACTGCTGTGCCGTGGCCCGCTGGAACTGGGCGCCAAGGCGTGCCGTCTGGACAAGGACGGCCTGGGCAAAGTTGCCGCCAAAGCAGCGGGCAACAAACTGAGCGAGAAACTGGAAGAGAAACTCGGCGACAAAGTCAGTCCAGAACTCAAAAACGCGCTCAAAGGGCTGTTCAACCGATGAGAGATGAGCAATTCGCAAGCGCCGTGCTGGACTGGTATGACCAACACGGCCGCCATGATTTGCCTTGGCAACAGGGCATCACCCCCTACCGGGTGTGGGTCTCGGAAATCATGTTGCAACAGACACAAGTCAGCACCGTGCTCAGTTATTTCGACCGATTCATGGCGTCTCTGCCCACTGTCGAAGCGCTGGCGAACGCCCCCGAAGACGAAGTGCTGCACCTGTGGACAGGGCTCGGTTACTACACCCGCGCCCGCAATTTGCAAAAGACCGCGAAAATCGTCGTTGAGCAATACGCCGGCGAATTCCCCCGGGACGTCGAAAAACTGGTCGAGCTGCCCGGCATTGGCTTGTCCACCGCCGGAGCCATCGCCAGCCTGAGCATGGGCCTGCGTGCGCCGATCCTCGACGGCAACGTCAAACGCGTGCTTGCACGTTTTACCGCGCAAGAGGGCTACCCCGGCGAGCCCAAGGTCGCCAAACAACTGTGGGCCACCGCCGAACGCTTCACGCCCCATGACCGGGTCAACGCCTACACCCAGGCAATGATGGACATGGGCGCTACGCTCTGCACCCGCAGCAAACCCAGTTGCCTGCTATGCCCAGTCCAAATCCACTGCGAAGCGCACATGCTCGGCCTGGAAACGCGCTACCCGATCCCCAAGCCGCGCAAGACCGTCCCGCAAAAGCGCACGCTGATGCCGATGCTGGCCAATGCCGAGGGCGCAATTCTGCTGTACCGGCGCCCCTCGACCGGTTTGTGGGGAGGCTTGTGGAGCCTGCCAGAGCTGGATGACCTCAATGACATCGAACACTTGGCGCAGCAACACTCGCTGGCCGTGGGTGCGCAACATGAACTGCCCGGCCTGACCCACACCTTTAGCCATTTTCAACTGGCCATCGAACCTTGGCTGATCCACGTCAAGGAGTCGGGCCATCACGTGGCCGAGGCCGATTGGCTCTGGTATAACCTCGCCACCCCGCCGCGCCTGGGCCTTGCTGCCCCGGTCAAGAAGCTGCTCAAACGAGCCGCCGACCTATTACACGCAGGAGAGACCTCATGACCCGCACCGTTATGTGCCGCAAATACAAAGAAGAACTGCCCGCCCTTGAGCGCGCCCCATTCCCGGGCACCAAAGGTCAGGACATTTTTGACCACGTCTCGGCCAAAGCGTGGGCTGACTGGCAAAAACACCAAACATTGCTGATCAACGAAAAGCGTTTGAACATGATGAATGCCGAAGATCGAAAATATTTGCAGGGTGAGATGGATAAGTTCTTCAGCGGCGAAGAATACGCCCAAGCAGAAGGCTACGTTCCGCCGACCGAATAAACCCCGGTTTTAAAGGGTTTGGCCCGTAAGCGACGGTAATAATTAAATATTTTTGAAAAAAGTGTTTGACGGGTAATCGAAAAAGGCTTCTAATGCGCCCCGTTGCCCAGATAGCTCAGTCGGTAGAGCAGGGGATTGAAAATCCCCGTGTCGGCGGTTCGATTCCGTCTCTGGGCACCACATTCAGTTTTGATGTGGTGTTCACACCACCTCAAAGCACACAAAAAACCCGCCTAGTGCGGGTTTTTTGTTGGGCGCGATTTATACCCGGTGGCGCCACCTCTCTTGGCGATTGCAAAGAGATGGGGTTCAATCCTCTCTTCAGCCTGCAAAGGACACACGTTCATGTCATCGCCCAAAAAACAGCAAAAGAATGCGCAGCGGGCCAAATCCAAAGCCAAGCAGAATCGTGTTGGCAAACCGGCCAAGGCATCGGCCGCGACCTTGATCGACAACCCATTCGATGACGTCAAAATCGATCTCAGCACGTTTAACTTTCAGGACATCCTCGACAACGGCTTTGACCCGACCGATTACGACGATTTGTTCCAGGTCATGAAAGCCGCCGAAGCCATCAACCTGCAAACGATGTGCACCGTGTTCCTGCAATACCCGGTGCTGGAGTTGGTGATCTCGGAAGAGGAAGAAGAGCCCGCCACTGACTTTTTGATGGGCCTGTTGATCGAATACCGCATTGCCATCCACGGCGACGACGAAGACAGCGCTGTGGCTTGGATAGAAACCCCGGCCTTCCAGAAAGCCTACGTCGAAGCCTCCCGCGTGCTGCAAGAGCGCAACACCCGGAGCGCGCACTGACCGCAGCACTGGCCCAACCTGTCAGCCGGGCGTTTACTGAGCCCGCTGCTGACACGCGTGTGCGGTTACTTTCCAGGCAAACGCCTAGGCTGGCTCGAAGACACCCCGGCTGGCGTGGTCAAAGACTGGTGCGGCCTGAGCACGCGCTTTGAACGCCTCCCTAGCGCACGCACGCTTACCACCCTGCCCTTTTCATCCGTCACAGCTAAAACCCTCGCTATCAGCCTTAGCGACGATCCTTTCGGCACCGTGGCGGCCATCCAGCGCTTGCTCGGTTACGTCAGCGCCAGCCCTCGTACGCATTTGCGTATAGCCCCGCAAGAAATCGGCGCAAAAGCCATCGGTCATCTCGCGTTTTTCCATAGCCGTTTTCAGAGCACCTTGTGGCCGATTGCCTTGCAATGGTTGCGACACGGGGAATTGGCAGAGGGAATGCCGGGGCAGCTCGCTCCTACAGGGATTAGCGATTGCCAAGCGATTGCGTCAGCGCTAGAGTCCGCTGCGTCGCGGTCAATCCCGTGACCGGGTGTAGGAACCTGATAAAAAGTTGGCGCGTAGCGCCCAAGACTGTCTCTCCGGCGTTTTTTTATGCCTGAGATAACGCTCTATGGCAGCTGTGTGCGGGCAGACTTCGGTCTGGCCGGGTGCCAACTTTCCCGGTATTCCTACCCCGTACATGGCTGCCACCCAATCCCGTAGGAAGGACCGTGTCAGCTCTTACTAAAAAAGTTGGAGAACAACATGACTCAATTCACCACCACCGCCCTCTCGTTCCACGAAAGCGGGCGCGATCACTTATTGTTCAGTGTCACGCCTAACATTCCTGCCATTGACGCCTTGCACAGCGCCTCTGAGCTTCTGCCTGCCGCCGTCCACTCACTAGACGCCGCAACCACCGGCACCGCCCTAATCGACGCGCATCAAGCCTTCCTGCTGTGCCACGCCCTGCGCGCGACCAAAGCGACGGTCGACTCACTGATTTCGGCCGCCTAAACCACACGCCTAATAGAAGGGCCTGCGCGGCGAGTTAAACCTCACTGGTTAGCACACCCTTCGGGCTTGTACACCCGCGCAGTCGACGGCGGGTTCTTTGCCAGCTTGCTCGCCGGTCGACGCGGGCGGGCCAGTAATTCACCCCCGCAGTTAGGGCACAGCCCGCCTAATTTCTGCTCCACGCAGGTCGCGCAAAAGGTGCACTCAAATGAGCAAATCCGCGCTTGAGCGGACTCTGGCGGCAGGTCGCAATCACAGCATTCGCAATTGGGGCGTAATTCGAGCATGTGGACCTCATCGTCATCAAAAAAACTTTCTTCTTTGCATTTAAGCCGCTTCCCGCAAAAAGCCAACCGCTAATTGCTCATGGCAAATTAATTGCACTTTTTCGATCTGGTGAATTCAGATACTTATGAGCGCTGTCTCAAAGGCGCACACAGAGAGCCATGTCACCCTGCATGCCACACGAACTGAATACCCCGCCCGCCCCCTCGGTCCTTGCCGAGCTGCGCGCTGGCACTCACACCCTGCATGTTGCGCTTGAGCAACGCCTGCCATTTTTCTCAGACAGCCTTGATCTGCCGTTCTACAGGCGTCTGTTGGCAGCTTATTTCGGGTTCTATCAGGCAATAGAGCACGAACTGCAACGCAGTGCATCGATCCCGCCTGGCTTTGATCTTCACGCTCGGCTCAAGGCCCCCGCACTGGAGCAAGACCTGCAGGCTCTGGGCATCAATCCTAAGGCGCTGGCGCTGTGCCCGATGCTTCCGGCATTGAACAGCCAAGCCCGCGTGCTAGGGGTTTTGTATGTACTGGAAGGCGCCACCTTGGGTGGCAATGTCTTGCGTAAACACGTGGCTGAGCACTTGGCGCTGGAGGCCCACAACGGCTGCGCCTTTCTTTACATTTATGGCGAAGCCACTGGCCGCAACTGGAAGTCTTTTATGGATTTTCTAAGCGCCGTGCCGCTGGACGCCCAGGCACGCAATGCAGCCGTTGAAGCGGCCTGTTCCACTTTTAGCTGTTTCGAGCAGTGGCTCGAACGTCAGGAGGTGCTGTTATGAACCCACTCGATACGCAAGCCTTCGAAACCTTGCTGACCAATTGTGCCGACGAGCCGATTCGCTTTCCGGGCGCCATTCAGCCCCACGGCCTGTTGATGACCTTGTCTGAACCCGACCTGCGCATTCAGCAAATCAGCGCCAACGTTGAGACATTGTTCGGTCTGTCACCCGCCGCGTTACTGAATCAGCCGCTGTCGACGCTCACCGGCCAGCAGGCCGCGGCCGCCGTGCAGCAGGCGGCACATTTTGCCGAGCAAGTCGATGCGCCGCCGCTGGAACTGACCCTGCAAGGCATCGACTACGAAGGACTGTTGCACAGAGACAAAGGCATTTTGATTCTGGAGCTTGAGTTAAAGCCCGATGACGTCGAGCTGATAGGCACGATGGCCAAGGTGCGTAACTTGAGTCGCGTGTTGCAGCGCTTGCAAGCCGCCAAAACACTGCCCGCGCTGTACGAGATTTGTGTCACCGAGATTCAGTCGCTGACCGGATACGACCGCGTCTTGATCTATCGTTTTCAGGAAGAGGGCCACGGCCAAGTCATCGCAGAGGCATCGGCCCCGTCGATGGAGCTGTTCAATGGGATGTTTTTCCCGGCCTCTGACATCCCGGAACAGGCACGCGAGCTGTATCGCACGCATTGGCTGCGCATCATCCCCAACGCTGACTACAAGCCGGTTGAGCTGGTGCCAACGCTGCGTCCCGACACTCAACAACCGCTGGACCTCAGCGGTGCGACGTTACGCAGCGTGTCGCCGATTCACTGTCAGTACATGAAAAACATGGGCGTGCTGTCGTCCATGAGTATTTCGTTGATGGATGGCGAGCGGTTGTGGGGCCTGATCAGTTGCGGTCATCGCACGCCGCTGCACGTCTCGCACGAGTTGCGCATGGCCTGCCAAACCATCGGCCAAGTGCTGTCGCTACAGATCAGCGCCTTGCAAACCCTAGAAATCAATCGCCAGCGCGACGCTAAAGTGGACGCATTGGTACGCCTGAACAGCGCCATGGTACAAGGCCCGGAAAACGTGTTTGACGGCCTGGCACAAGAACACAAGGTGTTGATGGAACTGACCCAGGCGAGTGGCGTGGCCATTCTCGAAGGCAACGTGTTGCACCGGTATGGCCAATGCCCGCAACCCGATCAAATCCGCGATCTGTACCAATGGCTCAAGCACGACGACGCTGCGGTGTTTTCCACCCACAGCCTGTCGACCTTGTATGCGCCAGCGGCTGTGTACAAAGACATTGCCAGCGGCCTGCTGGCCATGAGCCTGCCCAAACCTGTGGATAACGCGGTGCTGTGGTTTAGGACCGAGGTCAAAGAAAGCATCCCTTGGAGCGGCGACCCGCAAAAGCCGCTTAATCTGGAGACGAGCGCTAAAGGCTTGCGCTTGAGCCCCCGCACGTCGTTCGAGTTATGGAAGGTCGAAATGGACGGCATCTCTAGTAAATGGAGCCATGGCGACCTGTTCGCGGCCAACGATCTGCGCCGCTCGGCGCTGGAAAATGACCTGGCGCGTCAGGTTCATCGCGAACAGCAAGCCGTGCGCGCTCGGGACGAACTGGTGGCGGTGGTATCCCACGACCTGCGCAACCCTATGACGATCATCTCGATGCTCTGCGGGATGATGCAAAAAACCTTCAGCAGTGACGGCTCGCATGCCTCAAGGCGCATCACCACGGCCATTGACACCATGCAACAGGCCAGCAGCCGCATGAATATTCTGCTGGAAGACCTGCTGGACACCTCCAAGATCGAAGCTGGCCGCTACACGATCTCTGCACAATCGCTGGACGTGACGCAGATTTTTGAAGAGGCGCTGTCGTTACTGATGCCTCTGGCGACGGAAAAGTCGGTTGAGCTGACCTTCAGCACCGAACCCAACCTGCGGATCAACGCCGACCCTGAGCGACTCTTTCAGGTGCTGTCCAACCTGATCAGTAATGCGATCAAGTTCACCCCCGCGGACGGCAAAATTGTGGTGGCGGCCATGTCCAATGGTGATGACATTGTGTTTAGCGTACGCGACTCAGGAAAAGGGATTTGCGCTGAGCAACTGCCTCACATCTTTGATCGCTACTGGACTGCAAAAGAAGGCAACGCCTCTGGCACGGGCCTTGGGCTGTATATCTCGCAAGGCATCATCAAGGCGCATGGCGGCCAGTTGCTGGCCGAGAGTACGCCGGGCAAAGGCAGTGAGTTCCGCTTTACGGTGCCCAGAATCGAGTAACCGCTGACCGTAATTCATGCCGACAAAAAAGGCCGCCCTCTCGAAAGAGGGCGACCTTTATTTTGTACTCAACCTTGAGGGCCGTCCTGGCCTCAGTTCAGTACCGTTGCCCCCGCTTTCTCGATGCGGCGCCGACGTGCAACCAATAGGCCCGCCAGCACGACCAGAATGCTCAACAAACCGGTGGCCATGATTTCAGCCTGATGCTCTGGCTGGAACAGCATGAGGGTCAGAATGGCCACGATGAACACGATTACCGCCCAGGTCAGACCCGGGAACAACCACATCTTGAAATCAATTTTCTCGCCGTTTGCAACGCGTTTTTTGCGCATACGCAGTTGCGAAATAGCGATCACCAAGTACACCAACAGTGCGATGGCGCCGGAGCTGGCGAGCAAGAATTCAAACACAGCAGCGGGTGCCACGTAGTTAGCAAACACCGCCACAAAAGCTGCGCCTGTAGACATCATCACTGCCCAGTAAGGCGTGCCGCTGCCGTTGGTGCGCTTGGCAACTGCCGGTGCGTCACCGCGCTTGCTCAGGGAGAAGAGCATCCGCGAGGCCGTGTAGAGCGCCGAGTTCAGGCAACTGGTTACAGCGATCAACACCACAATGTCGACGATCAGTTTGGCATTCGGGATGCCCATGCTGACGAGTGCGGTCTGATAAGAGCCGAGGCTAGGCAGGCTTGGGTCGTTCCAAGGCACCAAGGACACAACGATGAAGATCGACACCAGGTAGAACAAGCCAATACGCCAGATCACCGAATTGGTGGCCTTGGTGATTTGCTTGCTAGGTTCTTTAGATTCCGCCGCCGCGATGGTGACGATTTCAGTGCCCATAAACGAGAACATGGTGGTCAGCATGGCGGCCAGTACAGCGCCCATGCCATTGGGCATAAAGCCGATGGTGTCGACTAGGTGCGAAACGCCACTGACTTGACTGGTCGGTAGCACGCCGAAAATGGCCAGCGCACCCAGAACAATGAAGCCCACAATCGCCAGCACTTTGATCAGCGCAAACCAGAACTCAAACTCGCCGTAGTTCTTGACGCTGAACAGGTTAGTCACCGTCAGTAACATTGTGATAACCAGGGTAAACACCCAAATCGCTGTGCCCGGGAACCACGCATGCAGGATGGTACCGGCGGCAACGGCTTCCAGCGGGATAACCAGCACCCAGAACCACCAGTAAAGCCAGCCAATGGTAAAACCGGCCCAATGCCCGATGGCACGGTCGGCGTACGTGGAGAACGAACCGGTGTCCGGCGAGGCAACGGCCATTTCGGCCAGCATGCGCATCACCAGCACCACTAACGTGCCGGCTGCGGCATAGGCCAGCAGCACAGCAGGGCCCGCTTGGGCAATCGCGTGTCCTGAGCCGACAAACAAGCCGGCGCCGATAACTCCAGCGATTGACAGCATCGTCACATGCCGCGGCTTGAGCCCTTGCTCAAGACCGTTAGAGGATTGCGTATTGCTCATTGGGACTACCTTTGCAGTGAAAGCCATTCCGAGCGCCGCGCTTGATTACCTTCTCGTAAAAAGTAACCAACGGGGCGTTTATAATTATTTACGCAATAAATGAGCCAAAATGTGACACATGCACGGTTTACGCGGGCTACGACGAATCTGTGCTCTTATTGCAACCTATTGAGAGTAATGGCTTTTCGCCAATTTGTTACCGTAACACTCAGTAACACGACGTCTCGCGCACCAAAAATACCCAAAAATTCCCATATGGCCCAAAACCGGTGCACATGTTTGACCTTTAGTAGGTTCGTGCTTCCAACACAGGGCTAAAACTGGCACCATCGCGACCTTTTTTACGCGACACCTGTCTGGTCAAACGGCAAAACACGGGGTCGGTTGTTGTCGGCGCGACAGTCAGCTGTAGCGATGCGACACACGACCACTCTTCTGCCTTATGCGCCTGGGGGGCGGCTGGTTGCCTTGGCGACCCTATGCTAGCTTGGCCATCGCCAGGAAGGCCCCCCAATAGCAGGATCGCACCCGAACACAATGAGGACCGCACATGGCTTTGGCCACGCCCGCGCTTGAAATCCGCAACTTGCATAAACGCTACGGAGAGCTTGAGGTACTCAAAGGTATCTCGCTGACCGCACGCGACGGCGACGTGATCTCGATCCTGGGCTCTTCCGGTTCCGGCAAGTCCACTCTGCTGCGTTGTATCAACCTGTTGGAAAATCCGCACGACGGCCAAATTTTGGTCGCCGGAGAAGAACTCAAGCTCAAGAAAGCCAAAAATGGCGAACTGGTTGCCGCTGATGGCAAACAGATCAACCGCATGCGCAGCGAACTGGGTTTTGTGTTTCAAAACTTTAATCTGTGGCCGCACATGACCATCCTCGACAACGTGATCGAGGCACCGCGTCGCGTGCTGGGTCAGAGCAAGGCCGAGGCCATCGAAGTGGCCGAAGCGTTGCTGGCCAAG
The DNA here is from genome assembly GCF_000282975.1 of Pseudomonas psychrophila HA-4. Taxonomy (GTDB): domain Bacteria; phylum Pseudomonadota; class Gammaproteobacteria; order Pseudomonadales; family Pseudomonadaceae; genus Aquipseudomonas; species Aquipseudomonas psychrophila_A. Next base: position 45,288 of record NZ_ALJC01000123.1, read on the forward strand.
GTGGGTATCGCTGAAAAGCGTCATGCCTACCCGTCTGAATTGTCTGGCGGCCAGCAGCAACGCGCCGCCATCGCTCGCACCTTGGCCATGCAACCTAAAGTCATTCTGTTTGATGAGCCCACATCAGCACTTGACCCAGAAATGGTCCAGGAAGTACTTAGTGTGATCCGCGCGCTCGCCGAAGAAGGTCGCACTATGCTACTGGTCACCCACGAAATGGGTTTTGCCCGTCAGGTGTCCACTGAAGTCGTGTTTTTGCACCAAGGCTTGATCGAAGAGCAAGGGTCGCCTGAACAGGTTTTTGATAACCCGGTTTCAGCGCGCTGCAAACAATTCATGTCCAGCAATCGCTAACGGAGCAATACGCATGCAGAACTATAAAAAACTTCTCCTGGCTGCTGCCGCCACCTTGGTGTTCAGTGCTAATGCCTTGGCTGTTGAAAAACTGAAAATGGGTATCGAAGCGGCCTACCCGCCGTTTAACAACAAAGACGCCAGCGGTACCGTTGTAGGCTTCGACAAAGACATCGGCGAGGCGCTGTGCGCCAAGATGAAAGTTGAATGCGAAGTGGTCACCTCCGATTGGGACGGCATCATCCCGGCGCTGAACGCCAAGAAATTCGACTTCCTGATTTCTTCGCTGTCGGTTACCGATGAGCGCAAGCAAGCGGTCGACTTCACCGATCGTTATTACTCGAACATGCAGCAGTTCATTGCCCCGAAAAACGTCGACTTCAAATATGACAAAGCGTCGTTGAAAGGCAAAACCATCGGTACCCAACGTGCAACCCAAGCCGCCACATGGCTGGAAGATACCTATGGCGATGACATCTCCATCAAATTGTATGACACCCAAGAAAACGCTTACCTTGACCTGACTTCGGGTCGGCTCGACGCAATTCTGGCCGACAAGTACGCCAACTATGAATGGCTGAAAAGCAAAGACGGCACAGATTACGAGTTCAAAGGTGAGCCTGTTCAAAAAGATGAAGTCGCCATCGCTGTACGCAAAGGCGACCCTCTTCGCGCGAAGCTGAACCTCGCCCTCAAGGAAATCATTGAGGACGGCACGTACAAGAAGATCAACGACAAGTATTTCCCGTTCAGCATCTACTGACCTGCCTGACCGGTGCTGCCTTGCGCAGCGCCGGTCCCTAGCAAAGCCTGCCTAACCCATGACTATCGACTTATACGGATTCGGCCCGCTGCTGGCTGCTGGCGCGCTGATGACCGTCAAACTGGCACTCAGTGCGCTGTGCTTGGGCCTGGTGCTCGGGTTGCTCGGTGCACTGGCTAAAACGTCGCCTTACAAGCCATTCAGATGGCTCGGCGGCACTTATTCAACGTTGGTTCGCGGTGTGCCGGAACTGCTGTGGGTGTTGCTGATTTATTTCGGCAGCGTGAACGCAGTGCGTGCCCTCGGCGAACTGATCGGCATGCCCGACCTTACCCTCAGCGCCTTCGCGGCCGGGGTTCTCGCATTGGGCCTGTGTTTTGGCGCGTATGCGACCGAAGTGTTTCGTGGCGCCATTCTGGCCATTCCTAAAGGCCACCGCGAAGCGGGCATGGCATTGGGTCTGTCCAAGCCGCGGATTTTCACCAAGTTGGTGCTGCCACAAATGTGGCGTATCGCCCTGCCCGGCCTGGGCAACTTGTTCATGATTTTGATGAAAGACACCGCGCTGGTCTCCGTGATCGGTCTGGAAGAAATCATGCGCCAAGCGCAAAACGCGGTGACCTTCACCAAACAACCCTTCACCTTCTATATGGTGGCTGCCGTGATGTACTTGGGCCTGACCATTTTGGCCATGGGCACTCTGTACGTGCTTGAAAGACGCGCAGCGCGCGGCTTCGCGAGGAGAACGTAATGGTGTGGGAGCTTTTACTCAAGTGGCTGCCCAAGCTGATCCAGGGTGCAACCCTGACGCTGGAGCTGACCGCCCTTTCAGTCATCGCCGGTTTGATTCTGGCGATTCCGCTGGGCATCGCCCGCTCATCCAAGCTGTGGTACGTGCGCTCGCTGCCTTACGGGTACATCTTTTTCTTTCGCGGCACCCCGCTGCTGATTCAGCTCTTTTTGGTCTATTACGGCCTAGGGCAATTTGAAGTCGTACGCGAGAGTGTCTTGTGGCCCTACCTGCGCAGCCCGTTCTGGTGTGCAGTGCTGACCATGACCCTGCACACAGCCGCTTATATCGCAGAAATTTTGCGCGGCGCTATTCAGGCCATTCCGCCGGGTGAAATCGAAGCCGCACGCGCCTTGGGCATGTCTCGCTTCAAAACCCTGGTACACATCATGCTGCCGCGTGCTGCGCGCATCGGCCTGCCGGCGTACAGCAACGAAGTAATCCTGATGCTCAAGGCCAGCTCGCTGGCGAGTACCGTGACCTTGCTGGAACTGACCGGCATGACCCGCACCATCATTGCCCGTAACTACCAGACGGTAGATATGTTCCTGATCGCCGGGGTGATCTACCTGGTCATGTCGTTTGTACTGATTCAGGGTTTCAAGCTGCTGGAGCGCTGGTTGCGCGTCGATGCCTGCCAAGGTCGCTGATCCTCAGGGCGAGCCACTGCTCGCCCACTTTGAGGCGCTGGACACGTTCTTACGTGAACACCAGCACCTGTGGCGCCCACGGCCCTTCACCCAACTGAAGATGCCGTGGGAAGCCCAACACCCAGAACTCTCCGAGTGGTTGCGCCAGCGTTCGTTGCAAGACGCTGAAGACAGCCACAACCAGCCGCACGCTTTAGACGCACCTGCGCCGTTTCCTGAGCTGGCGGCCACCGCCTTTGCCCTCTGCGCCATAGACCGTTTGCCCATACACGCCTTATCGCCAGCCGCCCCGCGCTTGCAGGTGGACGTGCCCGGTCGCAAATGGCAGCAAATTGAAGCCTTCGCCCAGAGCCTGAGCTTTAAACAGGCGCCCACTCACTGGCTGGACTGGTGTGCGGGCAAAGGGCATTTGGGGCGTCGGTTATTAAACGCCGAGCAGCAACTGACCTGTCTCGAATACGACCCGGCGCTGATCGACGCTGGCCAGGCGCTGAGTCAGCGTCATCAGTTAAACGCCCGGCATGTGCAGCAAGACGTGCTCGCTGCTAACGCCTCGCTGCAACTGCAACCCGGCATGACCCCGGTAGCGTTGCATGCGTGTGGTGATTTGCACGTGCGCTTGCTGCAACTGGCCAGCGCAGCAGGCTGTGCACAACTGGCAATCTCGCCGTGCTGCTACAACCGCATCAGTGCCGCGCAGTATCAGCCGTTATCCACAGCAGCCAACGCCTCAACGTTGCAGTTATCGCCGCTAGACCTAAGCCTACCGATGAGCGAAACCGTGACTGCAGGCAGCCGCGTACGGCGCCAGCGCGATGAGTCGATGGCACGGCGCTTGGGGTTTGATGCGCTGCAACGGCAGTTGCGCCAGTGCGACGACTACTTATCCACACCCTCGTTGCCCAGTACGTGGTTGAGCAAGCCGTTTGCGCAGTATTGCGAGGACTTGGCTGCGCTGAAAAACTTATCCACAACCGGCCACGAGGATTGGGCAGCCCTTGAAGCAGCGGGCTGGGCGCGGCTGACGCAGGTACGCAATCTGGAGCTAGTACGCGGGCTGTTTCGTCGCCCGCTAGAACTGTGGCTGGTGCTGGATCGGGCGTTGTACCTGCGCGAGCAAGGCTACGACGTGCAGGTGGGCGAGTTTTGCGACAGCCACCTCACGCCACGCAATCTGATGGTGATTGCGCAGCGCTGTGGGTAACTTGAAAACAGCCCTCACCCCAACCCTCTCCCTCCGGAGTGGCTAGGGTGAGGGGCTGCTAAGACCCCCGGTACGTCGAGAACCCATAAGGGCTGAGCAACAACGGGATGTGATAGTGCTGGTCGGCATTCTTCACTTCAAATATCACCGGGATTTCAGGGAAGAATGTCTCATGACCGGTTTTCTTGAAGTACTCGCCCGTTTTAAACACGACCCGATACTCACCGGCTTCAAACGCTTGCTTAGCCGGGAACAATTCGCCAATGCGGCCTTGCTCGTTAGTGACGCCCAGCGCCAGCGGCTGCCAGTTCTGGCCGACGTGTTTTTCCAGGGTCACGTTGACGCCCGGTGACGGCAAGCCGTTTTCCAAGTTCAGCACGTGCACGCTCAACGGGTTACCCGCGGCCAGTGCGACACTCGAAATAGCACTCAGGCTCAGGGCTGCCAAGGTGGTTCGTAATCTATTCATGATTCATCCTCCGGGGTTAATTACGCTGTGTGGCCAAGCCAATTTGTTGAGCCGCGCTCATGGCGCAGCCTTCGTCTTGCTCGGCGCCGCCCGCTCCAGCCACGCCGAGAGAGCCCACCAATTCACTGTCAGCAAACAACGGCACGCCGCCGCCCAGCAGCAACAGTTCTGCGATGGAACTGAGGTTGGCGGCTTCGGGGTTGTTGCGGGCGCGCTCGGCAAACTGCCGGGTCGGGGTTTTGGTCGAGAGTGCGGTGTAGGCCTTGCGCTGGCTGGCCAGCAGGTTATGCGGCCCAACACCCTCCGGGCGCATTGCAACCAAGACGTTGCCCCCGCGATCCAGCACGCTCAGCGCGCCAGTGCAGTGCTTGAGCGTGGCGTCGGCCAATTGGCGGGCTGTGGCCAAGTCCAGATCGGCATGGCGCGGTAAATTGGGCGCTGCCTGAGCGGCGCCAGCAACGCCAACCGCAGTCCACAACAGCAAGGTTTTCAGCATCATGGGCAAGCTCCTGTTCTAAGGACGCCACCTTAACCAGTCCCCCCCGTCAGAACCCCGTCAGTTGAATTACAAGTTTGTAATAGGCAACGTCACAGAAGGCGCCTAGCCTGTGACCACGATTGATCGAGGTGTGCGATGCGTTTGTTAGTGGTTGAAGATGAAGCCAAGACGGCTGACTTCCTGGCCAAGGGCCTTAGAGAGTCAGGCTTTGCGGTGGATGTGGCGCTGAACGGGCTGGACGGGCGTTATTTCATTGAGCAGCAGGAATACGACCTGATCATCCTGGATGTGATGCTCCCGGGGCTCAATGGCTGGCAGCTATTGCAACTGATTCGCCAGCGCTCAGCCACGCCGGTGCTTTTTTTGACCGCCAAAGACGCTATCGAAGACCGCGTGCGCGGCCTTGAGCTGGGCGCTGACGATTACCTGCTCAAGCCCTTCGCGTTTGCCGAACTGCTGGCCCGCGTACGCACCTTGCTGCGCCGTGGCCCGATGCGCGAGGCCGAGTCCTACAGCATTGCCGACCTGGAAATCGACGTACTGCGCCGACGCGTCAGCCGGGGTGGTCAGCGCATTAGCCTGACCAACAAGGAGTTCGCGCTGCTGCACTTGCTGGCCAGCCGCCAGGGCGAAGTGTTATCGCGCACCTTGATCGCCTCCCAGGTCTGGAACCTGAATTTCGACAGCGATACCAACATGGTCGAAGTTGCTGTGCGCCGCCTGCGCGCCAAGGTTGACGACCCGTACATGCCCAAACTTATCCACACCGTGCGCGGCGTCGGCTATCAGTTGGACGCGCCCGATGACTAACTCCATCGCCTGGCGACTGGCCCTGGCAATTGCCTTAACCTGCGCGCTGGTGCTAAGCGCTGTCGGCGTTTTTCTGTACCGCTCGCTGGCCTCGGAGTTGACCTTTCGCGACGACATGGCGCTGCTCGGGCGCCTTGAACACGTGCGCGCCCTGCTGCACGACAGCGACAGCCTCGAAGCCTTGCAAGAACGCCCGCGGCTGTATCAAAACATGCTGGGCAATCTCGACAGCGTGCTGCTAGTGAAGCGCGGCGATGGCAGCGCGGTCATCACGATCAACCCGCGCCAGCTCGCCTTGCCCACCCTGGAGCCTCTGGCTCAAGAACGATTACCCAAGCGTGCCGATGTTCAGACGGTGAACAACGTCGCCCTGCTCACCGGCACCGCACAAGGGCCTGCGGGCGAACCCCTGAGCGTGACGGTGGGCAAATGGCTTGAAGAGCGCGAGCAAATGCTCGCCAGTTACCGTCTGCGCTTGTACATGGCCGTCGGGTTTGGTGCCGTGCTCGCGTTTGGCCTCGGTCTGTTGCTGTTGCGGCGCGGCCTCAAACCGCTGCGTCAACTGGCGCAGGCCATGCGCGGCATCAACCCGCGCAGCCTTGATCAACGCATGCCCGTCGACAACATACCCACGGAATTGAAAGAGCCGGTACAAGCGCTAAATGCCATGCTGACGCGCCTTGAAGACAACTTTGCGCGGCTGTCACAGTTCTCGGCCGACCTGGCCCATGAAATCCGCACGCCACTGCATAACTTACTGGGCAGCAACAGCTTGGCGCTCAACCAACCGCGCAGCACGGTTGAATACCAAGAAGTGCTGGCGTCCAACATTGAAGAATACGAGCGACTCAATCGTATGGCTGAAAGCCTGATGTTTCTGGCGCGGGCCGAACATGGCCAACGGCCCTTGCAACTGCAAACACTGGATTTACAGCGTGTGGGCGATGAACTCTGCGATTACTTCGAAGCCCTGGCGGATGACCGTGAGCTGCGGCTCGACAACCAGCTCAACGGCACGTTAAACGTCGATCAACATTTGCTGCAACGGGCGCTGGGTAACCTGCTGGCCAATGCCGTGCGGCATGCCGATCCGGGCAGCCGCTTGAGCCTGCGGCGTCGCGATGACACCGACTATTGCTGGGTTGGCGTACACAACATGGGCTCGCCGATAGAGGCGCAGCATGTGCATAAGTTATTTGACCGGTTTTACCGGGTCGACCCGTCGCGCGCGCAACCGGGCGATTCGGGTGGGTTGGGATTAGCAATAGTGAAATCGATCATGCACCTGCACGGCGG
>NZ_ALJC01000124.1 GCF_000282975.1 Pseudomonas psychrophila HA-4
CGCACCACCGATCTTGAAGTCGGTGGGGTTTATGGAGCGCTTACCCCTGTTCGATATGCATCATATATTGCTTTTAAATGATGTGTGTTAGGGGGGGCGAGATTTGGTCTAGCTTAATTTAGGTGTTTTTAATGAGCAGGGTCTACACATGCTAGTCGACCCTGCTACAAGAGAACATACTTTAATCTGCACTTTGTTATATAAGGGGACTGCTTTCAGAGGGGGATGTTTCTTGAACTGATGGTTTAAGTATGTAGTCGTCAAAAAAATATATATTCAGATCCTTGCCTTTGCACGCATTTTCCAGTTCGCTTTTTTCCATGCTCGTGGCGAAAATAACCTGGCCACCATAAGGCTTGCTTTTTAACGCTGTATCGATCAATGAAATAAAGCTGTTTTTACTTGCTTCGTGCTGTCGCGGTTCGTCAAATACCACAAAACCACCATGGTTTATCTCTTTCTCCGTTCCTGCGAGTTCTAAAAGTCCGAGAGTGTAAGCCCAAATAACACGGATATAATCACTCGCAGAAGTTTCTGCTACAATATCATATCCCTCTTGCTCTGGTCGCAAAGTTTGATCCGACACAGATATGGAGTTTATTGCCGCGTGATCGAATTGGAATGACTCAAGGTTGCGTCGTATTATCTGTTCTAATTTTGTTATGGTCGCGTACTTATTAGTTTCAGAGCTGTTTTTTCTTGCCAGCCTCAATGAGTCAGAAGCCGTACGCCACGCGGATTGAATTCGCTCAATTTGCTCATTAAGATTTTTTTCTGAATCTTGGAGCTTTTCCACTTCCTTAAGTTGTATTTCCGCTTGTATTTTTTCTCTTAGGATTGCTTTTGTTGCGGCATTTATATCCTCAAAGTCGGCTCTTAAATTATTTAGCTTATCTTGTTCGACGCCTAGTCGTGCTTGGATTAGCTTAGAGCTGGCTTGGAAGTGTTGGATTTCTCCGGCGGTCTTTAATTTGATAGAACTGAAGAAGTCTATCTGATTTTTGAGAAATTCAATATTTTCCTCGAGCGTCATAGGCGCTCTTTGGGTTGAGTTAGACCCCAAGGTGTCGTACATGTTGCTGTCACAAATTGGACATTTGGAAATGTCTAGCTCATCATTGATGACACTTCCCACAGATTTAAGTCGCCGCAACTGTTGGTATTGGTTTAAATCATGTTTCAAAGTTGACGTTTTTTTATCCGTCTCCGATAGAGATAGTAGTGAATTCTCTATTTTTCTTGCTGTATTTTCCGACTCTCTTTGAAGGGTTCGGATTATACTCGCTTGCGATTCAATATTCTCATTATTTGGTTGGTTTTCAGAAATGCCGTTGCTCAGTTTTTCGATTAGTTTTTTGAGCGAGGATCGCTGGTTGTTGAGGCTTATGTATATGTCATTCTCTAAGTAGGAGAAGTTCACGTACGCCTTTTCCTTTGTTTTTTCTATGTCGGGGATTATATTGATTCTGACACTGTTGAAGTCGGCGATACTTTCGGCGGTAGATCTTATTTTTTCCCACTCTTTTTCTGCGGAATCTACTTTGGCTTTGAGCATGAAGATCTTTTTCTCTTGCTCGAAACTGTTGAATCCTAGGCAGAATTCGGCTGCGTTTTTCTTAACATTTCTGATGTTGTAATGGGTAGGTATGTTTGCTTGTATTTCTGACCATCCGCGTTTTTGTTCGATGAAAAATAGAGGGAATATACATTCTAGATATAGTTTTATTTCTTTGCCATCGAAAGTAACTACCTCAGGGAGCGTCCAACCAATGAATTTTGCAAGCCAGTGATGAAAACCTAGTTCGCTTTTTGCAGAGCCAACTTCTCCAGCCGCACCTAGAAAATAATCTTGCGTTGATATCAATGAGCTAACCGTGATTTTTTGGCTGTTTCCTTCGATTTCTCTTAGTAGGGTTGCCTCATCTCCGCGACTATTGACTATCTTTAATTGCACATTGGAGCTTTGTACTAAATATGGTGTCTCGTCAGTTTTGCTTTTGTAAATGACTTCATAGAGGGACTTGGGGAACGGTCTTTTACGACTTGGGCCGAGAATTGCCTCAAGCCCGAGTCCAAATGCAATGGCGTTAATACAGGTTGATTTGCCGGAGGAGTTATTTGCACGTATTATATTTAAGCCGTCATTAAAAAATAGCTTTGCAGAAAAAGGGCCGCTTGAAGTATTGACGGAGATTTCTAGTTCTTTGATTTTTAGACCAAGCATTATATTAGTCCCCCTGTGAGGCTTTTAACTTTAGCGTCAGTGAGTTTTTTTCCAAAGTTATCTAAAAAATCTATTTCTTCTTGCATCACTGCGCTTTCAAGAATGGTTCTATAGATATCTTGACCAGCATCTGTAATGTGGACTCTACCATCGGATAATGTAACCAATGCTTTTGCCACACAAATCTCGAGTGCTTTGTATGTCGCTGTATCCACTGATATTAGGGGTATATCAAGGGTTCGATCTTTTAAGTAGTCTTCATATTCTGGCCATCTATTTTTTCTAATAAGCATCCAGATCAATATGTTCAGTTTTTTGGAATCTAAGTATTTCTTTTCGTTGGATACCCGCTCAATACTGATAATAATCAGCGAGATCCTCCAGAGTGGCCGCATCTCTATAGGTATTGGGTATGGCTTATCACTTATTATCGGAGTTATCTGACGTTCATTTTTCATTATTTAAAGTCCATGTAGCACTCTGCAATCCATTTGGAAAGATAGCCAAAGGTTAATGATTGAACGTTAGTGTCGGACATAAATTTCGAGTGCTTTGAAAAGGCTTCTTTATTATTTTCAACAATACTTTTTACAAAGTCAGAATCTAGCTTCGATAGGAATATAGAATTCTCTTTTATGCTTTCTAACTGCGCTCTTGCACTATCTTCGATTGTCGCATGAAGGTTCGGGTGATCATCACGAAGCTGTTCAAGAAATTTATCAATCTGAATATATTTTGAAACGACTATGTTTTGGAATTCTTCACTTCGTTCACCCATTAATTTGGTGGATTTTCTTGCGATATTTGAAGAGAATTGCGCATTACTTGATATCCAAGTATTTCGTAAGCTTTCATCAACAGTTAATAATGGAATGTTGATTGCTGCATTGTAAACGCCTTGAGCATAAAGCTTACCATCGGGATAGCTCTCTGCTGTCTCTATTTTTACTTTGAATGTGGAGTTTTCTATATAGGAAATGTCTTCAAGTATTACTTCTTTTTTCTTTTTGTTACAGTATGAAATTAAGTCTTTAGACTTGAATTCAGGGGTTAGTAGTACCCATTGATTTATCTTGATATCGTCAATTAGTTTTAGTATTTCTTTTTCGTTTTCTTTGAGCTTTTTAAGATCGTCGTTTATTTTCTTTTGTATTCTTTTTTTATATATTCCCATTTCAATGCCGCTGTCTGGGTAGTAGCACTGAAAAATTGTCCCATCAATCGTGTAAAACTCTAAGCCTAAATCTCCGCCATCTTGATCGGGGACCGTGTAGAAATTTTTTGCACCGAAATGCTGTCTAAGCATTACTTCGCAAAAACTTTCCCATTCCTTTGGCGAGAGATTTTCAATAAAGCCGCTCATTTCAACGTTCCCAGATATGAATCACTATTTTTTTGGAATTTATTTTATTTTGATATCGGCTTTGGTTAGAACTTACAACTGTAAGCATCTTTAAATTTTTTAGAGGTGGCCACTTAAAGATTTGGACGGTTTTGTGATAAATATTTATAGGTATAACGGCTTTACGCTTGGCCCAGGTATTAGCCAGAGAGCGGACATGTGTGTATAGGTTAAGCCTAATGAGTTTTTTGGAGGCTACGCGATTTTTCAGCTTTAATCGAAGGCAACAGCAATGGGGATTGGCGTTGAGAGGGCCAGCTAGACTCGTTGCGCGGATTTTCATTGAACTCCTTCTCAACTTCGCTGACGATTGAAGTTTACTGCTCCTTTGACGGCTTTCCATTAAAGGTCTGGGCCCTGCCAGTCCTTTCTTCGATGGATGCCCACCAAAATGTGCATTTTGGTCGAGATTGCTGCTTGCCATGGGCGAGGTTCGCCCTCTCAACGCAGTGTGCCACAATTTTGCCATCAGCTTTACAGGAGCGTCTATGGGCCGCAACGCAAACACCTCTTTCAACCGGGTTGTTGCGGTTCGACTGTTTCAGTCCACAATTTGGGCTTTTCGGTTTGTGGTTCCTAGTGCATCAGTCGAACTGAGCCTTCAGCGTAAGTGATTGTTCGTTTTCGCCTAGAGTTGGGAACAATGTGTAACCCCCTTGATTCCGGCGCGTCTGAAGCTGTGGGTTAAATTATCCACCTGTGGAAATCAGTGGCTTTCCACAGACCGTTGGGTGGGTTTAGATTTTTTAAGTGAGGTCCATCCAAACAGGGCGGCTTTGCAGCCCTGTTTGGATGGACCCGCGTGGACAAGCGGGTCGCTGAGATATGAAGGCCGAGCGCTTACTCGGTTGCGCCACGTTTTGCTTTTAGGCGAGTGACGTTCGCTCCGGTCTGGTTCGCGAATTCATGTGGAGTGACATGTTCCTGCCGGTTGGCCTCCAGATACCGGCTCCACCAATTCATGATCAGCCTGCGCTCCTCGATGAACTCGGCCTTGTGGATGTAAGCGGCGCGGACGTTGTTCCGCTCTTTGTGGCTCATCTGCCTTTCAATGGCTGTCTCGGACCACAGTCCTGATTCAATCAGCGCGCTACAGGCCATCGAACGAAACCCATGCCCGCAGATTTCGGTTTTGGTGTCATAGCCCATTTTTCTGAGCGCGCTGTTCACCGTGTTTTCAGACATGGGTTTCCAGGGCTTGGCATCACCTGCAAACACCAGGTCGAATTCGCCGGTGAGGAGGTGGATCTGTTCAAGCAGAGTCACGGCTTGTGGCGATAAGGGTACAAGGTGGATGTCCCCGGCCATCTTTGTACCCCTTGTGGAAAAGGGCACTCCGTCCAATGCCGGACGAGTGTCCGGTATCTCCCAGGTGCCGCGCTTGAGGTCGAACTCGCCCCAGCGGGCGAATCGCAGTTCGCTGGAGCGTACGAACACATGCAGCGAGAGCATGACCGTCAGCCGGGTAAGTGCGCGGCCTTTGTATGTGTCGATACGCTCCTGCAATTCAGGCAGACGCGATAAGGGTAAAGCAGGGCGGTGAATCACCCTCGGAGCTTTGATCAAACCTTCAAGGTCGGAGGCAGGGTTTGCCGCGATCTGTCGAGCACGTTTCGCCTCGCGCATGATGCTTTGCAGGTAGTTTTGTACCCTTAAAGCGACGTCAATCGTGCCACGCTTCTGGATCGCTTCCAGAGGTTGCATCAGGTCATGGGTGTCCAGATCGACAATAGAGCGAGCGCCGATCAGCGGGAAGACATGGGTTTTGAGGCGGCTCAGGACGGTCTTGGCATGGCCCGGAGCCCATTTGGCAGACATCGCTTTGTGCCAGTCCAGTGCGGCGCTTTCAAAGGTTCGGCCTTTGATTGCAGCCTGCGTCTTGGCTTGGTGTTTGGTCTCTATGGGGTCGATGCCTTTCGCCAGCATCCGTTTGACCTCTAGGCGCTTGTTGCGCGCATCGGCGAGTCCGACCACGGGGTAGCTGCCGAACGAGGTTAGTCCTTCGCGTCCATCAGGTTTGACATACCTGAGACGCCAGCCTTTACGGCCATTGGGTTGGACTAGAAGGTAGAGGCCGTCGCCGTCGAAAAGCTTGTAGGCGCGGTCGGTGGGCTTGGCTGAGCGGCAAGCCGAATCGGAGAGTGGAGCAGTGGTGCGCGACATAAGGGTACTCCCCCTTTATCGAATTACCTTACCCCTAACACTACCCCTAAAACGATTGGAATCCACCAGTTTCTGACGGAAACCGATGGAACGCCAAAACGAAAAAACCCGCCAGAAGGCGGGTTTTTCGGGGGTTCCAGAGATGTTGGAAGCTTTCTATGGAACCTTGGATGGTGCCGGCACCAAGAGTCGAACTCGGGACCTACTGATTACAAGTCAGTTGCTCTACCAACTGAGCTATACCGGCGTTATGGGCGAGGAGTATACGCGGATGTTGTGGCTTGTAAACCCCTGATAACAGACTATTTTCACGATCCGGGCCAATGCCTTGGTGTAGGCGGATGGCGCTCTCGAAAGTACAGGGGTAAATAGTCGACAGTGACGCCGGTTTTCGTGGAGTGGGCCAGCCGGTTGGCGATGAGGTTGGGGGCGATGTTGTCGCCAATGTGGTTGTCCAGCGCGAGGCTCGTTCGCGACAGAGGCTACTTTCGCTTAGGTGAGCAGCATTGGGTTCTAAAGCTACCCGTGGCGAAAGCCCAGTTCAAACAGCGTGCCGCTGGCATCGCTCTGCACCCGCACTTCACCGCCGTGCAGGTGCATGATCGATTTCACTATTGCTAATCCCA
>NZ_ALJC01000125.1 GCF_000282975.1 Pseudomonas psychrophila HA-4
CTGCAACCCAACAACCCCGCCGTGTCCCTGCCAATTCATGGCAGCGCCTGGCAGCAAGCCTGGAATGTGGTTGAGCACTCAGCGCAATACGCCTGCCTACAACTCGACAGCGACCTGCCCTTCGCCTACCGTGCCAACCTCTGTTACTCCTTGCAGCAAGGCCAGTTAAGTATTGAACTGAGTGTGACGCATCAGGACGAGCGCGCCGCCTGGCACGGCTTGGGCTTGCATCCCTATTTGCCGCGCACGGCCAACACGCGTTTACAAGCCAACACCTCGAAGGTTTGGCTCTGTGATGTGCTGGGTTTGCCCACAGAACCTACACCGCTGCCGATTGACTGGGATTTCAATCAGCTCAATGCCTTGCCCCAAACACGGCTCGACAACTGTTTCACCGACTGGGATGGCCATGCACTGATCAGCCAGCCGGACTTGGGTTATGCACTGCAATGCCGGGCAACCAACAGCCCGTACTGCCTGGTGTATTGCCCGCCAGACGAGGACTTCTTTTGCTTCGAACCCGTTAGCCACCCGGTAAATGCTCATCATCTGCCTGGGAGACCCGGCTTGCAGCTCTTACACAAGGGGCAGTCTGCGAACGTGAGCTTCCACGTGCAGTATCGGCCCCTGTAACAAACACGGGTTTATAGATCCATATCAATAAGCGCGCAGCTGGGCTCGACTACCATCGCGCCCTTTTGCGAATGATCTGACCATGCCACTCGTACCACCCGAACTCCTCGCCCCTGCTGGCACCCTGAAAAACATGCGCTACGCCTTTGCCTATGGCGCCGATGCAGTCTATGCAGGACAACCGCGCTACAGCTTGCGGGTACGTAACAACGAGTTTGACCACGATAACCTGGCCATCGGCATCGCTGAGGCTCAGGCCCAGGGCAAACGCTTTTACGTGGTGGTCAACATTGCCCCGCACAACGCCAAGCTGCGTACTTTTCTCAAAGACCTGGCACCGGTGATTGCCATGGGCCCCGATGCGTTGATCATGTCCGACCCTGGGCTGATCATGCTGGTTCGCCAACATTTCCCGCAGATGCCGATTCACTTGTCGGTTCAGGCCAATACCGTGAACTGGGCCAGTGTCGAGTTCTGGCGCCAGCAAGGCTTGAGCCGGATCATCTTGTCCCGTGAGCTATCGCTGGAAGAGATCGAAGAAATCCGTCAGCAAGTGCCGGACATGGAGCTGGAAATTTTCGTGCATGGCGCGCTCTGCATGGCCTACTCCGGTCGCTGTCTGCTTTCCGGTTATATGAATAAACGCGACGCCAACCAGGGCAGTTGCACCAATGCATGTCGCTGGAAGTACGAGGCAAAACCTGCCACCGAAAACGAACTCGGCAATGTGGTGAAGGTGGTTGAGCCCACGCTCGGCCTGGGTGCGCCGACCGACGAGGTATTCGTGCTGCACGAGGCCAACCGCCCGGACGAACCAATGTCGGCGTTCGAGGACGAGCACGGCACCTACATCATGAATTCCAAAGACCTGCGCGCTGTTCAGCACGTGACACGGCTCACTGAAATGGGCGTGCACTCGCTGAAAATCGAAGGTCGGACCAAGTCGCACTTTTACTGCGCGCGGGCCACACAGGTGTATCGAAAGGCAATTGATGACGCGGTGGCCGGTCGGGAATTCGACCGCAGCCTGATGACCGATCTCGAGTCACTGGCGCAAAGGGGCTACACCGAAGGCTTTTTGCGTCGGCATGTGCATGACGAGTATCAGAACTATTTGCATGGCAGTTCGTTATCACATCGCCAGCAGTTTGTCGGAGAACTGACAGGAGAGCGGCGCAACGGACTGGCCGAGGTAAAAGTCAAAAACCGTTTTGCGCTGGGCGACCACCTAGAGTTGATGACCCCGCGTGGCAACTACCACTTTGATCTGGACCTACTGCACAACAGCACCGGGTTGCCGATTCAAGTGGCGCCGGGTGATGGCCACACGGTGTACCTGCCGATCCCCGAACAAGTGGATTTGAGCTACGCGCTGCTGATGCGTGATTTGACGGTCAGCGAAACGATTGAGCGTTCGGCTTAAGTCATACCCCCCTGCCTCGCGATCTTTTAAAGGTCAAAAGATCGCGAGGCAGCTCACTCCTAAAGATCTGCTTTCTGCGTTTCTAGGAGATTTGAGGGTTAGTCGCGGAACACTTCATCCAGCAGGTTGTGCATGGCGGTGAAAGCACGGTGCGCAGTCTTAGCGTCGTACATCATTTTGCCCGGCACGTTGGCGTGTGGGTCGGTGAAAGAATGCACCGCGCCACCGTAGCTAGTGAGTTGCCAGTCCACGCCTGCTGCGTTCATTTCGTCTTCAAATGCTGGCAGCTGTTCTTTGCCGACCAATGGGTCCGAAGCGCCATGCAGCACCAATACTGAACCCTTGATGCTTTGCGCATCGACGGGGTTAGGTGTGTCGAGCGAGCCATGGAACGATACGGTAGCCTTTAAAGGCGCACCGCTGCGGGCCAGTTCTAGGGAACAGCAGCCGCCAAAGCAGAAACCAAAGGTTGCCAGTTTATTGCTGTCGACCACGGCTAGGCTCTGGTTGCGCAATGTGTCATATCCGGCCCACATACGCTTGCGCAGCAAGGCACGGTCATTTTTTATCGGCATCATCGCGGCCGCGGCTTCATCACCGTTGGTTGGGCGAACGCCTTGGCCATACAAATCCGCGATCAGTACCACATAGCCCTGCTCGGCCACGGACTTGGCGATTTCCTCGGCACCTGCGCTGATGCCCATCCAATTGGGCGCCATCAACAAACCTGGCAGCGGATCTTCGCGGCTCGGATCGTAGGCAAGACGGCCTTCGTAAGCTTGGCCATCGATTTGATACGCCACTGAACTGACCGTAATTGATTTCATCAAAAACTCCTGAATTCAAAACAAAAAAAACCCGCCGAAGCGGGTTTTTATAGACGTGTTACACGGACAACTCAACTAACAACTTATTTAGCCGACGGACATACGCCGCAGGGTCTTTCAAGCTGTCACCGGCTGCTAGGGCCGCTTGGTCGAAGAGGATGTGCGACAGGTCGCCGAAACGCTCTTCGCTCTGCTCCGCATCTAGTTTTTCGATCAGCGGGTGAGCCGGGTTGAATTCGAAGATTGGCTTCGAATCAGGTACTTTCTGGCCGCTGGCCTCCAGGATCTGACGCATTTGCAGACCCAAGTCTTGCTCACCGATAGCCAAAATGGCTGGCGAGTCGGTCAGGCGGTGCGATACACGCACTTCACTGACGCTTTCGCCCAACGCGGCTTTGATACGCTCAACCAGGCCCTCTTTGGCCTTGGCCACTTCTTCTGCGGCTTTCTTGTCCTCTGCGGAGTCCAGGTTGCCCAGATCGAGGTCGCCACGTGCCACGTCAACAAAGCTCTTGCCGTCGAAATCGCTGAGGTAGCTCATCAGCCACTCGTCGATACGGTCGGTCAGCAGCAGCACTTCGATGCCTTTTTTGCGGAAGACTTCTAGGTGCGGGCTGTTTTTAACTTGAGCGTAAGTTTCACCGGTCAAGTAGTAGATCTTGTCCTGACCTTCCTTAGCACGCGCAAGATACTCGGTCAGCGATACGTTTTGCTCGCCGTCAGTGCCGTGAGTCGATGCAAAACGCAGCAGACCGGCGATTTTTTCTTTGTTGGCGAAATCTTCAGCCGGACCTTCTTTCATCACCTGGCCGAAGTTTTTCCAGAAGCCCTGATATTTCTCAGGCTCGTTCTTCGCCAATTTTTCCAGCATGTCGAGTACGCGCTTGGTTAGCGCCGACTTCATGGAGTCGATGATCGGGTCTTTCTGCAAAATTTCACGCGACACGTTCAGCGACAGGTCGTTGGAGTCGACCACACCTTTGATGAAGCGCAGGTACAAAGGCAGGAACGACTCAGCCTGGTCCATCACAAATACGCGCTGTACGTACAGCTTCAGGCCTTTAGGCGCTTCACGCTGGTACAGGTCGAATGGTGCACGTGCTGGAACATA
This sequence comes from Pseudomonas psychrophila HA-4, assembly GCF_000282975.1. Classification (GTDB taxonomy): domain Bacteria; phylum Pseudomonadota; class Gammaproteobacteria; order Pseudomonadales; family Pseudomonadaceae; genus Aquipseudomonas; species Aquipseudomonas psychrophila_A. The sequence goes on from NZ_ALJC01000125.1 coordinate 3,995, forward strand.
AAGCAGCGAGCTGTATTCAAGCTTGCCTTCAACTTTGTTGTGGCTCCAGGCCAGCGGGTTTTCAAAGTCGTGGGCGATGTGCTTGTAGAACTCCTGATACTCCTCGTCCTTTACCTCAGTGCGAGGACGGGTCCACAGGGCACTGGCGCGGTTAACGGTTTCCCATTCCTGCGCAGGTGCTTCTTCGCCTTCGGCAACGGTCTGCTCTTTAGGCAACTCGATCGGCAAAGCGATATGGTCGGAGTACTTTTTGATGATGTTGCGTAGGCGCCAGCCGTCAGCGAACTCGTCATCGCCGGACTTGAGGTGCAGCACAATTTTGGTACCGCGAGTGGCTTTTTCGACGTTCTCGACTTCAAACTCGCCTTCACCTTTGGAAGACCAGTGCACACCTTCGCTCGCTGGCGTGCCGGCACGACGGCTGTATACGTCAACTTTGTCTGCAACGATAAAGGCCGAGTAGAAGCCCACGCCGAACTGGCCGATAAGGTGTGAATCTTTCTTCTGATCGCCCGAGAGGTTTTTCATGAAATCGGCAGTGCCGGATTTGGCAATCGTACCCAGGTGGGCGATCACGTCATCACGGTTCATACCAATACCGTTGTCTTCGAGGGTGACGGTCTTGGCGTCCTTGTCGAAGCTCACACGGATTTTAAGTTCATCGCCGCCTTCCAGAAGTTCTGGTTTGGACAGCGCTTCAAAACGTAATTTATCAACAGCATCAGAGGCGTTCGAGATCAACTCGCGAAGGAAGATTTCCTTGTTGGAGTACAGCGAATGGATCATGAGGTGCAACAGTTGCTTGACCTCGGTCTGGAAGCCCAGGGTTTCCTTTTGAGTTTCCACGCTCATTGTTATCAAACTCCGATTAGATGGCATGAGCCACGCCCAAGAGGGTTGGCGGCGGGATGTGATGAAAGTTGGGGCCTCAACTCGATATTTCAAGGCCTGACATTTCTACGTCCACTTTTTAGCAATAGATTCTGTGTGCGGGGCGGTACTTATATATGTGCATTGCCAAGGAACTTAAGCAGCGAGGGCATGCTCAAACGCCCCGTAGATACACTCATAAGGAGAAACACCCAATGCGTAATACTTTTGCTGTTGCCTTGATGCTAGCCGCCACTCTGGGCCTCGCTGCTTGCGATAAAAAATCCGAAGACAAAGCTCAAGACGCTAACCAGCACGCTGAGCAAGCTCAACAAAAAATGTCTGAAGCCCAAGACAAAGTGAACGATGCAGCCAAAGAGAACGCAGAAGCGGCTAAAGCTCAGGCGGAATCGAATGAAGCTGCTGCTAAAGAAGCCGCTCAGGATGCACCGGCTCCAACGACCGACAGCAAGTAATCTGCTGTAGCGGCCGCTGAAGGAGCGATCTTACCTCGCGATCTTTTGATCTTTTACGCGTGGCAAGATCGATCTTACACAGGGCCTGCTGTGAAAAGAGCAAAAAAATGCCCTGTCTCTCTCGAGCCAGGGCATTTTTTATGGACTTAGTGCACGCTTTTGGAGAGCACTGTCTTTATGCGATTGCTTCTTGACGCTTACCTAGCATGAGGTCGCAGATGAAGGCAGCGACCAGCACAACGACCGACGGTACCAGCCAGGCCAGACCTTGCTCGCTGAACGGCATGTTAATCAGCCAGCTCGGCAGACTATCGGCAAAGCCAGCGCCTTTTAGGGCATCAACCGTACCGAAGACCAACGACACCAACATCACCGGGCCGACGATACGCGACTGTTCATTCCACCAACCTTTGCAGAAGCTCAAGGCCACCAGCACGATGCACGGTGGGTAGATGGCGGTCAGCAGCGGGATGGAGAACGCGATCAGCTTGGTCAAACCGAGGTTTGATACCACCAGCGAGAATACGGCAAGAATAATCACCAGTGTCTTGTAGGACAGAGGTAAAACTTTGCTGAAGTATTCTGCACACGCACAGGTCAGACCCACAGCCGTTACCAGACAAGCTAAGGCAATCAGCACGGCCAGGAAACCACTGCCGAGCGCGCCAAAGGTGTGCTGAACATAGGCGTGCAACACGGCTGCGCCGTTGGTTGCACCGGCGGCAACTTCATGGCTGCCCGAACCTAGGCGAAACAGACTGACATACACCAGTGCCAAGCCCACACCAGCGATCAGGCCGGCAATGATCGCGTAGCGGGTAATCAGCTTGGGGGACTCGACGCCACGGGAGCGGATAGCGTTTACGATCACAATGCCAAATACCAGCGCGCCCAAGGTGTCCATGGTCAGGTAACCATTGATGAAACCGTGCGAGAACGGCGATGCCACGTATTCAGGAGTCGCTACACCAATATCACCGGCAGGCAATGCAAATGCCGCGATACCAAGAATCGCCAGGGCGATGATCTTCAGCGGTGCCAGGAAACGCCCAACGGTGTCCAGCAAGCGGCCCGGGTACAGCGAAACAAAGAACACAACCAGAAAGTACACCGAGCTGTACAAGAACAGCGCGAGCGGGCTTTCACCGGTCAGCGGGGCCAGACCCACTTCAAACGACACGGTCGCTGTACGCGGGGTGGCGAACAAAGGGCCAACAGCCAAGTAAGCGACAGCCGCGAGCAAGCCGCCTGCGACTTTACCAATCGGGCTGCTCAGTGCATCCATGCCGCCGCCTACTTTCGCCAGGGCGATAACGGTAACCACCGGCAGGCCCACAGCCGTAATCAAAAAGCCCAGGGCGGCGATCCAAACATTAGGCCCGGATTGCAAACCAACGATTGGCGGGAAAATGATGTTGCCAGCCCCAACGAACAGGGCAAAGGTCATAAACCCAAGTGCCAGAATGTCCTGGCCTTTCAAAACTTTCATTACGGAAGTACCACACTAGTAAATCGGGATTTAGAGGGGAATTTCCCGTGCGGATATGGGAAATGTTGTCAGTCTGAATAAGACCGACCCGTCTAGCGCGTGGCTTCCTTGTGGGACGCACACGCAGAAAAGCAGAATGGCGGCAAGATTACCGAGTTTTTAAGCTGAACGCACTGTTGCAGGGCATTCTGTCCGATGAACGAACGCAGTTGTCGCCTGGATGACATCGAAAATTAAACTGGTGTGCTTTTCCTACATTAGTGTTCCCACATCGCTGAACTGCCCCCCAAAAGTTGGACAGATTAACTAGCGCCCTGC
>NZ_ALJC01000126.1 GCF_000282975.1 Pseudomonas psychrophila HA-4
TCAGATGTGTAAAGGATGTACCGGTTTCTACAGTGAGGGCGGTTGTTTATCCAGTTTCTTCAAAAACACGGTCATTTCTTTCTCGGCCTGTTTGTCGCCATGGGCTTGGGCTGCACTGAGCCCCTGCTCCCACGCGGCGCGCGCTGCCGCACGATCTTCGGCCGCCAACCGGGCTTTGCCCAGTAACTTCCAGGCCGCTGAGTACTTGGGGTCAAACTCAACACAACGCTGCAAATGCTCCGCCGCCTTGAGGTTATCCCCAAGGTCGAGATAACCCTTGCCCAAACCAAAGCGCAATAAAGCGTTATCCACACCCTTGGCCAGCATTTTTTCCAGTGACTCCAGCATTGCCGTCTCCCTTTAGAAAAAACTTAAGCCCACGTGGAACAGCTTCTCCACGTCACGAATATGCTTTTTATCCACCAGGAACAAAATCACGTGGTCGCCGGCATTAATCACTGTGGCGTCGTGGGCAATCAGCACTTCTTCGTCGCGAATAATCGCGCCAATCGTGGTACCCGGCGGTAGGTGGATTTCACCAATACGGCGGCCAATCACCTTGCTCGACTTCGAATCACCGTGGGCAATCGCCTCGATGGCTTCGGCTGCACCCCGGCGCAGCGAGTGCACGCTGACTATGTCGCCACGGCGCACGTGCGCCAGCAAGGTGCCGATGGTTGCTAGCTGCGGGCTGATGGCGATGTCGATCTCGCCGCCCTGGATCAAGTCCACATAGGCCGGGTTGTTGATGATAGTCATCACTTTTTTTGCGCCCAGGCGCTTGGCCAGCAACGAGGACATGATGTTGGCCTCGTCGTCGTTGGTCAGGGCTAAAAACAGGTCGGCGTCGGCGATGTTCTCTTCAAGCATCAGGTCACGGTCTGACGCGCTGCCTTGCAGCACCACGGTGCTGTCGAGCGTGTCGGACAAATAACGGCAACGGGCTGGGTTCATCTCGATGATTTTGACCTGATAACGGCTTTCGATGGCCTCGGCCAAGCGCTCGCCAATCTGCCCACCACCAGCAATCACAATGCGTTTGTAGCTTTCATCGAGCCGGCGCATTTCGCTCATCACCGCGCGAATGTTGGCTTTGGCAGCGATGAAAAATACCTCATCGTCGGCTTCAATGACGGTGTCGCCGCGCGGCGTGATCGGTCTATCACGTCGGAAAATCGCCGCCACCCGGGTGTCCACGTTCGGCATGTGCTCACGCAGTTGGCGCAATTGCTGACCAATCAACGGGCCGCCGTAGTACGCCTTGACCGCCACCAGCTGCGCTTTGCCGTCGGCAAAGTCGATCACCTGCAAGGCGCCGGGGTGCTCAACCAGACGCTTGATGTAGTTGGTCACCACTTGCTCAGGGCTGATCAACACATCGACCGGAATCGCATCGTTGTCGAACAGTTCTTCGCCGCGCGTGAGGTAGGCCGATTCGCGCACCCGGGCGATCTTGGTCGGGGTATGGAACAGCGTGTAGGCCACTTGGCACGCGACCATGTTGGTCTCGTCGCTGTTGGTCACTGCCACCAGCATGTCGGCATCGTCGGCACCGGCCTGGCGCAACACGTTGGGCAGCGAAGCGCGGCCTTGCACGGTACGAATGTCGAGACGGTCGCCCAAATCACGCAGGCGGTCGCCATCGGTGTCGACCACGGTGATGTCATTGGCCTCGCTGGCCAAATGCTCAGCCAGTGTGCCGCCGACCTGTCCTGCGCCGAGGATGATGATTTTCATGCCGTCATTCCCTGTTACAGCCGTTAGCCGCGAGCGGCAGCGATTTTGATCAATTTGGCGTAGTAGAAACCATCATGCCCGCCCTCTTGCGCCAACAGCTGGCGCCCGTGCGGCTGCTTGATACCAAACTGCCCGGCGATATCCAGCTCACGTGCGCCCGGCGTACGGGCCAAAAAGGCTTCAATCACTTCGGTATTTTCGGTCGGCAACGTCGAGCACGTCGCGTACAGCAAGATGCCGCCAACTTCCAGCGTAGGCCACATCGCGTCCAGCAACTCGCCTTGCAAGGTAGCGAGGGCGGCAATGTCGTCTGGCTGACGGGTCAGTTTGATGTCCGGGTGACGACGAATAACGCCCGTTGCCGAACACGGGGCATCCAGCAAGATGCGCTGGAACGGCTTGCCGTCCCACCAGGTTGCGGTGTCGCGGCCATCGGCGGCAATCAACTCGGCACTCAGGCCCAGACGCTCAAGGTTCTCGCGCACGCGCACCAAACGTTTGGCTTCCAGATCGACCGCCACCACGCCCGCGAGCTTGGGCTCAACCTCAAGAATGTGACAGGTCTTGCCGCCGGGTGCGCAGCAGGCGTCGAGTACGCGTTGGCCGGGCGCCAGGTCCAGCAGGTCGGCGGCCAATTGTGCGGCTTCGTCCTGCACGCTGATCCAACCTTCGGCAAAGCCCGGCAGGTTGCGCACGTCGCACGCGTCGGCCAACACGATGCCGTCTTGGCTGTACACACACGGTTGCGCTTCGATGCCGCTTTCAACCAGCAACTGCACGTAGGCATCGCGGGTCTTGTGACGGCGATTGACCCGCAGAATCATCGGCGGATGCGCGTTGTTGGCGGCGCAGATGGCTTCCCACTGTTCAGGCCAGAACGCTTTTAGCGATTTTTGCAGCCAGCGCGGGTGGGCGGTACGCACCACCGGGTCGTGCTCAAGCTCAGCCAGCAAGGCTTCACTGTCGCGCTGGGCGTTGCGCAACACGGCGTTGAGCAGGCCTTTGGCCCACGGTTTTTTCAGCTTGTCGGCGCAGCCCACGGTTTCGCCAATCGCGGCATGAGCCGGAATGCGGGTGTAGAGCAGTTGATACAGCCCCACCAACAGCAGCGCTTCAACGTCTGCATCGGCGGCCTTGAAGGGTTTTTGCAGCAGCTTATTGGCCAGCGCCGACAAGCGCGGATACCAACGCGCGGTGCCGAACGCCAGGTCCTGAGTTAGGCCACGGTCGCGGGCTTCAACCTTGTCCAGTTGCAGCGGCAACGAACTGTTGAGCGATGCCTTGCCGTTGAGGACGGCGGTCAGTGCCTTGGCGGCAGCCAGACGCGGGTTCATTGTGCGGCGCCCAGAACGGTGCCAACGGCGAATTTCTCACGACGGCTGTTGAATAAATCACTGAAGTTCAGCGCTTTGCCGCCTGGCAATTGCAGACGTGTCAGGCACAACGCGCCTTCGCCACAGCCAACGATCAGGCCGTCTTTGCTAGCGGCGAGAATCTGCCCCGGCTCGCCTTTGGTGTCTGCCAGGGTAGCGGCCAGTACTTTCAGCGCTTCGCCATTGAGCGTGCTGTGGCAGATCGGCCACGGGTTGAAGGCCCGAATCAGGCGCTCCAATTCAACCGCCGGGCGGCTCCAGTCGATGCGAGCTTCGTCTTTATTCAGCTTGTGGGCGTAGGTCGCTAGGCTGTCGTCCTGTACTTCGCCTTGCAACGTGCCAGCGGCCAACCCTTTGATGGCTTCGAGAACGGCAGGCGGCCCCAGCTCGGCCAGACGGTCGTGCAGGCTGCCACCGGTGTCTTCGGGGGTGATGGGGGTTACGGATTTGAGCAGCATAGGGCCGGTGTCTAGACCCGCCTCCATGCGCATCACCGTTACCCCACTCTCGGCATCGCCCGCTTCAACGGCGCGTTGAATCGGCGCCGCCCCGCGCCAACGTGGCAGCAAGGACGCGTGGCTGTTAATACAGCCCAGACGCGGAATATCCAGCACCACTTGCGGCAGGATCAGGCCGTATGCCACCACCACTAAGAGGTCTGGCTTGAGGGCCGCGAGGTCGGCTTGCGCTTCTGGTGCGCGCAAGGTGGGCGGTTGCATGACCACGATGTTGTGTTCCAACGCCAACTGCTTGACCGGGCTTGGCATCAGCTTTTGCCCGCGCCCGGCCGGACGATCCGGTTGGGTGTACACCGCGACAATCTCGTAGGGGCTGTCGAGCAGCGCCTTGAGATGTTCAGCGGCAAATTCGGGGGTGCCAGCAAAGACGATGCGCAGTGGCTCAGTCATGGATTACTCACTTGGAATGGGGGAAGGCGCGGGAATAATCCTGCGAGATACCTGTCGCCGCTGTCGAGGCACGAAGGCTGCGTAGCAGTCGCAAAACCCGGCGATACGGTACATCAGGCATATCGGTGGAGCCTGGATTACGGCCGCTTCGCGCCCGATCGCAGCCTTCGTGCCTGGACAGCGGCTACAAGGGCTGCGTCACTATTTGGATGTTGGAATCAAGCGTTCTGGCGGTGCAGTTTTTCCAGCTTCTTCTTGATCCGGTCACGCTTGAGCGTAGACAGGTAATCGACGAACAGCTTGCCGTTAAGGTGGTCGCATTCGTGCTGAATGCACACCGCCAGCAGGCCTTCGGCGATCATTTCAAACGGCTTGCCGTCACGGTCCAGCGCTTTGATTTTGACCTGTTGCGGGCGATCTACGTTTTCGTAGTAACCCGGCACCGAGAGGCAGCCTTCTTGGTACTGGCCCATCTCATCGGTCAGGGTTTCGAACTCGGGGTTGATATACACCATCGGCTCGCTGCGGTCTTCGCTCAGGTCCATGACCACGATGCGCTTGTGCACGTTGACCTGGGTTGCGGCCAGACCAATGCCAGGCGCTTCGTACATGGTTTCAAACATGTCATCGATCAACTGACGGACGCTGTCGTCCACAACCGTCACCGGTTTGGCGATGGTGCGCAGACGCGAGTCTGGGAATTCGAGGATGTTTAAAATAGCCATAAGTTTGATAGGGGCACTGTGTGAAAGATTCAAAAACGGTTGTCAGGGGGTCTTGAAGACTCGGCAACCTGTGCAAAACGTCTCCTTCAGAGAGAGCCCGCTCGGGCTCTGGCGTTTCACGCGAGCGCACATATTAAAGGGATTCAACACCGGATGAAACGACTAGCTGCCCAGCTGCATGCCGTGGGCGCCAGCCGTGTCGTGTCGCAGCTTGAAACCAATGTGTGCGGCCTGTGTTGCGCCTTCAACTAAGGTTGGGTTTCGAGGCGTTATTTCAAGGACTAGCCGGGCGTTCAACCCAGCTTTTTCCATCGTTTGCTGAACAACTTGTTAACAGACTTATCCACAGGTTGTTGTTTGCGTAACGCTGCTGAAACAGATCAAGGATGATCCCATGTCGATGTCTGATATTTCCCCGGCAGAGCTGGAAGCCCGTTTGCGTTTGCACCGCTTGCCCGAGGTCGGCACACAGCGCTATCACGGCCTGTTCCGAGCCTTTGGCTCAGCCAGTTCGGCGCTCAGCGCACCCGCCAGTGCCTGGCGGGCGTTGGGGTTGCCTGCGGTGAGCAGTGAGGCGCGCCGCAGCCCCGAAATTCGTGACGGCGCCAGCGCTGCAATGCGCTGGCTTGAGGGCTGCAAGCACCATGTGGTGTTGCATGATCAGCCCGATTACCCGGCGTTGCTGGGCGAAATCAAAGACCCGCCGCCCTTACTGTTCGTGGCTGGCGACCCTTCTATTCTGGAAAAGCCACAACTGGCGATGGTTGGAAGCCGCCGGGCCTCAAGACCGGGGCTCGACACCGCGGCGGCCTTTTCACGCTGTCTGGCAGGTGCAGGTTTTGTGATTACCAGCGGTCTGGCGCTGGGCATTGATGGGGCCGCGCATCAGGCCGCTCTGGACATTGGCGGGCAGACAATTGGTGTACTGGGCACGGGGTTGGAAAAACTTTATCCACAGCGCCATCGTGTGCTGGCCGACGCCATGATCGAGAGTGGTAGTGCCGTGGTTTCGGAGTTCCCGTTGGATGCCGGGCCGCTGCCGGCAAACTTCCCACGGCGAAACAGAATCATCAGCGGTTTATCGTTGGGCGTGCTGGTGGTAGAGGCCAGCGTGGCCAGCGGTTCGCTGATCACGGCCCGTTTGGCGGCCGAACAAGGCCGCGAGGTGTATGCGTTGCCGGGTTCTATCCACCACCCCGGTGCGAGGGGCTGTCATCAACTGATACGCGATGGCGCCACCTTGGTTGAAACCGTCGAACACATCCTCGAAGGCTTGCGCGGCTGGCGTTCGATGCCGTTGTCCACCCCTGAACTGTTTACTCACAGCTGTCATTCATTAGTGCAATTGTTGCTAGCAGCGCCCCACACCAGTGAGGCGCTGGTGTGCGCCAGCGGCTGGGACTTGCCCCGGCTGTTGGCTGCGCTGACCGAACTGGAGCTCGACGGGCACGTCGTGCTAGAGGCCGGGCGTTGGTTTGCTCGCGCCAGCTAAGTACACTGCGCCCAGTACCTATTTGGAGACATTCAATGCTCAGCACCTGGCGCGTCCAACAAGCAGCAAGAGCCATTCGCGCAGGCGCGGTAATCGCCTATCCCACCGAAGCTGTCTGGGGTTTGGGTTGCGACCCGTGGGATGAAGAAGCGGTGGAGCGCTTGTTGGCGATCAAGTCTCGCCCTGTGGATAAAGGCCTGATTCTGGTGGCCGATAACATTCACCAATTCGACTTTCTGTTCGAAGACTTCCCGCACGTGTGGCTCGACCGCATGGCCAGTACTTGGCCGGGGCCAAACACGTGGCTGGTGCCGCATCAGGGCTTATTGCCGGAGTGGATCACCGGCCAGCATGAAACCGTTGCATTGCGGGTGAGCGATCATCCGCAAGTGCGTGAGTTGTGCTCGTTGGTGGGGCCAATTGTCTCGACGTCAGCCAACCCTGCGGGTTTGCCGGCAGCGCGGACGCGACTGAAAGTTGAACAGTACTTTCGAGGGCAGGTTGATTACGTGTTGGGTGGCAATTTAGGCGGGCGTAAAAACCCGAGTCTGATCCGTGATCTGGCGACCGGCAGGATTGTGCGTCCTTCCTGAACATCAAAACCCTGTAGCCGCCGCCGCTGAAAGCGAAGGTCTTTCGGGCCTTATCGCTGCCTTCGGCAGCAGCTACAGGTTTTGTATTACGGCAACAAAATCGTCGAGCCGGTCGTACGGCGGGCTGACAATTCGATGTGCGCCTTGGCGGTATCTTTCAGTGCAAAGCGCTGGCTGATCTCAACCTTGATCTTGTCGCTGCGGATCATCTCGAACAGCTCGTCGGCCATTTTTTGCAGGTTCTCGGCGTTGTTGGCGTAGCTCGCCAGCGTTGGCCGGGTCACGTACAGCGAGCCCTTCTGCGACAAAATCCCCAGGTTTACCCCGGTCACTGCTCCCGACGCATTACCAAAACTGACCATCAGCCCGCGTGGCGCCAAACTGTCCAGCGACGTGAGCCAGGTGTCTTTGCCGACGCCGTCATACACCACCGGGACCTTCTTGCCGTCGGTCAACTCCAGCACCCGCTGGGCCACGTCTTCATGGCTATAGTCGATGGTTTCCCAAGCGCCCAGTGCCTTGGCATGCGCGGCTTTCTCTGCCGAACTGACCGTACCGATCAACTTTACGCCCAGCGCCTTGGCCCATTGGCAGGCAATCGAGCCAACGCCACCGGCTGCTGCGTGAAACAGTACGGTTTCGCCGCCTTTTAACTCGTACGTCTGACGCAGCAAGTACTGCACGGTCAGGCCCTTGAGCATCACAGCGGCCGCTTGTTCAAACGAAATATCGTCGGGCAGCTTCACCACGTTCGCGGCTGGCAATACGTGCAATTCGCTGTTTGCCCCCAGAGGTCCAGTGCCGTAGGCCACGCGGTCGCCGACTTTAACGGTGTGCACCTCACTGCCGACGGCATCGACAAAGCCCGCGCCTTCGTTGCCCAGGCCAGACGGCAACTCAGGCAACGGGTACAGGCCACTGCGGTAGTAGGTATCGATGAAGTTCAGGCCAATGGCCTGGTTGCGTACCCGCACTTGCTGCGGGCCCGGCTCGGCGGGTTGGTAGTCGACATACTCAAGCACTTCTGGGTCGCCGTGGGCCCGAAACTGGATACGCTTAGCCATCTGCACTGTCCTCGCTGAATTGACGAAGGCCCTATCCAACGCTTTACCGTGATCTTCGTCAACTGTGGCGAGGCCGAGTGCGGTGTTATGCTAGCCGCCCTTTGCCGCCGGCCCGCTCAGACGGAGTGCCGCGTAGCGTTGACCTAAAAAGGTGATGTCATGACTACCCGCACTGAGGCTGTAAAAGCCTACTTGCTCGACCTTCAAGACCGCATTTGCTCCGCTCTGGAAACCGAAGACGGCGGTACGCGCTTCGTTGAAGATGCGTGGGAGCGCCCAGCGGGCGGCGGCGGACGCACCCGCGTGATCGAAAACGGCCACGTAATCGAAAAAGGTGGTGTCAACTTTTCCCACGTGTTTGGCAGCGGCTTGCCGCCCTCGGCCAGCGCGCATCGCCCTGAGCTTGCGGGCCGTGGCTTTGAAGCCTTGGGTGTGTCGTTGGTGATCCACCCGCACAACCCGCATGTGCCGACTTCCCACGCCAACGTGCGTTTTTTCATCGCTGAAAAAGAAGGCGAAGAGCCGGTCTGGTGGTTTGGCGGCGGTTTCGACCTCACGCCCTATTACGGCGTCGAAGAAGACTGTGTGCATTGGCACCGTGTGGCCGAGCAAGCGTGTGCGCCGTTTGGCGCTGACGTGTACCCGCGCTACAAAGCCTGGTGCGACCGCTACTTCCATATCAAACACCGCAACGAGCCGCGTGGCATCGGCGGCCTGTTCTTTGATGACCTGAACGAGTGGGATTTCGACACGTGCTTCGCCTTCATTCGTGCGATTGGCGACGCGTATATCGACGCCTATTTGCCGATTGTTCAGCGCCGTAAAGCCGACGCCTACACTGCCCAACAGCGTGAATTCCAAGAATACCGGCGCGGGCGCTACGTTGAATTCAACCTGGTCTACGACCGTGGCACCCTGTTCGGCCTGCAATCGGGCGGGCGCACCGAGTCGATCCTGATGTCGCTGCCGCCACACGTGCGCTGGGGCTATGACTGGAAAGCCGAGCCTGGCAGTGCCGAAGCGCGTCTGACAGACTACTTCCTGCAAGACCGCGACTGGTTAGTCAACGCCTGATATTGCCCGAGGAACGTGCCTGATGGATCGTTACGTCGTTTTTGGTAACCCGATTGCCCACAGCAAATCGCCGGTATTACAGCGCCTGTTTGCCGAGCAAACCGGGCAGTCGATGCAATACGACGCTTTACTGGCGCCGCTGGATGACTTCGCTGGCTGCGCCTCGGCGTTTTTCCAAGAGGGGCGCGGGGCCAACGTCACAGTGCCGTTCAAGGAAGATGCCTACCGTTTGGCCAACAGCCTGACGCCTCGTGCGCAACGGGCTGGCGCGGTGAATACCCTGAGCAAACAGGCAGACGGCACCTTGTTGGGTGACAACACCGACGGCGCAGGTTTGGTGCGCGACCTGACGGTGAATGCGGGCTTTAGCCTCAAGGGCAAACGCATCCTCATCCTCGGTGCAGGTGGCGCGGTGCGTGGCGTGCTAGAACCGATGCTGGCTGAAAGCCCGGCCTCAGTGACCATCGCCAACCGCACGGTCGATAAAGCCGAAGTGCTGGCCGAACTGTTTAGCGATCTGGGTCCGGTGGCAGCCAGTGGTTTTGACTGGCTGCACGAGCCGGTCGACTTGATCATCAACGCCACCTCGGCCAGCTTGGCCGGTGAAGTGCCGCCAATTGCTAGTAGCCTGATCGAGCCGGGTCAAACCCTGTGCTACGACATGATGTACGGCAAAGAGCCAACGCCGTTTTGCGTGTGGGCCACCGAGCAGGGTGCGGGTCAGGTCATGGACGGCCTTGGCATGTTGGCCGAACAGGCGGCAGAAGCCTTTTATTTGTGGCGCGGCGTGCGCCCGGACACGGCCCCAGTGCTGGCCGAGGTACGCCGCCTGCTGTTCACTTGAGAGCAACGCCACTTAAGTGTGGGAGCGGGCTTGCTCGCGATGGTGTTCAGAACACCGCATTTGCTCAGTAAATAGGCGTCTTCGTTATCGCCCATCGCGAGCAAGCCCGCTCCCACAGAGGCAGAAATCGCTTAAGTAAACAGCATTGCGCTCCTACAGGGATTGTTAGCGTTCAAACTGGATGGGGCACTTGTCTGGCCCTTCCAGTTTCATCAATTCCTCAACCACCTGCGTCCGCGCCCTACGCAAGGTTAGGCTGCGGCCTAACCCCAGCAATCTGCGCGCTTCCTGATGCAGCATCTCAACCCCCGAGTAGTCGATAAAGTTGATCTGCTGCGCCTCAACTACCACCCGCTTGCCATGGGTGCGTTGCAAGCGCACTTGCAGGTAATGGCTGGCGCCGAAAAAAATCGAGCCGCCGACGCGCAAAATCTCTTCATCCCCGTCAATCCACTGCTGAATACGCGGCCGCGATGTGCGCTTGAGATAGAAAAAAAGCGAGGCCAGCACCCCGGCATAAATCGCCGTTTGCAGCTCCAGCAGTAAGGTAGCGACGCAGGTCAGCGCCATCACTGCGAACTCGGCGCGGCTCACGCGCCACAGCGCACGAATGCCGCGTGTGTCCACCAGCCCCCAACTGATCAGCAAAATACTGCCCGCCATGGCCGGGATCGGGATGTGCGCAATCAGCGCTGAGCCGGTGATCGCAAACAGCGCCACCCACAGCGCGGAAAATACCCCGGCCAATGGCGAGCGGGCGCCGGCTTCATAGTTGAGCCCCGAGCGGGTGAATGAGCCGGAGGACAAATACCCCGAGAACAAAGCGCCGAAGATGTTGGACAAGCCTTGTGCGCGAATCTCCTGATTAGCGTCAAGCATCTGCTGCGAACGTGCCGCTAACGAGCGGGCAATCGACAAACTGGTCACCAGCCCCAGCATGCCCACTGCTACGGCACTGGGCAGCAGGCGCAGCAGCGTTTCAATATCCAGCGGCAGCGGGCTAAACGGCGGCAAACGCCCCACAAACGCCTGTACCAACTGCACGTGCCCAAACACCGGTGGCAGCAGCCACACGGTCAGGCTGGCGAGCACCAAGGTGAGTAACAGCGTCGGCCAGCGTGGCAGCCAGCGTTTGAGTGCGGCGCCCACCAGCATCGTCCCTACCCCGAGCCCCAACGAAGCGGGATCGAAGTCGCGCACATGGCGCAACAGCGTTAGCAGGCTGTCGAGTGCCGTGGCTTTGCCCGGCACATCAACGCCCAGCACATTGGGTAACTGGCCCAGCGCAATCACCACCGCCGCGCCGAGGGTGAACCCGACCACCACTGAATGTGAGACAAAATTGGCCAGCGCGCCGAACTTCAGCATTCCCAGCAGCCACTGGAAAATCCCCGCCAAAAACGTCAGTAGCAGGATCAGGCCGATGTAATCCTGCGTGCCGGGCACCGCCAGCGGGCTGACACTGGCAAACAGCACAATCGAGATGGCAGCCGTCGGACCGCAGATCAAATGCCACGACGAGCCCCACAAGCACGCAATAATTACTGGCACAATGGCAGCATATAGCCCGTACTCAGCGGGTAATCCTGCAATCAACGCGTAGGCGATGGACTGCGGCAGTGCCAGAATTGCACCACTCAAGCCCACCAGCGCATCACGTCCTACGCTTGCGCGGGTTTGTTTGGGCAGCCAGTTCAGAAATGGCAGGATGTCAGCGCGGTTGAGCCGGGGCATAACGCTCTCGCTTGGTGTGGGTTTAGAGTGCGCGTACAAGGTTACCTCTGTGGGAGCGGGCTTGCTCGCATACACCGCACCGTCTGCATCGCGAGCAAGCCCGCTCCCACATTAATAATGCGTGCAGCACACAATCAAGAGGCGCTTATGCAACGAATCAAGGGCTACCACGCCCACGTCTATTTCGACGCCAGCACCATCGAGCAGGCGCGCACCTTATGCGAAGAAGCCGCGCACCGGTTTGGCATCAGCATGGGCCGCGTTCACGAGCGCCTGGTCGGCCCGCACCCAGACTGGAGCTGCCAACTGGCGTTCGGCCCCGAACTGCTGGGCATTGTATTGCCGTGGCTGGCCATCAGTCGGCACGGACTGGTGATATTTTTGCATCCCGACACGGGCAATGACCTGCTGGATCACACCGATCATGCGATTTGGATGGGTGAAATAAGACCGTTGAATTTGTCGGCGTTCTAACACTGTGCCCAGAATTTTAATACGGAGTAGCGGAAAAGTCCGACATCAATAATGGCCGTTTCTCTATAGTTGTCTTTTCGAATAAACCTTAGGGTATGTCAATAAATTATTGATATCCCATAAAGGGCTATACATGAGTCAGCTCGTGCGTTTACTAATTGCTATTTTTTTACTGGCGTTGAGTTATGCATGCCTCATCTATGCTCCAGCTATAAGTTCAAGTGAAAATTCAGTATTTGCTATCGCTTTTATGGTGTTGATTTTTTTCGGATTCTTAGCGTTATTGGCTGCGATTTTAGGAATTTTGTTCTCGTTTAGCGCTTCTTTGTACGATTTTTGGATTCAAGTGACGGTTTTTGTAATCTCAAATGTCTGGCTTGTATTAGTTGCGCTATTACATGCGTGGGTGGTTTTTTTATTCCGATTTGACACGTTGCTAGGTTGGATAGGTATTTTGCTGGATGTGATCGTAATCGTTCTTGTTGTTGTATCGGCACCCAAGCAAAGGCAGTTCTAACCCTGAACTTTAAAGTCGATGAATATGGGCAGAGTGCGTTTGGACATTCATATTGAGCGGGGTCATTAAGTCAGGAGCTTGAAGTAAAAGTGAACGCGTTACTGCCCAGCCGTTCGGTGGATCCTCATGGGAGCTTCCACGCACTGATCGGAATCCAAAATCTGCCGGTTTTTTAACCAAAAACCCTTCTGTTCTATTTTTTTGAATTTTTTTTCACCCCCTCAAATTCCGCCCGCGACCTACCGTCGGCAAATCCCTGATAGCCCCTAGCCATAAAGGCTGAACGTTTGTTCGCTGGTATGTGTCATACCTTGCCATGAGCTAACGTAAGACACGTGTAGCCAAGGGTAGCGATTAGTCCTAACACGGCATTCATGTTTAACTTGAACGCTCGTTCAAGTTAAACGGTGGTCCGCTGCCCGCTCACAACAGGAGGCTTACCTTTGCCGAATTCGCTCTTTTTATGCCCGTTTCATCTCAATAAGGTGCACATCCTATGAGTGCACCAGCGACGTCGCAGACGTCTGTGATTCGCATGAACCCGCCGGTGTTTTACTTTGCCGCCGCGTTCATTTTGATCTTCGGCCTGGTGGTTATTTCCATGCCTAAAGCGGCCGGTGAATGGCTGCTCGCTGCACAAACCTGGGCGGCCAATACGGTCGGCTGGTACTACATGTTAGCGATGACCCTGTATCTGATCTTCGTGGTCGTCACCGCCTTGTCTGGCTACGGCAAGATAAAGCTCGGTGCCGACCACGACGAACCTGAGTTCAGTTACCTCTCCTGGGCGGGCATGCTCTTCGCCGCCGGGATCAGCATCACGCTATTTTTCTTCTGTGTATCAGAACCCCTCACCCATATGCTCGCCCCGCCTCAAGGCCCGGCAGGTACTGATGCGGCCGCGCGTCAGGCTATGCAGTTGCTGTTTCTGCACTGGGGCCTGCACGGCTGGGGTGTGTTTGCCTTTGTCGGCATGGCGCTGGCCTACTTCGCTTACCGGCACAACCTGCCGCTGGCGCTGCGTTCGGCGCTGTACCCGCTGATCGGCAAGCGCATTAACGGGCCTATCGGCTATGCGGTAGACGGCTTCGGCATCATCGCCACGGTGTTTGGTCTGGGCGCCGACATGGGTTTTGGGGTGTTGCACCTCAACTCCGGCCTCGACTACCTGTTCGGCATGCCGCATACCCAATGGATTCAGGTGGGCTTGATCACCCTGATGATGGGCGCGGCCATTCTGGTGGCCATCGCGGGCGTCGACAAAGGCGTGCGTGTGATGTCCGACATCAACATGCTGCTGGCCTGTGCGCTGCTGCTGTTTGTGCTGTTCGCCGGACCCACTCAGCACTTGCTCAACACCTTGATCCAGAACATAGGCGACTACTTGGGCGCCTTGCCGACCAAGAGTTTTGACGTGTATGCCTATGACAAGCCAAGCGACTGGCTGGGCGGTTGGACCGTGTTCTATTGGGCGTGGTGGATCGCATGGTCGCCGTTTGTGGGCCTGTTTATTGCGCGTATCTCCCGTGGCCGCACCATCCGCGAATTCGTATTTGGCGTGCTGCTGATTCCGTTGGGCTTCACCCTGGCGTGGATGTCGATTTTCGGCAACAGCGCCATCGATCAAGTGCTCAACCACGGCATGGTAGCCCTTGGCCAGTCGGCCATCGACGACCCGTCGCGCACGTTGTACCTGCTGCTCGAAACCTACCCGTGGAGTAAAACGGTGATCGCCGTGACGGTGTTCATCAGTTTTGTGTTCTTCGTGACCTCGGCCGACTCCGGCACCGTGGTGTTGTCGACGCTATCGGCGCGTGGCAACAACGCCGATGAAGACGGCCCCAAATGGCTGCGGGTGTTCTGGGGCGCGATGACCGCGCTGGTGACCAGCGCGCTGCTGTTCTCGGGCAGTATTGATGCGCTCAAGTCGGCGGTGGTGCTGACGTCGCTGCCGTTCTCGCTGATCTTGCTGCTCATGATGTGGGGCCTGCATAAGGCGTTCTACCTCGAATCGCAGAAACAAATTGCTCAGATGCACTCGTTGGCGCCGGTATCGGCTTCGCGCCGTGGGCGTGGGGGATGGCGTCAGCGCTTGAGTCAGGCCGTGCACTTCCCGTCACGAGACGAGGTGTACCGTTTCATGGACACCACCGTGCGCCCGGCGATTGAAGACGTGAGCGCGGTGTTCCGCGAAAAAGGTCTCAACGTTGTCACCCAGCCCGACCCGGCCAACGACAACGTAAGCCTGGAAATCGGCCACGGCGAAGAGCACCCGTTCATCTATCAGGTGCAGATGCGTGGCTACTTCACGCCGTCCTTCGCCCGTGGCGGGTTTGGCAAAAAAGAGCAACTGCGCAACCGCCGTTACTACCGCGCCGAAGTGCACTTGAGTGAAGGCAGCCAGGACTACGACCTGACCGGCTACACCAAAGAGCAAATCATCAACGACATCCTCGACCAGTACGAACGCCATATGCAGTTCCTGCATTTGGTGCGTTGAGCCTCTCGCGAGCAAGCCCGCTCCTACAGGCCTGTGCAACACCTGTGGGAGCGGGCTTGCTCGCGATTCAGGCAACGCGATTACAGACCTTTCCCGGACTTGTGTGGGATGCGGCTTGCGCGCACTGAGCCCCATTGTGATGCCTGTTGCGGGCTGCCTATAGTCCGCCCCGTCGCTGAATCATCAGCGTTCGGGCATGCAAGCCTGATTATTGGATTTCAACTTTTCATATCGCTTTGGTAGGCTCGCGCCTGCAATAGGCGTTATGGCGGTTGTGCGTGGGAGATCTTCGGATCTGCCGGGTCCCAATAACCGGTCTTGCATACCTGCGCACAACAGCCACCTTCTTTCTGCATGCAAGCTGATGAAGTGGCTCCTCAACATATTGGAGTTCCACCATGTCGCATTACCTTCCGCAAACCGACAATCCTGTCGATTCCAATGTTCTCTTCATCGATACCCGCGCCTCTGTGTCTGCCCTGCTCACGTGTGCCGAGCAGCGTTTTCAGGCGGCCAAGAATTTGTTGCGCAGTTTGTCCCACATGAACGCCTACAGCAGCGACCCGCATGATTTGAGTGCGGTGTGCGAGGCGACGTCGCTGTTGTTGCAAGAAGGCTGCGACGTGCTGGGGGTGTTGGTGTTACGCGAGGTGTAACCCCCCCGTAGGAGCTGCCGAAGGCTGCGATCTTTTGATCTTGAACATCAAATGATCGCAGCCTTCGGCAGCTCCTACAGGATTAGGCGTTAGCCGTCAGTGGATGGCCGGTGGTGGGTTTTTGTTCTCTTTGATTCTGTACCAGGCCACGTACAGCGCCGGCAAAAACAACAGCGTCAGTAGGGTGGCCGAGATGATGCCGCCGATCATGGCGTACGCCATCGGCCCCCAGAACACGTCACGCGCAATCGGGATCATGCCCAGACTGGCCGCTGCGGCGGTCAGCAGGATGGGCCGACGACGGTGATGCGTGGCCTGTACCACCGCGTGCCACGGGTCGAAGCCGTCGCGTTCGAACTGGTCGATTTGGGTCACCAGAATCACCGTGTTACGAATGATGATGCCGATCAGCGCCAGGATCCCCAGAATCGCGATAAAGCCCATCGGCGTGCCGGTGGGCACCAGCGCCAACACCACGCCAATCAGGCCCAGCGGCGCGACGCTGACCACGATGAACATTTTCTGCACGCTTTGCAGTTGGATCATCAAAAAAGTCGCCATCAAAAACAGCATCAACGGGATGACTTTGGCAATCGGGCCTTGGGCCTTGGCGCTTTGCTCCACGGTGCCGCCGGTTTCGACCTTATAGCCTTGAGGCAGCTTGGCGATAAAGTCATCGATGGTCGGTTTGAGCTCGTCCACCAGGTCAACCGCCTGAATGTTGCCGCGCACCGCAGCCTTGAGGGTCAAGGTCGGTATGCGGTCACGGCTCCAGACCAGCGGCTGCTCCAGCTCGTAACGCACCGAGGCAAACGCCAGCAACGGGATCGAGGTGCCGCTCGGTGTGGTGATTTGCAGGTTGAGCAGGGTCTCTGGCGTGTTGCGCTCGCTGCCATTGGCCCGGCCGACGATGTCGATCAAGTAGATGCTGTCTTTGACCTGGCTGACGGTGGCGCCGGTGACGATGCTGTTCATCACTTGCGCGACGTCTTCGGATGACAAGCCAAACTGGCGAGCCTTGTCCTGCGCGATGTCGACCCGCAGCACCTTGCCCGGTTCGTTCCAGTTGAACAGGGTTTCCCCCACGTTCGGGTTGGCGTCCAGCACGGTGGCCAGGTCGATGGCGTGTTTGCGCACCTGGTCGATGTTCGGGCCGCTCACCCGGTATTGCAGCGGTTGGCCCACGGGCGGGCCCAGTTCCAGGGTGTGCACGTAACTGCCGATGCCGACAAATTCTTCACGCAGGCGTTTGTTCAGGCGCTCCATCAATACGTCGCGGCTCTCAAGCCCGGTGCTGACGATCACCAACTGGGCGAAGAACGGGTTTTGCAGTTGCTGGTCCAGGGGCAGGTAGAAACGGATCGCGCCCTCGCCCACGTAGGTACTCCAGCGCACGATGTCCGGGTCGTCCTTGAGCGAGGCTTCAAAGCGTTGGGTGACTTTGAGGGTTTCCTGGATCGAGGCGTTTTGCGGCAGGTTCAAATCCACCAGGATTTCAGGGCGCTCAGAGGCCGGGAAGAACTGGTTTTGCACAAAGGTCATGCCCACCACCGAGGCCAGGAACATCGCTGCCGTGCCGCCGATGGTCCACCAACGATGGGTCATGCACCACAGCAGGCCGGTGTTGAAGGCCTGGGCCAGCCGTCCTGGTTTTTGAGGCTTGGGTTTAACCTTGGAGGGCAGTACGTGCACGCCCAGCACCGGGGCAAACAACACGGCCACCACCCAAGACACCAGCAGGGCGACGCCGATCACCGCGAACAGGGTGAAGGTGTACTCCCCCGCCGCGCTGTTATTGAGGCCAATCGGGACAAAGCCCGCCACCGTGACCAAGGTCCCGGTGAGCATCGGGAAGGCCGTGGAGTGGTAGGCAAATGTCGCGGCTTGCTGTTTGGTTTCGCCTAGCTCCAGCCGCGAGATCATCATCTCCACGGTGATCATCGCGTCGTCCACCAGCAGGCCCAGGGCGATGATCAGCGCGCCCAGCGACACACGTTGCATGGCGATGCCGGTGAACTCCATGAACACAAAGACCAGCGCCAGCACCAGCGGGATAGAGATCGCCACCACCATGCCTGCGCGCAGGCCCAGGCTGATAAAACTGACCGCCAAGACGATGATCACCGCCTCAAACAGCGCGCTGGTGAAGCCGTGCACGGCCACCTGAACCACCTCGGCCTGGTCAGAGACCATGTGCACGCCCACGCCCACCGGCAGTTGCGCGGTCAGTTCATTGATGCGCTGTTGCAGTTGCTGGCCGAATTCCTGAATGTTGCCGCCGGTGTTCATGGCCACGGCCAGGCCGATGGCCGGTTGGCCGTTGTAATGGAACATCGGCGCGGCCGGGTCGACATAGCCGCGGGTAATGTCGGCCACGTCCGCCAGTCGGTAGAAGCGGTTGTTGACCCGCAGGTTGACCGCCTCAAGGTCGGCCACGCTGTGGAACTGGCCGGAGGCGCGCACCGACATACGCTCAGGCCCGGCTTCAATGACGCCCGCCGGGGTCACGGCGTTTTGCTCTTGCAGGCTTTGCAGAATGTGCTGTTGATCGAGGCCCAGAGCGGCCAGTTTGCGGGTCGAGAAGTCGAGGTAGAAGGTTTCGGCCTGCTCGCCGATGGTCATCATCTTGCCGCGATTGGGGATGTCGCGGATCCCCAGGCGCACCTCTTCGACGTAGTCGCGCAACTGACGCATGCTGATGCCGTCGCCGGTAAAAGCGTAAATCGTGCCGTAGACATCACCGAACTCATCGTCGAACCCCGGGCCTTGGATGCCTTGAGGGAAGTCGCCGCGAATGTCGCCGATCTTTTTGCGCACCTCGTACCAGATATGCGGGATGAGCTCGGCCTTGGTGGTGTCTTTCAAAAACACAAACACCGTGGACTCGCCCGGCCGGGTGTAGCTCTGGACGTAGTCGAGAGTATCTAGCTCTTCGAGCTTTTTCTCGATGCGGTCGGTGATTTGCAGCATGGTGTCATCCACCGTGGCACCGGGCCATTTGGTCTGGATCACCATGGTTTTGATGGTAAAGCTGGGGTCTTCGGCGCGGCCCAGGTTGAAGTACGAAAAGAACCCGGCAAGCACCGCGACGAACATCAGGTACCACACGAATGACTGATGCTCGAGGGCCCACTCGGACAGGTTGAATTTCCCATTCATTGCGAGCTTTCCTTGTCGAGTCTGACTTTTTGTCCGGGTTTAAGGCTGTAGGTGCCCGCACTGACCACGGTGTCCCCGCTGCTGATGCCGCCCGAAAGCAACACGGTGTTGCCGTCACGCCGCCACACGGTCACCTCCCGGGTGTTGGCGGTGAGTGTTTGCGGGTCGACGACCCACACGCGGGTCTTGCCGTCGGTTTCTTGCAGGGCGGTGTGCGGCACTTGGAAGTGCTGGGTAATCGGGCTGCTGACGGTCACGCTGATGGAGCTGCCGAGGCGGAAGGCGGGCGGAGTCTGGTCGAGGGTCAACCGCACGCGGCGGGTGCGCGTAGCGCTGTCGGCCTGCGGCGCGATTTCGCGAATATGGGCGGTGGTGTTGACGTTCGGGTCGAGTTGACCAGCGACAAAAAACACCACGTCTTTGGGCAGCGCTTCGGCCAGCGTCGCGGGGAGGTCGATCACCGCTTCCTTGATTTCAGGGCGCGCCAAGGTAGTCACGGCTTCACCGACACTGACCACCTGACCGGCCTCGACCGCCCAATCGGTGATCACTGCGTCATGGTCTGCGCGCAGGTTGCAGTAACTGAGTTGGTCTTTGGCCTGATTGAGCGCGGCGACGGCCTGTTGCATCGACGCGTCAGTGGTTTTGAGGTCGGCTTGCGCCGCGTCGAGTTGCGCTTGTGCGCCTACGCCCTGATTGAACAGCTCTTGCTGACGGCGGGCATTGGCCTTGGCGTTGATTAATTGCGCTTGGACCTTGGCCAGATCGCCTTGGGCTGCGCGCACATTGTTCTGCTGATCGGTGGGGTCGAGGCTGGCTAAAATCTCGCCTTCTTTGACCATGGCCCCGACATCGTGAAGGCGCCGAACAATACGGCCCGGCACGCGAAAGCCCAAGGTGCTTTCGTAGCGGGCCTCAATGTTGCCGGCAAAGCGCCCCAGCTGTTGGGTCAGGTCGGGTTTGGCCACCACGTAGAGCACGGGCCTGACGGGTTGTTCAGGCGGCTTTTTTTCAGAGCAGCCCAGCAACAATACGGCCGCGAAGGGCGCTATCCATAGGCGGTTCATAACGCTATCCCCCCTTCTGGCGTGGGCGCTATCTCGACCTGCATGCCGGGGTGTAGCAATTGTCCGCCTGCGACCACAACGTTCTCTCCGTCCTTGAGGCCATCGTTGATGATCACGCTGCCGGTGAGGTAGCGCCCCACGGTCACGCGTTGTATCCGCACGCTGTTTTGACCGTCGACTACCCACACCGCAGGTTCCGAGACATCTTTGGTCAGGGCTGACCATGGCAGCTCAACGCTGGGACGAGGCGCGGGGCTCAGGTTGACGGTCACAATCGAGCCTAAATCCATGCCCTTGGGCAAGGTGTCCAGTTGCACCTTGATTTGTAGCGTGCCGCTTTGCGCTGCCACGGTCGGGGTGATCTCGCGGATCTGGCCCTTGACCTTGATGGTCGGGTCGCTCAGTAACGTGACTTGCACGGTCGGGTCTTTGGGCGGCTCAATAAACAGCGACTCGTACACGTTAAATACCGCGTCGCGGGCGCCCTCACGGGCCAGGGTAAAAATCGGCATGGTGGCTTGCACCACTTGGCCGACCTCGGCCTGGCGCGCGGTGATGACGCCTGGCGCTTCGGCGACAAGGTTGCTGTAACTCAGTTGCTCGCGGGCATTGGCCAATTGCGCCTGTGCGGCGGTCAGGGCGCTTTGGGCGCTAAGTTGCGCGGCGTTGGCGGCATCGTATTCGCTTTGGCTGGTGTAGCCTTTTGGCAGCAGTTTTTGCTGACGAATAAATGCAGCGCGTGTTTGCACCACTTGCGCCTGCTGCGCATAAACGCTCGCCTGCGCGGTTTGGACCTGGATTTTCAGGTCTTTGGGATCAAGACGGGCCAACACTTTATTGGCCTGGATGTGATCGCCCACATCGACCTTACGCTCGATAATCTTGCCGCCCACGCGGAATGAAAGCTGCGTTTCGACCCGTGCCTGAATATCGCCGCTGAGTTGAATGGGAGGTGCAAATTCGCGCGTGCTCACCTGCTGCACATAGACCCGTGGGGACAAAGGCTCTTTGGGGCCTTCTTTGCCACAAGCGGTCAGGAGCGCCAAAAGGCTTAAGCCCCAAACACACTTGATTCGTTGACCAGCCATGCAGACTCCTTTGCGCGATGCCGATTTACGGGACGATACGACACATAGCGTAGAACAGGGTTCAGACTTTGTGGGACTCTGTGCACGCCTTTCCCGCACTGTTTTGAGGTCACCCTATGCTCACCACTCTGGCGGTGGCCAATTATCGTTCCATCAACCAGTTGATCGTCCCGTTGGCCCGGCTCAATTTGATTACCGGCCCAAATGGCAGCGGTAAATCCAATCTGTACCGAGCACTGCGTTTACTGGCCGAGACGGCTCAGGGCGGGGTGGTCAATGCGCTGGCGCGTGAAGGCGGGTTGGAATCTACGTTCTGGGCGGGGCCCGAGGTGGTTTCGCGGCGCATGAAGTCAGGCGAGGTGGCCATCGAGGGCGGGCCGCGTAACAAGGTCAAGCGCTTGCGCATGGGCTTTGCGGGCGAAGACTTCAGCTACGCCATCGCCTTGGGGGTGTCGCCACCTGAGCGTTCAGCGTTTACCCTCGACCCGCAAATCAAGCATGAAAGCATTTGGGTTGGCCCCAGCTACCGCCCGGCCAGTGAGCTGGTGGAGCGTAATGGCCCGATGATTCGTGCCCGTACTGAGCGCAGTTGGCAGGTGCTGGCGCAACACACGCCGATGTTCGACAGCTTGTTCGATCAAGTCGGCAGCCTGCAGGCCTCGCCCGAAGTGCTGCGGCTGCGGGAGTCGATTCGCGGTTGGCGCTTTTATGATCACTTTCGCACCGACCCTGATGCGCCGGTCCGTCAGCCGCAACTGGGCACGCGCACGCCGGTGCTGCACCACGATGGCCGTGACCTCGCGGCGGCCCTGCAAACCATCCTCGAAATGGGCGACCCGCAAGCCCTGCACAGCGCCATCAGTGACGCCTTCCCCGGCGCGCGGCTGAAGATCAATGCGTTGCCCGGAGGGCGTTTTGCTGTCGAGTTCTATCAAGAGGGTTTGTTGCGGCCATTGTCGGCGGCGGAGCTGTCAGACGGCACCTTGCGTTACTTGCTGCTGGTGGCCGCCCTGCTCACGCCGCGCCCGCCGACGCTGATGGTGCTCAACGAGCCCGAGACTAGCCTGCACCCCGACCTGCTGCCCGCGCTGGCGCGGTTGATTATTCGCACCTCGCATCATTCCCAAGTGTGGGTGGTGTCCCACGCCCGGCGGCTGATTGCCGCCTTGCAGCAAGACCCGGAGTGCAACTGCATCGTGCTGGAAAAAAATCTTGGTCAGACCGAGGTCGTGGGGCAAAGAATGCTGGATCAACCGGCTTGGCATTGGGCGGATTGAGATCATCCTTTTCGAATGTCCGCTACCTGGTTGCTATCCCTCATGCTTTCGGATGATTGAGATGAAGTCGTTCTTGATAGCGTGCTTGATTGAGGCGTTATCGATGATGCAGAGCTATCAATAATAATTTCCTCGAGAGGACGGCTGGGGACAGCCGCAACCGGTGCCTTTTTTATGCCCCACGTGAAGGGGCCCTTTTTCAGGCGATGAAGGGCGGCTCCTACTGCGCCTCCTGAAACGGCTATACCGCTGAGGACTGTGGCAGTTACCAGTAATTGGGTCGGCACACTGTTTGGGGCGTACTCAGCCAACGTTAAACGAGCGAGGGTCACGCCGCTTGCCCCGACAGTGCCGACGGTAGTTGCAACCTTGGTTGCCGCTCTAAAACTGATTTTTTTATTCCAGATTTTTTTCACAGCGCTCATGAATCCCATGCTGGGCTGCGTGCTCAGCAATGCACCCGCAAAACCAATGACGGCTGAAGCGAGAACCAGACTGAACTGCCCACTGGGATCGCTACGGTTCACCGGGTCGCCAGAGCAATACGCATAGGTATTGAGCCCACCTTTGCCAAACGGGCTTAACGTGTCGGGGCTGTTAAAGCGCATCAATACAGGGTTGTACGCGCGGCGACCGTTGCCTAGCAGATAGTGGCCGGTCAACGGATCGGGTGCTTCTCCGTTAAACCCTAATAGTCCCTGCTGCCCACCATGATGACCATAAGGGGTGTAAGCCCGCGGGTAGTGGTGTGCGCCGCTGAGGGAGTGCAAGACGCTGCGTTGCAGGTCGGTGCTCATCAACAGGGTTTCTGATGTGCGTTTTTCGGCCAGCAATAGGTCGCGGTGTTGGAAGACAGTCTGGCGATGTTCACCCTGGCGTATCGTGTTCAAGCGTTCATGTTGATAAAAACGCTGCATCGGCGGTTGGGCGTCGATTGTATCCGTTGTTAAGCGATCCAAAGGATCGTAGGCATAGCATTTAAGAGGCATGTGGGT
Organism: Pseudomonas psychrophila HA-4; assembly: GCF_000282975.1. Taxonomy (GTDB): domain Bacteria; phylum Pseudomonadota; class Gammaproteobacteria; order Pseudomonadales; family Pseudomonadaceae; genus Aquipseudomonas; species Aquipseudomonas psychrophila_A. The sequence goes on from NZ_ALJC01000126.1 coordinate 23,278, forward strand.
TGGCTCTTTGCTGGATGTCCGCTCAGCTTTGCCGCAAACCATATCCTTGCCTACCTGTGAAACCTGCTAGGTAGTTTTGCCAATCAATAAAAAACGCCGACGCTTTACTAGCCGTCGGCGTTTTCAGTGAAGCGGGCGCTCAATCAGAACGCAGGCAGCACCGCACCTTTGTATTTCTGCTCGATAAACGCTTTCACTTCCGGGCTGGTCAGGGCTTTGGCCAGTTTCTGGATAGCCGGGCTGTCCTTGTTGTCTGGACGCGCCACCAGGAAGTTAACGTAAGGCGAATCAGCCCCTTCGATGATCAGCGCGTCGGTGGCTGGGTTCAGGCCCGCTTCCAGCGCGTAGTTGGTGTTGATCATGTCCAGGTCGACCTGATCCAGCACGCGTGGCAGCAGTGCGGATTCAAGTTCTTTGAATTTGAAGTTATGCGGGTTTTTAGCAATATCTTTTGGCGTGGACACGGCGTTGGTCGGGTCTTTCAGTTCGATCAAACCGGCCTTTTGCAGCAGGATCAACGCACGGCCGCTGTTGCTGCCTTCGTTAGGAATGGCGATGGTTGCGCCATCTTTAAGCTCAGACAGGTTTTTAACTTTTTTCGAGTAGCCGCCGAACGGTTCAACGTGAACACCGATCACTGTCTCCAGGTTGGTGCCTTTGCCTTTGTTAAAGCTTTCGAGGTACGGCAGGGTCTGGAAGTAGTTGGCGTCCAGACGTTTCTCTGCGACCTGTACGTTCGGCTGAACGTAATCGGTGAAGACTTTGATTTCCAGATCAACGCCTTCTTTGGCGAGGGTCGGTTTGATCAGCTCAAGGATTTCGGCGTGCGGAACCGGGGTCGCAGCGACCACCAGCTTTTCGTTAGCCTGTGCTAGGCCTGCCGTCAAAGCAGCCGCCAATGCGGTAAACAACAGAACCTTTTTCATGCAATGTCCTTAAGTAAATGACCGTTCAGATGACGGTTTTATTGGAAGTCGGAGCGGACAATACCCAACTTTTTTATTCCAGAACAATAATATTTTATTATCCGCTTAGATCGTTTGGTTATTAAATATCACGCCTACACGTGGGGGTTACGGCAGCAGGTTCTTCAGTGCTGCCAACTCCTGCGGCGTGGCGCCTTTTATAAACAGCTCAATCTGGCTCAGGCTGTCGGGCAGGTTTAAATGCTCGGGCTGTATCTCTTCGCCCGTGCTGACCAGCAGCGCAAAGTGAATCACGTTCTCCAGCTCACGGGTGTTGCCTGGCCAACTGTGGCGTTCCAGTACCCGTTGCGCGCTGTCACTGATAAACGGCACTGGCAGGTTAAGGCGCTGGCTGTAGATGCCCAAAAAGTATTCGGCCAGCGACAAAATATCGCCCACTCGTTCGCGCAAGGCTGGTAACGCCAATTGCCCCTCGCTGAGGTAGTGATACAGGCGCCCGTGGAATTTGCCCGCTTTTACAGCCTGCGCCAGATCGATGCTGGTGGCCGCCACCAGCCGCACATCCACCGGGCTTGGTTGATGGGCGCCGACTCGCGTGACTTCGTGGGTTTCGAGGGCCGCTAGGAGCTTGACCTGAATACCCAGCGGCAAATCACCGATTTCATCCAGGTATAAGGTGCCGCCATTGGCCGAGCCAAACCATCCGGCGCGGCTGCTGGCCGAACTGCTGTGGGCGCCAGGTGCGTAGCCGAACAGTTCGGCGTCGGCATAGGTCGGGCTAATCGCACCGCAATTAACCGATACAAACAAGCCGGGGCGGTCGCTGGCGCGATGAATGTGCCGGGCTAGCAGTTCTTTGCCGCTGCCGGTTTCGCCGCGAATCAGTACAGGCAAGGCACGCGGGGCGAGCAGTTGCAGGTCGTCACGTAATTGGCGCGAGCGCGGGTCAACAAACACCAGCGCTTTGGCGCGAATGCTCAGTGGGCTTTTTTCTGCGTCGGGAAAGGTCAGCAGTGGCTGACCAAAGGTTTCATGCTGACTCATGGCAGGCTCCCGCCCGCCGCCGATGGGTGGGCGCGGGCGTCACAAAAAATTCAGGCTCGGCGTAGAGCACCGTGCTCAATGCGGGTTTGCAGGCGATACAAAAAGGCGAACCCTTGCTCCCAGCGCTGATGGCCGGACTTGACGTTGATATGTCCGGCGCCGCTGAGAATGCCGACCTCGGCGCCCCATTGACGGGCGAACTGCATGGCGCGAGGCGCGCTGGCCGCTGCATCGTTGTCCGAACCGACGACGTGGCTCGGGAACGGCAGGGTTTGCGTCGGGATGGGTGCAAAGTTACGCAGCGCGGGAGCGCAGGTTGGGCGTTCAACATCGGCAGGGGCCACCAGCAAAGCACCGCGCACTTGGCTCAGCAAACTCGCGGGCGCGCGTTCGGCCCAATGCGCGACGGTGATGCAACCCAAGCTGTGGGCAATCAGAATGACCGGTGTGCTGTCGGCGGCAATCGCTTCAGCCAACGCAGCAATCCAGTCTTCGCGGCGGGGTGTCAGCCAGTCGGCTTGCTCCACCCGAGCACTGTTCGGCAAGCTGTTTTGCCAGTGGGTTTGCCAATGATCGTCAGACGATCCTTGCCAGCCCGGCACTATCAAATAGCGAATCGATTCGTTGCCCATGGGTGAATGCCTCCAGCGGTATGTGTGTTACCGAGTCAGTATAGGGACGGTTTTTAGATTCGCTAAGGAATAAGAAGCTATTTGTTAATAACCAAAAAATCATTCTTGTGCTGGGAGCTGTGACGTAGATACCGGGGGCTTCAAGAAAACGGGTTGCTGCGCATTCCTTCGCAGCCTTCGGCAGCGACTACAATCAGTGTGTTACTCATAACGAGCTTGCACCATGAAAAGCCTGGTCGACCATCTGAGCCAATACGCCGCTTACCACCGTGATAAGCGCAATATCGTCACTCACTTTGTGGGCATCCCGCTGATTGTGATTGCCGTGGCGGTGCTCTTATCGCGGCCGCAATGGGCGGGCATCTCGCCTGCCGTTTTAGTGATGATCGCCAGCGCGGTGTTTTACCTGCGCCTTGACGTGCGTCTGGGTGTATTGATGACCGTTTTACTCGGCTTGGTCGTATGGCTGGGGCACAGCTTGACGGCCTTGAGTACGAGCGCGTGGTTGAGCTGGGGGATTGGGCTGTTTGTGGTTGGCTGGGTGATTCAGTTTGTCGGGCATTACTACGAAGGGCGAAAGCCTGCGTTTATCGACGACGTGACCGGGCTGATCGTGGGGCCGTTGTTTGTGGTGGTGGAGCTGGGTTTTTTGCTGGGCTGGCGCGGCGATTTGCAGCGAGAGATAGAAGCGCGATTGAAATCGCCTGTGCATTGTTAGCTTTTCCTGAAAGCCACCCTAGCAGTTCTGCTAGTTATCTTGGGGGGAACATGGGCAGATAGTCACGAGACTGTTCTCGCTCAAGGGCCTAATGCCATGGCTGATCAAACACCACTCGCACTAAACACCTACCGCTACGACCCACTGGATCGCATCACCGCTGCCGCACAGGGCGCTAAAACGGTCTCTCAGCGGTTTTACAACCAGAAACGACTCGCCACTGACATTCAGGGCACGTCAACCCGTAGTGTGTTCGAGGCAGGGACTTCCGTGCTCGCGCTTCATCAAACCGACCTCAACAGCCGTGATACCCGCTTGCTAGGAACGAACGTTCAACGGTCGGTGCTGGGCGTGGTTGAGACATACACCACGCAAACTATTGCCTATACCCCTTACGGCAGTCATTCGGCTTCTGGGGCCATGCGCAGTGTGTTGGGTTTTAATGGTCAGCGCCCCGATCCTGTGACCGGGCACTACTTATTGGGTAACGGTGTACGGGCTTACAGCCCGATTTTGATGCGTTTTAACAGCCCTGATGTGTTGAGCCCGTTTGGGGAGGGAGGAATAAATACCTATGCTTATTGCGGGGGGGATCCTGTTAATTATGAGGATCCCTCGGGATATAGAGCTTTGAGTTTTTTACGCGCTCTGAACTTAGGGGACAGAACAGTAACGCCAGCGATAACCCGTTTTACAGAGGGGGTTGAGCAACAGTTGAGCGATCTTATGTATCGCAGAAGCCTTGAGGTTACGAGGCCTCTTCCTCGAGATCAGCCGGTAAGAGCATTACAACAGCGTCTCGCTCAAGTTAGGGCCGAAGCAGCGCGAGTGAACGCTGAAATTGCAGAGCTATCCCCTGTGGTAATACGGGGCACGGGGCAAGCCCCAGCAGCGCCACAAGTTTTACAAGGACTGGCTCAAGTACAAACATACAATCAACCGGGCCTTAATGCTGTCACGCAAGGGGTGAACGCTTTGGGTATAAACCCCGTTCCTGCACTCTCGAACCGTCCCCCTAGTAGATGGCATGTAGACACAAGCTATATTCGGAATGTCGCTGTCACCCGCCCATACAGAAGCAACTATGCAGGGTATTAACCTCTAACTGTTCACCCAGGCTGTTGTCAGTTCTTAAACGCTTGGTGCAACTGAACTAACGTCTCAAAGTGGTACGCGGGCGTGTGCGAGTTCAGCTCTTCAAAGCTGCCAAAGCCATAGCCCACGGCCGCGGCGTCCAGGCCGTTCTGGCGGGCGCCGATGAGGTCGTGTTTGCGGTCGCCGATCATCAGGGTCTGCGCCGGGTCTAAACCTTGCTCTGCCATCAGGTGAGCAATCAGCTCGATTTTGTTGGTGCGCGTGCCGTCCAGTTCGCTGCCGTAAATCACGTTAAAGTGCTTGGCGAAATCAAAATGCCGGGCGATTTCACGGGCGTAAATCTGCGGTTTTGAGGTGGCGATATACAGCTGGCGCCCCTGCCCGACCAGTTCTTCAAGCAGCGGCGTAACGCCGTCGAACACGTGGTTCTCGTACAAGCCGGTCACCGAAAAACGCTCGCGGTAATAACCGACGGCTTCCCAGGCCTGGGCTTCGCTGAACGAATAGAACTCCATAAAGGCTTGCAACAAGGGCGGGCCGATGAAGTGTTCCAGTTTGCTCAGGTCAGGTTCATCGATGCCCATTTTGCTCAGGCCGTACTGGATTGAGCGGGTGATGCCTTCGCGCGGGTCGGTGAGGGTGCCGTCGAGGTCGAACAATACGTTTTGGTAATGCATGCAAGGCTCCAAAAAAGTCAGCTTAAACGGGCTGGTCGTAGCCTTCGGCCACGTGCTGGTCTTTGAGTTTTACGTAGTTGCCAGCGCTGTAGGTGAAAAAGGCTTTCTCTTTTTCAGTCAGTTCACGCACTTGTTTGACCGGGCTACCCACATACAGAAAACCGCTGACCAGACGCTTGCCCGGTGGCACCAGGCTGCCTGCGCCGACGATCACGTCGTCTTCAATCACGGCGCCATCCATCACGATGCTGCCCATGCCGATCAAAATGCGACTGCCTACGTTGCAGCCATGCAACATGACTTTGTGGGCGATGGTTACGTCATCGCCGATCAGCAGCGGGAAACCCTCGGGGTTGAATGGCCCCGCGTGGGTGATGTGCAGTACGCAGCCGTCTTGCACGCTGGTCCGCTCCCCGATGCGGATGCGGTGCATATCGCCGCGAATCACGGTCAATGGCCAAATCGAGCTGTCGGCCCCGATCTCGACATCGCCAATCACGACCGCCGAACGATCGACAAAGGCGCGCGCGCCCAATAAGGGTGTGTGCTGCTGGAACGGACGGATGGACACAAATAGCTTCCTTCTTTAGCAGTAATAGGGCGTTACAGGGCTGCGGTGACTGACGATTGTAATTAAGATGGGCCAATGTTTCTTCCAGCCAAGGTGCCAAACGTGAGCGAGAACAACCCTCTATTGCAGCCCTACGACCTGCCGCCGTTCTCGGCGATCCGTCCTGAGCACGTACAGCCGGCCATCGAGCAGATCCTCGCGGATAACCGCGCTGGCATTCAAAAGATCCTCGCAGACCAAGGCCAGAACCCGACATGGGCCGGTCTGGTGCTGGCGATGGATGAGTTGAACGACCGTCTGGGCGCGGCTTGGAGCCCGGTCAGCCACCTTAACGCCGTGTGCAACAGCAGCGAACTGCGTGATGCCTACGAGGCGTGCTTGCCTGCGTTGAGCGCCTACTCTACTGAGATGGGCCAAAACCGCGAGCTGTTCCAAGCTTTCGAAGCCTTGGCGCACAGCCCGCAGGTGGCTGACTTTGACCAGGCGCAAAAAACCATTCTTGAGCACTCGCTGCGCGATTTCCGTTTGTCGGGTATCGATCTGCCAGAAGCTGAGCAGAAGCGCTACGCCGAGGTGCAGAGCAAGCTCTCAGAGCTGGGCAGCAAATTCTCTAACCAGTTGCTCGACGCGACCCAGGCCTGGACCAAGCACATTACCGACGAGGGCGCGCTGGCGGGCCTGACCGACTCGGCCAAGGCGCAAATGGCCGCCGCCGCACAGGCTAAAGGTCTGGATGGCTGGTTGATCTCGCTTGAATTCCCAAGCTACTACCCGGTGATGACCTACGCCGAAGACCGCGCCCTGCGCGAAGAAGTCTACGCCGCGTACTGCACCCGTGCGTCGGATCAAGGCCCCAATGCCGGTAAGTTTGATAACGGCCCGGTGATGGAGCAAATCCTCGATCTGCGCCAAGAGCTTGCACAACTCCTAGGTTTCGGCAGCTTTGCCGAGCTGAGCCTGGCCACCAAAATGGCTGAAACCCCGGATCAGGTGCTGACCTTCTTGCGTGACTTGGCCAAGCGCACTAAGCCGTTCGCGGCCCGCGACCTTGAGCAACTGCAAGCCTATGCCAGCGAGCAAGGCTGCCCGGAGCTGAAAAGCTGGGACACCGGTTTCTTCGGCGAGAAGCTTCGCGAACAGCGTTACAGCGTGTCTCAAGAAGCTTTGCGTGCCTACTTCCCGATCGACACCGTGCTGGAGGGCTTGTTCGCCATCGTGCATCGGCTGTACGGCATCGAGATTGCTGAAATCAAAGGCTTTGACACCTGGCACCCGGATGTTCGCCTGTTCGAAATCAAAGAAAACGGTCAACACATCGGGCGCTTCTTCTTTGACCTGTATGCCCGTGCTAACAAGCGTGGTGGTGCTTGGATGGACGGCGCTCGCGACCGTCGCCGTACAGCGTCTGGCGTGTTGCAGAGCCCGGTGGCTAACCTGGTGTGCAACTTCACCCCGGCCGTATCGGGCAAGCCTGCGCTGCTGACCCACGACGAAGTGACGACCCTGTTCCACGAATTTGGCCATGGCCTGCACCACATGCTGACTGAAATCGAACACGCAGGCGTGTCCGGTATTAACGGCGTGGCATGGGATGCGGTCGAGTTGCCAAGCCAGTTCATGGAAAACTGGTGCTGGGAGCCTGAAGGCCTGGCGCTGATTTCCAGTCACTACGAAACCGGCGAAGCACTGCCTAAAGACCTGCTGGATAAAATGCTGGCAGCCAAGAACTTCCAGTCCGGGCTGATGATGGTTCGCCAGCTGGAGTTCTCGCTGTTTGACTTCGAACTGCACGCCACCCACGGCGATGGCCGCAGTGTGGCGCGGGTGCTGGACCGCATTCGTGACGAAGTGTCCGTGATGCGTCCACCGGCCTACAACCGCTTCCCGAATAGCTTCGCGCACATTTTTGCGGGCGGTTACGCAGCGGGTTACTACAGCTACAAATGGGCTGAAGTGCTGTCGGCGGATGCCTTCTCGCGCTTCGAAGAAGAAGGCGTATTCAACCCACAAACCGGCAAGGCATTCCGACAGGCGATTCTGGCGCGGGGTGGCTCGTTGGCACCGATGGAACTGTTCAAGGACTTCCGTGGCCGGGAGCCGTCAATTGACGCGCTGCTGCGTCACAGCGGCCTGACCGAGGACGCGGCAGCATGAGTGATGCACCCGTAAACGTGACAAAAAAACGCTTTATCGCCGGGGCTGTTTGCCCGGCGTGCAGCGAGCCAGACAAGTTGATGATGTGGAACGAAGACGACGTGCCGCACCGCGAATGCGTGGCGTGTGGCTACTCTGACACGCTGAATGAGCAAGGCCTGTCGGTGCCCAAGGAATTGGGTACGCGGGTGAATACGTCGGCGTTGAAAAAAGCCCCGGACCCGAAAGTCCAGGCGGTGCAGTTCTTTCCAAATCCGAAGCTGAAAAAGCCTTAAAGCCTTACGAAAACCCTGTAGTCGCTGACGAAGCATGAGGCTGCGATGCAAACCGCATCGCAGCCTTCTGGTGAGGGCGTTTTTACGCCTTCTGCCACACCTTCGGTTTAAAGAACAACGTCTCGCCACGGGCCAGTTCGGTCAGGCTGTCGTGGTCTTTGACCACTTCCACTTCGATCAGCTCGCTTTGACCTTCTACTTTCAACGTGATGCGGGTGGTCGCTCCCAGTGGGCGGATGTCACGCACTTGTGCTGCGTGGTGGTCTTCGATTTCGTGACGCGACAACGACACTTCGTGCGGACGGAACAGCACGTGCTGGTCTTCGCCGATGTGCAGGCGGTTGGAGTCGCCCAGGAAGTGGTACACGAAATCGCTGGCCGGGTTTTCGTAGACTTCCCCCGGCGAACCAATTTGCTCGATCACGCCTTTGTTCATGACCACGATACGGTCAGCGACTTCCATCGCCTCTTCTTGGTCGTGCGTCACAAAAACTGAGGTCAGGTTGATGTCTTCGTGCAGGCGTGCAAGCCAGCGACGCAGTTCTTTACGCACCTTGGCGTCGAGGGCGCCGAACGGTTCGTCGAGCAGCAGCACTTTGGGCTCGACCGCCAAGGCGCGAGCCAAGGCGATACGCTGGCGCTGACCGCCAGAGAGCTGCTCGGGGTAGCGGTCGGAGAGCCAGTCCAGTTGCACCATGTTCAGCAGTTCGTGGACTTTTTCGGCGATGCGGGTTTCGTTCGGGCGCTCGCCCTTAGGCTTCATGCGCAGGCCGAAAGCCACGTTGTCGAACACCGTCATGTGACGGAACAGCGCGTAATGCTGGAACACAAAGCCGACGTTGCGATCACGCACGTCATGCCCCGAGACGTCTTCACCGTGGAACACGATGTTGCCCTGATCGGGAGTCTCAAGGCCTGCGATGATGCGTAGCAACGTGGTTTTGCCACAGCCCGACGGGCCGAGCAGGGCCACCAGTTCGCCGCTTTGGATGTCCAGGTGGATGCTGTTCAGTGCCTTGAAGGCGTTGAAGTTCTTACTGACGTTACGGACTTCGATCGACATGGTTTATTCCTCCGCGGCGCTGGCGCGCAGGCGGTTAATACGGGATTCGCTCCACTGCTTGAGCAGCAAGATGAAGAGCGCCAGGATCAGCAACAGGGTGGCCACAGCGAAGGCGGCGACGTGGTTGTATTCGTTGTAGAGGATCTCGACGTGCAGCGGCAGGGTGTTGGTCACCCCGCGAATGTGCCCGGAAACCACCGACACCGCGCCAAATTCGCCCATCGCCCGCGCCGTACACAACACGACGCCGTAGATCAGGCCCCATTTGATGTTGGGCACGGTCACGTGCCAGAACATCTGCCAACCGTTGGCGCCCAGCAGGCGTGCGGCTTCTTCTTCCTGGGTGCCCTGCTCTTGCATCAGCGGGATCAGTTCACGGGCCACGAAGGGCACGGTGACGAAGATGGTGGCCAGCACAATACCCGGCAAGGCGAAGACGATTTGGATGTCGTGGTCTTGCAGCCATTCGCCGAAGAAGCCTTGCGCGCCGAACATCAGCACGTAGACCAGACCGGCGATGACGGGCGAGACCGAAAACGGCAGGTCGATCAGGGTGACCAAGATACTTTTGCCGCGAAAGCTGTATTTGCTCACGCACCATGCGGCGCTGACGCCGAACAGCAGGTTGAGCGGCACCGAAATGACCACGGCGATGATGGTCAGCTTGAGTGCCGACAAGGCATCAGGCTCAAGAATCGCGTCAAAAAATGCACCGAAACCGAGCTTCAGCCCCTGCGACACGACGATCAGCAGCGGCAGCAGCAGGAAGACAATAAAGAACAGCCAACCGAGCACGATGAGCGTCCGGCGTGAGCCGGGGCTGCCACGGCGGGCGGCGTTGGCGGCGGATGCCGCGCTTACTGTTGAACTGGACATGCGCTGGCCTCCTTCAGGATGGGGTTTCTATGCGGCGCTGAATCAAGTTAATGATCAGCAGCAAAATGAAGGAAACCACCAGCATCATCACGCCAATGGCGGTCGCGCCGGTGTAGTCGTACTGGTCGAGCTTGACCATGATCAGCAGCGGCAAAATCTCGGTTTTCATCGGCATGTTACCGGCGATGAAAATCACCGAGCCGTACTCGCCAACCCCACGGGCGAAGGCCAGTGCAAAACCCGTCAACCAGGCGGGCAGCAAGGCCGGCACCAAGATGTAGCGGAACACTTGAAGGGGTTTGGCGCCTAGGCAGGCCGCGGCTTCTTCGACTTCACGCGGGATGTCCGCCAATACCGGCTGCACGGTACGCACCACGAACGGCAGCGTGACAAACGTCAGCGCCAGGGTGATACCCATCGGGGTATAAGCGATTTTGAAACCCAGGTCGGTGGCGAATTGGCCGATCCAGCCATTAGGGGCGTACAGCGCGGTCAGTGCGATACCGGCCACGGCGGTGGGCAGGGCAAACGGCAGGTCGATCATCGCGTCGATGACCTTGCGACCGGGGAAGGTGTAGCGCACCAAGACCCAAGCCAAGACGGTGCCGATCACGCCATTGATAATGGCGGCGACGAAAGCGGTACCAAAGCTAAGCTGGAGCGCCGCCAACACCCGAGGGGCGGTGATGATGGCCCAGAATTGGTCCCAAGTGAGTTGGGCGGCATGCACGAACATGGCTGCCAGCGGTATAAGCACGATGAGGCTGAGGTACACCAAGGTGTAGCCCAGCGTCAGCCCGAAGCCGGGTATGACGGGGGAGATACGACGTGACATATGAGTCCTTGGTTAACGCACGAAGCCCGCAACTCAGTCGCGGGCTCAATGTTCTAGCTTTAAGCGCGACGTTACATCGCGCCCCACAGGTTACTGCCCCTGGTAGATCTGGTCGAACACGCCGCCGTCATTGAAAAATTTCGGCTGCGCAGTTTTCCAGCCGCCGAAGTCTTTGTCGATAGTCACAAGATCCAGCTTCGGAAATTGTTTGGCGTATTTGGCTGCAACATCCTTGTCGCGAGGGCGGTAGAAATTCTTGGCTGCGATCTCCTGACCTGCCGGGCTGTACAGGTGTTCGAGGTACGCCTTGGCGATCTCGGCGTTGCCTTTTTTCTCGGCGTTTTTGTCGACTACGGCTACCGGTGGCTCAGCCAGAATCGACAGCGAAGGTACGACGATCTCAAATTTGTCAGCACCGCCGTCTTCTTTCAGTGCCAAGAACGCTTCGTTTTCCCAGGCCAGTAATACGTCACCTTGACCGTTGTTGACGAAGGTGATGGTCGAACCGCGTGCACCGGTGTCCAGCACCGGAACGTGTTTGAACAACTCTTTTACGTACGCTTTGGCTTTGGTTTCGTCGCCGCCGTTGGCTTTTAGGCCGTAGGCGTAAGCGGCAAGGAAGTTCCAGCGAGCGCCGCCGCTGGTTTTTGGATTCGGGGTAATCACCGAAACGTCATTCTTAACCAGGTCGCCCCAGTCCTTGATGCCTTTAGGGTTGCCTTTGCGCACCAGGAACACGATGGTCGAGGTGTATGGCGTGCTTGAGTCTGGAAGCCGGGTTTGCCAGTTTTCCGGCAGCGAGCCTTTGTTCAGTTTGGCGATTTCGTCGATGTCACCGGCCAAGGCCAGGGTCACGACATCTGCGCGCAAACCATCGATCACGCCGCGAGCCTGTTTGCCCGAGCCGCCGTGAGATTGCTGAATTTTGACGTTGTCACCCGGGTGGCTTTGTTTCCAGAAGTTGGTGAACTCGGCGTTGTAATCCTGGTACAGCTCACGGGTCGGATCGTAGGAAACGTTGAGTAGTTCGTAATCTTTGGCTACAGCGGAGCCAGCAAAAATGGCACTGGCCAGCGCGGCCAAAGCGTAACGGCGTAGGGACATAGGTGAGGCTCCAAAACGTTTCTAGTTTTTATGGGCGCACCCAGGCGAGTGCGCTTTACACGAATCAGTTATTTTTTTGGCTTGGGTTCTGTAGCCGGAATTTTTCTTTACGTTCGATCTGAACCACTTGTGCGTTGTGCACCGTGATTTCCACAGCACCAAAGCGCAGGTCTCGGAGCGCGCTCTGGATTTCCCGCAGAATGGTGGCTTCGTCCTGACCGTCAACGCTACGCAGAGATGCGCTCATGGTGTGCTCCTGAAAATATTGGGTGCCGACTGAGGTGCTGGCCTGGGGGTCATAGTAGTCAGGCGCGATTATTCTTAAAAATACTATTTAAGAATGTTTATATAACTGAAAGCGCGGTTGCCGGAGGTCGTGCGTAGTCGCAGCCTTCGTTCCTCGTCAGCGACTACAGGTGTTCATTTGTTCGCGCGCGTAATTTAAGACTGCAGCTACACTCCAATTGCCTCGTCAGAGCAATAGCGCGGGGCAGGCACGACAGGCTGCTTTGCCAAGTTAGGAACTGTCACTGGACAGTTGGTGCGAGTGAGATCACCTTAGAGCAGTTGTCGTCTTTTCCTGCATAGTCTGGAGTTTTTATGTCGTTTACCCCTGAGTTGGTTGCCGAACTGGAAGTCCTTGCACTGTTTGACTTGGAAAGTACTCTTGAGGGCCTGAAGATTCATCAAACTGCCGATCCAGCACTGGTTGCGGCAGCACAGCGTTTGTATGACAAGGACCTGATCAATCAGCCCGATGGCGGTTACCTGACAAGCCTGGGCCGTGATGCGGCTGAGCATGTTCAAGGGTTGCTGTTGATTTTGAATTCAGAGTCCAAGTTGGGTGAAAAACTGGCCGAGTTTGCCTGATACCACGCCTCGCCCACGGAATCTCATCGTTAAATGATTCCGCGGGCACCCTCTTTACCTCGCTAAATGTTCAGATGTGTAAAAATTCTGACGTCAAAAACACATTCGCTCTAAGTCTTTGTTACCGCTGGTTGTAACCTCTCCTCCCCCTCTCTCTCGCTTGGCGAGCCAGTCTGAGTTTGCTATGACGCGCCCCTTTGAAATACGGCCCGCTCTGAATGAGGGAATCGACCGACAGATTCTCCACCAACTGCGTGGGCGATTTCTGGCTGTCAATCAGGGCCGTCTGGCTCGAGCGATGGCAGGCTTGACGCCCTGTCAGCAGACGGTACTGAGCCTGCTGGCGCTGCTTTTTCATGTGAATCATCGGTTGTTGCCCGGCTATGTCTCGGACTGCACGCCTGCCGGGGTGTCGGGCTATGTGCCTGATGCGTCAACGCTTGAGAGGGCGCAGGGTCTTGCGCCGGACTTCACTTACACCTGCGCCCCTACCGCGCCGCTGTTAATCCATGGCCTGTATTTGATGGGCAGTCTCGGAACGTTGGCCCAGACCGACAAAAGCGACATGGACGTGTGGATTTGCCACGCCCCGGATTTGGATGAGGGCGCCCTGGCGGCGTTGCACCAAAAGTGCCATCAACTGGAACTATGGGCGGCCATCCAAGGCTGGGAGGCGCATTTTTTTTTGATTGATGCACAGCGTTATGCTCAAGGCGAGGTTGCCTTGAAATGGAGCGAGGACGATGGCGCGGCCGTTCAGCATTCGTTGTTGCTTGATGAGTTTTATCGCACCGCTATCTGGTTAGCGGGGCGCACACCGTTGTGGTGGTGGGTGCCGGTGTGTGAGGAGGCTCGTTATGTCGAGTTTGCCAGCGCATTGCAGGCAAAGTGCTTTATCGGCGCCGATGAGGTCATTGATCTCGGGCATTTGGCGCACATCGCGCCAAGTGAATTTTTAGGTGCCGGCCTGCGGCAGTTGTTCAAAGGCATTGAGTCGCCCTACAAGTCAGTCCTCAAACTGCTGCTGATTGAGGTGTACGCCAGCGAGCACCCGCAGGTGAATTGCCTGAGCCTGGGGTTTAAGCGGGCGGTGTACAGCAATCAACTGGACCTCGATGAGCTAGACCCGTACGTGGTCGTGTACCGGCGTATCGAAGATTACCTGCGCGCCTGTGGCGATGAGCAGCGGCTGGAGCTGGTGCGTCGCAGCTTGTACTTGAAGGTCAATCCTAAGTTGACGCGTCATGCGGCTCAAGGTGGCGCACAGTGGCAACGCCAGTTGTTGGAGCGCTTGACCACTGAATGGGGCTGGGATGCGCAGCAGTTGGCGCGGCTGGACAATCGCTCGAACTGGAAGATCGGCCCCGACAGTCGTGAGCGTCTGGCGTTGTCGCGCGAGCTAAATGGCAGTTACCGGTTTTTGAGTCGGTTGGCGCGCGATGAGCCTGCACTCAGGTGGCCCGTCAGCGTGGAGTAAGGCGTTGGGGCAGCGCTGCAAAGCCGAGCGCTACCGTTGATCCTGATAGTGCGGGGACGCTTATAGGTCGAAATGGCCTGCTGCTTCTGGCTGGTATTCAACTTCGAGCAGTTTGAGCTTGAGGGTTTTGCCGCCCGGCGCTGGCCAGTCGATGTGTTGACCGGCATGCAGGCCCAGCAATGCACTGCCGACAGGCGCCAAAATCGAAATCTTGCCTTCGTCAGCGTTGGCGTCTTTGGGGTAAACCAGGGTCAGGTGGTAGTCCTTGCCGCTGCTTTCTTCGCGGCAATGAACACGCGAGTTCATGGTCACAACGCCCGCCGGAACTTCTTCGTGGCCGACAACATTTTCGGCTCGATCCAGCTCTGCTTGCAGCGCAACAACACCGGGTAATGTGTCGTCCAGGCTGTCGATCAACTTTTCCAGACGTTGTACGTCCAGGCGTGTGAGGGTGATGGCGGGTGAATTACTCATGACCTGGCAGACTCCTTTTTTCTGCACGGAAAAGCAAAACCCCGCCGAAAAATGGCGGGGTTTTGACCAGCCTCGTTAGGGCGAGGCGAACCCGGACACTACCACAGCAAAATAAATACACAAGCGAAGTGGGGTCAATGCGCAGCGGTGGATCAACCTTGGCGTTGCCGGGCCTGTTCACAAATTACCCGGCGCCGCTGGTCATCGGCCGAGCGCCACTCGCGAATATCTTCGACGTGGCGAAAACAGCCCATGCAGACTTTGTGCTCATCCAGCCGGCAGGTGCTGATGCAAGGTGACGGCACTGCCGGACTGACGTTGCTGTAAAGCGGTTTTGCGGGTTTAGCAGGGGTGTTCACAATCAGATCTCGTCAAAATCCAGCTCAGCGCCTGTGTGTTCCAGTGTCAGGCGTTGCACCATCTCACTCAGCAGTTCATCAGTGTTGTCATGAACCCAGCGCGAGCTCTCTTCATCGTAGTCAAAGTGGAAGCCCCCGCTTTTAGCAGCGAGCCAGAGCTGTCGCACGGGTTCCTGGCGGCTGAATATCAATTGGGCTTCGCCTTCAAACGTAACCGTCAGAACACCGGCTGAGTTCTCCAGATCTACATCCAGGCCACTCTCGTCAAAAACGTCTTCCAGCTGTTGCTGGGTTGCATCGACCAGATCGTGAAAACGGGCTTCAGTCAAACTCATGGTGGAACCCTCTTATTGTCTAGTCATGCTCGGAACTCGCAAGATACGGGCGCTCCAGGCCGATTGCAAACCCTAAGACTGACCGCCGGCAAGCCACCACTGATTATCCAGACAGGCGCCCACGCTCAAGCCGTCTACCGCATAGGCAAGCTGGTAGGTGCTCGGTATACTCGGGCGCAATTAATGCTTTTCAAAGGATTTCGCCATGAAGCGCCTGATCTCTTCTATTGCTGCGCTTGTCGCGGTTGCTTGCCTTGTTTCTGCCTGTGGTCAAAAAGGACCGCTGTATCTGCCCGATGACAGCCAAAACCCTGATGACCAAGCGAAGTCGTCGCAATCTCAAGCGCACAAGCACCAATAAGGGAGCACCATGGACGCTTTTAATTACCGGGATGGCGAGCTGTTTGCCGAAGGTGTTGCGCTGACGGCCATCGCCGAGCGCTTTGGTACGCCGACATATGTGTATTCCCGGGCGCACATCGAGGCGCAATACAACGCTTTCGCTGACGCCCTGAACGGAATGCCGCATTTGGTGTGTTTCGCGGTAAAGGCCAACTCCAACCTAGGTGTACTCAATGTCCTGGCGCGTTTGGGCGCTGGTTTTGACATTGTGTCGCGGGGTGAACTGGAGCGCGTGCTGGCCGCTGGCGGCTCGGCAGACAAGATCGTTTTTTCGGGTGTTGGCAAAACCCGCGACGACATGCGTCGTGCGCTGGAAGTGGGCGTTCACTGCTTCAACGTCGAGTCCAGCGAAGAGCTTGAGCGCTTGCAAGTGGTTGCCGCCGAGCTGGGTGTTCGTGCGCCGATCTCGTTGCGGGTCAACCCTGACGTCGACGCGGGCACTCACCCGTACATCTCTACCGGTCTTAAAGAAAACAAATTTGGTATCGCTATTGCTGACGCCGAGGATGTGTACATCCGCGCGGCGCAGTTGCCGAACCTCGATGTGGTCGGCGTCGATTGCCATATCGGCTCGCAACTGACCACTCTAGAACCGTTCATTGATGCCCTCGACCGCCTACTGGCGCTGGTCGACCGTCTGGGCGATTGCGGCATTTACCTGCGCCACATCGACCTCGGTGGTGGCTTGGGCGTGCGTTATCGCGATGAAGAGCCGCCATTGGCCGCTGATTACATCAAGGCGGTGCGTGCGCGCCTCGAGGGCCGTGATTTGTCGCTGGTGTTTGAGCCGGGCCGCTTTATCGTGGCCAACGCGGGCGTGCTGCTGACTCAGGTCGAGTACCTCAAGCACACCGAGCACAAAGACTTCGCCATCGTCGATGCGGCCATGAACGACCTGATTCGCCCGGCGTTGTATCAAGCTTGGATGGACGTGACCGCGGTTCGCCCGCGTGACACCGAAGCCCGTGCGTACGACATCGTGGGCCCGATCTGCGAGACCGGTGACTTCCTGGCCAAAGACCGCCAGTTGGCGCTGGCTGAAGGTGATCTGCTGGCTGTGCATTCGGCCGGTGCCTATGGCTTTGTGATGAGCTCGAACTACAACACCCGTGGCCGCGCCGCCGAAATTTTGGTGGATGGCGACAAGGCGTTTGAAGTGCGTCGCCGCGAGACCGTTGCTGAGTTGTTTGCTGGCGAAAGCCTGCTGCCGGAGTGAGCCCATGTTGCTGCGTTTTACCAAAATGCACGGCCTGGGTAATGACTTCATGGTTCTCGACCTGGTCAGCCAGCACGCGCACATTTTGCCCAAGCACGCCAAGCAATGGGGTGATCGGCACACGGGTGTCGGCTTTGATCAATTATTGATCGTTGAAGCCCCGAGCAGCCCGGAGGTGGATTTCCGTTACCGGATTTTCAACTCTGACGGTTCCGAAGTAGAACAGTGTGGTAACGGTGCGCGCTGCTTTGCGCGTTTTGTGCTCGACAAGCGTTTGACCACCAAGCGTCAGATCAAAGTCGAAACCAAAAGCGGCATCATTGAACTGAACGTGCGCAGCGACGGGCAAATCAGCGTCGATATGGGGCCGCCGCGCCTGATCCCGCAAGAGATCCCGTTTGTGGCTGATGCTCAGGCCTTGAGCTATGAGCTGGAGGTCGACGGCCAACACGTTGAGCTTGCGGCGGTGTCAATGGGCAACCCGCATGCGGTGTTGCGTGTCGATGACATCAATGCTGCGCCGGTGCACGAATTGGGGCCAAAAATTGAGCATCACCCGCGCTTTCCAGCGCGGGTCAATGTGGGTTTTCTGCACGTGATTGATCGCCAGCGCGCGCAACTGCGGGTGTGGGAGCGTGGTGCCGGGGAAACCCAGGCCTGCGGTACCGGCGCCTGTGCGGCTGCGGTGGCGGCGATCAGCCAGGGTTGGATGGATTCACCGTTGATCCTTGATTTGCCCGGTGGCCGTTTGTCTATCGAGTGGGCAGGCCCAGGCCATAGCGTGATCATGACCGGCCCGGCGATGCGTGTTTACGAAGGACAAGTCCGTTTATGAGCGAGCGCATCTGATGACCGACCAGCCACAGCCTTCCGACCTTGAACTGCCTGTTGATTCTCTGGAGGCCGCGACTGTTGCGGCGTATCTGGAGGCTCATCCGGACTTCTTCAGTCAACGCGACGAGTTGCTGTTGGCGTTGCGTATTCCGCACCAGCGAGGCGATAC
The DNA here is from genome assembly GCF_000282975.1 of Pseudomonas psychrophila HA-4. Classification (GTDB taxonomy): domain Bacteria; phylum Pseudomonadota; class Gammaproteobacteria; order Pseudomonadales; family Pseudomonadaceae; genus Aquipseudomonas; species Aquipseudomonas psychrophila_A. Next base: position 41,384 of record NZ_ALJC01000126.1, read on the forward strand.
CATTTCGCTGGTCGAGCGCCAATTAGAGCTGTTACGTAGTCGCAACATCGAGATGCGTCATCGCTTGTCACAACTGATGGACGTGGCCCGCGACAACGATCGATTGTTCGAAAAAACCCGTCGTCTCAACCTTGCCCTGATGGACGCCACCAGTCTTGAAGAAATGGTGATAGCGGTCGAAGACAGCTTGCGCCAGGACTTTCAGGTGCCCTTTGTCAGCCTGGTGCTGTTTGGCGATAACCCGATGCCCGTCGGGCGCTGGGTTAGCAGCGCCGACGCGCAACGTGCCTTGGGCGGGTTGTTGGCCGAAGGCAAAGCGGTCAGCGGCAGTTTGCGTGAACATGAGCTGGACTTCCTGTTTGGCGAAGAGCAACGCAAGCAGATTGGGTCGACCGCCGTGGTGGCGCTCAATCATCTGGGTCTGCACGGCGTGTTGGCGGTGGCCAGCCGCGATCCCCAGCATTACAAAAGCTCGGTCGGGACGCTGTTTTTGGGGTATATCGCCGAAGTCCTAGGCCGAGTCCTGCCGCGTTTTACCAACGCCCTGCGCTCGGTGCGCTAGCTGTGGAACGACAACTGGACGCTTACTGCACTCACTTGCGCAGTGAGCGCCAAGTGTCACCGCACACGCTGCAAGCCTATCGCCGCGACCTGAACAAGGTGCTGGCGTTCTGCGTCAAAGAATCTATTCCCAATTGGTCTGCGCTGGACATTCAGCGCTTGCGCCAACTGGTGTCGCGTCTGCACCAGCAAGGCCAGTCTTCGCGCAGCATTGCGCGGTTGTTGTCGGCAGTGCGCGGGCTCTATCACTACCTCAATCGCGAAGGTGTGTGCGATCACGATCCGGCCAACGGCCTGGCGCCGCCCAAGGGTGAGCGTCGCCTGCCCAAAACCCTCGACACCGACCGTGCCCTGCAATTGCTCGAAGGCGCGGTCGAAGACGATTTTTTGGCCCTGCGCGACCAGGCCATTCTGGAACTGTTCTATTCGTCGGGGTTGCGCCTGTCTGAGTTGACCGGGCTTAATCTGGACCAGTTGGACCTGGCCGATGGCTTGGTTGAAGTGCTCGGTAAAGGCAGTAAGACCCGCGTACTGCCGGTCGGCAAAAAAGCCCGCGAGGCCCTCCAAGCGTGGCTCCCGTTGCGCGCACTGGCCAACCCGCAAGACGATGCTGTGTTCGTCAGCCAGCGCGGCAGCCGCCTAGGGCCGCGGGCCATTCAGTTGCGGGTCAAGGCGGCAGGCGAGCGCGAGCTGGGGCAAAACCTGCACCCGCACATGCTGCGCCATTCATTCGCCAGCCATTTGCTGGAGTCGTCTCAGGATTTACGTGCGGTGCAAGAGTTGCTGGGGCATGCGGACATTAAAACCACGCAAATCTATACCCATTTGGATTTCCAGCACCTGGCATCGGTTTACGACAGCGCCCACCCACGGGCCAAACGCAGTAAGGGCAGTGAATGACTATTGAGCTGATTACCTTCGACCTTGACGACACCCTGTGGGACACCGCTCCGGTGATTATCAGCGCCGAGGCCGCCATGCATGACTGGTTGGCGGCGAATGCACCAAGATTGGGCGCATTAGACCTTGTGGCGTATCAGGCGCTACGCCAGCGGGTTTTGAGCGATGAGCCACAGCTCAAACACCGGATCAGCGCCTTGCGTCGGCGGGTGTTGTTTCACGCGTTAAACGATGCGGGTTATGAGAACGCGGCCGGCATGTCGGATCAAGCCTTTGAGGTCTTTATCGAGGCGCGTCATGCACTGCACGTATTCCCGCTGGCAGAGCCGACGTTGACGCAACTGGCCCGTGACTACGCATTGGGCGTGGTCACCAATGGCAACGCGGACGTGCGACGGATCGGGTTGGGGCATCACTTCAGGTTTGTGTTGTGTGCCGAAGACATTGGCATTGCCAAGCCGGATGCGCGGCTGTTCCATGAAGCCTTATCGCGCGGTGGCGTGGCGGCCAGTTCGACCGTGCACGTGGGCGATCACCCTGGTGACGACATTGCCGGTGCCCAGCAGGCAGGCTTGCGCGCCGTCTGGTTCAATCCGGGTGGCAAACGCTGGGACGGTGACAAAGCCCCGGATGCCGAAGTAGGTTGCTTGAGCGAACTGCCAGCGGTGCTCAAGCACCTGCGCTAAACGCTTCGCGAAAAGATCGCGAGACAAGCTCGCTCCTGCACAGGCCCCCTCTCGTAGCCGTTGACGAGCCTTGCGAGGCTTCGTCCGGCTGCGCAGCGGCCGCCTATGGGGGGGCGGCGCTCAGCCGTGACCCACAAAAAAACCCGCAGCGACGGCGGGTTTTTTCTTCATGCATTGGAGCAGTCCTTAGATAGGACGGCTGCCGTACTTGTTGTCAGGCTTTTTGGGTGGGTCTGCCACCACGTTCGCCTCGACCTCCTGCACTTTGCCGCCCCGCGAAAGAAACTCTTCCATGGCACGAGCCAGCGCATCACGCTCTTTGTTTTTGGCTTCAACACTTGGCAGGTCATCTACCGAAACCGCTGCCTTGGATTTGCCTTTGGCCGCAGGGACCGGCGCATCTTCGCCACCGTCATCGTCTGCAACGTCTTCGGCTGTTGCTTCCAAGCCTTCTTCGGTTTCGTCTTCGTCACCTACTTCGAGGTCATCATTTTCCAGATCATCGTCGCTCATGTTCTACCCCATGACTTGCGTAAAGCAGATTAGTTATAGACCAGCTGCGCCAACTGTCGACTGCCGCTGGTGAAAAAGTAGCCTTGGGTAAACCGAGGCTCAAGTCTCTTCATCGATTAAGGTGACGAGAACTTACCGAGCACCGCGGTATCGCGCTGTTCGTCCAGATAAACACGTTGCCAGCAGCCCAGTGCCAGTTGCTTTGGCTGCCCGGCCTGCGGGCCTTGAAAGCGTCGGGAGGTTATCCTCGCCTTCGTCCTGCCAAGGTGCTGTTTTTCGCCCTTCGGCGCGCATTCTAGCGTGCTGAATAAAAAAACAAAGCGGCTAATAGTCGAGTTTCGATGTAAGTATTCAGCTTACAAACCAGCGTAGAACTGTTCTAAGCCTAAAGTGGTAGGAAAAATCATTTCAGTGCCGCGAATAGCGCCAGATTACAGATAAAAAAATACCCGGCAGGCCGGGTATTTTTTTCGAGCGCTTGCGAGCTTACAAGTTGTAACCGCGTTCGTTGTGTTGTGCCAGGTCGAGGCCAACGGCCTCTTCCTCTTCGGCAACACGCAGGCCCATCACGGCATCCAGCACTTTGAGAATGACGAAGGTCACAATCGCGGTGTAGACGACGGTGAAGGCGACACCCTTGAACTGAATCCAGACTTGCGTCGGGATGTCAGTGACGGCGCCGAAGCCACCCAGTGCAGGGGCTGCGAACACACCAGTCAGGATGGCGCCGACGATACCGCCGATACCGTGTACGCCGAATGCGTCCAGTGAGTCGTCATAGCCCAGTTTGCGCTTGAGGCTGGTGGCGCAGAAGAAGCAGATCACGCCTGCCGCCAGACCGATCACGATCGAGCCCATTGGGCCAACAGTGCCTGCCGCTGGGGTAATGGCCACCAGACCTGCGACCACGCCGGAGGCGATGCCCAGTGCGCTTGGTTTACCGTGGGTGACCCACTCGGCAAACATCCAACCCAGTGCAGCCGCGGCGGTTGCGATTTGAGTTACCAGCATCGCCATGCCGGCGGTGCCATTGGCAGCCGCGGCGGAGCCTGCGTTAAAGCCGAACCAGCCGATCCACAGCATCGCCGCGCCGATCAGGGTGTAACCCAGGTTGTGCGGGGCCATTGGCGTGGTCGGGTAGCCTTTACGCTTGCCGAGTACGATGCACGCTACAAGGCCTGCAATACCGGCGTTGATGTGCACCACGGTGCCGCCCGCGAAGTCGAGCACACCCCAATCACCCAGCAATGAACCCGGGCCGCCCCAGACCATATGCGCGATAGGTGCATACACCAAGGTGAACCACACGCCCATGAAGATCAGCATGGCCGAGAACTTCATGCGCTCAGCGAACGCACCGACGATCAGGGCAGGGGTGATGATGGCGAAGGTCATCTGGAAGGTGACGAAGATCGCCTCAGGGAACAGCGCCGAAGGTCCCGTAATGCTGGCAGGTGTGATGCCAGCCAAGAACGCTTTGCCAAAGCCGCCGATGAATGAGTTGAAGTTAACAACGCCCGCTTCCATACCGGTTGTGTCGAACGTGATGCTGTAGCCGTAAGCGACCCACAGAATGCTGATCAGGCCGGTAATGGCGAAGCATTGCATCATCACGGAAAGAAGGTTTTTAGAGCGGACCATGCCGCCGTAAAACAGCGCCAGGCCGGGAATGGTCATAAACAGCACCAAAGCCGTGGCAGTCAGCATCCAGGCAGTGTCGCCGGAGTTGAGGACTGGAGCGGCCACTTCGTCTGCCGCCATGGCCAGGCCAGGCATTACGACGGACAACAGGGCTCCGAGCCCTGCGATTTTACGCAGAGTCATAGTGTTTTCTCCTGGGGCGTTGGGGGTTTGGCGGCTTAGATTGCGTCGGTATCGGTTTCGCCGGTACGGATGCGAATAGCCTGTTCCAGATTGACCACAAAAATCTTGCCATCACCAATCTTGCCGGTGTTAGCAGCCTTGGTTATCGCTTCGATAACCCGGTCAAGATCTTTGTCGTCAATGGCGACATCAATCTTCACCTTTGGCAGAAAATCGACCACATACTCCGCGCCGCGATACAGCTCGGTGTGACCTTTCTGCCGGCCGAAGCCTTTAACCTCAGTAACGGTAATGCCTTGCACACCGATTTCAGACAGCGACTCGCGTACGTCGTCTAATTTGAACGGCTTGATAATGGCGGTGACTAGCTTCATGAAACTTCTCCCGAATTGGTGGACTTGCCCCAGGAAAACAAACCCGGCTCAAGTCTAAGCGCAGTGTCTGGCTTTGTAACGCGTCGTTGTCCTTCTTCAGGCAACGCAACGTGTATCAATCGCTGGTGACGAAAACACTCCCTGAACCATCTGCCGCACTACCATCGTCACAGCAACTGCATCAGTACGTGAGTCATGAGCAACTAAGCAGAAACCTTGCCATGTCTGAAAAAGTCAGCAATTACAGTCATTTACCAAGGGTTGATGGCTTTGTGCCTGAGTTCGCAGGGGATTTGTGCACTCAAACGGTGCGCTGGTGGCAGGTGGGATGCGCGAAAAATGTGCGAAGGCCGGTTGGGAATGCCCCCCTGACACTGCGTGATACACTCGCCGCCATCAGTTTTAAGGACCTTAAATCATGCTCGCGCCTAAAGACCTTCTCGACGCCCTGAGTGGCCACGCCTCTCGTCTGTTCAGTGGCGAAACTGCGCTGCCGCGCAACGAAATCGAAAGCCAGTTCAAAGCCTTGCTGCAAAGTGGCTTTAGCAAGCTGGACTTGGTCAGCCGCGAAGAATTCGACAGCCAGATGGTGGTCTTGGCCCGCACCCGCGCACGCCTTGAAAGCCTTGAGGCCAAAGTGGCTGAACTGGAAGCCACGTTGCTGCCGCCCGCTGAGTAATGCCCGGATGCGGTGCGTTTTTTAATAAGAACAAGGATGTTTTTTATGGTGGTGATGAACGCACTGGTGCCTGAGTTGATCGTCGCGGATCTGGCGCGCAGCCTGCACTTCTACTGTGATGTGCTGGGCTTCACCGTCGAGTATCAACGGCCTGAGCATCTTTTTGCTTTTCTGTCTTTTCATGGCAGCCAACTGATGTTGGAGCAGGATGATCATGAAGAGTCCGCTTGGCGTGTGGGGCCGTTAGAGCCGCCGTTTGGGCGGGGCATGAACCTCTCGATCAAATGCCCTGACGCGCAAGGTTTGATCGGGCACCTCCACGCCGCCGGGCACACGCTACGCAAACCCCTCGAAGAACGTTGGTACCGCAGCAACGATGTGCTGTTTGGTGAGCGCAACTTTTTAGTGCTCGACCCCGACGGCTATCTGCTTCGCTTTGCCGATGATCTAGGCACCAAGGCTGTGGAGGGGTAAACCTGCCCCGCGCCGACAAATTGACGGTTCTCAGATAATGGCTATTTGACGCCAGTGACGCTTTAACATTACTGTCCTCACCTTTCAGGGAGGCGGTGCGGGCATCAGTCCGGGTTTTACCGCGCGAATTAATTGATGGAGCAAGGATGCGCGGCGCACTTTTACGCAGTGGCAAAAGTGGGGCTTTTACGGCCCTGGGTGAAACTGGACAGCCGGTCTATCGGTCTGCACTGCAACTACGCGAAGCGATTCGCCGCAAAAATCCTGGCATGGCCATGCATTTGGCCGTCCCGCAAAGTGATGAGTTGGGCGACAACATTGACTGGTACAGCGATGTCCAGGGCGATGTCGTGCCGTGGGGCAGCGCCACCGAAGCAGAACGCGCCCCTGCCCGCGCCCAGCTCGAAACCTTCAAAGCCTTTTTGGCCGAGCAGAGCACGACGCTGCTGAGCGAAGGCGCCAGTTCGCCGCTCAGTGACAAAGCGGTCTTCGCCAAGCTCCTTACGCGCGTCATCTCCTTTCCTGATGAAAGCTTTGTGTACTTGGTCAACGGCACGCCGGTACTGACCTTTTGGGGGTTTGTACACCCCAATGCCGATCGTTTTCTAGATCCGTTGTATTGCCTTTATCCGCGCACTGAAGTGCCTGTCGCAGCGCCGTTGGCACCCGTTGCCGAGCCTGTGGTGACGCCGCCACGCGCTCATGTGGTGGTCAAACGCCCTTGGTGGCGCTGGTTGTGGTGGCTGCTGCCTTTGTTGCTCCTGCTCTTGCTGTTGTTCGGGCTGCGCTTTTGCGCGCCGAATGCGCCGTTGCCCGAGACCTCGGGCTCCGCGTGGCAATGGCCAAAGGTTGAGCTGCCACAGTCGCTCAAGCTGATTATGGGCAAACTGGGCCTCGGTGATGGCAATGGCCTGTCGGGTCAGGGGCCTGGCAGGGGCGGCGCACAGCTGCCCAAGACGGGCTCGGACACGGCTCCACTACCGGCTCCCAAACCGGGCGGTGACGCGCCTGCGCCGCCTGCACCTGAACCCAATCCGACGCCCGAGCCGCCC